>JAAVDA010000001.1 GCA_014802045.1 Bacteroides sp.
TTGAGACGTCATTTAAGCGATTACACAACTCATATACGTTGGAGAAAAAATGCCGCCTGAATAATCTGATTTTTGCACAAAAAAAGAGACTGCCTAACTTCGGTTGTTAGACAGCCTCTCCTCCGGAAATATAATCGAAAAGTGCTTAAAGGACTATTTTGAAGGTTTTGCCGCCGGTGCGCACGAGATAGATGCCACGGGGCAGACCGCTCACGCGGCCGCCATTAGCCACAGCCACCCTGCTACCGGTGAGGCTGAAGACCTCAGCTACGGCATCGCCGCTGATAACGATTTCGCCGCCCTCTACACGAACAGCCGACACCCCGTCGCCATCCACNNNNTCNATGCCGCTCGGCTTAGCTGTNACNGTCACGGTGCAGGTTGCAGTGAGGCCGTTTGCGGTAGCGGCCGTTATGGTTGCGGTGCCTGCTTTTAGCGCAGTCACCACGCCATCCTCACTCACTGAAGCAACTTCGGGAGCAGAAGAGCTCCATGCAATGGCCTTGTCCGTTGCATCAGTCGGAGTAATGGTCGCTTTAAGAGTNCCGGTCTCTCCTTCGGTNAATTCCATGATTACCGACTCAAGAGCTATCTTTTTCACAGCCTTCAGGTAAGAAAGACGCTTGGTCTTCACTGACTGAACNGTACCGCCCTCGTCATGCACCTTGACAATGAGAATCAGGTCTCCACCGGGCATGTTGCTTACATCGATATTCGAGGATGCCGAGATGGCACGCGACGCAACGTCTTTTGAATTNCCGGCTAATTCAAGGCCACTATCCTCGTGGATGAGGCGCCATGAGTAGCTGTAGGCATTCTCAGCCGACGAATTGACATCAAATGTCACCATTTCCTCGTCGATATCGGCAAACAGCTCATAATCCGACTCATTGTCGTCCGGCTCAAAAATCAGCGTCTCCACGAAATCATATGTCAGTTGATTGAACGCCTTATCAGCCACCGTCATCTGAGCCAGCCCCCAGATGCCGGGAGCGCTACCTTTGGGCAACACGACTTTTATGAGATAGTGCTCCCATACGGTAGGGTCACCGTTAAAATAAAGTGAATAAAAGTTTCGATGGTAGAAATACTCGAAATGGTCTATGCCCTGAGGATCTCTCAGACGGTAATTAACCGTGCCTAAACCAGACTTATCATCGCGGGCATAGAACGAGATGGTCACAAGTGTCTCTCCGTCCGGAGCCTCAGGCTTGGTCGGCTCGGCATACACGGTGATTCTGTCCAGATCCACCTCAGGATTCTGCGTGTCAGGATTGGCGGTGGTGATATGCACATATTGGATCGGACTATCATTAGAATCATCAGAAAACACATGCCATATGTTATTGCCTGCTTTGTCATCCAATGAAACAAGACGCAAATAATAATCACCCTCGGGGAAATATTCCGTGATAGGGATATCTACGACTCCTTCGCCGGTTTCCTCCTCATAATAGCCATCATAATCCTGACTATATGTTGAGCCGGGAAGCTGGAGACGGACAAGCACCCTCTTAAAGCCAACATTGTCCGAAATCTTAAACCTCACCTGAAGATTCTGGGCTTCATGACCGTCGATTTCCTTGGGTGTGAGAATGTATCTCAGATCACCATTATATTGAGGAGGGGTAATATCTTCGAGAGGATTGTTGACATAGAGGTCAAACACACAGTCATTCCGCCCCTCGAAGCGCTGATTGCCTTGCATGTCATTGACCTTGATGTCTCCGGCTGTCCAATGGCCCGACTTACTGTACTTGCTGATAGTCACCGATCCGCGAAGAAGGTGTCCGTTGCCATCTACAGGGTACATCCACAGATCGGCATACTGACTGCCCTTCGTGCCGTCAGAGCATATGAACTCTGGGCTAAAAAGTCTTACGATTGCCGATGAAGCATCATCGTCATATCCCTCCTCATCGTTGAGCTCAATCTCCACTGTCACGACCTTATCCTCCTCCGGAGCACCGGCCGAAACCACACTCAGCCTTTTTATCTTGCCTGGATAATCGTAGTCGGGCGACAGATTGAGCACCTCAAATGTGAGATGGTCGGGGATTTTTGAGATGTAGCGTGTGCCGTGCATCACACGGTTGCAGATAAACTCATATTTTTCCGGCGAACGCGACATCAGCATATCAGGATTCTTGAGATAGAACGCCACTGACTCGGCCATATCCTCATTAGGATTATGTGCGTGGGCATAGGCACTTACGAATTCTGTATTTTTAGTTGTAGACCAACCGTCGGCTGCATTTGGATCTTCATACCATCCGCCGAGTTCTATCCAGTCCTTTTTAAGCTCTTCAGGGAAAGTGTATGCCCAGAGGAAATGGGTTTTCTCATGAAGAATCAGGCGTAAGGTCTCGAAATCAAGATTATTGCCTCCGAAAGAATTTTCCATAAACTCTATGTACCCGTTGTCCACCGCCCATGTCACGGCGGCAAATTCCGGATAAATCGGATGAGGCATACCGTTGATGCGCCTGATGAGATAATTGAGATGCGGAGTTACATGGAAACCCTCAGGCAGCTCCTCAAGCATATTGATAATGCTCACGAGTTCAGTGGGGAGAAACTGCTGGAAGTGGGCAGCGGTCTCGTCTGTGATACCTTTGGTCAAGTTCTCATAGTCCACATTCATTATCTCACAACCAAACCTGTCTCTGAGGATGGACGCGGCTCTATTGGTGTCTTGTCCGAAATCCGTGGCATAATTTACGAGCGCATGGTGAAGACGTTTGGAGAACAGACGGCCGCGCACTCCGTCAAGATCCACAAGGAAAGGATTGGCATAATAAAACGCATCTTTCGAAATCTCCACCTCGCATCCTTCTCCCAGGTCTGTCACCTCGATATCTCTCTCGATATGGCGGTCTGTGAGCCTGAAAGATGCCGGTTTCATTCCGCCGAAGCCTGCCGGTATGGTCTTAAGCGTCTCGAGAATGCGGTAGGCATATTCCTGCGTCCACTTGAGGTCTCCGTCGGTAAGATATATGTTGTAATCCTTGGCGAGAAGTTCAAATGAAGGCACATCCGCCGGAACTATCTTTTTACCGAGGAAGTCGATTTCAACCGGTTCGTTCACGTGCGACCTCAAAGTCTGACCGGCCGGACTACCGTCTTCCGCCCATGAGAAAGTCCATTCATCAGCATTGNCCGACATGGGTGTAAGCACCAGCCGGATAGCCTGCGCCGGAATCACACTCCCGCTCTCACCCACTATCACTGCCTGAGAGGGCAAAGCGGTGTAACCGTCAGCCTCGGCCTTAACGTAGTGAGTACCGGCAGGTACGTCCTTAAACACATAGTTTCCATTCTCTTTCGCCTCTATCGTAGAAAGATACTCATAAGACGAGATGGTGAGCGTAGCGGTGGCTTCGGACTGCAGACCCGACAACGTCACACTCACATCGGCACACACGGCACTCATGGCCCATATCAACGCCGATAGCAAAAATAAGACACGCTTTATCATAATGTATTTGATTGGTTTATTACTTTTGTGTCATGACCGGGATTATCATGACACAAAAGTAATTGTTTTTAAGATTCTTTCCTACTCTACAGGGCTATTTTATAGGTTTTTCCGGCGAGGCGCACCAGATAGATGCCTCTGGGCAGACCGCTGATGCGGCCGCCGTTGGCCACGGCAACCCGGCTACCGGTGAGGCTGTAGATTTCGGCCACGCCGTCGCCGCTGATCACGATTTCGCCACCCTCAATGCTCACCGCAGGCACTCCGTCGCCATCCACACCCTCGATACCGCTCGGCTTGGCTGTTACGGTCACGGTGCATGTTGCAGTGAGGCCGTTTGCGGTAGCGGCAGTTATGGTTGCGGTACCTGCCTTAAGTGCTGCTACCATGCCTGAAGCATTTACCGTGGCAACCGTCTCATCGCTCGAAGTCCATGTAACGCTCTTGTCCGTGGCGTCGGCGGGTAACACTGTCGCTTGGAGTTGTACGCTCTCGCCCTCTACGATTTCAGCCTCTTCCAGATTGAGTTCGAGACCTGATGCGCCAACTGTCGCGACTACGACGGTGACCTCACAGATGGCTTTGAGACCGTTGGCAGAGGAGGCGGTTATGGTGGCTTTGCCCGGCTTAAGTGCGGTTACCAGTCCGGAAGCATTGACCGTGGCAACCGCTGCGTCGCTCGAAGTCCATGTCACTGTCTTGTCGGTGGCNTCGGCGGGTANCACCGTCGCTTGAAGCTGTACGCTCTCGCCCTCTACGATTTCAGCNTCNTCNAGNTTGAGTTCGAGACCTGANGCGNCAACTGTNGCNNCTACGACGGTGACCTCACAAGTGGCTTTGAGACCGTTGGCAGTGGAAGCAGTGATGGTGGCTTTACCCGACTTGAGTGCGGTAACAAGGCCGGATGCATTGACTGAGGCAACTGTCGCATCGCTCGAAGTCCACGTCACGTTCTTGTCGGTAGCATTTCCGGGGATCACGGTAGCCTGGAGTTGTACGGTCTTACCATTCACAAGCTCTGTCTCTTCGAGATTGAGAGTAAGGCCTGATGCTTCAACCGTTGCTGCCTTTACTGTTACATCACAGGTTGCCGTCAGTCCATTTATTGTTGACACCGTGATAGTTGCTGTTCCGGCTTTAAGGCCTGTAACCACACCGCCTGTATTGACGGAAGCCACGGTCGCATCACTCGAAGTCCATGTCACAGTCTTATCCGTCGTATTCTCCGGTGACACAGTTGCTGAGAGAGTCGCCGTCTCTCCTTCCGTAAGATTGAGAGTAGTCTTGTCGAGTGTAACCCCTTCTGCCTCGACTACAAGCGGCTTAACCGTCACCTCACAGGTCGCAGTGAGATTGTTGGGAGTCGCAGCTGTAATCGTGGCCAGACCCTCCTTTACAGCCGTCACCATGCCTGAGGCATCCACCGTAGCTACAGATTCGTCGCTTGAAGACCAATTTACCGTTTTATCTATCGTATTATCCGGGAAAATATCGGTCACATCAAGAGGGGTTATAGTAGGTTTGATTTCAACTGTCCTTGTAGCTATCAAATCAACCGTCGTTGGAGAAACTTCAATCTTTGTGGCCGGAATTGTAAACTCATTAATCGGCTTAATGGATTTGAAACCTTTCCACTCATCAGATTTTTTATATTCTTCTACGCTTTGTTCATCGGGAACATATAGGGTTGCCTTCAGATTATCAGCAGAAAAAATATAGGATTCTGTGGATTCTATTGGTAATGGCCTTAAAGATATTACTATAGTAAATTTACTTGATGTACTTGTAGCATCATCAATACGTAAT
>JAAVDA010000002.1 GCA_014802045.1 Bacteroides sp.
AAGCATTCCGAAACGACATTATATTTTCCATGACCGTAGGTCGGGATGCAACGTTGTTGGCTCGCAGATAGGTGATGGTCAGATGAATGGATTTATTCTTTTGATGAACGATGATTATATACTCGCGAAAATGAGTTGGGAGGACTTACCGCTCTATGAGCAGTTTCTTCCGGAGGGTATGACCCTTGCCGATATCAATCCCGACGACGATAATCCTCTCTTGGTGAAATATTACTTCAAACAATGAGATTTTTAGACAGATGCATTTTGTGGTCTGCATGTGTGCTCCTGTTTACAGTATGCGCAAGGCAGACCGAAAATGAACAGGAAAGTAAGCTGCAACAGATTTTCTTTCCTACCGGCATTGAATATAGGGAAAACGGCACAGAGAGAGTGGCGGCCGTGGAACATTTCGGGTCAATGTAAAAAAGCGGTTGTTGAAAGGGATTGTTTAGCTCATGAAAGCTATGTGTCAGGCCGGGATGGCCTGATATCTTGTTAACCCCGCACATGTTGTGCGGGGTGGATAGTATCACATCTCTCTCACGACCTCGGAGAGGGTCGGACTATCTGGTGCTGGCGGTTCCTGGCACGCCACGTGCCGGGTTAACTTTTATTCTTAAACAGCTGGTCGGCTTCGTCGAGCTTGAAATTGTGGGCAAGCAGCGCTATGAAGCGTGAAATCTGCTTAATGGCATCAGCCGTCTGCGGAGTAATCTCCTTACCTTGCAGACGGAGCATAAGCATGCCGTAGAGCGCATTGAAGCATGTCTCTATCTCTCCCGATTTGTTCTCACCGGCTTTAGACCGGAGCTCAACAATGTAGGGGAGCGCACGGTAGAACTCGGCGGAATAATCCTGAAACTGAGGGTCTTTAAGCAGAGCCTGATGTAGGTCTACGAGTTGGATTATCGTGTTTTTATTCAACTGTAGGTGGCCAGACTTCTCCACACCCTCACGACGCATCATGTCTATGAGACTCTCATACCATTCTGTCATTTCCCGTCGCTGCGAGTCGGAGAGATCGGGATATTTGTCGATGATATTATGCTTGATTTTATCTATATCAAGGCCGTTTGCACGGATTATATCTTCTATCTGCCACATGTAGAGCAGATATTCTGCTATATTTTCTTTTCTTTTTTGTGATGCGGTAATCATGACTGATGAAATTGTAAATGGACTGTAGTTACAATACTTTATCTTCTGTAATGGATTTGCCGAGAGCTGCTGCCACTGCCTCGGCGGCGCGCTCGCCGTCGACTGCCGCCGAAACTATGCCGCCGGCATATCCGGCACCCTCTCCGGTTGGGAAGAGTCCGGGAGTAGAGACTGATTGGAGAGTATCATTGTGGCGCACCACTCTCACCGGAGCCGAGGTGCGTGTCTCATCGCCAATCACTATGGCCTCGCCGGTAAGGAATCCCCGGTTTTTGCGTCCGAATTCTTTGAATCCTTCCTGGAGTCTGCGTGAAATCCCGAGGGGGAGCAGCTTGTCTACTCTTGCCGGATGCAGCCCGGGCGCATAAGAAGAGGGGGGTAGCGAGGCTGAATCGCGTCCGTTCACGAAATCGGTCATTCTCTGAGCCGGAGCGTTTTGCGTACCATCGCCGTCATTATAAAACCGTTGTTCTATTTCCTGCTGGTAGGCCATCATCTTAAGGGGGCCATAGGCTTCATAGCCATCCACATCTTCGGGCAACACTTCGACCACCATGCCTGAATTGGCCCATTTGGTTCCGCGGTTGGAGGGCGACATACCGTTGACCACCATCTGACCCTCTTCGCTCGCAGCAGGAATTATGAACCCACCCGGACACATACAGAATGAATAGACGGCTCGTCCGTCCACCCTCGTGAGCATAGTATATTCGGCTGCCGGGAGATATTTTCCTCTTCCTGCGGGGGAGTGATACCTTATGCGGTCTATGAGCTGTTGAGGATGTTCGAGTCTGACTCCAACGGCTATCCCTTTGGGCTCAAGAGCTACGGATGAATTGAGAAGAGAGCTGTAGACATCACGTGCTGAATGGCCGGTGGCAAGAATAACGGGACCGTCGAACTTACCTGCGGTGGTGTTTACGCCGGTCACTTTGCCGTCGGTGATGGCAAGTGAGGTCATGCGGGTGGAGAAATACACCTTTCCGCCGCAACGTTCTATAGTCTGACGCATGGACTTGATAACGTCGGGCAATTTATCTGTGCCGATATGAGGATGGGCGTCGATAAGAATCTCTTCGCTTGCTCCATGCTGACAGAAGATGTTGAGAATGCGTTCTATAGAGCCGCGTTTCTTACTTCGGGTGTATAGTTTGCCGTCTGAGTAGGCTCCCGCTCCACCTTCGCCGAAACAATAGTTGGAATCGCTGTCCACTTTGCCGCTGCGTGAGATATTGGCCAGGTCTTTACGCCGGTCATCCACATTTTTGCCGCGCTCTATCACGATTGGCCGGATGCCCAACTGAATCAGGCGCAGGGCAGCGAAGAGTCCGGCCGGGCCGGCTCCGACCACAATACACCGTGGAGCCTCCTCTCCAAGCGGCCGATAGGTTTCGGGCACGCATAGCGAGGTGTTGTCTGGAGCCTCGTCCACGTAGACTCTCACGGCGAGGTTCACCATCACCTGCTTCTGGCGGGCATCAATGCTTCTGCGTGTGATTGTGATTGCCTTTATGCGGTTGGCATCAATCTGAAGCTGCGTGCTGATGAGTGCGGCAAGTTTCAACTCTGAGGATGCGGTGGCCGGATCGGTTCGGATTTGAAGTTCTTCTATCATTTCCGGTCAAATTTTTTGTAGGTTTGCTTGGCGGGCACATAGCTGTCTTCATCCCACAGAGTGCTCGAAATCATCAAGTCGGCGCTTATACGGTTGCATGCAATAGGCACGTTGTGGATTCTGCACTGCCGGAGCAGCATCTGTATGTCGGCCTCATGTGGCTGCGGATTGAGGTCGTCTATCAGAAACACTGCCAAATCAATTTCATGTCTCACAACCATTGCGGCTATTTCAGCATCTCCTCCCATCGGGCCGGAGTTCATGCAGGTTATGTCGGCTTTTATGCCAAGTTCGTCAAATGCTTTCTTTATGAGACTTCCGGTGGTGCCGGTACACACGAGATGATGGTGTGAAAGAAATTCGGCGTTATATTTCACCCAGTCGACCATATCGGCCTTGCGCTGGTCGTGTGCCACGAGGGCTATTGTAAGAGTCTTGTTCATAATCTTGATTTTTTATGTGAGTCTGGAGTAAGGCATGAGATTGAGCAGACTAATTTTCATGACCTACTTATTGGTTTGAGAGTTGTTTTTCCGAGGCCATCTTGCGGTTATGGCGCCGGAGTTGATAGATTAGGGTGAGGGTAGCCACAATGAAAGCTATAACATCGCTCGCTGCCATGCTTGCCCACACACCGTCTACACCGAAGAATCTCGGGATAATGATGAGAAACGGAATTAGAAATATGAGCTGACGCGTGAGCGAAAGGAATATAGACAGCTTTGGTTTGCCCACAGATTGAAAGAAATTCTGAATCACGATCTGACATCCCACCACCGGATAGCAGATGAAGTAGATGCGGAATCCCCGGCGTGCTATGTCGATCAGTGTGGAGTCTGTGGTGAAGAGCGAACTCACCGTGTTGGGGAATAGTTCGGTCACGAGCCATCCTGCTGTGGTGATGCAGACACCGAGGCTGATACCGATTTTAAGCGTTTTTTTCACTCGGTCCCACTGTCCGGCGCCGTAGTTATATCCGAGAATCGGCTGCATACCTTGCGTTACACCAAACACAATCATTACGAAAAACATCGTCGTACGGTTCACTATTCCATAGGCTCCTATAGTAAGGTTGCCTGCATCGCCACCATAGTCGAGCAGAGCTTTATTTATGAAAATCACGACTATGCAGGCACACACATTCATCAGAAACGGCGACAGACCGATTGCGTAGATTCGTTTGATTATGGAACCGGTGAGCCAACGGTTGTCGAGCTTGAAATGCACGTAGCTTGACTTTGACACAAAATGCCACAACACCCAGATGAAAGCCGAAAACTGTCCGCAGATTGTAGCTATAGCCGCACCCTTTATTCCCCAGCCGAGATGAAAAATAAAAATCGGGGCAAGAATCACGTTAACTCCCACCGACAGGAGTGCCGACACCATAGCTTTTTTCGGATATCCGGTGGCGCGCATGAGATTGTTGAGTCCGATAAACACATAAGAAATCGGTGTGCCGTAGAGAATCACGGTCATAAATTCTCTCGCATATCCGATGGTTTCTTCAGTGGCGCCGAAAAAATAAAGAATCGGGTCGAGGAAAATCAGAGTCAGGCCGCCGAATATCACTGAATGAATCAAGCAGAGTATCATCACATTATTAACCACATCGGTGGCTCTGTTCAGGTTTTTTTGCCCGAGAAATATCGACGAGATTGTGGCGCCGCCCACAGCAATCAGCGTACAGAAAGCCACCACAAGATTCATCAGCGGGAAGGTGATTGCCAACCCTGCTATGGCCATCGGACCCACTCCGCGGCCTATGAATATGGAGTCTACAATATTATAGAGTGAGGTGACTACACTGGCAATGATTGCAGGCACCGAATACTGCACAAGCAGCTTACTTATAGAACTGGTGCCGAGAGTGGTGGGTGATGAAGCGGGTTGCGGAGCCATATATTTTCTTATTGTTTTGCAAAATTAACTGAAAATACGAGGAATAATAACTCTGCCGATATTAATTTTGCACAAAATAGTTTAACGTTTGACATATGAGAAATTGCGGAGCACTTTTTGACCTCGACGGAGTGATAATCGACAGTGAGGGACGCTACACTGAGTTCTGGCAGGAGATTGATGAAATATATCCTACCGGCATACCCGACTACGCCGTGGCTATAAAAGGAACTACGCTTCCTGTTATACTAAACAATTATAAGTCGCAAGAAGTTAGGGATGACATCACGAAACGTCTCATGAATTTTCAGGCTCAGATGAAATTTGAGCCTTATCCGGGTGCTATTGAATTTCTTGAGCAGCTTCGTCGTCGCGATGTGCCTCTGGCGCTTGTCACAAGCAGTGATGACCGCAAGATGGAGCGGCTGTTTACGGTTATTCCGGAGCTGAAGGAGCTAATGTCGGTGGTGATAGACGGCTCTATGGTGAGCCGCTCAAAGCCCGATCCTGAAGGATATCTCCGTGCTGCGCGTGAGATAGGTCGGAAGCCTGAAGAGTGTTTCGTGTTTGAAGACTCCCTGCAGGGGCTTGCTGCCGCACGTGCTTCGGGTGCCGTGGTGGTGGGCATCGCCACCACCTATCCGTCGCACTATATAGAGCAGAGAGTCGACATTGTAGTGCCGGCTCTCGGTGATATTGATATAGATAAACTGCTTGCAGCTGATTTCAGCAGGCCTTGAAGCTCATATCAAGTCCTTTCACGGAATGGGTGAGTGCGCCCACCGAAATATAGTCTACACCGCATTCGCCGTAGGCACGGAGTGTGTCGAGTGTGATTCCACCCGATGATTCAATCTCAGTGCGGCCTGCAATGCGGGCCACAGCTTCGCGTGTGCGTTCGGGCGTGAAATTGTCGAGCATTATGCGGTCCACTCCGGCGGCCAGAGCCTCATCGATTTCCTGAGTGTTGCGCACCTCTACTTCGATTTTGAGGTTGCGTCCTGTGGATTGGCAATATTCTTTTGCGCTTGTCACAGCCTGAGTGATTCCTCCTGCAAAATCCACATGATTATCCTTTATTAGAATCATATCGAAGAGCCCTATGCGATGGTTGGCACCACCTCCAATCTTCACAGCCTCTTTTTCGAGCAGACGCATGCCTGGAGTTGTCTTACGGGTGTCGAGCACCTTGGTCTTGAGTCCGGCAAGACGGTCTTGATAGCGGGCGGTCATAGTGGCGATACCGCTCATGCGCTGCATGATATTGAGCATCGTGCGCTCTGTCTGGAGGAGTGAGCGCACGCTCCCTTCCACCTCAAAGGCAATATCGCCGGGTTTCACTCTCGCGCCGTCTTCTATATATACGGTCATTTTCAGCTCGGGATCAAATTTCTCGAACACCTTGCGGGCTATATCCACTCCGGCAAGCACTCCCTCTTCTTTTACGATGAGACGCTGTTTGCCGCGCGCGTCAGCGGGAATTGTCGACAGGGTAGTGTGATCACCATCCCCCACATCCTCGGCAAAAGCCAAATCAAGAAGGTCGTCTATGAGCTCCTCTTTATTTTTCATGTCTGATATAATTTTTATTTTCGCTACTTTTGCACAAAATTACAACATCTCCTCCATATTTTGAAATGAAAATAATAATTATGGCCGTAGGCCGCACCGCGACCGACTATCTCCGCACCGCAACCGACGACTATGTGAGGCGTGCCTCACGCTATATGCCGGTGGAATTCGTGATTATTCCGGATATAAAGACTTCACGCACTCTCGACGAGGGTGTGCAGAAGGAGCGTGAGGGAGCTAAAATAATTGAGGGATTGCAGCCGGGAGACCGAGTGGTGCTTCTCGATGAGCATGGCCGCCAGATGACATCGCGTGAATTTGCCGGCTTTATAGAGAAAGGTGCGGTAGCCGGTCTGAAGAGAATTGTGTTTGTGATTGGTGGCCCTTATGGTTTCAGTGATGAGGTACATCGCCGGGCTGATTCCGAATTGTCGCTGAGCCGGATGACATTTTCCCACGAGATGGTAAGGCTTTTTTTCGCAGAGCAGGTCTATAGAGCCATGACAATACTGCGCGGAGAGCCTTATCATCACGACTGAATCACACTTCTATGAGTTCCAGAATCACCGAATCGGCGGTGAGCCAATCCGTTTCAGGAATTCTGAACCGGTCTGTCCCCTTATATTCCAGCCGCTTTTCTTCAACCAGTCTGCACGCTGTGGCGAGGGCATTGTCGGCAACCGCCGCTCCGAAACGCCGGCGCAGTTCATTCATGTCAAGCCCGTCGGAAGTGCGCAGTCTCACCATAATAAAGTCGTTGGCCTGCTCTCTCGGAGTTTCATCCTCCACTTCAAAGAAATCTTTACCTTTCTGAGAGATATAGCCGGCGATATCCGGAGGGTTTACGCGCCGGAGCCGTCCGTCAAAACTGTGTGCCCCGGTGCCGAGACCGAGGTAGGGGGTGAAAGCCCAATATGAGGAGTTATGACGTGAGCGATAGCCCTTGAGGGCAAAATTGGCTATCTCGTAATGTTCATATCCATATGCCGCCGTCTGCTGGCAGAGAGCGGCATACATTTCACATAGTTCAGCCTCGCCACACTCTTTCACTTTCCCGGCCCGAAGGCGTGATGTGAGAGCGGTGCCGGGTTCATACGACAACACATAGCATGATATATGTTGCGGACGAAACTCCAGGAGTTCGCTCAACGATTTCTCCCAGGATTCTACAGTCTGCAATGGCAGGCCGTAGATAAGGTCTGCACTGACATTCATCCCTGTGGCCATGAGATCATCGAGAGCCTCTCGGGCCCGGGCAGAGGTGTGCCGCCTCCCGACGGCTTTGAGTTCGGAGTCGGTGAATGACTGAACTCCCATACTCACCCTCGAAAGCGGACTATCCCTGAGCCAATGCAGGAATTCATGTGTCACATCTTCCGGATTGACCTCAATTGTAAATTCTTTTGCTGATTCCGACGGGAGCGATTTGACCAGCCGTTCAAGAGTCGGGATCGGTAGCGACGACGGCGTGCCGCCACCAATGTAGATGGTGGTGAAGGGAGTATCCACCTCATCTTTTCTTGCCTTGAGTTCGCCGATTAGCGCGCTCACATAAGCGTCGGTATCATAGCCGCGCGGAGTGGAAAAGAAGTCGCAGTAGGCACACTTTGAGTGGCAGAATGGAATATGGATATAGAGTCCGCTCATCCTCGTCCGCAGATGCGCCAGAAGTTGCAGTATTTACAAGCCGATTCATCCTCTGCCTGCACAAACGGGATGTCGGGGTTGAATATCTCCTCGATTTTCTCTTTGAGCAGTTGCTCAAACTCCGGTGCATACGGCCGGTAATCTTCCAGAGGCACCTTATCGATTTTCAGGGGCACGATACCTTCTTTTGCAATATTTCTGAAGCTATAAATGATTGGTTGTATGGGTCCGTCGTAATGGTGTGCTATGCTATAGACCACGCAGTAGAGCATCAGCTGGAGAAATGCCTTTACATTCTTATCAGAGTGGCCGAAGAGTTGCTCCACTGATTTTGCCTCTAAATTATCACTTCCTGTCTTATAGTCAATCAGCCTGATGGTATCGCCCCGTTGATCCACGCGGTCTATGAACTGACGGATATTCACCGCAAGTCTATCGTTCACCTTATAGCTTATCACTATTTCCTCCTCAGCCTCCATAAACACGAATGGTGTGAGCTCGCTCTCTTTTTCCAGCAGCCTCACAACCGACTCTCTTATTACGCGTCCGAGTATAAGGGCTTCACCCACCAGCGGGCGCATATCGCCTGCCGGACGATGATTATAGTGTTCGTTGATAGCGGAGGTCACAATCGGGTCTATGAGTATTTCAGCCGATTTGATATAGCGCTCAAGCATTTCCTTGGTCACAGTCACTTGCGCCGCCTGGCCGCGCAGAGTCACAAAGATGGTTTCCATCACGGCATGGACAATTGTGCCGTAGGTGCTGGAGTCCATGTAGTCATTCACCTCATTGTCCGGATCATAGCGCTCAACAAAACGCAGATAGAAGTTGAGCGGACATTTTATATAGGTGTTGATGGCTGTGGCAGACAGATTACGGCTACCTTTCCCTCCGGTTGTGAATCTGCTCATCTTTTCCATCACTTCCGGAGTCTTGTCTACTTTCACCTCTATCCGGTCTTCGGCATGGATATCAAACTTCATGATCCGGTGTGAGATCTTGCCCTTTCCGAAAAGATAGAGCAGCTGGGCAATATAGCGCGACATTTCTCCGGTAGAAGTGCCTATTGTGCGTGCGTCGTAGATAAGGCTCACGTGGCGTGCTCTTGATATAAGGCGGTAGAAATAATAAGCGAAAATGCTTTCCTGAAAGTCGGTCGTAGCCATCCCGTAGCCTCTGCGCAGGGTGTCGGGTATAAAAGACCCTGAATAGTGCCTGCGCGGAAAGATTCGTTCGTTCATGGAGAGCATTATCACATTGTCGAAATCAAGAGATCGGGTTTCAAGCACACCCATAATCTGAAGGCCTTTGAGGGGTTCGCCGGCAAAATGAAATTTGTCGGCGGCTACAGCTCTTTCTATCATTCTGAAGAGAGTCTTGCCTCTCATTTCTATGCCGTGGCGCATACAGGCCTCCTCGATAAGGTCGAGTTTCTGGCGGTAGGCTTCCACGAAGTGCTGTTCCATGCCGTCTATCCTCTCCTCAGGGCGGCTGATTCGGTCCATCACCTCTTTGAGGTAATTGAATATTCCCCCGAGGTGCTCTTCATCAGCCGGAACTGAGAAGATAAACGTCAGTGTAGGGCAGATGGCGGCTGTTTCAGACACTGGCACACGATAGAGCCTGCGTTTCAAAATCGCTTCGGCCAGAGCCGCACACTCTTCAGGAGCGATAGCCTTTATCAGAGGTGAGGAGATTATGGCGGTCACATGCTCATGGAAAAATGTGATTTCGCCATGCGATCGCGTTGTTCCACACTGCATGGAAATGATAGAGTGCATCAGAGCGGCCAGAGGATTATGGCGCATCGGCAATCCCATGGTCACATTCACTGAGTCAATATCTTCGGGTATGGAGTGGAGAAGAGGCACGAAGAGACCTTCGTCGGGAAGCACAACCGCCGTGTCTATAGCATTCTCAGGATTAGAGATTACTTTTTTTCCAACCCACGATGCAAGGATATTGCCCGCATATTTGGTCTGAGCCGTATTGCCCGGCACTCCCACAATCTCAATCTCCGGCAGAGTGGTTATGGCTTCCTCTTCAAGCTCATGGAGCGATGGAAATTCGGCAGCGTTGCGTTCAATAAATCTGCTGGCGCGGTTAAATCCGTTGGCAAAAGCGGGAGAATTGAAATCCCAGTAGAAATCGGCAGCTCCGAGAGTTTTCAGCACCTCGAAGATTTTCATTTCTGCAGTGGTGAGCACATTGAATCCGATGAACACATATCGCGAATAGCGCAACGGCCGCTCTCTGTTGATATTGCGGAGCACTTCGGCTGCATTGCGGTAAAGCGCTCCCGATGTGGTCAGTCCTTGCCGGGCGAGACTCTTCTTGAATGCATGATAGAGCGGTCCGAGAGTCTCCCAGAGTTTCAGAAATTTTTCCTTTGTGTCTTTACGGCGGTCTGCATGCACATGCTTCCAGAAATCATCTACATTGCCCGAGGTGGGTTCCTCACCCCAATAGCGTCTTATGGCCTCTTTCTGGTCGTCGGTGAGATAATTGGATGAAATCTCCTTGAAACGGCTGATATTGACAAAAAGTCTGTCGGGGTCTACGAGATAGCGGTCCACATCGTTGAAATCGGCGATAAGCATTTCTCCCCAAAACACGAAACTGTCAAAATCGAGCGAATCATTACCGAGAATTTTTCTATACTCATTGAAGAGCGTGAAAATCTGGTCGTAGCGTGAAGCCTCCTTGAGCGGCGAGAATTCAGCCACAAAAGAGCTTATGGTCTCAGTGGTGAAGTGTATGTTGCGCCCCTTCAGCGCCTCGCCGAGAAAACGACGGAAAAATGTGGCCGAACGCTTGTTTGGGAATATGAAGCAACTGTCGGCTATAAGTCTCGATGACTCTGCCGCATATATCTCTGCCACCTGCTGCAGAAAAGGTTTGCGGTGTGGATGATTCATTGTTTGAGAAGCAGAATTACTTTTATAGCCACATCAAGATTCACTATTTTCCCGTTGGCGTTGCCGGCTATATCTGTTCGTGCGTTGGTAAACACTTCCACGAGCTTTTCCACATTGGCTTCGGTGATAAACCGGGCAAAATTGCGGCTGAACTGAGATTCGGAGCTATTGAGGTAGCTGATTTCCGGTATTCCGAAGTTATACACGAAGTTTTCGCGGATAAATCTCACGGCATAGTCATAGAATTTTATCTCTTTCTCTCGTCCGAGCGATGAGAGTGTGGCGCCCCATTCGCGAAGCTCGGCAATCTTTCGCTGATAAGCAAGACGCATCAGTCTGGTGAAAAGATCGAAGCGGGCCGCATCGTCGCCGGCTGTTTCGAGAGAGTGTAGCGCAGCGGTCATGCTTCCTTCGGCAAGATGAGCTATAGCCGTGGCATCTGTTTGATCCATCCCCATTGAGGTGAGCGTGCCTGCTACGAAAGCATCCGAAAGGCGACCTACTCTTATGCGCTGCAATCGTGAATAAATAGTGGGTAGGATAAGTTTAGGGTTGTCACTGGCCATCACGAACAAGGTGTCGCCATAAGGCTCCTCCACCATTTTCAGCAGCTTATTGGCTGCCTCAACATTCATTTTTTCAGGGAGCCATATAATCACAATCTTATAGTCTGATGCATGGGTGGAGAAGGAGAGTTTGCGAAGCAATTCATTGCTTTCGCTCACATAGATGCAAGGTTGGGCATTTTTCTTACGGAACACATCTGTCCAACGCTCATAATCCATATATGTGCGCCCGGTCAGATAATCTCTCCATTCCTGAAGGTAATCTGTCGACACCGGCTGGCTCACCGACGAGCTTTTTTCGGGTTTGCTGACCGGAAAGACGTAATGGGTGTCGATATGCGAAAATGCCTTGTGCTGAATACACGACGCACATTTCCCGCAGCTATCGCCATTCTGCCGGTCAGTGCAGTGCACATATTGTGCGAAAGCTCTCGCAAGAGCTAATTTTCCAGTGCCCGATGGTCCTTCCAGCAGCAGGGCATGGGGAATTTTCCCCGAATCAGCCATCGCGCGGAGTCGGTCCTTTATAGAATCATGTACAGGAATGTCGGCAAATCTCATAACACTCTTTGAAGAACTTTCTCCACACTGGCTGTGGCATTCAGAGAATAGATATGCACGGATCGTACACCTCTCGAATAAAGATCATTCATTTGAGCCGTACACCATTCCACCCCGACAGCTTTGGCATCTTCGTCTGTGCGGCATGTCGCCATGGCATTCACAAGCTCGGAAGGAATATCCACATGAAACACTTTTGGCAAAACTGTGAGCTGAGCACGGTTGACCATCGGCTTGATACCCGGAATGATAGGAACATCTATTCCCGCCTGTCTGCAACGGTCTACGAAAGCAAAATAGCGCTCATTGTCAAAAAACATCTGCGTTACTATATATTCCGCTCCGGTGTCCACTTTGTGTTTCAACCACGCAAGATCTGTGTCCATATTGGGAGCTTCGTCATGCTTCTCCGGATAGCCGGCCACTCCATAGCTGAAAGGAGCTTCCGCCACCACATCCATAGATGTGCCGTCAAGAAACAGACCACGGTTGAAATCATTCACCTGCATCTGCAGTTCGCTCGCATGGCTGTGGCCGTTTTCATTGGGAGTGAACCGGCTGTCATGCTTGGCTTTGTCTCCACGCAGCAACAACAGATTGGTGATTCCGAGGAAGCTGAGGTCTATGAGTGCATATTCGGTTTCGAGTTTGGAATATCCGCTGCATATTATGTGGGGTACGGCCGGGACAGCGTAGCGCTGCTGAATAGCTGCGGCCACAGCCACGGTGCCGGGTCGCGAACGCTCCGTAAGTCGCTGGTAGAGTCCGTCGGGAGTGCTTTTATACACCAGTTCGCTCCTGTGGGTGGTCACATTTATATATGAAGGATTAAAATCTCGCAGACGGTCTATGTTGCCAAACAGTTGCTTGATTCCCTTTCCTTTCAGCGGAGGAAGCACCTCGATTGAAAACCCTCTTCCGCTATTGTTTGCTATAATTTCAGGTATTGTCATAATAATGCAAAGTTAGCGAAATTTCATCCAATATCTTTCCTCTCAATCAAAAAATAAGGCTTTATTTTTTCATGGGTGGCGAGAGCACCAGTTGATTTCATACCCATTGGAGCGCGACTATCGTCGTAATGGGCGCTCACAGCAGATTTTTCTGCAGTAGATGAGAATGTGAATGAGGCATGCCTGAACTCTCTCTGGTTCGGACATGCCTCATCTATAGTTGGAATAGGGCGGAATCAGCGGTTGGCATACATTGATTCGTAGTAGCTCTCGTAGTCTCCCGATGTGATATAGTCCATCCATTCCTGATTGTCAAGATACCATCTTACGGTTTTCTCTATGCCTTCCTCAAACTGGAGTGAGGGTTCCCATCCGAGTTCTTTCTGAAGTTTGCGTGAATCGATGGCATAGCGCATATCGTGTCCGAGACGGTCAGTGACATATGTGATAAGATGGTCGCTGTGGCCTTCGGGGTTACCGAGCAGACGGTCGACTGTGCGAATTATCACCTTTATGAGGTCTATATTTTTCCATTCGTTAAATCCGCCGATGTTATATGTATCGGCCACTTTACCTTCATGGAATATGAGGTCGATTGCACGGGCATGGTCTTCCACAAACAGCCAGTCGCGCACGTTTTCCCCCTTGCCATACACAGGAAGAGGCTTTCCCTGCCGGATATTGTTGATAAACAGGGGTATCAATTTTTCCGGGAACTGATACGGACCATAGTTGTTCGAACAGTTGGTCACGAGCGTAGGCATTCCGTATGTGTCATGATATGCGCGCACGAAATGGTCTGATGAGGCCTTAGATGCACTGTAGGGGGAGTGTGGGTTATATTTGGTCGTTTCGAGGAAGAATTCTGTGCCATATGCATGGTGATGGGTGGCCGAAGAGGCTGTGGTGGTGAACGGCGACTCGATTCCCTCGGGATTGGTGAGCTCAAGAGCTCCGTAGACCTCGTCGGTCGAGATATGATAGAAAAGCTTACCCTCATATTTTTCAGGAAGTGATTCCCAGTATTCCTTGGCTCCCTGAAGAAGGGCGAGAGTACCCATCACATTTGTGCGTGCGAATGTAAACGGGTCTTTTATAGAACGGTCCACATGGCTTTCGGCCGCCAGATGTATTATTCCGTCTATCTGATTCTCGCTGATGATGCGGCGCATTTCGTCGAGATCTGCTATATCGGCTTTCACAAAGCTATAGTTGGACTTGGTTTCTATATCTTTGAGATTGGCAAGATTGCCGGCATAGGTCAGCTTGTCGAGATTTACGATGTGGTAGTCGGGATATTTATTGACAAACAGTCTCACCACATGACTGCCTATGAATCCGGCTCCGCCGGTAATGAGGATATTTCGTTTCATGACTGAGTTTTTAGATTGTTGATACAAATGGCCAGCGAATCGGTCCAGTAAGGAATTTCGATTCCGAAGGTCTCTTTCAGTTTTGTTTTGTCGAGCACAGAAAATGGCGGTCTCATAACCTTCGACGGAAATTCATCGGAATGGCACGGTAGAATCTTGCATTCTTTCTGTCCGCTGATGTCGGCTATGTGGCGGGTGAAATCATACCAGGAACATACACCCTCGTTGGAATAGTGATACACTCCCTCATTTCCGTCCAATTTTCGCTGCTCTATGATATGGAATATCGTGTCGGCGAGATCCTGCGCATAAGTAGGTGTGCCTATCTGGTCAAAAATCACATTTAGCTCGGGCTTACTGGCTGTGAGCGAAAGCATTGTTTTGACGAAGTTGCGTCCGTATTCCGAATAGAGCCACGCAGTGCGGATTATAATAGCCTTGCATCCGGCCTCTTCCACAGCCTGCTCTCCGTGGAGCTTGGTAAGGCCATAGACCCCCGTCGGATTTACTGGTTCTGTCTCTCTGCGGGGAGTATTGCCGGCCGCTCCGCCAAACACGTAGTCTGTCGACACATGAATCAGTGTGGCGCCGGTCGATTTGGCCGCTTCAGCCAGATTTCTCACAGCTCCTGCATTGAGCAGTTCGGCAAATTCAGGCTCATCTTCAGCCTTGTCCACATTGGTATAGGCTGCGCAATTCACTATCACATCGATATTTTCATCTCTCACCTTGTGAGCCACTGCATCACGGTCGGTGATATCGAGTTCGGCCACATCGGTGAAGATGTAGTTGTCGGCAGATTTTGCGGCTGCATTGCGCAGACAATTGCCAAGCTGACCGTTAGCACCGGTCACGAGTATATTCATCAGTAAGTAGTGAAGATTAGTTAATATTATGATACGATGATGTCATTTATAAGCGCGTAGGACAGTATAAACTAATTTTCATGACCTACTTAATTCAAATGGAGTGTCGAAATCCTTGAGATAAGGATGCCGGAGGTCTTTCTCGCTCAATATGGCCTTAGCGGGGTCGATACGCCAATCTATGCCGAGAGAGCTATCGAGGATGGATATTCCACCATCGGCTTGTGGGGCATAGTAGTTGTCACACTTATACTGAAACACTGCCACATCCGACAGCACCGCAAATCCGTGGGCAAACCCGCGCGGCACAAAAAATTGAAAATGATTATCTGCCGTGAGTTCCACCGCCACATGACGACCATATGTAGGCGAACCTTTGCGGAGGTCTACTGCCACATCAAGCACGGCACCCTCCACACATCTCACAAGTTTGGCCTGAGTGAACGGGGGAAGTTGAAAGTGAAGGCCTCTCATCACCCCTTTGGTAGAGCGGCTTTCGTTGTCTTGCACAAAGTCTACGGTTTGTCCTACGGCCTCTTCAAACTGTCGCTTTGAATAGCTTTCGAAAAAATAGCCACGGTCATCGGTAAACACTTTTGGCACGAGAATCACCGGCCCTTCTATCTCTGTCTTTATTATCTCCATGATTATATCAGTCAAGATTACGGAATCCTGTGCGGTCAATTTCATCCACAACTTTCATGAGATACTGACCATACTGGTTTTTTAGCATCGGTTTGGCAAGCTCGATCATTCGATCTTTGCTTATCCATCCCTGTCTGTAAGCGATTCCCTCAAGGCAGGCTATCTTGAGCCCCTGACGCTTTTCGAGCACCTCCACATAGATTGACGCTTCGGCAAGCGAATCATGTGTGCCGGTGTCGAGCCATGCGAAGCCGCGGGGCAGTGTACGCACCTTAAGGCTTCCATCCTTGAGAAATTCCTGATTTACGGTGGTGATTTCAAGTTCTCCTCGCGCCGAAGGTTTTATATTTGCGGCCACGTCTACAACCTTGTTGGGGTAGAAATACAAGCCCACCACGGCATAATTAGACTTTGGATGCTCGGGTTTCTCTTCGATAGAAAGGCAACGTCCGTCGGCATCAAACTCTGCCACACCATACCGCTCAGGGTCGTCCACCCAATATCCGAACACGGTGGCTTTGCTATTTTCTTCTGCGTCTTTCACTGCGTCTTTCAGCACTTCGGAAAAGCCGGGGCCATGAAAAATATTGTCGCCAAGCACCAGACAAGCCGAATCATCGCCGATAAACTCACGTCCGATTATAAATGCCTGAGCCAGACCGTCGGGACTCGGTTGTTCGGCGTAGCTGAAATTCACCCCGTAGTCAGAACCGTCACCAAGCAGACCCCGGAATAGAGGAAGGTCGCGAGGTGTGGATATAATAAGTATATCCCTGATTCCTGCCTGCATAAGGGTAGAGATGGGATAATACACCATTGGCTTGTCAAAAATCGGAAGCATCTGCTTGCTAATCCCTTTGGTGATGGGATATAGGCGTGTCCCGCTTCCTCCGGCCAGCACAATACCTTTCATAGTGCTAAAGTTTAATTATGTTTTTCGTAGAGATATGAACTGTAGGGAGCCGGCATCGTTATTACCGCTCGTCCACAAAATTAGGCACTTTCCGCCACATTACCAAATGGAATGTTAAAAAAAATTAGCGCGTGGCCTGGAAGGATATTTTCTTGAAAATGAAAATCGGGAGTGTAGCTCCTATTACCATCGCGGCAAGGATAAACAGGCAAGTGAGGCCGTTGGAGGCGAAAAGATAGAAGTAGTGATCGAACTGCTCTTCGTTTTTGCCCAGAATGCACATGGCCAGTCCACCGAAAGAACGATAGGCATACACTCCCGGAATCATTGGCAGCAGAGACGGATAGAGGCATGTTTCAGCCGGAGTGCGCGAAAGCGGTGAAAACAATACCGCCAGAGTGCCAACCACAAATGATGCCAGCAGTGAGGCCGGAACTATGTGCATCGAGACAGGATTTCCACCCATCAGAACGAATCTTACCGAATGGCCAATGGCTGCAATCAGCGCACAGTAAAGATACACTCTTTTCGGTGGATGACTGATGGCCGCGAATCCCACTGAGGCTATCGCGGCGAAAAATGCGTCTTGAATTATCTCGGCAATCATAGGCTATGAGAGATTTTCTTTAGAACATTCCGGCATTCATCACTGCCATTCCACAGCAAAGTCCTATCGAAAGGCAGCCGGTGAGCACAACAGTGTCTACGAAGCGGCTGTAGGCACAGATATAGTGCTTGTAGAGCACATCGCTGAATGAGTTGAGAAATGGAATACCGGGCACGAGATAGAGCACACTTGTGGCAATTGCTATTGAGGGCGTTGTGCCGAGATGAAACAGCATATCGGTGGCTCCCAGGATAGTTGATACAAAAGCACATAGCGTCACCACCACTCTTAAATCTATTTTTCTGGCAAGGAGTCGCTGCTTGAGAAAAAATCCTCCGAATGTGGCCATCCCCACTACGGCCATTGCCATGGCATCTCCGCCAAACAGACGGCAGAAGGAGGCATTGGCTATGGTCACAAGCAGGAGCACTATCCACGGGTTTGATTTTGGAGAGTGGATAATCTTCTCGAATTTATCTTGGGCATTTTCGAAAGATATGCGCTTGTCCGCTATCTCCCAGCTGAGTTCGCTTAGGCGTGTGTTGATGCTGAAATCGATGCTACAATGCGACACGGCTGCAATATAAGTGTAGCGCTCGTCGGTGTTCGGGCGCCACACACTCATATGGATATGACGTGGCATGATGGTCGTCTCAACCTCCATACCGTAGGCTCCGGCAATACGCTTCATGTTCTTTTCCATGCGTATGCAGGTAGCCCCGCATCCTAGAAGCCATGAGCTGTAGTCGGCCAGAAACAGACAGACCTTGCAGACTGTCGGTTGAACCGGTTCAGATATCGTCGTTAATGTCTGCCTCATTCCTCTCCTCTGGATCTCCGGGCACAAAGAATTCGTCTCTCTCGTTTCCGATTTCAATGAAATGGTGACGGTGACTGTGCACACTGTGGTGGCAGGTGGCCTTGATGATATGAGCCATAATGAGGAGTGCAATCGCTGCGGCTATGCACACCCACGCAATAAGTGGTGTATTCATGACGCTGTATGTTTTGTTGTTACTTTAATAACACACATGCAGCTTAATAGTTTGCCGTGGCAGGGGGCTTAGCGCCTGAGCAGTTTTGCCGCAAGCCATTCGCGCACCGGTTCGTCATAAAATTTCATCACGGCCCAAGCAACTCCGATAATGCTTACAAACAGACAGACCACCACCGGCCAGACCTGAGAGAAGGTGAGATTGTTATCCCATATCCAAGAGTAGAAATAATACATCACGGGGTAGTGGATAATATAGACCGGATAGGATATTCGGCCGAGAAAACTGCATATTTTGGTGGAACGGGCATCGGTGGTCTTGCCGGAGGCGCCGAGCCATACTATGAGCGGAAACACAGCAAGTGTGCAGATAGCGTCAAAGATTCCGTTCCAAACCTGATGGTCAGGATATCCCAGATAGGGCACACAAACAATGGCTATGATGGCTGTGGAGCACCACCAGAAGGCTCCTTTTATAGCCTTGGGCCGGAATCCGCGGGCCATCAGCATACCGATGCTGAATGAGAACCCAATACGCAGCAGGCCTCCGAAAAAGCCGTAGTCCATCAAAGTCCAGCCCACTCCGAGATGATAGTAACCGGAAAAGTTGCACACAGCCGCCAGACCGAGCAGCAACCCGAAGAATATTGTCACTCCACGCAGTGCGGGGCGCGACAGGCGGTGGAGAAAACAGCCGTAGGCAATCGAAGCGATATATTCGAAAAACAGCGACCACGCGGGGCCGTTGAGCGGAAACATCTCTCCGTTGCCGCGCACCTCGGGGAGTGTTCCCGGCAGAGAGGGCAGCATGAAAAGACCGAGCAGAAGAGAGAGGCCCACAGCGGTTAGGCTCACATGCTCATGAGTCCATGTCTGACTGCCTTGAGCGAGAAAGGAAATGGCTCCGAGTATCACGGCAAACACCACCATGGGTTGGAGCCTTATCACGCGCCGGAGCAGGAAGCGTCCGGTGGTCAGTCCTTTTTTCCACCTGTCATCATAAGCGTAGGATATTACGAAACCCGACAGCACAAAGAAGAAATCTACAGATAGATAGCCATGATTGAATTTCTGGTCGACAGGAGACGTGGCGAATCCTTCGAAGAAATGATACCAGATGACCATGAGTGCGGCCACTCCGCGCAGGCCGTCGAGAAGTTCGTAATGTGGTTTGGATCCGGGCAGCGGATTATTGACAGTATTGCTCATTCGTGATTTACTTTGATGGTTTATTGCCTGCAAAGTTAACACCTTTCAGATTCACAAATCTTTGATTTATGTCAAAAAAACGCAGCTTCCAATCAGCGTATGCCTCTCAGGCGGCTCAAAGTTGAGAGCGTTATGCCGAGATATGATGCGATGTAGCCGAGGTTGGCTCTAAGGCACACCTCCGGAAACTGCTGCATGAAGCATTCGTAGCGCTCTTTTGCCGGCAAGGTGAGACGTTCCTTATGGGAGCGGTGCAACCGTCGGTATTCATTCTGGTGGATGATTCTTCCCCAGTTGCATATCTCCAGATTCTCTTCAAAAAGTCGTCGGAGGGTATCTATAGATATGCTGAAACCCTCCACCGGTTCAATGGTTTCAACAAATTCTTCCGATGGGCGGTCGTAATACAGTTCATCCATGCTGAACACGATACCCCCCTCGTGAGAGAAAGATGTTGTGATTTCTTCTCCGTCTACAACCCAATATGAACGTGTGAGCCCCTGCTCTAAAAAGTAGGCATTCGGGCATCGTTTTCCGGCCTCTATAAGTCTGTGACGTTTGCCGAACGCACACGGTGTCATAGCGGCGCGCAGCAGGTCGAGCGACAGATCGCTCACCGGCCACGCGTCGCGGATTGTCCGTGTGATATTCGTCATTCGGTGGTGCATACCTCGTTTTTGCATCCGGCGTTGTCGTCGAAACTCTTGTCCCAGTCTTTCCAAACGGCTTCATATCCAAGCTGGCGGATTTCCGAGGCCACCTGAAGGGGAGTTCGTGAGTCGGACACCTCAAACTGTTCGAGTGCGTCTGGGGTAGACACATAGCCACCCGGTTCTGTCCGGCTTCCGGCGCTCATCGAAGTGACACCGAGTTTCATCATTCCGGCTCTGAATGCCGGAGTCTCACGGGTGGAGTAGGAAATGTCGATATCATGGTCAAAAAGACGGAAAGCAAAGGTGAGCTGTGCGAGTTCGCGGTCTGTCATCACAACCTTAGGAGTATATCCACCTTCGGCCGGACACATACGCGGAAAGTTTACACTATAGCGTGTGCGCCAGTAGTTCTTGCGCAGATATTGCAGATGGCGAGCCATCATAGTCACATCCGTGCGCCAGTCTTCGAGCCCGATAAGCACTCCCATTCCAATCTTGTGTACTCCGGCTTTGCCCATACGGTCAAAGCCGTTCACACGCCATTCGAAGATAGATTTCATCCCTTTTGGATGATATGTCTTGTAGGCCGCTTCATTATATGTCTCCTGAAAGCACACCACTCCGTTGAGACCGCTGTGGGTGAGCCTCTCGTAGTCGCGTTCTTTCATCGGCATAACCTCGATAGTGAGATTGTTGAAGTAGGGTCGGGCCGTGCGGAGCACCTTTTCGAGATAGTCCACTCCGTTGAGTGTGGGAAATTCACCCGACACAATCAGAAGGTTTTCGAATGGTCCGAGCTTGCGTATGGCCTCACACTCGGCGCGCACCTGGTCGAGAGTCAGAGTCACGCGTTCCAGAGGGTTGCTATGGTTGAAACCGCAGTACACGCAGTGGTTCGTACACGCATTTGACACATAGAGTGGGATATAAAGTGATATTGTCTTGCCGAAGCGTTCCTGAGTGATGCGCTGCGATTTCCTTGCCATTTCCTCAAGATAGGGTGCTCCGGCAGGAGAAATCAGCGCCATGAAGTCGTCTATGCTCAGATGCTCTTTAGCCAGAGCCGCCTCCACATGGGCCGCCGTTTTTGAGGCGACGGCCCGTGTGGTTTCGTCCCAGGAGTATTTCTTTAGTTCGTCGTAAAACATAATTTTTATTTTCTCGTCGGTTATCAGGCAATGTCATTTGCCGCACTCCGACGATACGGTCTGTGAGATACGCATGGCGCAGAAGTTGGGGCCACACATTGTGCAGAAATGGTCGTCGTCCTTATGGCTCTCCACGTAGTATTGGCGGGCGCGGGCCGGGTCGAGCGACAGGTTGAACTGATCTTTCCATCGGAAATCATAGCGGGCGCTGCTCATGGCATCGTCGCGCACCTGTGCACCGGGATGTCCTTTTGCGAGATCGGCAGCATGGGCGGCGATTTTATATGCTATCACACCGTTGCGCACATCTTCGAGATTGGGCAGAGCAAGATGTTCCTTCGGAGTCACGTAGCATATCATGGCTGTGCCCATCCATGCAATCTGTGCTGCACCTATGGCCGAAGTGATGTGGTCATAGCCGGGAGCTATATCGGTAGTGAGCGGGCCGAGGGTATAGAAAGGAGCACCGTGACACTTCTCTATCTGGCGGTCCATATTTTCGCGGATTTTATGCATGGGCACATGTCCGGGGCCCTCTATGAGCACCTGCACACCATGGCTCCAGGCTATTTCTGTGAGCTCGCCGAGCACATCGAGCTCCATAAACTGGGAGCGGTCGTTAGCATCATGGATTGAGCCGGGACGCAGACCGTCGCCAAGCGACACCGCCACATCATAACGAGCCAGAATTTCGCAGATTTCATGAAAATGTGTGTAAAGGAAGTTTTCCTCATTGTGGAGCACGGCCCAGCGGGTCATTATCGAACCTCCGCGCGACACAATTCCGGTGAGACGTTCGCTTATCATATCGGCATGCGCGCGCAGAGCTCCGGCATGGATTGTGAAATAATCCACTCCCTGCTCGGCCTGCTCTATGAGGGTGTCGCGATAGATTTCCCAAGTGAGGTCTTCCACCTTGCCGTTCACTTTTTCGAGAGCCTGATAGACAGGCACCGTTCCTACAGGCACGGGGCAGTTGCGCACAATCCATTCACGGGTCTCGTGGATGTTGTCGCCGGTGGAAAGATCCATCAGTGTATCTCCTCCCCAATAGCAGCTCCACACCGCTTTGCTCACCTCTTCCTCTATACCTGAAGAGAGAGCCGAATTGCCTATATTGGTGTTGAGTTTCACGAGGAAGTTTCTGCCTATGATCATAGGCTCGGCTTCCGGATGGTTGATATTGGCAGGCAGCACTGCGCGGCCGGCTGCAATCTCCTGACGCACGAACTCGGGAGTGATATGAGTGTCTATGCCGAGAGCCTGTGCATTGCAGTTCTCGCGAATGGCCACATATTCCATTTCAGGTGTTATTATTCCCTTCCGGGCAAGGTCGAGCTGAGTTATCGCGGCTCCCTCTTTAGCCCGCTTAGGAGCGTGACGGTGAGGGAAGCGGATTGCATCAAGGGTTTTGTCGGCCTCGCGCTCACGTCCGTAGGCCGATGTGATGGCCGGAAGCTGCTCAAGATCCTCACGCGCCGCAGTCCATTCCTCACGGATGCGTGGAAGGCCGGCGTTGATATCGGTCGTTATTGCAGGGTCTGTATATGCGCCGCTGGTGTCGTAGACATAGACCGGTGCATTCTCGCGCATCACTTTCTCGCCATCTATAATCTTTACGGTGGGGGTGAGATTGATTTTACGCATCGCCACTTCCACAGGATGGAGTTCTCCCTTTATATAAACTTTGTCCGAGCCGGGATAGCTGTGGACATCGATGTTTTCTATTGTCATTGGATTCTAATGTTCAGAAATTAAGGAATGAGGTGAGAGGACTTGTGGCCACTGCATGCGACGACACGGCTCCAAGCCCTGCCAGATAAGCCTTGCGGCCAGCCTCTACGGCAAGACGGAATGCTTCGGCCATCTCTACAGGATTGCCGGCCACGGCTATGGCGGTGTTGACAAGCACTGCGTCGGCACCCATCTCCATAGCTTCCGAAGCGTGAGACGGTGCGCCGATACCTGCGTCTACAACCACCGGTACACGGCTCTCAGCTATGATTATCTCGATTAAATCGCGGGTACGAAGTCCTTTGTTGGTGCCTATCGGGGCGCCGAGAGGCATCACGGCTGCCGTGCCAACCTCTTCAAGCCTCTTGCAGAGCACAGGGTCGGCCTGAATATATGGCAACACCTTGAAACCCTCGGCTGCCAGGATTTCGGTGGCCTTGAGGGTCTCCACCGGATCGGGGAGCAGATATTTGGGGTCGGGATGTATTTCAAGCTTTATGAAGTCTGTGCCGAAGCAGTCGCGGGCCAGACGGGCTGCCATCACAGCCTCTTCGGCATTACGCACTCCCGATGTGTTGGGCAGAAATTGCACTCTTTCGCGATTGATATGGCGGAGCATATCGTCTTCCTCCTCATGATCCATGTCGATTCTTTTCATCGCCACAGTTATCATCTCTGATTGTGAAGCGAGTATCGATTCAAGCATGAGTTTGTTGGACGGAAATTTTCCGGTGCCTACAAACAGGCGCGAGGTGAAATCCCGGCCACCTATAGTGAGAATATCTTTCATTGTTCTATATTTAAGTAAGTCGTAAAATTAGTTTACATTAGGATACGATGGCGTCATTTTTTATGACTTACTTGTGTTGAGGAGTTTTTCCATTACTTCTGAAGTATAGGCCACCGGATCGGCCGAATTGATTATAGAGCCGCTCATCGCCACACCATTCACTCCGGAGGCCATCAGAGGCTCGATATCATCAATCGTAAGCCCCCCGATTGCTACGATAGGAAGTTCTACTCCGGCTTTGCGCACCTCTTCCACCACATGCCTCACACCATCGACCCCCAGCTCAGGAGCAAGTTTCTTTTTGGTTGTGGTGAAATGCACGGGGCCCAGACCCACATAGTCCACATCCTTACCCTTATATTTAATGATGTCTTGAGCGGTATTGGCGGTGATGCCTATAATGGCGTGAGGTCCGAGAAGTTCGCGTGCTTCAAGCGGATCCATGTCCTCTTTCCCAAGATGCACGCCCGACACTTTAAGCTCATTGACAAGCTCCACACGGTCGTCGATTATCAGAAAAGTGTCTGTCTCCTGACACATGGGTATGAGTTCAAGCGCCACCGCGCGCACTTCTTCGTCTGAGGCGTCCTTCATGCGGAGTTGCACCCATCGGCAGCCCCCCTCGATTGCCATCTGCACCTCTTCGGCTATAGTGAAGCGGTCAGAGTGGTTTGTAATGAATTGTAGCATATCTTTAATTTTGTTTTTAATTTCTTGTTTAATCAAATTCTCCCAGTGCTTCTTTCAGTCGTCCTCTCGCGGCGGCATCAGCCAGATAACCGAGCACAGCATACCCACCGAATCCCGCTTCCGCTATTTTTGGTAGCCTTTGTGGGCTCACACCTCCGAGAGCCACCACTTTGATTACCGTCGAATTGGCCCGGGTGATCTCCGCATCAGTAAATGCGGCAGTGTAACCCTCTTTTGAGATACTGTCGAAAATCGGACTGAGGGTCACATAATCATATCTTGCTGTCTCAGAAGCGGCAATCACCTCGTCAACGCTATGGCATGTCAGGCTCAATCGCCCGGAATAATTGGCCGGAGGCATAGGGCATCTTGAATTGAGATGCAGCCCACCGAGATTGAATTCATCGGTGAGGGTGAAATGACCATGCAGTCTCAACCTGGAGTGCAGTCGCTGAGGTATAGCCTCTATGAGCCGGCGCATATCTGCAGTCGATGCGTTAGGATGGCGCAGATGCACCATATCCCAGCCATAGTCGAGTATCTCCGCAATTATCGCGGGTTCGTTTATGGAGATATCCGGGGGAGTGATGGCGATTCTCAGCATAAGGAAGCGGGAGGGACGGCTTAGCCGCCGTAGAAAGCAGTGATTATTACAACTGTGTCACCATCCGTCAGCACTTTTTTCGCTCGCATCTGAGATGGCACCACTACATTGTTGACAGCCGTGGCTATCCCTTTCGGTTTCACCTGTGCTTTTTCCATAGCCTCAAGCAGTGTAGTGCCTTCGGGCAATTCATATTCCCGGTCGTTGATTTTAATTGTCATGTTCGGTAGTGTTGGGATTGAATGTTTTGAGTCGGCGTGGAGAGAAGAAATGGTTCACCGGGCCGTGACCCTTGCCACAGCTCACAAATGCCCCGGCCTGCAATGCGCGGGTCACGTAGAGTTTGCCCCTGGCCACAGCATCGTCAATTGAATGTCCGAGTGCGAGATATGATGCTATGGCCGACGAAAGCGTACACCCTGTGCCGTGCGAATTGCGTGTATCCACCGCATCGGCATGCAGAGGTGTCAGACCGGTTCCTACAATAGAGAGATAATCAATCTTCACATCAGTCCGGTCGGAGTCGCCACCTTTAAGCAACACATTTCTGCATCCCATGGCATGAAGTGCGTCGGCCTGACGCTCCGGATCTGTCTCGCCGGTAAGCCATATCGCTTCGTTGCGGTTGGGAGTTATTAGGGCGGCTATTGGGAAAAGTTGCGACTTTATGGCCTCGATAGCTTCCGGTTCGATAAGGGGAGCACCCGAGGTCGATACCATAACCGGGTCTACCACAATATTTCCAGCCTTGTGGCGGGCGAGTGCTTTGGCCACAACCTTCACACAGGATGCGTCATACAGCATTCCGGTTTTCACAGCCATAGGACGGATGTCGGCAAACACCGCCTCAATCTGAGATTCCACCATCTCGGGTGAGATTGGCTCTACACCGGCCACTCCGGTGGTATTCTGGGCTGTTATAGCGGTGATGGCAGTCATGGCATAACAGCCGAGAGCCGATATGGTCTTTATGTCTGCCTGAATGCCGGCCCCTCCCGAACAGTCAGAACCGGCTATGGATAATACGGTGTGGTAGTGTCTCATCCTTTATTTCTGTGGTTTTGTCTTTTCGACTGCACAGTAGGGTGAGAGCTGCGGATGGCTGAGATAGAGAGAGCGGCATGATTCCGCCCACCCGACACAATCCCTTCGCCGGTGCTAACCGGATCAGGTTCGGAGGGTATTAATCTCAGCCGTCAGAGCGGCACCCCTTTGCTGTCGTGGTGCAAAGATAGCCATTCTTATCATCACCCTCAAATTTTTCACCAACTTTAATCATCATTTTCCCGCCCATTTCCTCTCCGCTTCTTTCCCGCTTCCTTACGGTATCCAGTAGTAGGGCTGTTTCTGCCGATGGGCAGTTATCCAATCCTCCAGTAGAGGGAGTGTATTCACTCCGTCGGCAATCACCGCCTCGTAGTACTCAACTCCGTGGTAGTCTCTGCCATCAGGTGTCTCGAATTTCAGCCGCAGAATTGTCTCACGCTGTTCTTCTGTCATAACCTCAACGATTCTGTCGGCCATCCGTTCGAAATAGCCGTCGAAGGTTGTTCCCTCCTCTATATGGATTATGTCCACCTGCCATGTCTCATCCTCGTGACCATAGGATATATGCCAGGCCATGCAGTGTTCGTCTGTGGCCAGACCGTTAATGCAACGGAGTTCCTTCACTCCCGGAAGTCTCGCTATTCTGGCAGCTATGGCAAAACTGATTTCTTCTGTGATATCTTTTGAGTAGACGTGGAGGTCTATATCCCGATGTTTTGCCAGGAGATTCATCCGCAGTGAGCCCACGAGATTTACGCGGCATCCCGCCTCTTTCCAGATTTCGGCTATCCCTGATTCGGAAAGCACCCTCATGGCTTCTTCCTTGCTTCGGGATGCCATTTCGCAGATTTGTGTCTGATTCATCTTTGCTTGTGATTTGATAAATCTGCAAAGATACTGATTCCTCCTCTGCCTGCAAAATCTAATTTTTGCAGCAATTTTATGTAACTTCCTCAGAGTATCACTCCCGAGGGAATATTCACAATCGTATCGGCGAGTTCAATAGTGTGGGTCAGGCTGTCGGTCCGGGCGTTTTTCCACATCGGGAGTCTGTTCATAAGCTCCCATATCGGGCGTGTCATCACCCCGTTGTCGTTGGTCTCTGTTAGAAAGCGGTCGCGGGCAGTACGGTCCGGAAGTTTCACGGCACAAAGCCAATAGTTTGAGCGCGACTCGGCTGGTTCAGTCATAAATCTGATGCCCTCAGGCTCATTGGCGAAATATTCTTTATAGACGGCCGCCGTAGCACGCTTGCTCTCGATAAACCGGTCTATGTTCTCAAGTTGCGCACATCCGAGCGCGGCATTGATATTCGGCATCCTGTAGTTATATCCTACGGAATCATGTATGAACTCCCACCTGTGGGCCACTTTGGCCTGCGTGGTGAGATGCTTGGCGCGTTGTGCCGTTTCGGGGTCTCTGAAAAGTAGCATTCCCCCTCCTCCTGTAGTGATGGTCTTGTTGCCGTTGAAGCTCAGGGCTCCGATGTTGGCAAACGTGCCGGTGTGTTGTCCCTTGTAGAGTGAGCCGATGCTCTCTGCGGCATCCTCTATAAGCTCAATGCCCCAGTGGTCGCAGATTTCTTTCAGGCGGTCCACTCTTGCCGGATGGCCGAAAGTGTGCATCACGACAGCCGCCTTTATCCTTTTACCCGACAATTTGTCGCGACACACATCGTCGCTTCCCTTTGATGCATTCTGCTCAAGCCATGATGAAAGTGCGTTGGCCGACATCCCCATCGTTTCTGGGTCTACATCTATAAACACCGGTTCGGCTCCCGTATAGGCAATGGCATTGCAGGTGGCTATAAATGTGAGGGCCTGCGACAGCACTATATCTCCCGGCTCTACTCCTGAAAGAATCAGAGCCATATGCAGGGCAGAAGTGCCGTTGACAGTCACCACCGCGCCGGCGGCTCCGGTATAGTCGGCTATATCTTTTTCAAACCGATTCACAAACGGCCCCACGCTCGACACAAAAGTGGAGTCGATACACTCTTCAAGATATTTCTTTTCATTTCCGGCAAATGTAGGGGGATGGAGCGGGAGAGTCTCGCCGTCGGGGGTGTGGAATCTGTCCCGCACAAAGCGGATTATGTCTGCGTACATTTTAGTAAGATGAGTGGGGATGGTGTGTCTATAAACAACCGGCGGAGGCCATCTTTGATGGACTCCGCCGGAGTGTAGTCGTCGAGTAACGGAGCGGACAATCTGCCCGCAGCCTGCTTACTTTCTGATACCGAGCTCCTTCTGGGCAATGATGGCGCGGTAGCGGTTGATGTCCTTCTTGATAAGGTAGTCAAGGAGGCGACGACGCTTACCTACCAGAGCCTTAAGGGCACGAGCAGTGGTATAATCTTTGTGATTTGACTTGAGGTGATCAGTCAAATGAGCTATACGGACCGAGAATAATGCTATCTGCGCTTCGGGTGAGCCAGTATCAGTCTTGCTCTTACCGTATTTCTCAAAGATTTGCTCTTTCTCTTCAGAATTCAAATGCATTCTTTGGAAAATTTAGGGGTTAATAAATGATATAGAGTGCTCAGTTTTTAATTGAGCGCACAAAGGTAGTCATTAATTTTAACATATCAAAGCGCGCTCTCAAAAAAATGAGTTTTTTTAGTCCATATTGTTGGGTTTGTCGGCCGGATTGCGGAAGTGGATTTTATGTTCCACATATTCCTGGGTTGCAATCAGAGTGGGCTTAGGCAACTTCTCGTAGTAGCGTGAGATTTCAATCTGCTCGCGGTTTTCGGAAATCTCTTCGAGATTGTCGCTGAGAGTGGCAAACTCCTGAAGTTTCTTCTCAAGGTCGTGCTTCATCTCGCCGGCTATCTGATTGGCGCGTTTGGCTATGATACACACTGTCTCATACACGTTGCCAGTATCTTCCGAGAGCTCGATCATGTCGCGGGTCACGGTGTTGAGGGGAGCGTTGGTCTTCTTGTAATCCATTATAATATATATAAAGGTGATGTTTAATCGGGTTATGGTTTCTTCTTACTGGTCGCCCACGTGGTTTTGAGCTATTTTCAGGATGTTGTCGGCCTCGCGACGGTTGGGGCTGTCGGGGTAGTTGTTGACAAATGAGTAATACTCGTCAATCACCTCACGGAAGCGGTCGGCTTTCTTCTCTTCCACGCTCTGGCTCGCTTCCTGATAGCGAGCCTTGAGGATAAGCATCTCAAGGTCTTCCTTATAGCGGGAATATGGATAGTTTTTCACTGCGTTGCGAGCCACTATCACAGCTGCCTCATAGTTGTTGCCCATGTAGTTGCCGAGATTGTAATAGAGCTGTGCATTCTGGAGCTCTTTGAGGGTGAGCTTATCCTGAAGTTCGAATATGGCGTTTTGGGCTATGCTCACTTTGTCGCTTCGCGGGAAATAGTCAAGAAATCCCTGCAGCTCCTCGATGCCCTTCATCGTGTCGCTCTGGTCAAGCTGAGGTTCCGGCGAGTCGAGATAATAGCCGTAGCCGCAGTAGAATCGTGCCAGTTCAGTGTATTTGCCGCGGGGATAGCGGGTATAGTAGTTTTTGAAAAACACCCCCGACGATGCATAATCCTTGTTTTCGTAGTGGCTCAGTGCGAGAAGATAGAGGGCGTCTTCCGCTTTTTCCTGACCGCGGAATGCGTCCACAATGTCATTGAGCACAGTGGAGGCCTGCACATATTTCTTCTGCTCGAACGCACGTTTTGCAAAATCGAGTTTCAAGTTGGGGTCGGTGCTCTTAAGCACCTTGTTATATTCGCCGCACGATGTCACGGCCAGAGCCGTAAGCAGCATCAAAAGGTATTTTCGCATAAATTCAATGGCGAAGAGTGGGATGGGTCTTCGCTTTCAATCGGCAAAATTACAAAAAAAATCCGATTCGTGGCTTCTTCTGTAAAAATATATGTTAATATGCTGCATTTCGCAGTCATTTTCGTCGTGGCCGGCGCATCTTTCCTATGCTTTTTCGCGATGAATTGATAAAAAATCGGGGCAGTCAAAAAAAATGATTACCTTTGCAATTCCTTAGGCAATATTCCATGCTTAATTACTTTCAAGATTCAATAGACCAATGACCGGATTCATAAAATGGCGTCCTGGCAATTTCGCCAAACATATCTTAATCAATTTAGGCCTCATTGTTGTGGCCGGATGTGGAGTTATCTGGCTGCTGCTCACATGGCTTGATGTGTGGACCGATCATGGCCATTTCGAACTGGTTCCGGAGGTCAAAGGGCTCTCTTATGACGAAGCTTGCCGTCAGCTCCACGAGGCTGGGTTCTCCACTGAACTCACTGATTCTCTCTATGATAGCAAGACCCGGCCGGGCACCGTGCTTGAGCAGAATCCCAAAAGCGGCACTAAAGTGAAAGAAGGACGCATGGTCTATCTCACAATCACAGCCTTCTCTCCCAAAACGATCACTCTCCCCACGCTTACGGATGTGTCGGTGCGTCAGGCGCGTTCTGTGCTTGAAGGGCTCGGTATTAATAAGATTAATATTGTTGAGGTCGCTTCGGAGTTTCGTGGACTGGTCATTGCTGTGAAGCGCGATGGTCAGCCGCTTGCCGCTGGTGCCAGGATTCCGGTCACCGCCTCTGTGACTCTCGAAGTCGGAGCCGGACACGACGAGAATGCCGGCATCGATTCGTCTGAAGAAAACTCTGAAACCTCTGATTCCTTTTTTGACTGATTTGTCCGATGGCTTCCGGTGAAGAAGATATATTATTAGAGGAGAGCGCCGACTCCGACGATGGTCGTGAGCTCTACGAGCATTTCCGTTTCGTTGCCGATAAAGGGCAGCAGCTTCTGCGTGTCGACAAGTTTCTTGTGGCCCGTTTGGAAAAATCGTCGCGCAACCGTGTGCAGCAGGCGGCAGAAGCCGGATGCATATTGGTCAATGGCAAGCCGGTGAAGAGTAATTATCGAGTCAAGCCTCTCGATGTGGTGAGTGTGGTCATGGATCGTCCGCGCTACGAGTTCGAGATTATTGCCGAAGATATCCCTCTCGATATAGTCTATGAAGATGATACGGTGCTGGTGGTCAATAAACCTGCCGGCCTGGTTGTGCATCCGGGGCACGGAAATTATAGCGGCACTCTTGTCAATGCGCTCGCATGGCACTTTCGCAATACTCCCGACTATGATGTGAATGATCCTCGTCTGGGGCTGGTGCATCGCATAGATAAAGACACTTCCGGCCTTCTGGTCATAGCAAAGACCCCCGACGCCAAGACGGCTCTTGGCCGGCAGTTTTTCGAAAAGACCACTAAGCGTGAATATGTTGCGGTGGTTTGGGGAGTTCCTGAGCCTGAAAAAGGTCGCATCGAGGGCAATATCGGGCGCTCTCTCCGCGACCGTTTGCAGATGGATGTCTTTCCGCCTGGTGGTGACTACGGAAAGCCTGCGGTAACCCACTATGAAGTCACCGAGAAACTGGGTCATGTGGCGGTGGTGAAATGTGTGCTCGAAACCGGACGCACTCATCAGATACGTGCCCATATGAGACACATCGGCCATCCGTTGTTTAACGATGCCCGCTATGGCGGCGACGAAATACTCCGTGGCAACCGCACATCATCCTATCGCCGGTTTGTCGAAAATAGTTTTGCCGTCTGTCCGCGGCAGGCTCTCCATGCCCGCACGCTCGGATTTGTTCATCCGTCCACCGGCGAAGAGATGTTTTTTTCCGCACCGGTGCCCCCCGACATGACAGCCATGATTGACCGGTGGCGTAACTATTGCGGAGAATCGATGTGAAAAAAACTTGATTAATGCCTTGGATTATGTGTCGGTTTTACGATGAGATATATTCGGAAGCATATTTTAATAAGTGGTTATGCTACGGTTCAAACCGCTATGAAATATCTTTCAGCTGAGTCCGGGATGAGAAACCTCTTCCGGCGCCAAAAGATTTCGATTTGTTAAAACCGACATAGCCCTATGCTAATTCCATAAAAATAACTAACTTTGAAACCGAGATTAAGGCTTGTATGCCTTGAAATGGAATAAATATGAGCAATCAACATGATTTTAGCGAGATAGCTCCATTTGATGACTCGCAGTTTGCTGAAAAAATGGCTCTTTTGGTTCAAGAGCCGGGATTCGAACATGCCGTTAAGAGTGTGATGCCCGATGTGGATTATGCCCAGTTTGTTGAAAAACTGCGCTCTATTTCCGATAAGCAGACTTTCCAGACCAGCATCATGTGGCCGTTTCTTGAGATGCTTGCCAAACGCACTACAGCCGGTATTACGGTCGGAGGTATGGAGAATATTTCCGATGATATGGCCTACACATATATCACAAACCACCGCGATATCGTGCTCGATGCTTCTTTTCTCAATCTCTGTTTCCTCAGAGTAGGCCGTCGCACATCGGAGGTGGCCATTGGCGACAATCTCCTCATATATGAATGGATCACCGACCTTGTTAAGCTCAATAAGAGCTTCGTGGTGAAGCGCAACCTTCGTCTCACCAAGGCGCTTGAAGCAGCCCGACAGCTCTCGGCCTATATCCATTATGCAATAGCCGAAAAGAAAGAGAGCGTCTGGATAGCCCAGCGCGAGGGACGCGCCAAAGACTCCAACGATGTGACTCAGGAGAGCCTCGTTAAGATGATGGCGCTCGACGGCGACGGAACCGTGGCACGCAATATCTCTGCAATCAATCTCATGCCGGTGTCCATATCTTATGAATATGACCCCAACGATTATCTGAAAGCTCGTGAATTTCTGCTTCGAAAGCTTGACCCATCGTTTAAGAAATCTCCTCACGACGACCTTCTGAGCATGGAGACCGGAATGCTCCGCTTCAAAGGGCAGGTGCATTTCCAGATAGGGGAGTGCATCAATCCTATGCTGGAGCCTCTGCTTGACGACACTGACCGCGTGGAGGTGGTCAAGCGCATTTGCTCCATTATCGACTGCTCGATTCATTCAGGATATAAGATTTATCCGATCAACTATGTGGCTCACGATATGCTCCATCAAGAGACTAAGTATGCCGATTGCTACACCACCGCGCAAGCCGAGGAATTTGAGCACTACATCGAGTCGCAGCTTGACAAGGTGGATATCCCCGACCTTTCCGCTCTCGACCGCGGATATATGCGTGAAATGATGTTGGTCATGTATTCAAACCCGCTCCGCAATAAAGTCAGTTCCACCTCTCTCACCTGTCTGAAGGCCACCGGCCATTTACCGGTAAGATAATTCCACGATTTTCACGCTTCAGTTGTTCATTTACGCTATATGAGACTCCCGCTTGTTCCGATGATGATAGTTCTGCTTGTCAATGTGGTGATTGACTACTACATCTGGCGCGTGGCTCGTGGAAGATGTCGGTCAAAGGTCCCCTCGCGTATTCAGCTTATATCAGCTTCCCTTATTTATCTGGGGCTGTTTGTCACCATCTGCCTTCCGCGCCGTTCCGGTTCCGATGACACCCTTGCCATTGTCATGTGGCTCTTGTTTGGCTACTTCTCGGTGCTTGTTTCTAAGGCGTTGTTTGTGATTTTCGATTTGCTGGCTTCTCTGCCGCGCATTTTCGGCCGCAGGCGTGTCCGTTGGATTTCTCTGGCGGGTGGTGTCTTGGCGGTTGTGGCTTTTCTTGCCATGTGGTGGGGAGCGCTTGTCAACCGCTTCCGCATAGATGTAAAGGAAGTCACTGTTGAGATTGCCGGACTTCCGCAGGAATTTGACGGTTTCACAATAGCTCAGTTCTCAGATTTCCATGTCGGCACCTATGGGGGCGACACCACTTATGTCAGCCATGTCGTAGACCGTATAAACTCCCTTGATACCGACTTGATAGTCTTCACGGGCGATATAGTCAACCGTCGCACCGAAGAGCTTCTTCCGTTTGTCGGGCCGCTTTCGCGTCTTGATGCTCCTTATGGCGTATATTCCATATTGGGCAATCATGACTATGGCGATTATAGCGAATGGGAATCTCCAACCGCAAAACAAGCCAATATGGACGAAATGTACCGTCTTCAGAAAAATATGCATTGGACTCTTTTGCTCAATGAACATGAGTGGCTGCGCCGTGGCAACGATTCCATAGCCCTCGTCGGAGTGGAGAATGTCGGCGACCCGCCATTTAAGATTTATGGTTCGCTTCCGCAGGCATATCCCACTCTCTCAGATGATGTGACGAAAATACTCCTTTCGCACAATCCCGCCCACTGGACCGACGACATAGCCGACAACGACTCCATAAATGTGGCTCTTACACTCAGCGGCCACACTCATGCGATGCAGATTGAAGTGCTCGGATGGTCGCCGGCTGTGTTCCGCTATCCCACTTGGGGCGGTCTCTACAGCGACAGCTCTCACAAAAGCCAGCTTTATGTGAATATCGGCTTGGGTGCGGTTGGAATCCCGATGCGTCTCGGAGCCACTCCTGAGATTACGGTTCTCACTCTCCGAAGAGCCCGCACAGAATGAAATCTAACGTTCGACTATTATAATTTTTACACAACAGACACAGATGCCTCTTGACACTTCCGACATTATTGCCAACCGGCTAAACCTTTCAAGAAAACAAGTTTCTGCAGTGCTTCGTCTTCTCTCCGACGGTGCGACCATCCCCTTTATAGCCCGATACCGTAAGGAGGCTACAGGGTCACTCGATGAAGTGGCGGTTCATACTATAAAAACTCATGCCGATTCGCTTGAAGCTCTTGAGAAACGCAAGGAATTTATAGCCGCTGCAATTGATGCTCAGGGTGCTCTGACCGACGAACTCGCTCTGCGACTTGCCGCCTCGCTTGACCCTGCCGAGATTGAGGATATCTATCTTCCGTATAAACCTAAGCGCCGCACCCGTGCCGGAGCGGCACGCGAGGCTGGTCTCGAACCGCTTGCCAAAATGGTTATGGCTCAGAACATACGCGATATAGATAAAAAGGCCGCGAAGTTTGTGAAAGACGGTATTGCAGACACAGAGACCGCTCTTGCAGGCGCAGCCGATATAATAGCGGAGTGGGTGAGCGAAAGTGAGAAAGCCCGCACCCTCGTGCGCCAGCGGTTTGCCCGCAATGCTCAGCTCAATGCCAAGGTGGTGAAAGGAAAGGAGGAAGAAGGCGCTAACTACCAGAACTATTTCAACTATTCACGTCCTTTGCGCCTTGTCAATTCTCATCATTATCTTGCCATGCGCAGAGCTGAAGATGAAGGCATCCTCCGTGTGTCTGTCACCATTGACGACGACGAGATTTCCGACCGTCTCTGCCGCATGTTTGTGCGTCCGGGAGCTGATGCCCGCAGCGCCGAGATTGTCCGTCTCGGAGTGAAGGAGGGATATCGCCGTCTGTTGCGTCCTGCTATTGAGACAGAAGCTTCTGCCGCGGCCAAAGAGAAAGCCGACGGAGCTGCTATATCTATTTTTGCCGACAATGTGCGTCAGTTGCTGATGGAGCCGCCACTCGGAAGAAAGAGAGTGCTAGGCATAGACCCCGGATTCAAATCCGGTTGTAAGGTAGCCTGCATCGACGAGCAGGGAGCGCTCATGGCCACAGCGGTCGTATATCCCTGTGCGCCTGTCGGCGACCTTTACGGAGCAGCCGATGTGCTATGCAATCTTGTGGGCCGTCTTGGCATTGATGTGATAGCCGTGGGCGATGGCACAGCCTCGCGCGAAACCATGAATTTTCTCCGCGATGTCACCTTCCCCCGCCATGTTGAGCTTTGTCTTGTGAGCGAACGTGGCGCGAGTGTCTACTCTGCCTCGGAGTGTGCGCGACGTGAGTTCCCCGACCTCGATATCACTCTGCGCGGAGCCGTATCTATAGCCCGCAGATTGCTTGACCCGCTTGCCGAATTGGTGAAGATAGACCCCAAATCAATTGGGGTGGGGCAGTATCAGCATGATGTCAGTCAGTCTGGCCTGCGTGAAGCTCTTGATTTCACTGTAGAGAGTTGTGTCAACAGTGTTGGCGTTGATGTCAATACGGCATCTCCCGAACTCCTTGCAAGAGTGTCAGGTATTGGTCCGGCTCTCGCATCAAATATTGTGGACTATCGTAATGTCAACGGACGTTTCCGCAACCGCAATGCCCTCTTCGACGTGCCCCGAATGGGTAAGAAGGCTTTCGAACAGTGTGCCGCTTTCCTCCGTATCACCGGAGGAGACAATCCTCTCGATGCCACTTCCGTTCATCCGGAGCGCTATCAGCTGGTAGAGCGCATGGCCGCAGATGCCGGTCTGGAGGTTTCGGAGCTTATTCGGTCAAAGGTTAATCTTGAGGCGATTGAGCTTGACCGCTACACAGACAAAACCACCGGCATGCCCACTCTCACCGATATCATCTCTTCGCTTGAGAAGCCCGGCCGCGACCCGCGCATCAAAGAAGAGGAGCCGGTTATGTTTGCTCCTGACGTAGCTGCCATTGCCGACCTTTATATAGGTCTGGAGCTCGTAGGCCGTGTCACAAATCTTACTGCTTTCGGTGCATTTGTAGATATAGGCCTCAAAGTCAACGGGCTGCTTCATATCTCTCAATTGTCAGATCAATTTGTAAGCAATCCGGGTGATATAGTCTCTGTGGGTCAGCAGATTAGGGTGAGAGTGATTGATGTTGACGCTCCCCGCGGACGTGTAGCTCTTACTCTTAAAGGTGTGTCGCAGCGATGACTCCCGGACTGAGGGTGTGGGTGTCGCTCGGCAGCAATGTTGCCGAGCGGCAGCTTAAGATAGCCGAGGCTCTGCAGTGTCTGAAAGCTCTGATGAGCGATATGCTCGTCAGCGATTCATATGTCACTCCCGCTCTCAACGGCATTGATTCAGACTATATGAATGCTGTGGCCACCGGAGTCATATCTATTGGTGTGGATGAGTTCTCAGCTCTCTGTAAGGATATAGAGCGCAATCTTGGCCGTTCTCCCGCAAGCAAGCAGAGGGGTGAGGTGGAGATAGATCTGGATTTGGTGGTCTGCGATGGAAAGATTATCCGTCCGTCTGACTTCTCCCGCGAGTATTTTCAGCGTGGCTATAGGCAACTTTCGGGGCTGTAAGGCTTCTCTGCAAGGTTTCTCACTGCAAGCCCCGCAGACACACACTCGGCTTCGTAGCGGTTACGGCGCCGTGGGTTGATGTCGCTGCTCAGCAATATCGTGTCGGCTTCAATCATTGATGCAAGCTCCACTATATCTCCTTTGAAGCCCCTGCACACCAGCAGAATATCTATTTTCCCGGGCTGGCGCGCGATTGAATCGCGGTCGGCTATTACTATTCTGTGCGTGGCTGTTTCAAGTAGCGGATATTTGAACCTGCACACCGAATTGCTCGTCTCAAGTGATGTGATTCTTGCTTCACTGATGCCTCTCCGCCCCATATGATGCCTGTATTTCAGTCGTGCGTCTTCGACTATGCTCTCATGTTCGCGCTTGTCGGCAGTGGTTATAATATCAAAAGCCTCGGGAGAGCTTGCCACAATATCGGTTCTGAAAGCGCTCGGCACGATTCTTACACCGAAACCTGTTTTCTTGACCGGTAGCATTATCAGCATGATAGTGCATATGGTGAGAGTTGCGGAGGCTGCTATCCATGCTTTCTTCCGTTGTCGATGTAGTGCTATCGCAAGTGTAGTGATGGAGGCTACCCCGAAAATCAGTTCGGGAATCCGAAGATATATATTGTCTATAGTCGCTCCGGGCAGCTGTGCTATTCCATCGGTCATCTTTATCAGGATATTACACAGTGTGTCTGTAATCCGGCATAATGTGCCGGGATACCATCCCATGGCTCCGCAGGCTGTTATTATTACTCCTCCCCCCACAATCAGTGGCAGCAGAGGCGCTACTGCCACATTAGCCATGAGAAAGTAGACTGGAAAGGTGTGAAACAGATAAGCCGAAACAATTCCTGTGGCAAGCATCGCCGCTACAGTGACAGCAATCATGGAGCTGAGAGGATATATGAACCGATGGCGGCGCGACACCGGATTTATCTTTTCAGAAAACACCAGTATGCCTGTCACGGCTAAAAATGAAAGTATGAAGCCTGTGCTTCTCAGAGCAAGAGGGTCAAACACAAGAATGATGATAGCAGCAAGCGAGAGAGCATTGAAAGGGGAGTGGCGCCTTTGGAGCATCAAGGCTCCGAGCATCACTGTGGCCATTATTGCTGCGCGTGTCACGGAGGGCGACATGCCGGTCACGATAGCGAAGCCCCATAGCGCAGCTATCACAATAAGTGGGATAAATCTTCTGAGACTTGTGAATTTCAGCGGCCACAAAGCCAGCATTACAAGCCCGGCAATTATACCTGCATGCAGCCCGCTGAGAGCAAGCACATGTGCGAGACCGGACCGGCTGAAACTTTCCCGCATCTCTTCTGTGAGAATGTCGTTTTGCCCCGCCACAGCTGTTGCCAGAAACTCTTTGGTTTCTTTTGACAGCGGACTCCGGAGTATTATATCCCTGATATTTCTCTCGCTGCGGGCTATCATGGCCCTTATTGAAGAGGGGGAGGACATATGTCTGAGTGAATCTGGTGTCACCAGTGCTTGAACCAGTATTCCTTTTCTCCTCATTATTTCTCCCACATCAGTCTCGTCAGGGAGCTTGATATCGGATACTATGGGAGAAAAGGTGGCGGTTAATTCCACCTCATCTCCTTTAGCAATTTCCGGAGAGAAAGAGGGGAGTGCCACTGAGGCGAAAAGATGTCCCGGATAAGTTCTCCTCCCATCATCCATCAGGCATTCATCTATTTTCACGGTGAGCAGTTGGGCTGAATTGCTGAGACGGGTCGCCGTCACCGCTCCGTGAGCTCTCACCCTTCTGCCCGCAATATCTTCGGCCTCCGGTCTTCCGTCGGTGATTGCCACTGCGGCCATTCCCAGCGCGAAAGCTCCCGCCACTATCGCAGAAACTCTATGGTTGATTAAAGCAAGCACTATGACGCCTCCTACTGCGGCGAGAGCAGCCGTCATCTCCCACTGATATGGAATGAACCCGGATATAAATATGCCTGCCGCCAAAGCGATGGCGACAGGCATAAGAGGGATGAGAGAGAATGGAGGCCGCATCCAATCACACGATTGTGGCGCGCACCACAAGGAAGCTGCTCACACCGATTACGATCCACAGGGCTATGGCGAGCAGCAGAGGCTTGGCTCCGACAGCCTTGATGGTCTTGAGCGAAAGAGATGCACCGATAAGGAAGAGAGTGAGCACCAGACCTTTCTTTGCCAGCCATTCCAGCCACTGGCTCACGGCCACAGGTATGCCGCAATAGGTGTTTGCTATCATAGCGAGGATAAAGAGGAATATAAACCAAGGTATCGACACTTTAGCCGTCTTGTCGCGGAAAATTGCCATTGTCACCAGTGCGAGAGGAATTATCCATAGCGCACGGGTCAGTTTGATGAGCGTAGCGAGACGCAAAGCCTCCGGGCCATACGCTTCTCCGGCTCCCACCACCGACGATGTGTCGTGGATTGCAATGGCAGCCCAGGTGCCGAATTGCGCCTGCGACATATCGAAGAAATGACCGATCGGAGGGAAAATAAACAGCGCGATAGCGTTGAGAATGAAGATAACTCCGAGCGACACCGCCATCTCATGTTCAGAAGCGCGTAGCACAGGTCCTACAGCAGCTATCGCACTACCCCCGCATATGGCTGTGCCGGATGAAATCAGATAGGTGGTCTTCCGGTTTATATGCATCCACCATCCAATCAGCACACCGATTATCATCACTCCGATCACACTGGCCACTGTAAAAGCCATTCCTTCGCTACCTGATTTGAGCGATTCGGTTACATTCATGCCGAAACCCAGACCAACAACCGAAGCCTGAAGCAGGTATTTGGAGGTCTTTTTATTAAACTTAGGATAAGGGCACTCAAACACGAATGCAAACATCAGCCCTAAGAACAACGCCACTGCCGGCGTCACATAGGTCTTCATCCCCAGTTTGTCAAAAGGGAAGATACACAGCAACATCAATATGATGTAGATTGCTTTTGCTGTCTTTTTCATTCGAATGATATTAAATAAGTTGTGTAAATTAGCCTGCAATCATCTGCTTCTCACTGATTCCAGATCTGCCATGAGGCAAAAGCCTGCAGCAGCAGCATTTCAAGTCCGTTTTTGGTTTCAGCTCCCATATCTGCGCTCTTTTTCATGAAGAGTGTTATGTCCGGATTATAAATCAGATCATAGCAGAGATGATCGGGTGTGAGCAGATGATATGGTATATCGGGCGCTTCGTCGGTGTGAGGATACATGCCCAGGGGAGTGGTATTGACAATCACCTTATGCGCGGCCATCACCTCAGGGGTGAGCTCCTCATAGGTTATTACCCCCTCTTTGGGGGTGCGCGACACCGGTTGAGGCTCCACCCCCAGATTTTCCAGCCCGCACATTATTGCCTTCGCGGCGCCCCCCGTACCGAGCACGAGAGCCTTCTTGCGGTCCTCATTGAGCAGCGGAGCAATAGAGTCGCTGAAACCTATCACATCTGAGTTATATCCCTTCAGTTTCAGATTCGCACCCTTGCCTATAAAACGAATCACATTGACTGCTCCTATTTTGGCAGCGTCCTCATCCATCTCGTCCATATATTGGATCACTGCTTCCTTATAAGGAATGGTCACATTCAGTCCGCGGAGAGCCGGATATTGTGCGAGCACCTCCATAAACTGCCCTATATCTTCTATCTCGAAGTTTATATAACGGGCGTTGATACCTTCCGATTCGAATTTCTTGTTAAAGAAATCTTTCGAGAAAGAGTGGCGCAGTGTCCGGCCTATAAGGCCATAGAGCTTTTGAGATGCATCTGCCATATGATTGTATTTCTGAATTATTTCTTTGCAAAATTAACTAAATCCATTGAAATTGCAAATAAATAATAACGAAGCTGCAAGGACAGTGCCCGATTTTAGCCCCGTCGATTTTATCATTATGATTTGCAGCGTGGTTTATCACATAAAAAAGTCCGGCCGAAGCCGGACTTCCATATGTAATATCGACTATCAGAGTATTATCAGTCGAAAATATGACGGAGTTTGCTGAATATACGGTTTTTCACCGATTCAGAAGCCTTCATGTTGGGCTTATCCACAAGCGACTCGAAAATCTTCTTCTCCTCCTCGTTGATGGTTTCAGGCACATAGACCATCACATTCACCAGTTCATCACCGGTTTCATGCGAATCAGGCGAGGGGAGTCCCTTGCCGCGCAGGCGCAATATCTTGCCCGGCTGTGTGCCCGGAGCAATCTTCAGCCTTGCGCGTCCGCCAATGGTCGGCACCTCGGCAGTTCCGCCCAGCACCGCAGTCGGGATGTCAAGCATAAGATTGTAAATCACATCGTTGCCGTCGCGTATCAGCTCCGGATGCTTGATTTCTTCAATCACCACCAGCAAGTCACCGTTCACTCCGCCATGCATAGGCGCGTTGCCCTTCCCTTTCACGGTGAGAACCATGCCGTCAGACACTCCGGCAGGAATGTTGAACGACACTACCTGCTCCTTGTGTTCCACACCCGTGCCGTTGCAATAGTGACACTTCTCCGAGATAATCTTTCCGTCGCCGTTACATTCCGGACACACGGCTGCGCTCTGGGTCATGCCGAAAATTGTCTGCTGAGTGCGGTGCACGGTTCCTGTGCCATGACAGGTGGGACAGGTTGTGAACGCTGTACCGTCTTTGGCTCCGGTTCCATGACAATGCTCGTCTTGCACGAACGATTTCAGCTTGAGAGTCTTCGACACTCCCTTGGCTATATCCTCAAGCGATAGTTTCAGGGTGATGCGCAGGTCATCGCCACGACGCTGGCGCTTGCGTGCGCGTCCTCCGGCTGCACTTCCGAATCCTCCCATATCGCCATATGAGCCATGGCCGCCGAATATATCGCCGAACATCGAGAATATATCGTCCATCGACATTCCGCCCGACGAATAGAAGCCTCCGCCTCCGGCACCTCCGCCCGGGAATCCCTGAGGACCCATATTGTGGCCGAACTGGTCATACTTCTGACGCTTTTCCGGATCCGAAAGCACATCATATGCTTCGGCTGCCTCCTTGAATTTCTCTTCCGCCTCCTTGTCGCCCGGATTCTTGTCGGGGTGATATTTGATGGCAAGGGTGCGGTATGCCTTCTTCAGTTCCTCGGGTGTGGCGGTCTTCGACACTCCGAGCACTTCATAATAGTCTCTCTTTTCCATATCTTATCAGTATGGGGAATTAATGGTAATCACTGACCCACGGCAACCTTTGCGTGGCGAAGCACCTTATCGTTGATCATATAGCCTTTAGACGGGGTGTCTATAACCTTGCCTTTCTGTTCCTCGTCAGTCACAGGCACCATAGCTATCGCCTCATGGATGTCTGGATTAAATTCTGTGCCGGTGCTCTCGATGGCTTTCACACCGTTCTGTTCGAGATACTTCACGAATTTCTGATAGATAAGCACCATTCCCTGACGGATTGCTTCGGGGTCATCCGTAGAAGCCGAGGCCTGAATACCGCGCTCGAAATCGTCGATTATAGGCAGAAGCCCCTTCATAGCGCTTTCGGCACCGTTGCGTATAATCTCGCTCTTCTCTTTGAGCGTACGCTTGCGGAAGTTATCGAAGTCTGCCATGAGAAACATATACTCCTTCTTCTCCTTTTCGAGTTTGAGTTTCTCCTCGGCGAGCTGCTTCGTTAGGGCCTCTATCTCGCTCATTTCGGCATTTTCGATATCTTCTGCAGTCTCATCCTCCTCTGCGGCTTCTGCCACATTGTCCATGATTTCCATTCCGTCTGCTTCCGGATTCATATTGTCCTGACGCTTCTGTTCCTGATCGTGTCCGGGATTGTTATCTTTGTTGCTCATGACTGATTATATGTTTTTTTAATTTTTTCTTGGTTGTTGTGAATGATCCATGCAAAAATGTTGCCAAAACCTCATTTTTGCCACACTCTTTATCTTCATAACAACAGAGCGCTGATAACGTTCAGTTAAGCCTCCCCACAAACACGTCACAGTCACCGAACTCTTCCTCCAGGCTCTCTGCCAATTTGTCACCTTTCGTTAATATATAGGTGTCGTCAAACAGAGCATAGACCGCAGACCCCGAGCCCGACATGGATGTATATATCGCCCCTCTTCTTCTCAGGGCATCCTTTATCTCGCCGACCACCGGATATGAAGCAAACACCGACGCTTCGAAATCATTCACTATTCTCCCCTCCCACTCTGTCGGCTGAAATGACTCAAGCAATTCCTCCAGCGGGGGAGTGCTCTCTTTCGGAGTCACCCCGGCATAGGCTGCCGCCGTGGGCACACTCACTGCCGGCTTCACCACCGCCACCGTCATCCCTGCGAGCGAGAGCGGGCACCCCGACATCGTTGTGCCGGTTTCGGTGCAGAGTCTCGGCGTGTTGCTGATGAAAAACGGGCAGTCGGCCCCGATTGTCGCCGCGATTTCCTCAAGTTTGGCTTCTGAGAGCCCGAGCGCAAACATCGAGTTGAGTCCCGAAAGGGTAAAAGCTGCATCGGCCGACCCTCCTCCCAACCCGGCGCCATCCGGTATGATTTTGTGAAGATATATATCCACCGGAGGCAGGGGAGTGAAGTCATCCAATGCCCTGTAAGCTTTCATCACCAGATTCTTATCAGGGCTGCAGGCCACACCGCGCCCTGTCACGGTCAGAGTAGTATCAGGGCCTTTGGCCGGAACTATTTCAAGAATATCAGTCCAGGGTATCGGATACATCACCGTCGCTATGTCGTGATATCCGTCTGCGCGCCGGCGCAGTATATTTAAGCCAATGTTGATTTTTGCGTTCGGAAAAAGTATCATTCTCGTAAATTTGTTGATGATATGCTGGTTAGACCCTCCACGATTAGGATTCTTGCCGGAGTTGTAATCTTCGGTATCGCCATTCTCAACATGAAGAGTTGAAAAGATGATTGCGAAGTTACGCATTTAATTTTGTAAATTTGCATCACAAGCGGCTTCAAACTCAACTGCCGCCTCTCTTATCAATCTATTTTTTCAGTCAATGGAACATAATCAACCGAAATACACCGCTCGTCAGCAGCGACCCTCAGTCCCCGACTTCGGCGGCCGCATTCCTCCGCGCGACAAAGAGCTTGAAGAAGCCGTCTTGGGCGCCCTTATGCTTGAAAAAGATGCCTATACTGCCGTTTGCGACATCCTCAAGCCCGAATGTTTCTACGAACCCTCCAATCGGATGGTCTATGAGGCGGTGCAGCATCTTGGCGCGGCTCAGAAACCCATCGATATGCTCACCGTCACCGAACAGCTCCGTCTTGACGGCAATCTTGAGGCTGTCGGTGGCCCCGTATTCGTGTCTGAGCTCACATCGAGAGTGCTCTCCGGAGCTAATGTGGAGTTTCATGCCCGCATCGTGGCTCAGAAATATCTTGCCCGCGAGCTCATCTCGTTTGCCACCGAAATAGAGAAAAAAGCATTCGACGAGAGCAACGATGTCGACGATCTTCTCCAGGAAGCCGAAGGGCGTCTCTTCGAAATCACCCAGCGCAATGTAAAGAAAGATGTCACCCAGATAGACCCCGTCATAGGCCAGGCAATAACCCAGATTCAAGCCTCGGCCAACCGCACCTCTGGCCTCAGCGGACTCGAAAGCGGATTCCATGAGCTCGACAAACTCACCTCCGGATGGCAGAATTCAGACCTTATTATTATAGCTGCCCGTCCGGCCATGGGCAAAACGGCGTTTGTGCTCTCCATGGCCAAGAATATGGCCGTCAACTATGGCACACCGGTGGCGATCTTCTCCCTTGAGATGTCCAACCTTCAGCTCGTGAACCGTCTTATTAGTAATGTGTGTGAGCTCGGAGGCGAAAAAATCAAGAGCGGCCAGCTAAGTTCAATGGAATGGGATCAGCTCATGGCACGTGTCAAGAATCTTTATGGAGCGAGTCTGTTTATCGACGACACCCCTTCGCTCTCCATCTTCGAGCTCCGCACCAAAGCTCGCCGTCTTGTCAGAGAGCATCAGGTGCGCTTCATTATCATAGACTATCTTCAGCTCATGAACGCTTCCGGCATGCGCTTCGGCAGCCGAGAGCAGGAGGTCAGCATGATATCCCGCTCGCTCAAGCAGCTTGCCAAGGAGCTCGAAATTCCTATTGTGGCTCTCTCGCAGCTCAACCGTAGCGTGGAGAGCCGTGGCGACTCAAAAGACGGCAAGCGTCCGCAGCTCTCCGACCTCCGTGAGAGTGGAGCCATAGAGCAGGATGCCGATATCGTCTGTTTCATCCATCGTCCCGAATACTATCTGCGCAGCGACCATGATGCCGAGGGCAACGACATCAGAGGCCTCGCGGAGTTTATCGTGGCCAAGCACCGTAGCGGTCGTGTAGACGACGTGAAGATGCGCTTCCGCAAGGAATTTGCCCGCTTTGAAAACTGGGAGGAGACTCCCGGCCTCACAGTCACCTCTGTAGGCTCCGTGCTCAATGGTGGCGGCTCCGGCTCCGGTTTCGGCGCGGCCTCATCCACTCCCTTTAGCGGTGGTTCTGTCACGATTCTGCCCGAATCTCCGGCCGACGAGCCTGTGCCGTTCTGATATTTAGAACCGCTACAGTCGAATCGGCATTATGTAGGGTGTGATTTTTTTGAAAAAAAAAGCTCCACACGCAAAACCATTTTTGAAGGGATGTTGTTAGATGAGTAAAAGCAAACAAAACCCAACAATACAACCCAACAAAAAACCAACTTATGAAAAAAGTACTACTTATGATCGCTATCGCGCTCGGATGCACGACAGCTTTCGCCCAGAACGTTGACAAGAACGAAGCCAAGCAGCTCAAGGCTTTCCTTTCTCAGACTGCTGAAAACGGAATCACCAATGCTCAGGCTCTCAAAGTAACAAATCTTAATGCCCTCACCGGCATCGAAGGTGTCACAGTAGCCGGCGGTCATGTCACAGCCATCGAATGGAAAGATAAGCACCTCGCAGGGGCTCTTGACCTCTCAGGCTTCACCGCCCTCACCAAGGTCGACGTTTCACGCAACAAAATCACCTCTCTCACCGTTGCCAACGACCCCGTGCTTGCCGAAGTCAATGCATCGCGCAATCTCCTCACAAGCGTAGACTTCACCGGTTGTCCTGCTCTCACAAAGGTCACCATCTACAAGAACCGTCTTTCTGAAATCAACCTCGAAAACGTTCCTGCTCTTAAGAACCTCAACGTCAGCAACAACCACTTCGCCGAGCTCAATGTGCAGGGAACCACTTCGCTCGAAACCCTCAACTGTCAGGGCAACCTTCTCGAAGCTCTCAACGTGAGCGGTTGCACCAACCTCAAAAACCTCTACTGCGGTTACAACAAGCTCACCTCTCTCAACCTCTCCGGAGTTGAAAACCTCACCAACCTCAATGTCGACGACAATGAGATTTCCACAATGATTGTTTCAGGTCTCCCCTCGATCAGCACTCTCATCTGCTCAGACAACAACATGGTTACACTCGGCGTCCGCGACTGTAAGAACCTTCTCGACCTCGTTTGCTCTTACAACGACCTCACCACTCTCGATGTAAGCAACTGCCCCAACCTCCTCTTCGTTGACTGCTCTTACAACGACCTCACTTCACTCGACCTCTCCAACCAGACTTTCCTCCAGCGTCTGCTCTGCAACAACAACCAGCTCAACACTCTGGATGTATCGTTTGACCAGGCTCTTGTCTACATCAACTGCCGCTTCAACCAGATCACTGACTTCCGCACAGTATCTACCCCCAACCTTCGCATGGTTGCTTGCCAGTGGAACTACTAATCCCAAGGCTTACACATAACGACACATAAGGCGGGGCGCCACGGTCTGAAATGACCACGGCGCCCCGTCTGCTGTTAGACACCCCTCTCTCCTCTCTCTTCAGATAGTTGCGCGGAAATAGTGTGCTGATTCAAATTTGTTTCGTATCTTTGCGCCTATGTTTAAGCGCATCATATATCTGGCAGCCCTTTTATTGGCTTTTGGAGGCGTGGCAAGCTCGGCTAAAGACCCCGTCATAGCACCCTCGCGTGCATGGACTATGCTTCCGCCTCTCGGACTCCATCAACAGTCCACTATAGACACCGCCTTAATCAATCTCTCTCAGCGTGCTGTCCCCTCAGAAGTGAGCATGGCTTATGCCACCACCGGCAATCTCGGAGCCGAGGGACTCAATATGATTCTCTTTGACCGTAAGCCCGCAGGGGCATTTTTCTTCCGTGATGCTGTGAGCCACTGGCTGCCGGTTCAGGGAAACCACACCTTCTACAACACCCGTATACCGATGACTCTCGTCAACTACGGAGCAGGTGGTGGCCGCGACAACGGTCAAGACCGTATCACAGTCGACTTCTCAGGCAATGCTTCCCCAATACTTCAGATCGGTGCCAACCTCGACTATCTCTACTCCAAGGGCAGCTATGCCAATCAGGCCGCTAAAGACCTCGCATGGGGCCTCTCATCCTCTTATATGGGCGACCGCTACGAAATGCAGACCTTCTACAACCACTACAATATTGTGGTGAAAGAAAACGGAGGTATCACCGACGATATGTATATCACCGACCCTGAGGTGCTTCAGGGTGGTTCGGCCTCAATCAATCCAAAGTCCATACCCACACGTCTCACCGGTGCCCATTCACGCATCCGTGGCGAGGAATTTTTTGTAAATTCCCGCTACAAGGTCGGCTATTGGCATGAGACCCCTCCCGACCCTGAGGTGCCAGACGACACTGTGCCACATCGCACCTATATCCCTGTGTCGAGTTTCATCTGGACCCTCGACTTCAACCGTGCCCGCCACGTGTTCGACAACCGGACCCCTGTCAACGATTTCTGGGAAAACACATATTTCACCGACAATGGCACTCACGACGCCACATCCTACTGGTCGCTGAGCAACACTTTCGGTATCTCACTTCTCGAAGGTTTCCATAAATATGCCAAAGCCGGACTCGCAGCATATATCACCCACGAACTCCGTCGCTTTGACCAGACTCCGGACACCCTCGACTTTTCCGGAGGATTGCCCGAAAATCTTACCCCCTACCCCTACGACACCCGTTTAGCATCGCGCGCCACCGAAAATCATCTCTTTGTCGGCGGCCAGCTCACCAAGCAGCAGGGACGTCTGTTGCGCTATGATGTCACAGGACGTTTCGGACTCATCGGTCCCTCAGCGGCCGATTTCCGCATCGATGGCAATATCTCCACTCTATTCCGCCTTTTGTCAGACACTGTGCGTGTCACAGCCTACGGCCACATCTCTAATGAAGCTGCACCCTATCTCCTTAACCACTATGTGTCAAACCATTTTATCTGGGACAACGATTTTGGCAAGACCCGCCGCGTGAAGTTCGGAGGCCATGTCACTCTTCCATTCTCGGGCACATATATCAATGTTGGTGTTGAGAATATCCAGAATCTCATCTACTTCAATTCTCGTGCTCTCCCTCAGCAGCACGACGGGAATATTCAGGTGTTCAGCGCCTCCCTTCATCAGAATTTCAGAGTGGGCATCCTCAACTGGCAAAACCGTGTCACCTATCAGACCACTACTGCTTCGGCCGCAGTGCTTCCTGCTCCGAAGCTCGCCGTATATTCCAATCTCTTCTTGCTGTTCAAGGTAGCCAAGGTGCTCGATGTGCAGTTTGGTGTAGACTGCGATTACTACACTCGCTATAAAGCTCCATCGTTCCAGCCCGCCACCATGTCATTCTATAATGCCGAAGAAGCCGAGATAGGCAACTATCCCTTTATGAATGTCTATGTCAATATGAAGCTACAGAAAGCTCGCTTCTATGTGCTGTTTTCCCATGTCAATCAGGGTCTCACCGGCCACAACTATTTCGCCCTTCCTCACTACCCCCTCAATCCCCGTCGCTTCCAGATTGGAGTGTCGGTTGACTTTGCCAACTGATGAAACCCCTTGCCCCTCGTCCTCGCTCCCGGTTTGCGGTGCTCACCCTTGCCCTGATTTCCTCCATAGCCCTCATGGCGGCTATGCGCACATGCAGCGCCCGTCGTGAAGGTCCTCCGGGACCGCGCCCGTCAGGAGGCGACACTGTCGATGTGGCTATTGAATATGGCCCTATGTCGCTCTATCGTTACTCAGACACTCTCGGCGGATTCTCTTACGATTTTCTCCGCATGGTGGCCCGGAGTGCCGGAATCCCGCTCAAATTCCATCCCGTCACCGTGGCAGGGCAGGGAGAAGAAGGGCTTGCCTCCGGAATCTATGATCTTGTGGTGGCCGCCCTTCCGGCCACATCTTCGGCCGATTCAGCCACCGCGGCCTTCACCGCTCCTGTCTATCTTGACCGGCAGGTGCTCGTGCAGCGCCGCGATTCCGCCGGTAATGTCGATATCACATCGCAGCTTCAGCTCGCCGGTCGCGAGGTATGGGTCATGGCCGGAACCGCTATTGCCGACCGCCTCCGCAACCTCTCCTCAGAGATTGGCGACACTATCTATATCGTCGAAGATCCCTCCTACGGCTCCGAGCAGCTTATCATCATGACCGCTACCGGCGACATTCCATGCGCGGTTGTCACCGAGGCTACCGCCCGGGCTCTTCTTGCCGATTATCCTCAGCTTGATATCTCAACGGCCGTATCATTCAATCAGTTTCAGGCATGGAAACTCCGCCGCGATGATGCGCAACTCCGCGCAAAGCTCGACACCGCTATAATTCGTCTGCGCTCCACCCCTGCCTATACAGATCTCCGCAACCGCTACGCCCCCGCCCATCATTGAGTCTCCCCGGGCCCATCGGTTGTAGATACGCTTCAAAGCAGCCTCCTCCTCATGATCGTTTTCCGGACGTCAGCAAGCGTCCCCATAAAGCCATCGGCCGGAGGCCGACCAGCTCGTTAACCCCCGACATTTTGTCGGGGGACGGCAAGAGCGAGCCTCTAATAATCAACCCCGGAGGAGTTGAACAACATGTCGTGCCGGTAGCCGCTACCACCATATACTCCGACTCACTCCGGAGGTCGTGGGAGAGATGTTATACTATCCCCCACACCACATATGCTGACAAGATTCATCCCATCAAGACCATCTGGCGCGGACTCCGGCAATCGTCCCCCATCATGTAAATCGGCCGGAGGCCGGCAAGTGTCCCCCATCATGCCTATCTATCGGAGGCCGGCAAGCGTCTCACATCAAGCCATCGGCCGGAGGCCGAACAGCTCGTTAACCCCCGACATTTTGTCGGGGGACGGCAAGAGAAGCCTCTAATAATCAACCCCAGAGGGGTTGAATAGCCATATACTTCGACTCACTCTGGGGGAAGAGATGTGATACTATCCCCCCACACCACATATGCTGACAAGATTCATCCCATCATGCCAATCGGCCGTAGGCCGGCAAGCGTCTCCCATCATGCCAATCGACCGGATGCCGGCAAGCGTCCCCATCATGTAAATCGGCCGGAGGCCGGCAAACGTCTCACATAAAGCCATCGGCCGGAGGCCGAACAGCTCGTTAACCCCCGACATTTTGTCGGGGGCAAGAGCAAGCCTCTAATAATCAACCCCGGAGGGGTTGAACAACATGTCGTGCCGGTAGCCGCTACCACCATATACTCCGTCCCCCTCCGGGGCTCGTGGGAGAGATGTGATACTATCCCCCACACCCCATGTGCTGACAAGATTCATCCCATCAAGACCATCTGGCGCGGACGTCCGCAAGCGTCCCCCCTCATGCCTATCGGCCGGACGCCCGCAATCGTCCCCATCATGCCTATCTATCGGCGGCCGGCAAGCGTCCCCCATCAAGCCATCGGCCGGAGGCCGAACATCTCGTTAACCCCCGACATTTTGTCGGGGGACAGCAAGAGCAATCCTCTAATAATCAACCCCGGAGGGGTTGAACAAAACAGAAAACCACCAGTAAAACAACATATCCGCCCTCCCATAAGCCTTTCCATATAGCAGTTCATATTCCCCGATATTTTCCATCGCAAAAATGTGAAATTTCTCCTTGAAATAATTGCATTCCAGCAAAAAAATCTCTACCTTTGCACCCGCAAAGCAATACAAACCCAAATTTTAACCGACATTTTCTAATGGCAACCAAAATCAGACTGCAACGTCATGGTCGCAAGAACTATGCGTTCTATCCTATCGTTATCGCCGATAGCAGGGCACCTCGCGATGGTAAGTTTATCGAGCGGATTGGCTCTTACAACCCCAACACCAATCCCGCAACCATAACTCTCAATTTCGAGCGGGCTTTGTATTGGGTTAACGTCGGTGCACAGCCCACCGACACCGTGCGCAACATCCTCTCCCAGGAAGGTGTGCTCCTGATGAAGCACCTTCAGGGCGGTGTGAAGAAAGGCGCTTTCGACGAAGCCGAGGCTCAGCGTCGTTTCGATGCATGGAAGGCCAAAAAGCAGGCCGAAGTCGACGCACAGCGCACTTCTATGGCCGACAAGCGCGAGCTCGCTGCCAAGGAGCGTCTCGCCGAAGAGCAGGCCAAAAACAAAGCTAAGGCTGAAATCGTAGCAAAGAAGAAGGCCGAAATCGCCGCAGCTAAGGCTGAGGCTGAAGCTGCCGCCGCTGCTGCTGCAGCTCCCGCCGAAGAAACCGAGGCTCCCGCTGCTGAAGAGGCTGCCGCAGAGTAAATCTGCCGCCGTTCAAAGGCCACGACAAAACTACACTGATAGAAGCGACAGTCCTTATAGGGCTTGTCGCTTCTATCTTCTTAAGCCTCTCACTCGCATCTGCCAAACGCCTTCATCTTGTTCAGTTCTATCAGTATGTATTGATTATGGAAACTTCATCACCTTCTGCCGGACTTGACTACGCCGAGGGAAAAATCGGTCGACTGTTTCAAAAAATGTTTTTTCCCACCCTTCTCGGACTGATATTCAATGCGCTCATCACCATTGTCGACGGTATCTTCGTGGGGCAGGGTGTTGGTCCCGAAGGAATTGCAGCGGTCAATATCATAGCTCCGCTCTATATGGTTGTGACAGGCACGGGTCTGATGCTCGGTATCGGTTCGTCAGTTATTGCCGGCATAGCTTTGGCACAGGGTGAATCACGGCGGGCGAGTGTCAACATGACCCAGGCCTCACTCCTGGCAGTGGCCCTTATATTTCTCCTTGTGTTGATCTTGCTTTTTTTCAGAGAGACCACTGCACGTCTTCTCGGCAGTTCCGATGAGCTCCTTCCCGGAGCCCTCGACTATCTCACATGGTTGCTTCCGGGGCTCTTTTTCCTTGTGGTGGAGTGTATAGGCATGATGGTTATCCGTCTTGACGGCTCACCGAAATACGCCATGTACTGTAATATCATCCCTGCGGTGATTAATATCATTCTCGACTATTACCTCGTGTTTCCCTGCGGCTTGGGGGTGAAAGGAGCTGCTATCGCCACCTCTATCAGCACAGTTATTGGAGGTCTGATGGTGATTGTCTATTTCTTTAGGTTCTCCTATGTGATTCGCTATCTCTGGTGTCTGCGCTCTTTCTGGCGCAATATCTGGCATCAGGTGCAGATTGGATCCTCAGCATTTATCACAGAGATAGCCATGTCGGTGATGATGCTCACAGGCAACTATATGTTCATGAAATATTATGGCGATTCGGGAGTGGCGGCTTTCAGCATAGCCTGCTATCTCTTCCCGCTCATGTTTATGATGAGCAATGCAGTGGCTCAGTCTGCCCAGCCGATCATCAGCTACAATTATGGCGCCTCTCTCGCCCCACGTGTCAGAGCGGCTTTCCGGCTCAGTCTGAAGGTGGCGGCCTTATGTGGGCTGATAGCGTTTCTCGCCATTGCTCTCGGAGCAAAGTGGATTGTGGCGCTGTTCATATCTCCCGATTGCGAGGCAGGTAGGCTTGCTATCTATGGACTGCCCGTCTATTCGCTCTGTGCACTGTTTTTTGCGGTCAATATCTCTTTCATAGGTTTCTATCAGAGCATCGAAAAAGCTCTCCGCGCCATGATTTTCACTCTCATGCGTGGCGTTATTGTGCTTGTGCCGATGTTCTGTATTCTCCCGTCGTTATTCCCGGGTTGGGGTATCTGGGCCGCTATTCCTGTATCTGAGGCGATAACTCTTATTGTGATATGCCTCACGGCTAAACACTCCGGTTCACAAATGTTGTAGCGCTACTCCTGCCTCCAGATTAGTTGGAATGAATGTTTTGCGGATGAAACAGCCATCCGCGGTAGGCTTCCCCCATACCCTTCACTGTCCGGTGCCAGTATGAATCATCCTCTCTGGTGAGCATCTCCTCGGCGTCCGAAAGTAGAGCCACGCCCCACACATTCGCCTCCAGCTCATCATCGAGTTGGTGGTCGCTCCATCCGCTGTAGCCCACGAAAAACCTTATCTTTCCCTCAAGCGGATAGCCGGAATTCACATAATCGGTCATCGCCTCGAAATCACCTCCGATATATAGATTCTCACCGATTTGTCTGGCGCCGGGTATGATATCGCCGAGTGTATGGATAAAAAACAACCGGTCCATCGACATCGGCCCACCGCAATACACCTCGATATCCTCTCTCTCCACATCTTCCATTAGCTGGTCGAGAGTGTAGTTCATCCGATGGTTGAGCACCACCCCCATGGCCTTGCCACTCTCTTCATAATCCACCAGGCATATCACCGAATGGCGGAAATTCTCATCGTGCATGAAAGGTTCGGCCACAAGCAGGCGTCCAATAGCAGGCTTGGGATGAGGAATGCTGATATTAAACAGAAGTTTGCTGAAATTCGGATTCATAACCTAAAGTTACACATTTTTTCTCACACCGCCAAAATCCACCTTGAATATCTACCGATTTCATTTTTTCGGCTTACCATTTTTTCGTTTTTTTCATACAATTATCTCTCACGGCTTCTGACTCTTGATTTATTTGCCTATCTTTGCAATGTAATGGAAAAAACGACTATTGATATCGTAGTAATATGTTGAAAAAAATTCGTGTGGTGCTCGCCATTATAAGTCTTGTGGCGCTCACACTCCTGTTTCTGGATTTCACAGGCACTGCTTCCGCACTTTGGGGATGGCTCGCCAAACTCCAGTTTATGCCGGCCGTTCTTGCCTGCAATTTCGTGGCACTGATTATTCTGCTTGTGCTCACTCTCGTTTTTGGCCGTATATATTGTTCGGTGATTTGTCCACTCGGCATCATGCAAGATGTGGTCAACTTTATCCGAGGTCATGTGGGCAAGAAATCCAAGCGCAAAAACCGCTTCGCTTTCAAGCCCGAGCTCACCATCGTCAGAGCCCTCGTGCTCACCCTCTTCTGCATCTGTGTGATTTGCGGTTTCCTCACCATAGCTGCCCTCATTGAGCCCTACAGCGAGTATGGCCGCATAGTCTCTGCATTTCTCGCGCCGGTCTACGACTCTGCCAACAATCTTCTTGCCGATATGGCTGCCTCGCGCGATAGCTACACCTTCTATCATGTCGACCTGCCGGCAGTCTTCATCCCGGCTTTGATTCTCTCCGGTGTCACTCTGGTTGTAGTGGCTCTTTTCGCATGGTTCACTGGTCGCGGATATTGCAACACCATCTGCCCGGTGGGCACAATTCTCGGCTATCTCTCCAAATTCTCCCTGCTCAAGCCGGTCATCGACACCAACCTCTGCAACGGATGCCGCAAATGCGAGCGCAACTGCAAGGCTTCATGCATCAACGCCAAGACCCACTCCATTGACTATTCACGGTGTGTTGACTGCATGGACTGCGTGGAAAATTGCAGCACCGGAGCCATACGCTACACCTGGCACCGCACATTCGCACCCCTCGCACCCTCTGCCACAGACAAATCGCGCCGCAAGTTCATGGCCTCCGGAGCCGTGATTGTCGGAGCGCTTGCAGCCAAGGCCGAAGACAAGCTCACCGATGGTGGATTTGCCGAAATCACCCCCAAGACAAAACCCTCCCGATCAGGCCGCATTGTTCCGCCCGGAGCTGTGAGTCTCGACAACCTCACATCCCGCTGCACCATGTGTCAGCTCTGCATCAGCGAGTGTCCCAACGGAGTGCTCCGTCCCTCCATGGATGCAGCCACATTCATGCAGCCCGAAGTGTCTTATGAGAACGGCTACTGCCGTCCGGAGTGCACCCGCTGCTCTTCCGTCTGCCCCGCCGGAGCCATACACCCCATTGACCGTGCCGAAAAATCGGCCATCCACATCGGCGCTGCTGCCGTCAACCTTGATCTCTGCCTCTCTGCCACCGCTCAGGCCAGCTGCGGCAAATGCTCCCGCAAATGTCCTGCCGGAGCCATCGAGATGGTGGCCATGGAGCCCGCCATTGAAGGCTCGCCACTGATGCCGGTGGTCAATGACGCTGCTTGCATAGGCTGTGGCGCATGCGAGAATCTCTGCCCCGTAAGCCCCGTGAGTGCAATAGTAGTTAACGGTTATGAAGTACACAGACATGGATAAAAACAGCCCGAAGCGCCTCGGCAGGCGCAGCTTCCTTAAATATATAGGTGCCGGAGCGGCTCTGGCTGCTGCCGGATGCTCATCGCGCCCCTCCTCATCTTCCGCCCAGTCATCCGGCTCCTCCATTGCAGGCACCGGAGAGATGACCTATCGCATCAACCCCACCACCGGCGACACTGTCTCCATCCTCGGCTACGGTTGCATGCGCCTCCCGACCAAGACCGTCGGCTCCGGATCAGACTCCGTGACAGAAATCGATCAGGAGGCTGTAAACCGTTCCGTAGACCACGCTCTTGAGCATGGTGTGAACTACTTCGACACATCTCCCGCCTATTGTCAGGGCCGAAGCGAGGGAGCTATGGGCCGGGCGCTCAGCCGCCACCCGCGCCACAGCTATTTCATAGCCACCAAGCTCTCCAACTTCGCCGAAAGCACATGGTCCCGCGAAAAATCCATAGCCATGTATCGCAACTCCTTCAAGGAGCTGCAGACAGACTATCTCGACTATATGCTCCTTCACGGTATTGGTATGGGAGGCATGGATTCTTTCAACGGCCGATATGTCGACAATGGTATTCTCGACTTCCTCGTTGCCGAACGTGAGGCCGGGCGCATCCGCAACCTCGGCTTCTCATATCATGGCGACATCGCTGTGTTCGACCACCTCCTCAAGCTCCACGACGAAGGCAAATATAAATGGGACTTCGTGCAGATACAGCTCAACTACGTAGACTGGCACCATGCCAAGGAGGTGAATCCGCGCAACACCGACGCCGAATATCTTTACGGCGAACTCAGCAAGCGCAGCATCCCGGCCGTCATCATGGAGCCGCTGCTGGGTGGCAGGCTCGCCTCGGTAAACAATCATATCGCCGGATCCATGAAGCAGCGTCGCCCCGACGACAGCATCGCCTCATGGGCGTTCCGCTTCGCCGGATCGCCTGAAGGTGTGCTCACAGTGCTCAGCGGCATGACCTATATGGAGCACCTCAAAGACAATCTCCGCACATTCTCCCCCCTGGAGCCTCTCGACGATTCGGAGCTTGCCTTCCTTGAGCAGACCGCACAGGAAATCCTCTCATATCCCACCGTAGCCTGCAACGACTGCAAATACTGTATGCCATGCCCCTATGGCATCGACATCCCCGGAGTGCTTCTTCACTATAATAAATGTGTAAACGAAGGCAACGTCCCCGCCGGCAATCAGGATCCCCGCTACGCCGAAGCCCGCAAGGCTTTCCTTGTTGGCTATGACCGCTCCGTGCCCCGTCTGCGTCAGGCTGCCCGCTGCATAGCCTGCGGCGAGTGCAAGCCTCACTGCCCGCAGGGCATTGATATCCCCGCTCAGTTGGCCCGGATAGACGCCTTTGTCGAACAGCTCAAGCAGAACTCCGACGCATGACCATCGCGCAGCTACGTGATTCTGCAGCCTACTCTCTTGTGGTGGCCACAGCCTCCGGACAGATTCTCACCTTCAAGGGGAGGGGAGTGTCAGACCTCTACGACCTCTACACCACCCGACCCTCCGTTCTTGCCCAAGCCGATGTGGCCGACAAAGTGGTCGGTGCCGGAGCCGCAGTCCTTCTGGCTCTCGGCAGGGTAAGGAGCGTAGACGCCCCGGTGATAAGCTCCGATGCCCTTGCCATACTCCGCCGCGAAGCCATCCGGGTGACAGGATTTGAGGAGGTACCCGCCATCATCAACCGCACCGCCACCGGCCGCTGCCCGCTCGAAACCCTCATTGCCTCGACCGGAATAAACTCCGACCTTCCACATCTCCTCCCCGTCATCACAAGATTTGTGGAGTCCATGCGCCGGAAGTAGGCCCCCTCATTCCTCCCCGACTCCACTCTCACAGCTTTACAGGTGTATCAGTATCAGCCCCTGGCCGGGTGTTCCGAACGCAACTTCGGGCCCCGGCCTCTCTATTTTTTGCCCCGCATCCCCTCACAGCCGAAAAAAATGAGTAACTTTGCAACTGAATAATCTCAAAGAAGCCGTTCGAATTAATGAAGAATATCCGCAATTTCTGCATAATCGCGCATATTGACCATGGCAAGAGCACACTTGCCGACCGTCTGCTTGAATACACTGACACCGTGGCCGGAAAAGACCTCCAGGCTCAGGTGCTCGACGATATGGACTTAGAACGTGAGCGCGGAATCACCATCAAGAGCCACGCTATCCAGATGGACTACACTCTCGACGGAGAGCGCTATGCCCTCAACCTCATTGACACTCCGGGACATGTGGATTTCTCTTACGAAGTTTCACGCTCCATAGCCGCCTGCGAAGGCGCCCTCCTTATTGTCGACGCTTCTCAAGGCATCCAGGCACAGACCATTTCCAACCTTTATATGGCCATCGACAATAACCTCGAAATCATCCCCGTGGTCAATAAAGTGGATCTCGATAGCGCCAACCCCGAAGAGGTCGAAGACCAGATTGTAGATCTTCTCGGCTGCGACCATTCCGACATTATCCGTGCGAGCGGCAAGACCGGCATCGGAGTGCCCGAGATTCTCCGGGCCATCATCGAGCGCATTCCCGCTCCGGTAGGCAATCCTGAAGCCCCGCTTCAGGCTCTGATTTTCGATTCGGTGTTCAATCCCTTCCGCGGTATCATTGCATATTTCAAGATAGTCAACGGCACTATCCGCAAGGGCGACTTTGTTAAATTCGTCTCAACCGGCAAGGAATATCATGCCGACGAAATCGGAGTGCTCAAGCTCGATATGGCCCCCCGCGAGGAGCTTTCTGCAGGCAATGTTGGCTATATCATCTCCGGCATCAAAACCTCTAAGGAGGTGAAGGTGGGCGATACCATCACCCATGTTGACCGCCCCTGCGACAAAGCTATCGATGGCTTCGAAGAAGTCAAGCCAATGGTGTTTGCCGGTGTCTATCCCATCGAGACCGAAGACTTCGAAAATCTTCGCGCCTCTCTCGAAAAACTCCAGCTCAACGATGCATCCCTCACATTTCAGCCCGAATCGTCGGCCGCACTCGGCTTCGGTTTCCGTTGCGGATTTCTCGGGCTGCTTCACATGGAGATTATCCAGGAAAGACTCGGCCGTGAGTTTGATATGGATGTGATAACCACCGTGCCCAACGTATCCTATCGCGTCTACGACAAACATGGCCGTATGACCGAGGTCCACAACCCCTCCGGACTCCCCGACGCCACCCTGATCGATCATATCGAAGAGCCCTACATCCGGGCATCCATCATCACCCAGGCCGACTTCATTGGCCCCATCATGACCCTCTGCCTCGGCAAGCGCGGCATTCTCGTGAAGCAGGAATACATCTCGGGCAATCGCATGGAGATGATTTTCGACATGCCTCTCGGAGAAATCGTGATAGACTTCTACGACAAGCTCAAGAGCATATCCAAAGGCTACGCATCGTTTGACTATCACCTCCATGACTTCCGCGAGTCTAAACTCGTAAAGCTCGACATCCTGCTCAATGGCGAGAGCGTAGACGCACTCTCTACCCTCACCCATGTCGACAACTCCGTCTCATTCGGCCGTCGCATGTGCGAGAAACTCAAGGAGCTCATCCCCCGCCAGCAGTTCGACATCGCTATTCAGGCAGCCATCGGAGCCAAGATTATTGCCCGAGAGACCATCAAGGCAGTCCGTAAAGACGTCACCGCCAAATGCTACGGCGGCGACATCTCGCGTAAGCGAAAACTCCTTGAGAAGCAGAAAAAAGGCAAAAAACGCATGAAGCAGATCGGTTCTGTAGAGGTGCCTCAGAAAGCATTCCTCGCCGTGCTCAAGCTCGACTGATTTTCTCCCTTCCGTCCGCAACCAAAACCGCCGCGCATTTGTTTTTCAAATGTGCATCGCCTCATTGTGTTATAAGCATGTCATGAAATCAGCTGATTTGCTCTACACACTTATCCGCACGCCCACTCCCACCATAACCAAATTCATCCAACATCCCAAGTTATGACAGACATTGCTACTCCCGAACATCACTCTCCCTTCTATGCCGCCCGACAGGCCATACGCCGTCATGCCACCGGTGGCAATGTGCTTATTCTGGCCACCGTCCTTGCTCTTGTTATAGCCAATATTCCGGCCATCAACTCCTATTATTTCAACTTCTGGAATCAGGAAGTCAGGCTCCAGATAGGCGGGTTCAACCTCTTCAGCCATGCCGGCCACCCGATGAGTGTCCTTGAGTTTATCAACGACGCCCTCATGGCCATCTTCTTCTTTTCCATAGGTCTTGAAATCAAGCGCGAGATTCTTGTGGGCGAACTCTCATCGTTCAAGCAGGCGCTTCTTCCCATCATGGGAGCCATCGGCGGCATGATTGTGCCGGTAGTAGTTTATTTCTCCCTCAGTAAAGGCACACCCTATTCAGGCGGAGCCGCCATACCCATGGCCACAGACATAGCCTTCTCTCTCGGAGTGCTTGCCATGCTTGGTTCCAGAGTGCCACTCTCGCTCAAAGTGTTTCTCACCACCCTCGCCGTGGTCGACGATATCGGAGGCATCATCGTCATTGCCGCCTTCTATTCCACTCATATCGAGGTTGTCTATCTCCTCTATGCCGCAGCCCTTCTCGGCATTCTCCTTCTCGGCAGCGCGATGCACATAAAAAGCCAGATATTCTATCTCGTCATAGGTGGTGGAGTCTGGTTCCTGTTCCTCAATTCCGGAGTCCACCCCACCATAGCCGGAGTTCTCGTAGCCTTCTGCGTCCCCGCGAGCCCCGTTTTCGCCCCCAAACGCTACATCAAGATAATCCGCCGCTCCATAGCCTACTTCAATCAAGACGACGACGAACACCTCAACGCCCGCACCATTCTCAGCAAAGACCAGATGAACTGGCTCAAAGAGATAGAGAGTGCATCAGACAAGGTTATCTCACCGCTTCAGGAGCTTGAAGACTCCCTCCATCCGATTGTCAACAACTTCATTGTGCCGCTCTTCGCCTTTGCCAACGCCGGTATTCTCCTGCTCGGCCTTGACCCCCTCTCTGTGGTAGAGGGCATAAGCCTCGCCATTATCTGCGGACTTGTCATCGGTAAATTTGTCGGCATTCTGCTCTTCTCATGGCTCACCGTCAAGTTCCATCTCGCCCCGATGCCCCATCGTGCCAACTGGAAGATGATGGCAGCCGTAGCGATGCTCGGAGGCATAGGTTTCACAGTCTCGCTCTTCATAGCCAACCTCTCATTCTCAGGCATGGGAGAAGTCGGAACAGACCTTCTCAACCACGCCAAACTCGGCATCGTAGTCGGATCGCTCGCTTCAGGTATACTCGGATTCATCCTCCTCCACCGCTTCCTTCCCACCGAAAGCGAACCCGACCCGGACCGCATCGAAGACCATCCCGCTCACTGATGCACGCAAGGAGAAGTCTATACTATAGACGCCCCTAAGCGGTCAGATATACCAGCAACCTCATCCGAGCGACCCGCGTTGAGCGGGTCGCTCAATTTGTGCGCCTCCCCCCCAAACCCGCGATATGCGGATACGCTTCGAAGAAGCGTAAATTGTTGAAAACCCCACATGCAGCGAAGCGAAATGTGGGATATAATCCGACAATACAAACGGAGCGTCGGAGATGCGACCGTCATCTCTCATCTCCCATCTTTCATTCCCTATTTTTCATTCCCCCTTCCCCCTTCCCCCTTTTTCATTTCCCATTTCTCATTTTTCATTTCTCATTCCTCATTTCCCACTCCCCATTGTCCCCCTACAGAGCTCCGCAGGAGCGATTTAGCGAGTAACCCCACATGCAGCGAAGCGGAATGTGGGGTATAATCCGNCAATACAAACGNAGCGTCGGAGATGCGACCGTCATNCCCCATTNNNCATTNCNCATTCCTCATCTCTCATGTTTCATTCTTCATTCTTCATTTTTCATTCCTCATTTCCCACTCCCCATTGTCCCCCTAACAGAGCTCCGCAGGAGCGATTTAGCGAGTAACCCCACATGCAGCGAAGCGGAATGTGGGGTATAATCCGGTAATACAAACGGAGCGTCGGAGATGCGACCGTCATCCCCCATTTCCCATATATCATCCTTCATTTCCCATTTCTCATTCCTCATTTTTCATTTTTTCCCAAAAAACGGGCAAATTCGCACCATTTCCCCCCGCCCGCACCCTACCTTTGCACCACTAACACTCACACCGTGCTTGCCCCCACCCAACATAAGGCCCCCTACTATGCATCATTCGAGCTCTGGCTCGGACGGCCACTCTCCAACTCCCACCGGCGCCTCATCGCCGCCCTCGAGCACGCACGCCAGAACGAACTCTACCCCCGCTTTCTCATTCACGACGACGGCTCGGCAGGCCCCGTCATTCGCACGCTCCTGCTCGACTACATGCGCTGGGTAGACCTCCGCCTCAACCCCAACAACAGCTCCACCCTTCTCATAACCCGCACCACCCGTCAGGCACGACTCCTCTCACCATCGCCACGATTCATTCCCGGCTCACTCCGCGCACCCCTCTCAGTCTGGGGACAGCGCTATGCCAACGCACTGATTCTCGAAGCCGACCGTGCATCGACCCGCCTCATGCGCTACCACGACATCCGTCGCGTCACCTATCCCGTCCTTCCAGACCGTGGCATACTCATTATCCACGGCAACGCACGCCGATGGGGCACATACTTCGCCGCAGACTTCCATTACGCCGCCACCACCCCCGACTCACCCATAAAGGCAATCGCCGTCAATCCACTCCGGGAGCGCCGCCTCCGAAAGCCCCGCCCGCCAAAGCCCACCGAACTAATGCTCCGGGCGCAGGCCGACCTCCAATGGGCCGAAAAAGGACTCGCCGCAACCCGTTGGGCCATGCGGGGCGGACGCGTCAACCCCCATCTTCAGCGCGAGCTCAGCATGTGGACCGCCTACGTCCACCGCTTCCGACACCTCGTAAAGAAAGAAACCGAAATCCGCGACATGCTCGTGGAAAACGGCCGCCGCCTGCGCCGCGTCCTCCCCCTCATCTATCTTATTTCTCCTCACATCCCCCTCCGCCGCCCCCGCAAGGACGACGAAGGAGCCACCACCCCGACGGAGCCACTCACACAAAGCCCCGTCACTCCTTTCCAAGCCATCCCACATGATAATATAATAGAAGAACCCCTCCCCGATATCCGAGCCCGTGCGCCGGCTTGAAGCTAACGGTCTCACTACCGCCCCTCCGGCGGGCTAAGCCATATAGATTCCTCTTCATTTCTGAAAAACCATTCCGCCTCTGCGATTGTTACAATCTTAGAAAAAACGAAACAAACTATTTATTGAGACGCTATGAATTTCAATAACTTCACGATTAAATCGCAGGAAGCCATACAGAAAGCTGTAGAGCTTACCAAAAACAACGGCAATCAAGCCATTGAGCCGGTCCATATACTCAAGGCCGTCATCGCCGAAGGCGAATCGGTGGTGAAATTTATCTTTGCCAAGACCGGAGCCTCGCTTCCCATGGTCAGTCAGGCCGTGGAGCGCGACATCGCCGCCCTCCCCAAAGTGAGCGGAGGCGAACCCTATCTCTCCCGCGAGAGCAACGATGTGCTTCAGAAAGCCATCGACATCGCCAAGAAGCAGGGCGACGAATATGTGACTCTCGAAGCCATTCTCGTGGCTCTCTTCACCGTCAGGTCTAAGGCCGCAGATGCCCTCAAAGATGCCGGTCTCACCGAAAAAGACCTCACCGGAGCCATCGCTGAGCTCCGCAAAGGCAAAAAGGTGACCGACCAAGGAGCTGAAGACACCTACGACGCCCTGGGCAAATATGCAATCAACCTCAACGACCGCGCCCGTTCGGGCAAGCTCGACCCGGTGATTGGCCGTGACGACGAAATCCGCCGAGTGCTTCAGATTCTGAGCCGACGCACTAAAAACAACCCGATGCTCATCGGCGAACCGGGCACCGGTAAGACAGCCATCGCCGAAGGTCTCGCCCAGAGAATCATTCGCGGCGACGTGCCCGAAAATCTCCGCACCAAGTAGATTTTCTCGCTCGATATGGGCGCCCTCGTGGCCGGAGCCAAATATAAGGGTGAGTTTGAGGAACGCCTCAAAGCCATTGTCAACGAAGTGACTCAGTCTGACGGCGAAATCATCCTCTTCATCGACGAAATCCACACTCTGGTGGGCGCCGGCAAGGGCGAAGGAGCCATGGATGCCGCCAATATCCTCAAGCCTGCTCTGGCCAGAGGCGAGCTCCGCTCCATCGGTGCCACCACCCTCGACGAATATCAGAAATATTTCGAGAAAGACAAGGCTCTCGAACGCCGATTCCAGAAAGTGATGGTCAACGAGCCCGACGAGATGAGCGCCATCGCAATTCTCCGCGGACTTAAGGAACGCTACGAAAACCACCACAAAGTGCGCATCCGCGACGAAGCGATTATCGCCGCCGTGCAGCTCTCGGAGCGCTATATCACCGACCGTTTCCTCCCCGATAAGGCTATCGACCTTGTGGACGAAGCCGCTTCGAAGCTCCGTCTGGAAATCGACTCAGTGCCTCAGGCGCTCGACGAGATTTCACGCCGCATAGCCCAGAAAGAGATTGAGCGCGAAGCCATAAAGCGCGAAGGCGACGAGCCGAAGGTGCGCGACATCGAGAAGGAGCTCGCCACCATGCGCGAGGAGGAGAAGGAATTCACCGCCAAATGGAAGGCCGAGAAAGACCTCATCAACCGCATTCAGCAAAATAAGATTGACATAGAGCAGCTCAACTTCGAGGCCGAACGCGCCGAACGCGAAGGCGACTATGCCAAGGTGGCAGAAATCCGCTATTCGAAAGTGCAGCAGAAAGAGGCCGAGAATGCCGAGATTCAGACACAGCTCAACATGATGCAGGGCGAGAAAGCCCTCATCAAGGAGGAGGTTGATGCCGAAGATATTGCCGATGTCGTGTCGCGCTGGACCGGCATACCTGTCAACAAGATGGTGCAGAGCGAGAAAGAAAAACTGCTCCACCTCGAAGCCGAGCTCCACAACCGTGTGATCGGCCAGGAAGACGCCATCCGCGCCATAGCCGACGCCGTGCGACGCTCACGTGCAGGCCTCAACGATCCCAAGCGACCCATCGGCTCATTCATCTTCCTCGGCACAACAGGTGTCGGCAAGACCGAGCTCGCAAAAGCCCTTGCCGAATACCTCTTCGACGACGAAAACATGATGACCCGTATCGATATGAGCGAATATCAGGAGAAGCACGCCGTGAGCCGACTCGTCGGAGCGCCTCCGGGATATGTAGGCTACGATGAAGGCGGTCAGCTCACCGAGGCAGTGCGCCGCAAACCCTACTCTGTGGTGCTCTTCGACGAGATTGAGAAGGCTCACCCCGATGTGTTTAATATCCTGCTGCAGGTGCTTGACGACGGACGACTTACCGACAACAAGGGACGACTCGTCAATTTCAAGAACACCATCATCATCATGACCTCCAACATGGGTGCCTCCGTGATCCGCGACAACTTCGCCAAAATGACCGACGAGAATCGCGCTGAGACCATAGAGACCACCAAGGGGCAGGTACTCGATATGCTCAAGCAGACCATCCGCCCCGAGTTCCTCAACCGTATCGACGAAACCATCATGTTCACTCCGCTCAACAAGCAGGAGATTGAGGAAATCGTCGGACTCCAGATCCGCTCAATCCGCAAGATGCT
>JAAVDA010000003.1 GCA_014802045.1 Bacteroides sp.
AGAAATGAGAAATGAGAAATGAGAAATGAGAAATGAGAAATGAGAAATGAGAAATGAGAAATGAGAAATGAGAAATGAGAAATGAGAAATGACAGTCGCATCTACGACGCTCCGTTTACATCGCCGCCCCACACCCCACATTCCGCTTCGCTACATGCGGGGGTTTCAATAATTTACGCTTCTCCGAAGCGTAGCCACGTAACGTGCAGTACCGTCTCGGACGTTTTCCCAGAATCTCTCGGGTTCCCGTTTAGTTTATTCCTCGGGTGGATGGAAGTATGTCAATGTTCTCTTCGGAATGACGCTGCCTGTTCCGCGGGCGGGTTGTCGCTTGTGATATTCAAGAGTCCGCCCTACCAATGTGGTGCGTTTCCGGATGCAAAGTTAAAGGAGAGAGAACCCCAAAAACTGCGAATTCCCTCATTTGGGATGGGAAATGGGATATGGCGGTCGCATCTACGACGCTCCGGTTACATAGCCGGACCAAAACCCACATTCTGCTTCGCTACATGTGGGGTTTTCAACAATTTACGCTTCTCCGAAGCGTAGCCACGGATAGTGGAATCGTGGGAGAGGGGTGGCATTGTGCGCCTACGGTGCTTGATTCAGGTCTTCGTGGGAGGTAGCTATAATGGCTGGAACGGTCTCGGCCGCAAGACTACCTGCCGGAATTATGCGACCTCCTACGGGGGCGTCATCTTTTCTCATCTCTCTCCCCCGGTCACGTTCGCCTAACGGCTCACTCACCCGGGGCTGGCATATCAGCCCGCTTCGCGGCCTCTATCAACTCATCACTTTTCGGACTACGGAGCGCGACACCGTATTACCAGCTTGTATCTCGGGTTGGAGTTTAGATTATGCTTGTTTCGCGATTATTTTGTAATTTTGCATCGTGATTCACAAAGAGTCACTTGCAAATGGACAAAAGACTCACTTACTATTCACACAATTGTCCCTTCGTGATGAACTGGGGCTTTCTTGAAAACTGGAAGAGCACTGCTCCGCTTTCCTGACTTCCGGCATTTCGGTCGATATGCCATATGTGCCCGTGTGTGTGTTTCAGGGCATTCTGATTTTTCCACATTATAGACAGTTTACAACACTTACCCTATGAACAATCTTCGATTGCTCGCGGGGCTGCTGTGTGCGGCCTCTGCAATCTTAGGGGCTACGGTAGACGCGCAGAAGGTGGTGACGCTCGAAGAGATTTTCGAGTCGGCCGAAGCCAACAGCGCGCAGCTCCGTCCCCTTTTCTCGGCTCAGAAGGAGGCCGAAAAAGAAAAAAGCGTAGCTATGAGCGGACGTCTGCCGGACATAAACGCCACTCTGTCGGCAAGCTATATCGGCAACGGTTTTACGACCCGCAGAGATTTCTCTGACTATCAGACCGCAAAAATTCCTCATCTCGGCACGGGCCTCTCAATCAACATCAGTCAGCCGGTCTACACCGGCGGAGCCATAACATCTGCCATAGAGATGTCAGAGCTAAAGAATACGGCGGCCAGATTTGCCACAGATCTGAAGCGCGACAACATAAGGTTTGAGCTGACCGGATTTTACCTTGACATCTATAAATGCACCAATCTCAGGAGAGTGGTGGAAAGCAATATCTCTGCTGCGGAGAGGGTGGTTGAGGATATGAGAGCCAGGTTTGAGCAGGGCACCGCTCTGCAGAACGATATTACCCGCTATGAGCTTCTGCTTGAAAATCTGAACCTTGAGCTGGTGAAGCTCGACAACACTCTCGCTATACTCAACAATAATCTGGTGACTATAGCGGGTTTGCCGGACAAAACGGTCGTGATACCCGACTCCACTATACTCGCCCGCTCCCTCCCCTGCGAAAGCGAGACATGGTGGCTTGAAGAGGCCGCAGCATCGTCGCCGGTGATAAAACTTGCCCGCAACGGGGTGGAAATCAACCACACGGCCGAGAAACTAACCGCGGCCGACCGTCTGCCGAAAATCGGGCTTCAGGCGGGATGGACCATCGATGGCCCGATACTTGTGGAGGTGCCGCCAATCAACAGGAATCTGAGCTATTGGTGGGTTGGAGTCGGGGTGAGTTATAATCTCTCATCTCTGTTCAAGACCAACAAATCCATCGCAAAAAGCCGCGAGGCCACGCGCCACGCCATTGACGAGCTTGGAGCAGCCCGCGAAGGGGTGGATATGGCCGTGAGAGCCGACCACATAAAATATCTCGAAGCCTTTGAGGAGCTAAAGACCAGAGAAAAAAGCGTGGAGCTGGCCGAACGCAACTATAACATCACTGCTACCCGATATTCGGCCGACATGGCTCTCATCACCGATATGCTTGATGCTGCCAATTCGCGCCTCGATGCCGAGCAGCAGCTTGTGAACGCTAAAATCAATATCATCTATTATTACTATCGCCTGCTTTTCACTGCGGGCAAAATCTGACTGTCATGACACATCGTTCAAAAAAAATATTATCTTATCTTCTCACTCTTGCCGTAGTAATCATCGCCGCCGTATGGATCGGTGGAAAATTCATAAGTCCTGGAAACGTGGAGTTTACCGACAATGCCCAGGTGAAACAGCAGATTGTGCCGGTGAACAGCCGTGTGCAGGGCTACATCAGGGAAATCCGTTTCAGCGAATATGAAGCTGTGAAGAAAGGTGATACCCTCGTGATAATCGACGATGCGGATATGCGCCTCAATGTGGCCAGAGCCAGAGCAGACTATGCCAACGCGCTTGCAGGCCGATCGGTGGCCGACCGGTCGGTAGAATCGGCTTCGGCTAATGTGGCTGTGAGCGAGGCTTCAATTGCCGAAGCGAAGGTGCTGATGGACAATGCGGCAACCGAACTGGGCCGCTATGAGCAGCTTCTTGCCAAGGATGCCGTGACCCGCCAGCAATATGACCGGGCGAAGACCGACTACGACGCCAAGAAGGCACGCTACGATATGCTTGCGAGGCAGCGCAGAGCCACTTCGTCGGTGGTGGATATCAACCGGCAGCGCATCTCGCAGTCGGAGGCCGGAATCGAACTCGCCAAAGCTCTGCTCGAAACCGCCGAGCTCAATCTCAGCTACACTGTGATACTCGCCCCGTGCGACGGCTACACCTCGCGCAAGGAGATTCAGGTGGGTCAGCTCGTGCAGCCCGGACAGACGCTGCTCGACATCGTGGATTCTTCAGACATCTGGGTGACAGCCAACTACAAGGAGACCCAGCTCCGCCACATAGCTCCCGGCTCGGAAGTGGAGATTGAAGTAGACGCGCTTCCGGGAGTAAAATTCAAGGGTAAGGTCAGCGCCATCTCCACCGCTACCGGTGCGAGCCTCTCGCTCCTGCCGCAGGATAATTCAGCCGGCAATTTCGTGAAAGTGCGTCAGAGGGTGCCTGTGCGCATCAGCTTTGTAGACAATAATGCCGAGGATATGGCCCGTCTGCGCGCAGGCATGAATGTGGAATGCAAAGTGAGATACTGATATGGCAGACTGGCACGCCCCTCAAGGGCCATTTGACATTCCAGATGTGCCCGATTTCATACCCCGTCGCCTGAAACCCTGGCTGTTTATCTTTTTCGTTCTCATAATTCAGTTTAGCGGCGGTCTATATCTGGCAGCTGTGACAGATATGGTGGGCACAACCGCTCTCATGCAGGAAGATATCCTCATGGCAGGATATGCCTCCCTGATAGGCATGAGCATCAATTTTGCAGTGATGTTTCGCTTCAAATTCAGGTTTTCCAACCGCACCCAGCTCATAGCCACAGGGATTGTGCTCCTCGCCGCCACAATAATATGCGCCAACACCGACAGTGTGCCGGTGCTTGTGGGCACCTGCTTTGTGGCCGGGTGGTTCAGGATGCAGGGCACATTAGCCTGCAACTCCACCATACAGCTCTGGCTCACGCCCACCCGTGATATGGCTGTGTTTTTCTGCTATGTCTACCTCGTTGTAGACGGGGCTATCCAACTATCCGGTCTGGCCACGGTCTACACCGCATTTTTCTCGCAGTGGGAGTATATGCACTATATAATGGGAGGTCTGCTCTGCCTGATGATGCTGATGGTGCTGATTTTCGTGCGGCCAGTACGCGGCCCGATGTTCATACCGCTGCTCGGCATCGACTGGATTGGCGCCCTCCTCTGGTCGGGATTCTTCATCTGCTTCACATTTATCTGTGTGTATGGTAATTTCTATGACTGGTGGGAAGCGGTGGAAATCCGTGGTGCGATGCTACTGGGGGTTGCCTGCCTGCTCATCAATCTATGGCGCGCATCCTTCCTTCATCATCCTTATATCGGTTTCAGAGCCATGACCAACCGGAATGTTGTGAGAGCCATAGCGGTCTATCTGGTGTTTTTCACCGTTATGGCCACAGAGCATGTGTTTGAACACAGTTATGCCGCGGCTATACTCGGTTTTGACGAGACAAATCTCATAGACCTGAATCTCTATGTGCTTGTGGGGGTGATAATCGGGACGGGATTTACGTATCTCACTTTCGCTCTCCGCAGATGGCGCTATAAGACCATGACAGCCATAGGGTTTGGGCTCGCAGCAATATATCTCGCGTGGTTCTACTTCAATATCGACTATGGGGTGGAGAAGGAAGCACTGTTTATGCCTCTTGCCATTCGTGGTGCGGCTTCGGTGATAATCTCAATTGTGTTTCTCACCTCTATAGTGCAGAGCGGTCTGCCGTTCGAGATATTTCCGCAGGCTCTCACCATCAACGGTTTTGCGGGAGCTGTGATGGGCGCGTCGTTCGGTCCGGCCATAGTGGGCGAATGGCTTAGCCACACTGTGGCCAAGAATGCCGCTCTGCTCGGCGCTCCGCTCACATCTACCAATCCTACCGCCACATTCATCCCCTTAGGGCAGCTCACCGGCATGGTGCAGCTCCGGGCTCTAATCGTGTCTATGAAGGAAGTCTACGGCTGGCTTCTCATAATTGCCCTTATAGCATTGGCGATTATAATTCTTTATCCGGGAAATGTGCGACCGTTTGCCATCTTCCCGAAATGGAGCAGCATACGCCGCCGGCTGCGCCACGGGGTGAAGCTTCTCACCCCGGGGAAGATTTAGCAAGCCATGATGACTTCCTCACGAGCCGCAATCGGCCACTTTGAGGGCCATGCGGGCGGCGGGGAGCACGGATGCCCGGACTGCCGGAGAGAGGTCTACGCCAAGCGAGGTGTATTTCTTTACGCTACACACAATCAGGGTCACTTCGGGACAGAATCCTGTGACGGTGAGCGCTTCGAGCACATCTTTCAGCCCAATCTCGTGGGCTGTGACCAGCGGGGGAAATTCGCCGAACGAAGGCTTCAGACACCGGAGGGTGCCTTCCGGATATGAGTCGAGAGCGGCGTCGACCACCACCACACGCTCATATTGCTGCAGATAGCCCATGAGATGGAGCCCGGCCGTTCCACCGTCGAGAAGGTCAACATACGGTGGGAGCTGACTATTCTGAAGCTCGCGAATCACATGGATGCCGAACCCTTCGTCCTGCAGCACGAGGTTGCCGATACCCATTATCAGCACCCTCTGCTGCATGACGTCGCGGTCGTTGAGGTCAGTCGGGGTCATATTCGTCTCTTACGCATTCGTCGGGAGTGTGATGACGCAGACACTGGTCGCGGATATCCTTCTCATAGTCTTCCACCACATCCTCGCGGATAAACTTCCACCCGCCAATCATAGACGATGCTATGCCGTTGCGCTCTATGTAGTCGTGGTAAAACACCAGATAGACATGGATAATCATGAAGAGCACAAACGCCCACATGAGGAAATGGTGGATATAGCGCACCACAAAAAAGCCATTCAGGCCGAAAAGCATCCATGTGGTGGCCGGCTCCCCTACATTGTTGGTGGTGACGAACATCATCATGAAGCCCGTGAGCGCCTGAAGTATGGATAGCAGAAACAGACCGAGATAGGTTGTGGCTGCAAGAGAGTTGTGGCCTATATCATAGACGGGGGTCTTGGTGAGCAAGAGGATGTCGACACGCAGAGTGTTGAAGATACTACGCCACTGCTCGGCGGTGAGGGGCACGAAGTTAAACCATCTGGCGAATCTGTTGCCGACGAAAGCCCAATAGACGCGAAACAGGATATTGACCACGAAAATCATTCCTGTGGCGAGATGGGCAAACCTCACCCATCCAAACCAGTAGTTGTCAATGGCGGGAGTGGCGTGCTGCACAGCCGGCGGATTGCCGATTATATAACCGGTGATGCAGAGAATGATGATGCAAGCGGCGTTGATCCAGTGGAAAAACCTCACCGGCAACTGCCAGACATACACCTCTCGAAGATTTCGGCGTACACTTTTCATGGTTATTGGGCATTGATGTCAATCTTATGGACTACGGTGCCGTTTTCGTCATAGAGATGCACGGCGCAGGCCATACATGGGTCAAACGAATGGAGCGTACGGATGATGCTCAGAGCCATTTCCGGGCTGTCGGGTGCGAATCCGGCCACAGGGGTGCCGATAATCGATTCCTCGAAGGCCGAGCGGAGATTGGCGGGGTCGCGTGGAGAAGCGTTCCATGTGGTGGGCACCACCATCTGATAGTTGGCTATCTTTCCGTGGGTTATGTGAGAGTAGTGGGCCAGCGCACCGCGTGGAGCCTCGTTGAGGCTGAATCCCATGCAGTCAGAGGGCCATGTGGAGGGCTGCCACTTGCTGCCGTTGAACATAGTTTCATCGCCGGCCTTGATATTATCTATCAGCTTATTGTAGCATATCGACATATATTCGGCGGCTTCGACAGCATCAACCGCACGGGCAATGATGCGGCCGGCGGTGGAGAAGAGCGAATTGCGGTCTATGCCGCAGGCGCGTGAATTGAACTTGTCGGTCAGGGCGCTCCACTGCTTCACGGCACGGTCGGTAATGTCGATAGTCATGTCATTGCCGGAAGCGTAGTTGACGGCCAGACGTGCCAACGGCCCTACCTCCATCGGGTGGCCCATGTAGCGCGGTGTCTTTATCCAGCTGTAAGGCTGATCGCCCGGGAGCCAGTCAAACTGCGATGTGGGTCCGGTGTAGTCAAACACTGTCTCGCCGATAGATGGATGAAGTCCTTTGTCTTTGCCTACGGAATATTTATACCAGGCGTTGTTGACAAACTCCTGAAGGCCGTCAAGGCGCTTGGCATCAAAGGGTTCAACGTGAGAGAGGTCGCGGTTCATCACAATACCTTGCTTCTGCAGGCAATTGCCGAAGTCGCCGTAGTGGTTCATCGGATAGTCGCCATAGCTGAGATAGTTGTGCAGGCCTCCTCCTATGTGAGCCCATTCGGGATAGAAAGCCATAATGGCCAGACAGTCGGGGAGGAACACCTCGTTGGCAAACCGGCTCACCTGCTCGGCAATCTCCTTAACGAAAGCCAGACGAGCCATGTTGATGGCATTGGGGTCTTGCATATTTATGGCGCATGCCATGCCACCTACGAGATAGTTGGGATGAGGGCTCTTGCCGCCGAAGATGGTCTGAATCTTGCAGATTTCTTTCTGGAATTCAAGAGCCTGCAGATAATGGGCCAGACCGATGAGGCTCACTTCAGGGGGGAGCTTATAGAGTTTCGAGCCCCAGCACCAGCGGTTGGTGGAGAACAGATTGTTTTTCGGATTGGCCTCTACAAACTTCTTCACCCTGCGCTGCACATCAGAGAAATAGCCGGGTGAATTTTCTCCCCACGGTGAATAGGAACTATTGAGCGGACTCAGCGACTGAGCTATGCGCGAGGCTTCAGCAGGATCGGCCTTGAGGGCTGCCACTATATCTACCCAGTCGAGCGCATCGAGCTGATAGAAATGGACGAGATGGTCGCGGCTCTGCAGGGTTGCAAGCATGATATTGCGCACCATCTCCGCATTGTAGGGTATCTCGATGCCGAGTGCATTCTCGATGGAGCGCACCGATGCCAGGCCGTGCATGGACGTGCACACTCCGCACACACGCATCACGAAAGCCCACACATCGCGCGGGTCGCGGTCTTTCACTATTATCTCTATACCGCGCACCATAGTGCCGGTGGAATATGCCTCGGTTATCACGCCGTCGCGCACCACGGCCTCCATGCGCAGATGACCCTCGATTCGGGTCACGGGATCTACAACTACTTTAATTTCCATCTACCTCGTTGTTTTTGACTGGTTCGTCCTCGTTTTTAATCAGTTTTCTCTTCTGCACGTTTGTGACCACGGCATGGATCGCCACTCCGGCCAGGGTTGCCACAGTAGCGGCGGCTCCTATCTTGTCGGCGGTGGCTTCGATGCCGATACCGTTGACGGAGGGGAGGTGCTGATAGAAGGGCTCCTGATCGAAATATCCCGGCTCAGCACAGCCTATGCAGGGATGGCCGCTCTGAATAGGATATGAGATGCAGTCGTTCCATCTCATCACACCGCATGAATTGAATGTGTTGGGACCCTTACATCCCATATAGTAGAGACAATATCCTTTCTTGGCATTCTCGTCGTCGAAACTCTGCACGAAGAGACCGGCATCGTAGAACGCGCGGCGATAGCAGGTGTCGTGGATGCGGTCGCGATAGAACATCTTCGGGCGGCCCATATTGTCAAGTTCGGGTAGACGCCCGAAAGTGATGTAATAGACAATCACACCGGCCATCACATCGGCTATCGGCGGGCACCCCTGCACATTGACCACTGGCTTTCCGTGGACGAGTTTGTGGACCGGTTTAGCCCCCGTGGGGTTAGGATAGGCGGCCTGGACGCATCCTGAAGAGGCACAGTTGCCCCATGCTATTATGGCGGCGGCTCCTTCAACGGCGTGGTTGAACTCTTCAAGAGCCGATTTGCCTCCGAGAGTGCAGTAGCCATAGCTGCCTGTAGGCACCGTACCCTCTACGCAGAGAATGTATTTACCGTAATTCTCCTGCATCGAGCCCTCCTTGGTTTCTTCTGCCGGATGTCCGCTGGCCGCCATAAGAAGGTCATCGTAGTCGAGCGATATAAGGTCGAGGAGTATTTTTCCCACCAGAGGATGGGAGGCTCGGACAAACGACTCGCTGCAGCATGTGCATTCCTGGAAATGTTCCCATATCACATGCACGCGGGGCTTGGTTTCGAGAGCTTCGGCAATCTGGGCAATGCCGCTCTTCTGGAGGCCCATCATGGCGGCCATTATGCCGCAAAACTTCATGAAGTCGCGGCGGGTATAGCCCTTGTCGCGGAGATGGCCGTAAACAGTGTTGTCTTTCTCTTTCATATTTGGAGGCTTAAGGATATTTTCAGCATATTCGGGGCAATTGGTCGCCGGCCAGAGGCTCGATGAGCCGACGGTTGCCTAACGGAAGGCGAAGCCACACCCGCCCCCCTTCAGGATCGGGCGCACAGGCCTTTCCGATAATGGCGCCGTCTGCTCCGTGGGCCGAACGGCGCACAGCTGCCAGAGCGGCCTCGGCCTCAGCCGGAGGCACTACGGCCACCATTATCCCCTCGTTGGCCACATGGAGCGGGTCAAGACCGAGAAGTTCGCAGGCCGAGCTGACCCGGGGATTTATGGGGATAGCATCTTCAACTATCTCTATATTCACGCCAGAGGCGGCGGCAAATTCACACAGAGTGCCGGCAAGGCCGCCTCTGGTGGGGTCGCGGAGCACACGGAGCCCCGGAGCCACCGAGAGAAGTGCATGGACTATATCGCCGAGAGATGCGGTGTCGCTCTCAATGGCAGAGCTGAATCCGAGCTGTTCTCTCTGCGACATAACGGCCATGCCATGCGAAGCTATGGGACCGGTAATTATAATCACATCGTCAGGACGAATGTTGTCAGGGTCAAGATCAAGCGATGGAGGGAGGATGCCGATTCCGGCGGTATTGATATAAATCCCGTCACACTTTCCGTGTTCCACCACCTTGGTATCGCCGGTGACGATTTCTACTTCTGCCTCTCTCGCTGCGGCGGCCATGGAATCGGCAATTTGCTTGAGATCGGCAATCGGAAGTCCCTCTTCGATAACGAATCCCACAGATATATATCTCGGGGTCGCTCCAACCGACAGGAGGTCGTTGACCGTGCCGTTAACCGCCAGATCGCCGATATTTCCTCCGGGGAAGAAAAGGGGGCTCACCACGAAAGTGTCGGTAGTGAATGCCATTCTTTCTCCCGATGGCGGCAGGATGGCGCTGTCGAGCCCTCGGTCAAGAAGACTATTGCCGAAACGGGGCCGGAAGATTCGCTCTATCAAACGCGAAGTCATCGAGCCTCCGCTTCCGTGGGCAAGCTCTATTCGGTCGGTGATTCGGTCGGGTATCGGACAGGTGGGGGTCATATATATGAGTGATGAATTTATTGGGGATGGATAGTTTTTATTGGTATGGATAGTTTCTATCGGTATCTGTAGTGAGCAGCGCAGACTCCTTCGGCCGAGACCATCGGAGCGCCGAGAGGATTGTCGGGAGTGCATCCGCATCCGAACGACACACAGTCTGACGGATTTGCAAGCCCTCTCATGATCCGTCCGGCTATGCAGGGAGAGCTTTCGGCCAGACACACCGCAGGCTTAACATCTTTCCAACGCCGGCGGGCATCAAAATGTTCATATCCGGGGCGGAGCACCATGCCGCTCCCCTCTATAGTGCCTATTCCTCTCCAGTGGGCGGGAGCCTGGGAAAAGACACGGCTCACAGCTTCCTGCGCCACCCGATTGCCCTCCTCCTTCACCACCCTCCGATAGGCGTTGACGCATGCCGATTCGCCCCTTTCGAGCATCTCTACAGCCCGGAGTATGCCCAGAAGCATATCTGCCGGCTCAAAACCGGTCACAACTACCGGCATGTTGAGTTGGGCGGCCAGAGCCTTGTAGGGGGCGGTGCCGGTGACCGCACACACATGGCCCGCCGCAAGCAAAGCATCCACTCTTGAATCGGGGTCTTTCTTTATGGCTCTGACGGCCGCCGGCACAGTGTAGAGCGAGGTGAGGAGCGAGAGGTTGCCTATGCCGGCTTCGGCGGCTTTCTCAACCATCACGGCATAGGATGGCATGGTTGTCTCAAATCCGATGGCAAGAAACACCACCTCTCTGCCGGGGTTTTCCCGGGCTATCTTTATGGCATCTACCGGAGAATAGAGCAGTCTGACGTCGGCTCCGGCAGCTTTCGCCCGAAGAAGAGACCCGTCAGTGCCCGGCACACGGAGCATATCGCCAAATGAGCATAATATCACCTCCTTGCGTGAGGCAATGCTGATAGCGGTGTCTATTACCTCGGCCGGAGTGACACACACCGGGCATCCGGGTCCGTGGAGCATCTTCACCTCCGATGGGAGGAGCTCCTCAAGTCTGTAGCGGGTAAGGGTGAATGTCTGGCCACCGCATACCTCCATGATGTTCCACGGACGGGTCACGGCAGCTTCTATCCGCTGCAGCAATCCCCGCATCGAGGCGGCATCGCGGTAGGGGGCGGAAGAGTCCGGCGAAATCAGCATCCGGCCATTTTTTTGAGGTCGTCTATAGTGGCGAGCGCCGTGGCTTCATCGAGCACGGAGATAGCCACTCCGGCATGGGCCACCACATAGTCGCCCGGCGACACTGAGTCGACAGTATCCACACACACATTGCGACACACACCGCAGAAATCCACGAGAGCCATGCGCAGCAGACCGTCATCGGTCACTTCTATCACTTTTCCCGGCAAAGCAAGACACATAGGGACACATTTTTCTTTTGAAGCGCAATAATACGAATTTTATTCGAAAGCACTGACAAAAAAATGAGATATCGCCATGAAAAGAAAGATTTCGGCCGAGAGGAGGGGAGATTTGGAGAAAAATCACTAATTTAGCCGATTGATTAGAAAACCAGCAGATTTCCATGAACGACAATAGAAAACTCCGGGTAGGAATAACCCATGGCGACATCAATGGTGTGGGCTATGAGGTGATTATCAAAGCCCTGGAAGACAACCGCATACTCGAGCTATGCACCCCGGTGGTGTATGGTTCGGCGAAGATTGCCGCATATTATCGCAAGGCTATCGGGATGGCCGGCATACCTCTCAACCAGATTCGTTCGGCTCAAGACGCCCGCGAGGATCAATATAATATAATCAACGTGGTGGCGGAAGACACCAAAGTGGAACCGGGCATCGACTCCCCCGCTGCCGGACAAGCCGCCTTTGCCGCCCTCGAACAGGCTGTGGCCGATCTCAAATCCGGAGATATCGATGTGCTGGTCACCGCGCCAATCAACAAGCACAACATACAGAGCGACACTTTCCGGTTTCCGGGCCATACGGAATATCTTGAAGCATCGGCCGGCGAATCAGAGCGTGCACTGATGATTATGTGTACGGCTTCCGGTCTCCGTGTGGCTCTCGTCACCACCCATTGTCCGTTGGCTCAGGTGGCAGCAGCCGTGACCCGGGAGGCAGTGCTTGAAAAGATAAAAGATTTCGATGCTTCATTGAGGCGCGATTTCGGAATTGACCGTCCGCGAATAGCCGTTTTGTCGCTCAATCCCCACGCCGGAGAGCAGGGATTGCTCGGCCGCGAGGAAACAGAAGAGATTATTCCGGCCATTGCAGAAGCTCAGGCCAAGAAAATCAATTGCTTCGGCCCATATGCCTCCGACGGATTTTTCGGCAACGGAACGTTCCGAAAGTTTGACGGCGTGCTGGCTATGTATCACGATCAGGGCCTCGCCCCTTTCAAGGCACTCGCAATGGACTCGGGAGTGAACTTCACCGCCGGACTGCCTTTCGTGAGAACATCGCCAGACCACGGCACTGCCTACGATATTGCCGGACGCGGTGAGGCCAACGAGGAATCCATGCGCGAAGCAATCTATGCAGCCATCGATATCGCCCGCCACCGCAGCGCCTACGACTCCGCACGCAAGAATCCACTCCGGAAACAATATGTGGAGAAAAACAAGAGCGACAACGTGGTGCTCGATCTTTCCAAATCAGACGACGCCTGACCCCGCATGGAATTCGCCATCATAGCAGCCGGCGAGGGAAGCCGCCTCGTGAGCGAGGGAGTGAGTGTGCCGAAACCCCTTGTAGATATCGACGGACGCCCGATGATAGGGAGACTGCTTGACATCATGGGTGATTCCGGTGCGGGTTCGGTGACAGTGGTTGTCAACGAGCAGATGAGCGAGGTGGCCGATTGGCTCCGCACGCGCGATAGGGAGCCGGAGGTTGTGGTGAGAGTGAAAACCACTCCAGATTCGATGCACACGTTTGCCGAAGCCACAGCCGGATTCGACGGTAAATTCGCTGTCACCACGGTCGACACCATTTTCTCTCCCACACTGTTCAGAGAGTGTGTGGAGGCTTTTGAGGCCGATACTGAAACCGACGGTTATATGTGTGTGACCGATTTCATCGACGATGAAAAGCCCCTGTATGTGGCTGTGGACTCCGACATGAATATCACAGCTTTTCATGACAGGCGCGAGGAAAGCGACACCCCCTATGTGTCGGCCGGCATATATATGCTCACCCCGCGCGCACTCGCCACTCTGCGCCGCTGTCTGGCCGAGGGGGTCACACGAATGCGCAATTTTCAGCGCGAACTGATTGCCGACGGTCTGCGGCTCAAGGCCCGTCCGCTCGGCAAAGTGATAGACGTGGATCATATCTCTGATATAGCCACAGCCCGCCAGATGGTGGGGGAATTTGAAAACCAGTCCATTCAACACATTAAAAATGGCAGAAAATAAAATAGCCGCAGTAATGAGAGCGGGAGCTTTCTCGCCCAATCATATAGGCAACGACACAGCCATACTCAATATCGTGGCCGAGCAGCTCCGCAAGCGCGGATGTGAGGTGAATATCTATAGCGAGGAGCAGCTCATGGCCGGCAAGGTGACGGAGCGCATCATTGTCAATATGTGTCGCGAACACCGCAGCATCGAGATTCTCCAGAAAATGGAAGACGACGGATGCCTCGTGATCAATTCAGGCTACGGTATAGAGAACTGCACCCGCGAACGGATGACACGCATACTCATCGGAAGCAATATTCCCTATCCGGAGAGTCTGATCGTGAGCACCGACGAGGCCGTGCGCGACCGTCTGGTAAAAGCCAAATTCAACCGTTGCTGGATAAAACGCGGCGATTTCCACACCATGCATAAGGAGGATGTGAGCTACGCTCGCCACGCCGAAGAGGCTCAGGAGGTGCTTCAGGAATATTTTCTGAGAGGCATAAAGCGGGCGGTGATCAACCGTCACCTCGAAGGCGACCTCATAAAATTCTATGGCATAGCGGGCACACAGTTCTTCTACTGGTTCTATCCCTTTATGGACCACTACAGCAAGTATGGCAAAGAAGAGATCAACGGCCGCGTGAGAGAAATAGCATTTGACCTGGAGCGGCTCAAGGATATCTGCCGCAAGGCGGCCGAAATACTCGATGTGAAAATCTACGGGGGCGACTGCATCATATCTCCCGAAGGGGAAATACGCATCATTGACTTCAACGACTGGCCCAGCTTCGCACCGTGCCGCACCGAGGCCGCACCCCATATAGCCCGCGCCATAATGGCCGAAATCAAGAAACACAACGAATCATCCCCCTCCCGACGCTGATGAAACAGACGCAACCGCAGTCAGGGAAATTTCCCCTGCTTCCTAAACTGATAGCCACCTCTCTCGGCGTGGGATTCCTCCCTCTGGCGCCGGGCACATGGGGGGCCATCCTCGCCATCATCCTCTGGCTTCCGCTCTATATCTGGGCTTCTGCCGAAGTGACCCTCATAGTGACAGCTGTGGCTGTAGTGGCGCTCACAATCGCCGGCACATGGGCCAGCTCCGTGTCTGAGCGCTACTGGGGCAAAGATCCGGTGATTGCCTGCGTAGACGAAACCGTAGGCCAATGGATTTCACTCCTTCCGGTTCTCCCTTCATGCCCATGGTGGGAGATACTCCTCTCTCTGGCGCTCTTCCGATTCTTCGATATATTCAAACCGCTCGGCATCCGATGGATGGAGCGGCTTCCCCGAGGCTATGGAATGATGGCCGACGATATTCTGTCGGGCATCTATGCCGTTGTGATTCTCGTGATAATAAATACATTCATACTATGACCGACCAGCAAAACGACACCGACTCAACCACTCCCGACTCTCTGGCCGGACGCATAGGGAAGCGCGTGATGACCAGCGACTCGCTCATATTCACGTTTCTCCGCTCCGTGGTGTCTTCTCAGGCAGCATCGTGGGTGGACCTCGGACTCGGATTCGTGTTTTTCTCGTGGCTCGGACTCGCACCGTGGCTCTCCACGGCTATCGGAGCCGTGGCCGGCGGAATAGTGAACTGTATCATCAACTACCGCTTCACTTTCCATGCCCAGGGAGTGTCATGGCGCGCTGTAATAGTGAAATACTCCATCGTGTGGATAGGGAGCATTCTGCTCAACTCCGGAGGCACACAGGCCGTCTACAGCCTCATCAAAGACTGGCACTGGCTTGAGACCATAGGCTTCAAACCCGACGGCTACTATGCGGCCGCCCGTCTGTTTGTGTCGCTCATGGTGTCGTGGTTCTGGAACTTCGTGCTCCAGCGCTATTTCGTGTATCGTCCCACCCGTTTCGACAAGACGGCCGAAGAGTTTGTAGACAGACTCAGACTAAACCGCAAATCCTGAAAAACCATCTTCAAAAGACATATCATCACCACCGCAACAATGAATATAAAAGAGACCTCCAAACAGAAGCGCGACTCCCTTCAGCAGGGCATCTACAAGGTGATCAATCCCTTCGTACACCTCCTTATAAAGATGGGGATCACCCCCAACGCTGTCACCACCATCGGCTTTCTCGGCAATGTTGCCGCAGCAGTCGTAATTGTCATCGCAGGCTATCGCGCCTCTCATGGAGGCGGCCTCGACTATTCTCTGGTCACACTGTCCGGCGCCCTCATCATCGGGTTCTCGCTCTTCGACATGCTCGACGGTCAGGTGGCCCGCCTCGGAGGCATGGCCTCTACATTCGGAGCCATGTATGATTCGGTGCTCGACCGCTACTGCGAGCTCGTGACCCTCGGCGGCATAGCCTACTATCTAATTCAGATCGATCAGTTTGCCGGCGCGGTGATTGCATTCGTGGCACTCATCGGAAGCATCATGGTCAGCTATGTGCGCGCACGCGCCGAAGGCCTCGGCATCGAATGTAAAATCGGATTCATGCAGCGCCCGGAGCGTGTGGTTGTGACAAGCGCAGCCACCCTCGCCACCGGCATCTGCGGCCAGTGTGGCCTCACGGCATTCAGCCCCGACCTGATTCTCATCGTGGCCATGGGTATAATTGCCGTTTTTGCCAACATGACCGCATTTGCCCGCATAAGCCACTGCCGTAAAGCCCTTTCGAGCAAATCATGACCATGCCACAGTCTTCACGTCTCACTCTCTCCGAGTCCATATCATGTGTGGTGTTTCTCGGTGTGTGGCTGGCTGTCACTGCCTATGGCATAGGATTCAGGGGAGAGCACGTGGTGCTCGCCCTCATCATTGCCCTCTTATTTTTCGCGAGCCGGGCCACCCGCTGCCTCACCGTGGCTCTCATGCCGTTCTTTCTCTTCGGTATATCCTACGACTGGATGAACCTGCTCCCCAACTACGAAGTCAATCCTGTAGATGTGGCTCCGCTCTACAATGCCGAGAAGTCACTCTTCGGCATCACCGCAGCAGGCATGCGCCTCACTCCCAACGAATGGTTTGCGCTCCACACCGCCCCGTGGGCCGATTTCCTTGCCGGTGTGTTTTATCTCTGCTGGGTGCCTCTACCGGTTATATTCGGATTATGGCTTTATTTCACAGGCCACCGCAAGGAGTATCTGCATTTCTCCATCGTGTTTCTGCTGGTAAACCTCATAGGATTTGCCGGATATTACATTCATCCCGCAGCTCCGCCATGGTATGTGGCTCTCCACGGATTTGAAGCCACGCCCGGCACCCCCGGCTCGGCCGCCGGCCTCGAAGCCTTCGATGCTATGACCGGCCTCGGAGTGTTTGACGCGCTATATGCCCGCAACGCCAATGTATTCGCGGCCTTCCCCTCACTCCACTCTGCCTACACTTTCGTGGCATTCATCTATGCGGTTCATTTCCGGTCGCCGATGGTGTGGCGCATAATCCTGGGAATAGTCACCGTGGGCATCTGGACCACCGCGGTCTACACTTCTCACCACTACATTATAGATGTGGCCGGAGGCATAGTCTGCTCTCTCATTGGCTACTTCCTTTTTGAAAAACTCATCATGCGTATTCCCGCCTGGAAAAGATTCATGGCCCGCTACGCCGACTATATTACCGTAAAACAGCACAAATGATAGACATCAAATCTTCCGACTACGAGATTCGTCCCGACGTACTCAACTACGACGACATCCGTCACCTCGTGCCTAAACTCGACGGACATGAGAAACTCGTCAACTGGCTGCTGCATTTCCTTTCGGTCGACAAGGTCAACGCCGTGCATGCAAAATGCTGCGACACTCCCGGGCCGGAGTTCACCCGGCGTCTGCTTTTCGACGAGTTCAAAATAAAACTCCGCATTGACAACGAGCAGGTGCTTGACAATCTCCCGGAGGGGGCTTTCATCACCGTGAGCAATCATCCTTTCGGCGCTCTCGACGGCATTGCCCTAATCTATCTTATCGGCTCTCGGCGGCCGCAGTTTAAGGTGATGGTCAATATGATTCTCAACCAGATCACCGCCATGCGCCCCAACTTCATAGCAGTAGACGCCTGGGCCTCCAACGATCCCTCCAAGCGCGCAGTATCAGTGGCCGGCATCCGTCAGGCTCTCCGTCAGCTCAAAGATGGCCAGCCGGTGGGATTCTTCCCGGCAGGAGCGATGAGCAAGGTGGACTGGCACGGCCATCAGATTGACCGTCCGTGGCAAGACTCGATTCTTCAGATTATCTACCGTGCCAATGTCCCGGTAATACCTATCTTCTTCCATGGCGGCAACAGCTGGTGGTGTAATTTCCTCGGTCATGCCTGCTGGCCGGCACGATCGCTCCGTCTGCCCGCAGAAGTGTTCCGCAAGGTGGGCAAAGAGATTCATGTGAGTGTGGGCAACCCCATCTCGATCGAAGAGCAGGCACTGCACAAACAGTCGCCTGCCACCCTCGGCCAATATCTGAGAGAGCAAACCTATGCCCTGCGCGCACTCAAATAATACTCAGGTTGAGTGCCTGACGGCACACTCCAACCCAACCAATCCAGGATAAATCAGAAACTGCACGCCCGAAACTTGACTTTAGTCACGAAACAAGCTCTAAACACCTGATGCAACAGACATCTACCTCCGGTTCGTCTTACAGAGATAGCCTCAAATCACTCGACACCGAGGAACATATCGATCTCGCTTTCTATCGCCCCATCGGCTATATGTGGGCTTGCCTCGCACGTCGTCTCGGCATCAGCCCCAACGCCATCACCATAGCATCAATCTTTCTTGGCATTGCTGCCGGAGTGTTGTTTTACTTCAATAACATATGGATTAATGCCGGCGGAATGCTTCTTCTCATCTGGGCCAACTCATTTGACAGCGCCGACGGCCAGCTCGCCCGCATGACCCATCAATACTCACGCCTCGGACGCATACTCGACGGCCTCAGCGGCGACCTCTGGTTTCTGGCCATCTACATTGCCATCTGCCTGCGCGAGAACGTCACCTCCCACTTCTTCATGACCCACCCGTGGGTGATCTGGGTGGCCGCTGTGGTGACAGGGATATGCCACGCAAAGCAAGCCGCCATGGCCGACTATTACCGGCAGTTTCACCTCTTCTTCCTTAAAGGAGCCGAAGGCAGCGAGCTCGAACGCGCATTCTCCCTCAAGCGCAAGCTCGCAACCCTCTCCTGGAAAAGAAATTTCTGGCAGAAACTCTTTCTCACCGTCTATACAAGCTATACTCTTCAGCAAGAAGCCACATCTCCAGCCATGCAGAGCCTCCGCTCCGCGCTCGACAAACGTTTTCCCGACGGACAGATTCCTCTCAGCTTCCGAGATGATTTCCGCAGAGAGAGCCTGCCTCTCATGAAATATACCAACATACTCTCCTTCAACTGGCGCACTATAGCTCTCTTCACCGCCCTCTTCCTGCGGATGCCATGGCTCTACTTCCTCTTCGAGCTCACTGTGCTCAACTTCCTTCTCATCATGATGGTGATCCGCCACGAAAGGATATGCCGTCGCCTGACCCTCGCTCTAAAAGATGGAAAATACTGACAGCATCAAAGGAATAATATTTGACTATGGCGGCACTATAGACAGCCGAGGCATGCACTGGAGCATCATCATAGGCGAAGGCTATCGCCACGCCGGGCTCCATATAGACGATGACGCATTTCGCGAGGCCTACGTGTTTGCCGAACGTGAACTTGCCCGCACCCGCCACATACTTCCCGGCCACACTTTTCTCGACCTCATGCTCATCAAAATCCGAATCGAGCTGCAGGCCCTTGTAAGCGCCGGAGTTTTGGCCGAAGGAGATGCCGAGCGCTATATTGCCCCCATAGCCCGCTACTGTTACGACAGCGCGCGCACCACAATAGAAACCGTGCGCCCCACACTCCAAGCTCTGGCCGCGCGCTATCCGATGGTGCTCGTCAGCAACTTCTACGGCAACATCAACTCAGTGCTCGCCGATTTCAAGCTCGACACCTACTTCCAGACGGTGATTGAAAGCGCCGTAGTGGGAGTGCGCAAGCCCGACCCCGCCATATTCATGCTTGGTGTAGAAGCGCTCGGACTGCCCCCGGAGCAAGTGCTCGTGATAGGCGACTCTCTCAAAAAAGATATTCTGCCCGCACGCAGCATCAGATGCCACACAGCCTGGCTCAAAGGCCGCGGCTGGACACCCGAAGAGGATTCCGCAACCGATCCCGACATCATCACCGATCTCTCCGAGCTAAAAAAATTTCTCTGATTTCGGGACATAGTTCATTTACATTTCATAACTATTCCGGCTGAATCACGCCCTCATTTTATCATATTTTGATTTTTGAGGATTGAATTTAGTTTAATTTTGCAAAATTAAGGGAAGATTAAATTGCAAATAATTTTGCATCTCAAAAAAATGGTGTACTTTTACGCACTTTTTTGAGGCAAGCCCGTGGCATGCCCATTCATCGACAAATATCAAAACCATAATAACCATCATTATTTAATGATTATGAACAAGACAAACGTTAAACCCGCGGACGGCAAGCTCGGCGTCCTCGTGGTAGGTCTCGGAGCTGTAAGCTCCACTTTCATGACCGGCGTTCTCATGGCCCGCAAGGGTCTCGCCAAGCCCGTTGGATCTATGACTCAGTACGACAAAATCCGCGTGGGCAAAGGTGCCGACAAAAAATATCTCAAATATGAGGACATCGTTCCTATGGCCAAGCTCGACGACATCGTGTTCGGCGCATGGGACGTTTATCCCGCCAACGCCTACCAGAGCGCAATGTATGCCGAAGTGCTCCAGGAAAAGGACATCAACCCCGTGAAAGACGAACTTGAGGCCATCAAGCCCATGAAGGCTGCTTTCGACCACAACTACGCAAAGCGTCTCAACGGCGACAACATCATGACCGACAAGACCCGTTGGGAAATGGTTGAACAGCTCCGCGAGGATATCCGCAACTTCAAGAAAGAAAACAACCTTGACCGCGTAGTTGTCCTCTGGGCCGCTTCTACAGAAGTCTATGTTCCCGTCGATGAAAAGACCCACGGCACCCTCGAAGCTCTCGAAGCTGCCATGAAAGCCGACGACAAAGAGCACATCGCTCCCTCTATGTGCTACGCTTACGCAGCCCTCAAAGAGGGCGCTCCCTTCATCATGGGCGCCCCCAACACCACTGTAGACATCCCCGCAATGTGGGAACTCAGCGAACAGACCGGCATGCCCATCGCCGGCAAAGACTTCAAGACCGGTCAGACCCTCGTGAAGTCTGGATTCGCACCCATCATCGGCACCCGCTGCCTCGGCCTCAACGGCTGGTTCTCTACCAACATCCTCGGCAACCGCGACGGCCTCGTGCTCGACGAACCCGCCAACTTCCGCACAAAAGAGGTTTCAAAACTCTCCACCCTTGAGTCTATCCTCGTGCCCGAAGAACAGCCCGACCTCTACAACGCCAACTGCGGCGGCGCAGAAGAAGGTGGCCATCAGGGCTACTACCACAAAGTGCGCATCAACTACTATCCTCCGCGCAACGACAGCAAAGAAGGATGGGACAACATCGACATCTTCGGATGGATGGGCTATCCCATGCAGATCAAAATCAACTTCCTCTGCCGCGACTCAATCCTTGCAGCTCCCCTCTGCCTTGACCTCGTGCTCCTCAGCGACCTCGCTGCACGCGCCGGCCGTTCAGGCATACAGCGCTTCCTGAGCTTCTTCCTCAAGAGCCCGATGCACGACTACACCAAAGGCGAAGTACCCGTCAACCACCTCTTCCAGCAGTACACCATGCTCAAGAACGCAATCCGCGAAATGGGTGGCTACGAAGCAGACGAAGAAATCGACTAAACCGAATTTACCACAACCCATCATAAAAAAGGCGTGTCACCCCGACACGCCTTTTTTCGTCCGTAGGATCCGGGGGATTATTTGCGGGAGGGGAGGAGTCGTTTGAGGGTGTGACGCACTCGGCGGGAGAGCTCGAATCGTTTCAGCTTGCTCTCTACTGCGGAATAGATGGTATTTTCATCCCAACCTCGTTGCCGGGCGTAGGCTTCTACTATCATCTTAAGGGAGGGACGCCAATGTGTGAGGCGCACGAGGTTGGTAATGCATCGGCGCCTGGAGGGCAGGTGGTCTTTGAATTTCGTCCGGTTGGTGTCGATGAGTATGAAACGGTCATTGCCAGAGGCTGTGTCGTCGTAGAGTATATTTGAGAGATTGAGGTCGCCGTGGAGTATGCCTTTGGCGTGAAGGGTGGCTATGAACCGCGCAAGCTCTTCGGCTATATCGGCCGGCGGGTTGGGATTGTCTGCAAACAGACCCATGAGCGACCTGCATTCAGACATTCCACTCACGAAGTAGCATTGCTCAAGTGTGTTTCCGCTGGTAATGTCAATCATAGCTATCGGACGAGGTGTGCGAAATCCGAGCTCCTCTATCCTGATGCCACACTCATAGGCTTTTCTCGCTTTGGAGCGACGGGTGGCACGATAGGCTATCCGCTGAAAGATGTTGGGGCGCTTGTAGCGCTTCGCAACCCACATCTCGCTCCCCTCCGGAGCGGGAATTGCCTGCAAGGTGTTTCGTCCGGAATAGATTTGATGGCCTATTGTTCCGAAGGTGTCGGGAATCCGGGCTATGGCTGATGAGTAGGTGCTATAGGCCGGGGCTGTAACCTGTGTGTGTTGCATAGTTGCAAAGTTACATAAAAACTCGTGAGCACACAAAAAAAGCGCCCGCCGCGGATGAGTCTGCGGCGGGCACTGCTTGTGTCTTTTTTCTCAGTGAGAAGATGGGTGGGTGTGCTTATTTAGAGGGAGTGATATCGAGCACTTCTACGTCGAACACGAGGGTTGAGCCGGGAGGAATCGAACCAACGGCATTGTTGCCGTAGGCAAGCGAAGCGGGGATGTAGAGAGTGTATTTCGCACCCTTGTTCATCAGCTTGAGGCCTTCGCCGAAACCGGGCACAACCTGTCCGACAGCAAAGTCTATGGGCTCGCCGCGATCAACAGAGCTATCGAACACGGTGCCGTCGATGAGCTTGCCGGTGTAATGAACCTTAATCTGATCGGTGTCGGTTGCATTAGCGCCGGTGCCGGGCGTCACAACCTTATAGGAGAGTCCGGATGCGGTGGTCTGTATTGAAGAGTCGGCTTTCTTTGCTTCTTCCACGAAGGCTGCTCCTTTAGCTTCGTTGTTGGCCGCCTCACTTGCACGGGCTGCCTGCTCGCGCTCCTGAGCAGCCATACGGTTCTGGTTCATCTTGCCCTGAGCTTCCATCATCAGCTTCTGGTAGATGCCCTGATCCATCTGCACAGCTGTGAGATTCATAGAGTCGGTCTTGAATGCTGCAGCGAAGTTGCGGTAAAGAGTTTCAGGATTAACCTCCAAACCATCGCGACCCATGCTCATGAGCTGCTGCTGGATATTCATAGCGATGCTGAGGCCATAGAAATAGGCCACATCAGAGGTGTCGGCCATAAGCACCTGCTTGAATCCGCGCAGGAATGATTCCTTTTCAAACTTCTCACGGTCGGGGGTGGGAAGAGAAGAGATGCGCTCAGCGCACATAGCGCCATTAGTGCGACCCATGTAGACGGCGAGAGAATCGACGAAGTTATCGGCCGATTCAGCCTGCGAGCCGTTATTGCAGCTCACCATAGGGAGCATCATTGCGGCAACACCGCAGGCCATAAGGATTTTCTTCATAATTTGTCTGTTTGTTTATTATAATGTTGGATAATATTATTTGGCACGGATACCGGTGACCCGCATATCAAACACGAGAGTGGCGTTGCCCGGAATCACTCCTTTTATTCCTTCCTCTCCATAGGCATGGGAAGCGGGGATATAAAGACGGTAGTGGCCGCCGGGCCGCATGAGTCTGAGACCCTCGCTCATGCCGGGCACCACACCGTTGACCGGGAGCTCAATAGATTCCGTTCCGGTGGAGTCAAATTCGGTACCGTCTGAGAGTGAGCCGGTGTAGGCCACCATCACAACATCTTCAGGTCCGGGAGTGTCTCCATTGCCCTCATCTATGGTCTGCAACACACAGCCCAGAGGGGTCACTACGGCTCCGGCAGCGGCGGCAGCACTATCTAAGAATGCCTGCTCCGTCTGGGGGTCGAGCTTTTGGGGGGTGGTGCCGACTCCAAGCATGCGTGAGATATAGGCTTCTCCCTCCTGGGGAGTGAAACCGAGTTCATTACCGGCAAAGGCGCTCTTGAGAGCCGCAAGAAACTCTTTACGGTCCACACTCACGCCCATGCCTGACAAAGAGGCCAATCGTTCACGCAAAGCCGCTCCTTCCATGAGTCCGGTGAGCGTGGGGTCGGAGGGGTCGGCCTCCAGTCCTTTAGCGAGGCCTTCGTTGTAGGCCGGCAGATCGGCAGCAGCGACTCTTGCGGGCGTGGAAGCCGGGGCAAGATAGCGCAGCATCACGGCAGCCAGCGCACGCGCTGTGGAATCGGGGGAGGCATCAACGCGACGACTCCCGGCCGCATGCGCGGTCAGGAGCGTCCCTGCCGCGAGTGCGATTACGAGAGCGGGACGAAGCATCTTATCGAGCAGTTTCATCAGCCTCAGGCCTTCATCACCTTGATGAGTTCGACATCAAAAATGAGAGTAGCGTCCGGACCAATCACGCCACCTGCACCATTGGGGCCGTAAGCGAGGTTGGAGGGGATAAACAGACGCCATTTAGCGCCTTCTTTCATCATCTGAAGAGCTTCGACCCATCCGGGGATAACCTGAGTTACGCCGAAAGTAGCGGGCTCGCCACGCTCCACAGAGCTATCAAACACTGTGCCGTCAATCAGCTTGCCGGTGTAGTGGACCATCACACGGTCTGTTGCGGCAGGCTGGGGGCCATGACCCTCTTCGATAACCTCATACTGCAGGCCTGAGGGAGTGGTCTTCACTTCGGCACGCTTGCCGTTTTCGCCGAGGAATGCCTCACCGGCGGCCTTGTTTACCTTGGCCATCTCGGCGGCGGCAGCACGCTGCTTCTCCTCCATGGCGGTGAAGTAGACGCGGATTTCCTCCTTGGCTTCATCATATGTCATGCGAGGGGTTTCGCCTGAAAATACGGCGGCTACCCCGTCGGCAAAATCCTTCACGTCGATCTTTTCGATTCCGCTGCTGCGGAAATTGTTGCCCATACTGAGCCCGAGGGCATAGCTTAAACGGTCTAATTCTTTAGTTTCCATATGTCTTAAAATTTTGGTTTTGAGCCGGTTTAACTTCTACCGGGCTTTGGCAGCCGCAAAGTTATGAAATATCGCGGTAAAGCTCAATAATTTAATTAAAATTAAAACATTGTCTTCATGCACAAGCCCTATTATCGTATATATAACATCCGGGAGGGAGGGATGGTTGAAACATCTGCTTTGCAGCGTGTGGCAAAGAGAACTTGCGGCTACACCAGGCAGAGGGTGAATCGAAATAGGAATGGCCGCTTGATGCGGCCATTCCGTATCTTATCCTATATAGGAGGATGTCAGTTATTGTCGGTGTCGGGAGCCTTATCGATAAGTTCGAGGAACTGGTCGAGCTTAGGAGTGATAATAATCTCTGTGCGGCGGTTGCGCTGGCGTCCGAGTTCAGAAGAGTTGTCGGATAGCGGATTATATTCTCCTCGGCCGGCGGCAGACAGACGTGACGGATTAACACCGAAATCTTTCTGAAGCACCTGCACTATCGATGATGCACGAAGAGCGCTGAGGTCCCAGTTGTTGCGGATATTAGTGCGCGAGATGGGCACATCGTCGGTGTTGCCCTCCACGAGCACATCGTAGTCGCCATAGTCCTTGATAATCTTAGCGATTTTGCTAAGGGTTTCCATGGCGCGTGAATTCACCTCATAGCTGCCCGACTTGAAAAGCATATTGTCGGCCAGAGAGATGTAGACCACTCCCTTAAGCACCTTCACATCAACCTCGCGGAGCTCGTCGCGCGAGAGAGAGCGGGTGAGATTGTTGGTGAGCACCATATTGAGCGAGTCGCTTTTAGACTTCGCCTGAACCAGCTGCTTGATATACTGATTGGAAGCGTTAATCTCATCAACGAGTTTGGAGATATTGATGCTTCCCTGCCGGTTTTGCAGAAGGCTCTGATTGAGTGAGCCCTGCATGGCTTCGTAGTTGCGCTTGAGGTCGTCGTGATTGCGACGTGCTTCGGCAAGAAGAGTCTCAAGGCTGCGTGCGTTGGCACGGGATTCGGCGAGAGCCACCTGCGATGAGTTGTAGTCGGCGGTGAGCTGGTCATACCGGCTCTGGAGGGCAGCATACTTCTTGTTGGAAGTGCAGCCAGTGGCCACAAGAAGTGTGGCGGCGCCGAGGGCAATGATTGCTGAGCGGATGTTCATAGGTCGGAGTTTATTCAGACAATAAAACATTCAGATGAGACGAGAGGTTCAATCACTTCACTTCCCAGGTCTCGCCTGCGAGTATCATTGAACGAAGGCTGTCGAAGCCCTTCGAGGCACGCACGGTTGAGACCTGAGCCTCGATTTCCTCATTGTAGACAGGGCTTTCCACATCGCGTATCACACCGATTGCGAGAGGCAGATCAGTGCCGTCCATCATGGCAAGCTGCTGGTGGAGGAAATTGCTCTTGGTGTGGGCGTCGTGCACGAGCACATCGTCGATGGTATAACCGTCTTTGCCAATCTCAACAGCTTTGAGCAGGAATCCATCTTGCACGAGGCCACGCTCATTGTTCTTGCCGAAGAGCATTTTCTGTCCGTCAACGAGATGTATCGTACGCTCTGCGCGGTGCTCGCGGTCGGTGATGAAATTGTGGATGCCGTTATTGTAAATCACACAGTTTTGCAGAATCTCGACCACCGATGTGCCTTTATGGCGTGCGGCGGCCACGAGCACTTCCTGAGAAATCTGGAGCTCTACGTCGATGGTGCGGGCAAAGAAATTGCCGCGTGCGCCAAACACGAGTTCGGCCGGAATGAAGGGATCTTCGGTGGTGCCGTAGGGTGATGACTTCGACACAAAACCACGGGCGCTCGTGGGGGAATACTGTCCCTTGGTGAGACCGTAGATCTTGTTGTTGAGAAGCATCATGTTGATGTCGATATTTCGACGCACGGCATGGATGAAGTGGTTGCCTCCGATGGCGAGTCCGTCGCCATCGCCAGACACCTGCCAGACAGTCATCTGCGGATTTGCGACCTTGAAGCCGGTGGCAATTGCGGCCGCGCGTCCGTGGATGGTGTGGAAACCATAGGTGTTCATATAGTAAGGGAGACGCGAAGAGCATCCTATACCGGAGATTACGGCTGTGAGGTGCGGAGGAACTCCCAGAGTTGCCATAGCCTTGTGAAGAGAATTGAGGATGGCGTGGTCGCCGCAACCCGGACACCAGCGCACGGGCTGGTCGCTCTTATAGTCGGCGGCTGTATATGTAGGGATATCGGTCTGTTGCATGGTGATGGTCAGTCTTTATTGATGATTTCGATAACGCGTTGTTTCACCTCGCTCACAAGGAAGGGCTGTCCCTGCACCTTGTTGATGCGCTCTATGCGCACATCAGGGAAGCGAGCCTGAAGATAGTCGGCAAACTGGCCGGTGTTGAGCTCGGCTACAATCACCTTTTTATAGCGGCGGAGCACTTCACCCGTGTTGGCAGGCAGAGGATTGATGTAGCGGAACTGTGTGAATGCCATAGGCACTCCCTCGCAGTCGAGCTCCTGAGCGGCGGTGCGCAGATGGCCGTATGTGCCACCCCAACCGAGAAGAAGAGTGTCGGCATCCTTATTGCAGAGCACTTCGAGGGCGGGGATATCGTCGGCTATGCGGGCAACCTTTTCACGACGGGTATAGACCATCTTCTCATGGTTTACAGGATCGGTAGAGATGGCTCCGGTGTTGTAATCCTTCTCAAGACCACCCAGACGATGGGTCAGACCCTCGGTGCCTGGAATAGCCCAGTAGCGCACCTTTGTCTGTTCGTCGCGGGTGTAAGGACGCCAGCCTATTTCAGAAGCCTTATCGGCAGTGATATAGCGGGGCTTGATTTCAGGATATTCGTCGGCCTCAGGTATGCGCCAAGCCGATGAGCCGTTGCCGATAAAGGCATCTGTGAGGAGTATCACCGGGGTCATATGCTCGATAGCAATGCGCGATGCTTCAAATGCCATAGTAAAGCAGTCGGTTGGAGTGGCTGGAGCCACGACTACCACAGGCGACTCACCGTTGCGGCCATAGAGCGCCTGCATGAGGTCTGTCTGCTCTGTCTTGGTGGGCAGTCCGGTGGAGGGTCCGCCACGCTGCACGTCGATAACCACCAGCGGGAGCTCTGCGATAACCGCCAGACCGATACCCTCGCTCTTCAGGGCGAGACCGGGACCGGAGGTGGAAGTAACGGCCAGATTTCCGGCAAACGAAGCACCGATTGCCGAGCACACACCTGCGATTTCATCTTCCATCTGGAGCGCTTTCACTCCAAGGTCCTTGCGCTTGGCGAGTTCATGAAGAATATCTGTGGCCGGAGTGATGGGATAGCTGCCGAGGAAAAGCGGGCGTCCACTCTTTTCGGAAGCCATTATGAGACCCCACGCGGTAGCGGTGTTGCCGTTGATGTCGGTGTAGATGCCCGGACGGGCGGGTTCTGACTCAATGCGATAGGTGGAAACCGAAGCGTGGATATTGTTGCCGTAGTTGTAGCCGGCATTGATCACCTTTGAGTTAGCCTCGAAAATAGCGGGTTTCTTGGCAAATTTGCGGCGAAGGAACTGAAGCGCGCTTTCGAGCGGGCGGTCGAACAGCCAGCACACAAGGCCGAGACAGAAGATATTGCGACACTTCAGGATGCTCTTGTTGTCGAGTCCGCTGTCGGCAAGAGCTTCTTTTGTAAGGTTTGTGACAGGCACCTCAAGCACCTGAGCCTTGATGCCGAGTTCCTTGAAGGGATCGTCGGTGACAAACTGGGCTTTGCGGAGATCTGCTTCCTTAAACGAATCAATATCTACGATAATCACCCCGCCGTCTTTCACGTATTTCACATTCTGCTTCAGGGCCGCCGGATTCATAGCTACGAGCACATCGCAGCTGTCGCCGGGAGTGTGAACATTCGTTCCGACACTCACCTGGAAGCCTGAAACACCACCCAGCGAACCCTGGGGAGCACGGATTTCAGCGGGATAATCGGGGAAAGTGGACACCTGGTTGCCGATACCGGCCGACACGTTGGTGAATATATTGCCTACAAGCTGCATTCCATCGCCGGAATCGCCTGAGAAGCGCACCACCACTTTGTCGAGCGTCTTCACATTAGTCGCTTCTAACATATCTCTATATTTTGCACAAAAAGGTTATTACTTTAAGGTCTGAAACGGTATTATTTTGCATTTCGGGGCAAAGGTATCGAATATTTATCACAATTACAACCGTTGCCCCCGATTTTTACCTCCTGAAAAGCAGGGGAAGCGCGGGAGCCGACCCTGTCAGACTCCCGTTGGAGAACACAAGGGTGCCGTTGACCCATGTCTGCTCCACTTTAGCGGTCAGTGTGCCACCTTCGAGCGGGCTCCATCCACAGCGCGAAAGCACCATATCAGAGGTCACTTCAAAGGGCTCACACGAGTCGTCGACCAGCGTGAGGTCGGCATAATATCCCTCGCGAAGAAATCCACGCCGGTCAATGCCGAATATCTTTGCAGGATTATGAGCCATCTTCTCCACAACCTCCGGGAGAGTCATCACTCCCCGGCGGGCGAGGGTGAGCATGGATGGGAGCGAAAACTGTATCATCGGCATGCCCGACACGGCCGTCAGGGCATTTCCCTCCTTCTCCCTGAGCAGGTGGGGAGCATGGTCTGTGGCTATCACATCTATCACTCCGCTTGCCAGAGCCTGAAGGAGAGCAGCGCGGTCGGCGGCGCTTTTAATAGCAGGATTGCATTTTATGCGCGCACCAAGCCGAGGATAGTCTTCGTCGGAAAAGATAAGATATTGCGGACAAGTTTCGGCTGTGATACGCTTATCTTCAACCGGGCCGGGAGAGAAAAATTCGAGCTCGGAGGCTGTGGATATATGGAGCACATGGAGGCGCGCTCCGGTGGCACGTGCAGTCTCTACTGCAAGACGGGTGGCCTTCACACAAGCCTCGCGCGAACGGATGAGCGGATGAGCGGCAATAGGCGGCTCATCGCCATAGGTGGAAATCACCTCAGCCCTGCATCGCTTCACTGTTGCTTCGTCTTCGGCATGGACTGCAATCAGAGCCGGAACCTCCCTGAAAAGTCTTGATATAGTAGACTCGCTATCAACAAGCATATTGCCTGTAGAGGAGCCCAGAAACAGTTTCACTCCGGCTATGCGTGAATAGTCTGCCGCGAGAAGTTCGGCGATATTGTCGTTTGTGGCTCCGATAAAGAAGCCGTAGTTGGCCACAGACACTTCAGCCGCACGGACCATCTTTTCCTCGACTGCCACGCGGGTCACACTCATAGGCACCGTGTTGGGCATATCGATAAACGAAGTGACACCACCGGCCACAGCCGCACGGCTCTCCGTGGCCATATCCGCCTTATGGGTCAGTCCCGGATCGCGGAAATGCACATGCTCATCTATCGCTCCTGGCAGAAGCAGGCGTCCATTGCCATTGACGACCACTGCCGCACGCGCACTCACATCCGCATCCGGCTCGCCGGGGCCAAGCGCGGCTATAAACTGTCCTTCGATCAGAAGCCACCCGTGGATAAGGGTGCCTTCATTGACCATGCGCACATTGTGGAGCAGAGTGGAGTCAGGAGTCTTTGCGTGATCCATAGTCAGGATATTTTTTCAGCATGCTTCCGAGTTTGAGTCTCAGCACTCCGAGAAATGCCTCGCTGAAAATGCCACTGTTCATCTTGCTCGTGCCAAGCACACGGTTGACAAACACAATCGGCACCTCTACAATCCGGAAGCCATATTTATAAGCGGTAAATTTCATCTCTATCTGGAAGGCATAGCCCTTGAAGCGCACATTGTCGAGGTCCATGGCCATAAGCACCCGCGCACGATAGCACACGAATCCGGCGGTGGTGTCTCTCACGGGCAGGCCGGTGACAATTCTCACATAGGCCGAGGCATAATATGACATGAGCACCCTACCCATAGGCCAGTTGACCACATTGACACCGGTCACATAGCGCGAACCTACCGCCACATCCGCTCCATCTTCAGCGCAAGCCTTGTAGAGGGCGTTGAGGTCGGCCGGATTGTGGGAAAAGTCGGCATCCATCTCGAAGATATACTCATAGCTATGGTCAAGAGCCCATCGGAAACCGGTGAGATAGGCTGTGCCGAGCCCCTGCTTGCCTTCACGCTCAATGAGGTGCACACGACCCGGATGCTCTTCGATTTTTCCGCGCACTATGGCCGCCGTGCCATCGGGCGACCCGTCGTCTATCACGAGCACGTCGAAGCGGTGGGGCTGTGAGAGCACAGCCTCTATTATGGCCGCCGCGTTCTCACACTCGTTGTAGGTGGGTATGATTACTATGCTGTCTGATTTCTCCATCGTCAGAATTTATAGGAGAGACCGGCCAGACCGGTGAGGCCTTGTGCCGGGATAAGGCTCAGGAGGGAATAATCGTGGTTGAGCAGATTTTCTCCTTTAAGGAAAACGGTGAGCTGCGGAGTGAAGCGCCATGAGGCTCCGGCCGAGAGGTTTGACACCGACCCAACAGGCTGGAAGAAGTAGGGTGAGGCGTTTACAGTCTCTGAAACATACTCAATCTGGCGCTTGCTCCGCAGATTATAGCCAAGGGTGATATCGAGGGGAGATATGGGGGTGACACGCACTGATGCGTCTACCACAAACTTGGCTCTGTCGCGCCAGAGATAGTAGGCAGAAGAGGGATCGCTGTCGGAATGTGAAGCGGTTTCAAACGACACCCGTGCATCGACAGCATCGCGCCATTTATAGCCCGCGGCCACTCCGGCATGCCATCCTTTCACGTCTTCGGCGGTGAACTGGCTGAAATAGTTCCACACCGGCATCAGCCACTCATTGGCCTTCGCATATCCGCCAAATAGGGTGAGATAAGCTCCGGAGAAGGGGCCTACGGTCATCTCAGCATCAAGAGTGAAGGGCACATGCGAGTTTGTGTAGGCAAACAGGCTTGCCATATAAGGATTCACCGCATAGAGCGAACCGAGAGTGTTTTGCTCCTCGCCGCCACCTGCACGGAAGCTCACGGATAATTTGCTTGAGGGATTCAGCCCAAGAGTTACATCGGGGGCGATATGGAACGCCTTGCCGGCATTGTGGGTGAGGTCTATCTTCACACCGAGGTCTACCGTGGCTATGCCGGTCACATATCTGTAGCGGGGAGTGAATCGGAGCAGCCAGGTAGTGAAGCCGGAGAGTTGCGACAGAATAGGATGATAAGGCCGCGGAAGCTCAACCTCGGTGATGTCTCCACCGCCACTCATAGTTATCACGCCGGTCTGGTTATATGACAGCGAAGAGAAATCGACCCCAAGCTCGGCGAGAGAATTATCATCGAAATCTGCCCGGAGCGAGGCGTTTAGACCCAGATTGCTTTCACGGACAGGACAAGTAGGACTGTTCACCTCGTCAATAAAATCTAATAAAAAGGACTTCGGAGTGCTGTTGACATAGGCAAACCGCGAGAAGCGGGCACCCACAGTGTAGGTCAAATCATTGAAACCCGACGTCCAGAGTGCATCCGTATTGAGGCGGTGGATATTCTGATTATAGGATTTATCTACAATTTGGTCGAGGCTCGGATTGCTGTAGCGCACAAAAGTGTAGTCAAGAGCCAAATCTATAGCCGAACGAGCCCCTACAAGCTGCCGGAAATCTACGGCTGCCGTAGCGGTGTGACGATTGTAGGTGAGCTCCTTTCTCTCATCCGTTCCACATTCTCCGCTCGGTGGATTGCCAAACGTGTGCTTATAGCTTGTGCCGTCATATTGCATCCATGCGCCCAGTCGGGTCCGCTCGGTTTCGATTATACGGTAGCCGAGCGATAGAGCGGCATTATAGCGGGGCATGAATCCGATTGCGGCATAGCCTTTGTAGGGCGACACATAGATAGAGTCGGCATAAGCCGCGGGGTCAAGCACACTTATCGAAGCAGGCACCTGTGCCGTTACGCCGTTCTCGCTATAAGAAAGCTGCTTGAGGGCTACGGGACGGAGGGTGATGCGGGGAGTAAAACCGATGCGGGTGGCTTCGCGCTGTTCGGGCACGATGTCGCGCTCCACGGTTATTTCTTTGTTGAGCGACTGAGCCATGCCTGCGAGCGGCATGATGATTGCCGCCGCGGCAGATATAATGAGCTGGTGTTTCATCATTGGTCGAGGAGCTTTTAGTTTTGCTTGTCTAAGCGGGAGTCTATCATCTCGAAAATCTCGGTTTCTGTGCCTGGATAGTTGGCACGCAGGCTGCGAAGATATTCATCGGCCTCAAATTCATTACCTTGCGCCCGGAGAGCATCGCTCAGGGCAATGAAGCCGCGGGCAAGCCAGTATTGATGAGGCGGGTTGGCATTTATGAGAGCATCGGCGGCACTCTGAGCCGCGGCATAATTGCCCTCGCCGAGATAAGCTTCGGCAAGAGCCACAGCGCTACGCGAGCCATAGAGTTCGGCGGGGTCGGAAGCGAGGTCGGTCCACACGCTCACGGCCTCCTGAGTGCGACCGAGGCGCGAAAGGGCGAGAGCGCGGGTGAAGCGTATCTCGGCGGTCTCGGTCTGTCCGGCAGCCGATGAAGCGAGAAGCTTGTCGGCGGCGGAAAGCGCCTCGTCATTTTCACCGAGAGCAATCGCCGTACGCATCACACCCATGCGTGCATTCTGCAATGTGCGTGCTCCGGCAGCACGGCTCTCAAGCTGTCGGAATGTGGCCAGTGCGGCCTCTCCCCTGCCCTGCGACTGCTCGGCTTCGGCTTTGATGAGCAGAGCGTCTTCCACGGCATCGGCATCGGGATGTGACGAAATAAGCCGGCTCGAAAGTTCGAGAGCCTCATCCGTGCGTCCTGCCGCATTGGCGGCCTCGGCCATAAGATAGAGAGCCTGAGCTTCGTGAGTGCCATGGGGATAATCGCGCAGATAGGCCTCCAGGCGCTCTGTGCGGTCATTGTTTATATAATCGGCTTCGGCCGCGCGGAATGCAAGCGCGTCGAGCTCCGACGGATCGGTCTGCGGTGCGTCGGGCACACTGGCCATAAACGCCGTAAACTCACCCAGCTGCCCACGGTCGGCATAGATGCGTTTGAGGTCGTCGGCAGCCAGACGGGCTTCCTCGCTGGTGGGATATTTCGCCACAACACTCTTATAGGCTTCGAGCGCATCGGCCGTGCGGCCGCCGCTCTGATATGTGATGGCCAGCTGCAGTAGACCCTTACGCCCGTAGGCAGTGGTGGGATAGGTGGTTATAAGGTCATTGTAGACAGCAATCGCACCTTTGTTGTCGCCCAGAGCCGCATAGCTCTCGGCCTTCTCAAGCATCGCTGCCGGAATAAGACCCGATGAGGGATAGCGGGCAATTAAATCGTCGATGCCCGCAATCTTTCCCTTGTGGTCGCGCATAAGTCCTTTCATCACCGCCTGCTGATAGAGGGCATAGTCGCCCGCATCGGGGTCAATGGAATAGGCCTTGTCGTAGAGAGCCATAGCGCCGCTGAAATCGCTTTTATAATATAGGCAGTCGCCCGCGCGGTTATATGCGTCAGAGAGCATTGCCTTATCTGCCGGCTTCATATCTATAAGGCGGCGGAAGTCAGTGAGCGCCGCCGCATAATCGGCCGCCGCAAACTCCGCATAGGCCAAATCATAGCGTGCTATCGCCATATTCGGGTCGGAAGCAGGCGACTGGCGGATATATTCGGCAAAGCTCCGGGCCGCACGGTCGTAGCGGTCAAGCTCATACTGGCAGTTGCCCTGCCAGAGCAGCGACTGGCGCACGAGGTCGCTGTCGGCTCCCGAAATCTTGGCGGCAGACTCAAACCGCTGCAGAGCCTGAGTGTAGCGTCCGGCGGCATAGTCGCGCGTGCCCAGCGAGAAAAGCGCCCTCTGCTTGGCGGCCATCGCAGCCGGAGTGGGGCGCTTCATCGCATCAATTGCTTTCAGAGCGCTCTCGTAGTCATTGTCGGTCATGTAGCCGCTCACAATATACTCCTGCACTTCAGGAGCATAGCGCGAGTCGGGATACTGCCGGAGAAAGTTTTCAAACATCGCCACCGAATTGCCAAACGGCACCCTTCCGCCACGGCTCTTTGCCACAGCATAGTTATAGAGCGCGCTTTCAGCCACTTCGCGGTCATAGCCCATGCGATAGGCTTTCTCAAAGGCCAGTAGCGCTCCATCGGTGTTGCCGGTCTGCACATAGCTTTGCCCCAGAAACAGGCATGCGCTCTGTCCCATAGCATCGTCGCAGTTGGCCACACGGCTTAGCTTGTCGATTGCCTCCTGATAGTTGCCGAGCTTATATTCGCTCACACCAAGAATGTAGAATGCCGAGGGTTTGGGCGAATCCGTGGCCGCCGCATAGCGCCGCAGATAGCCCACAGCTTCGTCCTCGCGGCCGAGATTGAACAGAGATTCGCCTGCCACACGGTTGGCTTCGGGAGCAAACTGCGGCACAGCATCGCTCTTCAGCGCGGCCAGAGCTTTATTAAGCGCTCTCTCATAGTCGCCCTCCGCAAAAAGTATCTGCGCCATATAATATTCGGCTGCCGGTCCGAGCTCCGGATTGCCGGCCGCCTCCGGAAGATAGGTCATGGCCAGATGATATTCTCCTTCGGCATAAGCCATATAGCCGAGATAGAAATTGGCTGCTGTGGCATAGCCTGTTGCTCCCCGCAACTGCTTGAACCCCTCACGGGCCTTGTCGAACTCCGCAAGCATAAGATAGCTGTAGCTCCGGCGATAAATCAGGTCATCGGCCTCCAGGCCGGTAAGAGCAGTCTCGTCTACCGTCGCATACCGGTCGAGAGCCTCAGCATATTCTCCTCGCGTGAAATAGTAGTCGCCCTTGGCCGCAAGCATAGACTGTCTGAACGGTGAGGAAGGATAGGCCGCCAGCCATTCATCTATGAGCTCAAGGGCATCTTTCTGACCGAGGTGCAAGGCAGACAGAGCCGACAGGCGCGCAGCCTCCTCAGCCTGTGCGGCCGCTGGATAGAGCCTTGTGAACTGACGGAGCTGATCGGCACAGCCGGTATAGTTACGGTCGGCAAACATCGCGCGTGCGCGCTCCAGATAGCCGGTGGCATCGGGCGAGTTGATCTGAGCCACAGCCCCGACGGAGGCAGTGCCGAGCATCAGGGCAGTGAGGATGGAATGGCGATTCATATGGTTTGGGTTTTAGGCATCATGATTCATTGTGCAAAGATAATGCTTCCTTTCTATTTTCACCCTACGATTCCACACTCATAGCACTTTTTTTTGGCGGGAGTGCTTGCAGTTTCAAAAAAATGCGTAACTTTGCAGCGGGTAAGTCCTACACGACCAGCTCCCCGGGAACTCCGCCAGGTCTTGATCGAAGCAACGGTACCGGGTCGTAGCGGTGCGATGTAGTCAGCTTACCCTTTTTTGTATCCCTACGCAAAACTTCATCTTCACCCGAAAGCGGGTCAGCAAAACCTGGTTGAATTGTTAGAAAGCGGGTCAGTGGCAAACCTCAGTTTATAAGTTAAGAAAGGCCCGGAGGGCCATGATTTTGTTAACCCGGCACGTGTCGTGCCGGGAACAGCCAGCCCCAATCACATTCCGACCCCGGAGTGGGTCGTACCTCACATATTTTATCATTTATTAAAATATTGATTTACAGTATATATTACGTCTTTCATTGAGATATTACAGATTAAGTCCAAGGAGACAATATATTACCATATTACCTCAGCAGTGGAGAGCGTAACGATGCGTCATATTTTGCCGAATGTTTCCACGCTCACTGGAGCATAGAAAAAACAGCATTGGCATCTGGATGTTACTTTCAAAGAAGACCAATGCAGGGTAAGAACAAAGAGCGGAGCGGCAAATTTATCTTCAAGCCGCAAATATGCTATGTAATTACTTAAGAAGCAGACTGACAAACTCAGTCTAAAACGCAGACGTAAGAAATATATGCGTAATCTAACCTTTCTCAGCAAGGTTGTGAACGAAAGTTAAATTTCATACGCCGACCCTGATCTAAAAACAAGAAATACCCTTTTGTGTTATTCCGACTCGCTTCATCCGACCTATCTTTGTCGCATTATTCAAATATATCCCAGTATGGATCGATATAACCGCAATAGAATTTATGTGAGTCCGGAAGAGCAGGAAAAGATACGTGAAACCCGGATATTGCTCGGTGGAGCCGGTATTGGCAGTATAATTGCAGAATGCGCTCTTCGCTTCGGATTTGAAGATATAGCGATAGTCGATGGCGATAAGGTGGAGCTCTCCAATCTTAACCGGCAGAACTATGTAAAGAGCGATATTGGCAAACCCAAGGCGGAATCCCTTACCAAAAGACTTCTTAAAATTAATCCAAAAGCTAATATCCGCTTTTATAATACTTTCATTGATAATGATAATGTCAGCGAACTTCTTGAGGGTGTAGACATAGCTATCAACGCCCTTGATTTCAAGAGCGACATCCCGTTTGTGTTTGATGAACTTTGTTCTAAAAAGAAGATTCCCGTACTACATCCTTACAATTTCGGATGGGGAGCATTTCTCACCATCATCAAGCCCGGCAGCTATCAGCTAAGGGAGGTATCAGCATCTTATGAAGGATTCGAGATCAAGATGGCTGAGTTTGTCGCCCGCTACTGTACATTCTGGAATATGCCTAACCGCTGGCTCGATGATGTAATCGAGACATACAGAATGGAACCGGGAGAGTTACCCCCGCCTCAACTTTCGGTTGCCTCATGGATTGTGGCCGGACTATGCGCCAATGCCATGTTTGATATAATCACCGGCCGCGAAGTAAAATACTTTCCTAAATTCTACTTCTCCTCTCTACGCTGCGACCCTGCGTAACAATTATATCAGCTGATGATTTTGTGCATAAGTCACGGCCTCTGCGATATTCTTGACATCCATCTTCTGAAATATACTGCGTTTACAAGCCTTGACGGTATCAACCGATTTGCATATATTGTCGGCTATCTCATTCATAGTATATCCCTGAGTCGACAGTGAGAGAACTTCCCGCTCGTTATCGGTCAGCGTAATTTCCTTATGCTTCTCCCACTTGTGGTCATAGAGGGAATACTGATAGAACATCCCGGAACCTGGTCTTTTCATAATAACATTACCCGGATCATTACCCGCCGCAAGCGATATTGTGCATATCGCAAGCCAGATTCGGCCATCTTTTGTCAGGATCAGAGGTGTCAGCTTATGGTTTATAAGTCGCTTGCGCCGTCCTCTTAAGATATGAAAATCATACGAGATAGTATAATCTTTTCTCTCTCCTACCGGAAAGGTATTGAATAGCTTGAAGACGCTGTTATTGATCTCGAGAAGCATCTTCAGATCTTCCGCCGGAACATAGTCTATATAAAATAGATATCCGAAATCTTTAATCTTCTCAGCGTCGCCTCCACACAGACGGGCAATATTCTTGGATACATATAGAAAGCCCTTCTTGAAGTAATCTATGATATATACACACTGATACGTGCTCCTTTCGAAGGCCTCTGCTGCCTCTATAATGAGTCCTGTCTTTTCATAATCGGCCTCTGTAATATTTTCCACCGAATTTTGAAGTGAAAAGAAGTCGCCTGTCTGGATATTGGTAGTCATAATGCCGAGTATCAATTATTGTGCAAATATAATAAAATTCCACCACACAGAGCACAACATACTACACAAAAGGGTAATTTTCAATCCATAGTCGGCTGTAATACCCTTTTGTGTCATATTTAGGATATTAGCTCCTAATAGTTTTGCGGGAAAATTCAAAACCGTCTTAACTATGGAGGATATTGTTTGGTCATGCAGTGACTACTCTATTATCAAAGTCGGAACAGACCGGCTTCATGATATAGCCAGATTCGTTGTAACACAGAATTACAGTCATCATTCATACGGTTCTATCCCGGAGACATCAAATCAGGAAATCGAGGACATATTCCATGAAGAGCTGGCTTATTCAGGAACTTCGATGTATTTCATCGTAGTGAACGCAGATGGGAAAATGATCGGATGCATAAGAGTGTTCAAATGGGACAAGCTAACCCCAACACCAATGCAGAAAATTTTCCACATCTCCCCGCTGGAAAAAGTAACCTACACTCCGCAAACATCCTTCTGGCATATCGGACGCTTTGCTATAGATTCCACATCAGGTCTGTCTACCATAACCCTGTTCAAACAACTTATGACTCTCGCCGTGGCTCCTATACTGCGTGAGGACGACAGCTATATGATTGCTGAGACAGACAGCCATCTACTCCGAGTAATGAATCTCCTCGGCATAGAGACACGTCAGATAGGGGAACCTATGATTTATCTCGCTTCTGAAACAATTCCTGTTTATTCAAGTAAGCGGGGGCTAACACGTTTTTATCAAAGATATTATCCTCTTTTAGTGGCATCGTGAGCCAATTCAAGCACATTACACAAAAGTGTATAAATAACCTCAACCTCAAAGAATTACCCTTTTGTGTAATAGAAGGATGACACACGCAATCTAATTTTGCATCGTAAACAAAAATCTAAAAGGTAAATGTCAATCACTCCAAAAATATCCGTCTGCATGGCTATGTACAACGCCGCCACACATCTGCGCGAGTGTGTTGACAGCGTATTGGCTCAGACCTTTGCCGACTTTGAGCTACTCATTGTCGATGACGGATCTACCGATAGCAGTGCCGATATCGTACGCTCATACTCCGACTCTCGTATCCGTCTTATCTGTCGGCCTCACGACTTCATTGCCTCGCTCAACACCCTTCTCAGCGAAGCACGCGGACACTATATTGCCCGAATGGATGCCGACGATATCATGATGCCTGACCGCCTGCAGATCCAATACAACTATCTTGAGACCCATCCCGAAGTTGCTGCGTTCTGCTCCCAGGCAGTAAGGATTGACTCTCATGGACAACCGAATTGATCCTATATAACACTTTTTACACAAACCAATTATTATCCTAATTATGAGATATTATAAACAACTAGTAATGATTTTTATATTCTTGAGTGTATTCTTCTATATGTCAGGTCAAGACAAAGGTAGCTCAAGAGTCTTAGAGCATCGTCTAAAAGGCAACATAATGAACCTTGTGACGGGGCATTATGTGAGTGACTCTATAAAAGTGGATATTTTAGATGCCGATAGTGTGATAGTTGCATCAGATTATAATCATCTCAATACATCGCGTGAATATCGCAATGGTGATGAGCTGATTTATCAATTCGATATCCCGTTCAAAGGAGCGGGGAATAATTTCATTGTTCGCCTCCAGCATCCTGACTACGACGAGGTAAGCTACCCGGTGACAGTTAATGGATTTAGCAGTGATTTGGGTATGCTGAAAATCCGGAAACTCAGTAAATTTGAAAAAGATGTAATATTGGGTGAGGTTGTAGTAAAAGCTTCAATTGTGCAAGTGGTAAACAAAGGTGACACAATCCAATATAATGCCGATGCATTTGCTGTGGCTCAGGGGTCTATGCTTGATGCACTTCTTGAAAAAATGCCCGGAGTTGAGCTGCGCGAAAATGGCCAGATTTATGTGAACGGACGCTTTGTAGATAAACTGCTCCTCGACGGAAAGGATTTCTTCCAAGGAGAGCAGTTTGTACTCCTCCAGAATCTCCCCGCATATACGATTAAGAATATGAAAGTTTTATTTTGCAGTATGAATGTTTGCGGTAGTAATTTTGCAATGTCAAAACAATCAAAACCCATATAAAATGAAAAAACTCTTATCACTGATTCTCGCAATGATGGCATTCGTTATTCCATCAGAATATCGCATGATGAATAAATACGAAGGCAAAGAGATTGATGTTTGTCCGCTAATCAAACACGATCTTGATGAATTCCTCTATCTCCATTTCCTACACAAGACAGGTGAAACCTGCTAAATACCAAAACTTATAAAATATGAGATTCTTCATAACGCTATTACTAACAATCATTAGCATAAACGCTAGTCTCGCACAGTCATTTACTATAGACGGGCGCGTGTGTGACAAAAACGATAAGGAGGACCTCGTTGGTGCAACGGTACGATTGTTGTCGTTGCCCGACTCCGCTTACGTCTCCGCATCATCTGCCTATCGACGTGCAATGCGTCATGGAGAAGAGGAAATCACATCGGCTTTCACTCTCACCCTACCGTCTCGTTCTTCTTCCTACCTAATAGAAATCAGTGCTTCGGGATATGACAACGAGTTTATAAAGGTAGATCCGTCTGCCTATGGGGAGCGTGTACGAAGAGTCGAGTTACCCTTGATTTTACTGAGTCCAAAATCCCGTGAACTCGGAGAAGTGACGGTGACTTCCTCGCGCATTAAGTTTTTTCATCATGGCGATACTGTGGTGTTTAATGCCGATGCTTTTCAACTGTCCAACGGTTCTATGCTTGACGCGCTCATCAGTCAAATGCCGGGTGTCGAACTTAAATCCAATGGTCAGATACTTTATAATGGGAAACAGATAGAGTCCCTGCTACTTGACGGCAAGCACTTTTTCAACGGCAACAATCAGCTTATGTTGGAAAATATCGGAGCATACGCAGTCAAGAATGTCAAAATATATGACAAAGCCGGAGATGCAAGTGAGTTTGCCGGACGAAATCTCGGTAATGATAAGCAGCTTGTAATGGATGTGAGGCTAAAGAAAGAGTATTCTACCGGGTTGATACTAAATGCCGAAGCCGGAGGGGGCACACATGACCGTTATCTCGGTCGGCTTTTCGGAATGTGGTTTAACTCGGATACCAGACTGACTGTATATGCCAACGCCAACAACCTGAACGATGACCGCAAACCGGGGCGAGCCGATTCATGGAAGCCGGAACAACTAAAATCAGGTGTCAAGAAGTCGGATACAGGCGGATTTGATTATGTCACTGATAAGAAGACCGCAGGATGGAAAGCTTCGGGTAATGTACAGATCAGTCATGAGACTCTTGATGACGAGACAAGTATTTACCGGACGAATTTTCTTACAGCCGGAGATACATACGACCGTACTTTCATTGGGAATCATTCAAAAACATTCCGGATTTCTACCAATCATGAATTGTATTTCAAGCGCAAGATGTTTGACCTGACTGTCACACCTCGTTTCGAATACAACAATCGTCACAACACCACAACAAATGCGAGTGCCACATTCTCTTCTGATGTTCAGGGAATCACCTTTGATGACCTTATGTCAAGTGCAGAAAGCACAACTCCAGGATATACAAGCGGCCTTATCAACAGGACGGTCAATGAAAATCTAAACCGGGCAAAGACCCTTACTGCTGGCATCACTGCCAACTCACGCATTAAAATCAATGGTAGTTCAGACATCATACGTTTGGGAGCTTTCGGTAACTATAATAATCTACGTGATGACAGATTTAATCGCTACGTTATTGAATACGGCGAGAATCCCGACATGAATCTGTATCTTGATCGCTACTTCAAGAACCGACCGAATAATAATTCGAGATTCGGAGCAACAGCCGGCTACAACAGGCGTCTGGCTGAGGGCATATCGCTTGAACTGACATATCGGTATGCGCATTCCATACGCAATGCTAACTCTACCCTTTACAACCTTCATGAAACAGACGCAGACAGACAGCTTCCCATAGGACAGCTTCCGTCTATGGCGGAATATGCCTCGACAATCGACCGCTCAAACAGTTATAAAAGCCATTATCTGGATAATGATAATACGTTATCGCCTCTAGTCGTATTCGACAAGGGCAACTGGAGTGGACAGGTAAACTTGCCAGTCACCGTAGCGGGAAGGACTCTTGACTATCTTCGCGGAGACATCGATGCGCATATCAGGCGAAACACTATTTTGGTCAATGTGGAGAATACCTTCATTCAATGGCAGGCCGCTGACCGCACCAAGAAAGTGGAGTTCAACTACAACATGACTTCTGAGACTCCGGATTTGATAAATCTTGTCGACATGACCGACGCTGTTGACCCGATGAACATATATCTCGGAAATTCAGGTCTCAAAAATTCACACCTTCACAGTTTCAGGCTCGGAACGGAATTGGTCAATCCTAAGACACGGGTAATGCAGTTTATAACCTTACGTTATTCTCTGCTCGACAACGCCCTGTCGAAAGGCTATATCTACGAAAGCGCCACCGGCATACGACGCTACAAGACATACAATGTCAACGGCAACTGGGATGCAAACGCCTCATACGGTGTCGGACTGCAGTTCGGCAAGACAAAGCAGATAACATTGCAATCTCTGACAACGGCAAGCATAGTCAACAGCGTGGATCTCGTTGGCGAAGATGACACAGAGCCAAGCCGCAATAAGGTAGTGACTAAAGGGGTCAATGAGATTCTTAAACTAGCTTACTCGCTTGGCAAACATTCTATAGGAGCCAATGCTGATGTGACCTATCGGAATTACTCCGATATGGCAAATATGAATACCTGGACTCAGCAATATGGCGTGAACGCATTGATCAGCATAACTCCGGCTCTCCAGCTTTCTACGGACTTCAACGTTTTCACCCGGTCAGGCTACTGCAACCGCAAGCTGAACACAACCGACCTGGTGTGGAACGCACGACTCAGCTATTCGCTGATGAAAGGTCAGCTTCAACTCATGCTTGACGGATTTGACATGTTGCACAATCTGAGCAACGTCACATCCAATGTCAATGCTCAGGCGAGAACAGAAACATACGTCAGCGTGTTGCCCCGCTATTTCATGTTTCACGTGCAATATCGGTTCAACCGCCAACCGAAGAAACGTAAAAAATAAGTCTACCAACAGATTTCCCCTATGAATGAGAATATTAAATGATAAAATCTCTCAACTTGGCGTAATATACGCTTGATTACTGAAAATCAGCGATAGAGACCCTTCAAATCTATTCTACCCTTATACATTTTATGGGTCTGTGGCAAAACCCGGTTGAATTGTTAGAAAGCGGGTCAGTGGTAAACCTCAGTTTATAAGTTAAAAAAGGCCCGGAGGGCCATGATTTTGTTAACCCGGCACGTGCCGTGCCGGGAATAGCCAGCCCCAATCACATTCCGACCCCGGAGCGGGTCGTACCGCACAGACGCATCATAACATTCATGAACATATTTGTTTACAATTAGTCCGACCCTCTCCGGGGTCGTGGGAGATGTGTGATACTATCCACCCCGCACGCAAGCGTGCGGGGCTAACAAGATATCAGGCCATCCCGGCCTGGCTCACTACTTTCATTAGCTCAACAACTCCCTTTTAACAACCACTTTTTTACATTGACCCATATTACGTCTTTCATTGGGATGTTACAGATTAAAGAAAATCGTCCGTCCTATTCCCATGTGGGAGCAGGACGGACGTGTTTCATAGCCATTTGCTGAAGTCAGCGTTTGCGCACAGGGTCGCAGGTGAGACCCACACCGAGCTTCTTGAAAATCTTATGGTCTACCTCGCCGAGCATCACGGTGGAATGCACCTGACAGCCGTTGAACTGCGGAAGCATCTCAAGAGCACGGCGGCAGTTTTCGTCGTGAGTGCTGAGCACGGATAGCGCCACAAGCACTTCGTCGGTGTGCAGGCGCGGATTGTGGCCGCGCAGATAGTTGAGCTTGGTATACTGGATAGGCTCAATCATCTCCTGGGGAATGAGCTTCACGCTGTGGTCTATTCCGGCGAGATGCTTCACGGTATTGAGAATCAGAGCTGCGCTCGGACCGAGCAGTTCGCCAGATTCGGCGGTGATGATAGTGCCGTCGGCGAGCTCTATCGCCGAGCTGGGTTTGCCACACTTTTCGGCTCTCTCCTTGGCTGCTGCAACAGGCCGGCGGAAACCGGTGTCGATTTTGGCCTGCTTCATGAGCAGGGCAATCTTATTGACTTCGCTGTCGGAGCAGTTGCCCTGAGCGAGATGATTGAGCGAGGTGAAGTAGCGGCGGATTATTTCGTCTTTCGACGCGCGACAACACACTTCGTCGTCGCTTATGCAGAATCCAACCATATTGACCCCCATATCGGTGGGCGATTTGTAGGGGTTTTCTCCGTAGATGCCCTCGAAGAGCGCGTTGAGCACGGGGAATATCTCTATGTCGCGGTTGTAGTTGATGGCGGTCTTGCCGTAGGCCTCAAGATGGAAGGGGTCGATCATATTCACATCGTTGAGGTCGGCGGTGGCTGCCTCGTAGGCAATATTGACAGGATGCTTAAGGGGGAGGCTCCACACCGGGAAGGTCTCAAACTTCGCATAGCCCGCCTCGATGCCTCGCTTATTCTCATTGTAGAGCTGGCTCAGGCACACAGCCATCTTGCCGCTTCCGGGTCCCGGAGCTGTGACGATGACCAGAGGGCGCGAGGTGCGGATGTAGTCATTGTGGCCGAATCCTTCGTCGGAGGCTATGAGGCCCACATTGTTGGGGTAGCCCTCGATGGTGTAGTGATAGTAGGTGGTGATGCCGAGACGCTCGAGACGCTGCCTGAAGGCATCGGCGCTTATCTGACCGTTGTAGTGGGTGATGCAGACAGAGCCGACCAGAAAGCCGCGTTTCTGGAACTCCTCGCGCAGACGGAGCACATCCATATCGTAAGTGATGCCGAGGTCCTGACGCACCTTGTTTTTCTCGATATCGAGAGCACTGATTACTATCACTATCTCTGCGTGGTCCTGTAACTGGGTGAGCATCCTCAGCTTGCTGTCGGGCTCGAATCCGGGGAGCACCCGGCTTGCGTGGTGGTCATCAAAAAGTTTGCCGCCGAGCTCAAGATAGAGCTTGTTGCCGAACTGAGCAATGCGCTCCTTGATGTGTTCGGACTGAATTTTGAGATATTTCTCGTTGTCGAAGCCGTGTTTCATAACGGAATGCAAAGTTACATTTTTCCTTGCATCCGTTCAACCTTTCGAGAGCAAATAATTTATCAACATTTCCCGAAGTCCGGAGATTTCAGCTTCCGCCAGCCTGACTATCTTCCCTGATTATCAGCAATACATCGCCGACATGGAGACGTCTCGTGCCGTTGGGTACTATATAGCGCTTGCCCCGGCGAATCATCATCACGAGAGAGCCCCCCGGGAGTTTCATCTGTCCGAGCGTATTGCCTTGAGCCANATGAGAGGGGGTAAGGGTAAGTGTATGGAGCGATGTAGGCATCTCATCGGGAAGTTCCACACCAAACTCCGACGGATCGTCTTTAGGCGGTTCAGACAGCCTCAGCTTGCGGGCGAGGGAAATCACTGTAGTGCCCTGAATCGAGAGCGAAAGCAGGGTGACGAAAAACACNATGTTGAATATCTGACCTGACCCAGGCACATTGTCGACCACAGGATAAGTNGCAAAAATAATCGGCACCGCACCACGCAATCCCACCCACGACACAAACAGCCTGGAGCGCATATTNATGGACCGCAGAGGAGCGAGTGAGAGAAACACACTCAGAGGTCGCCCAACCAATATCATGAANACTCCTATGAGCAGCGACACTGCGGCCACATCTATCATCTCATGCGGATTGACGAGCAGTCCGAGCATCAGGAACACCACTATCTGNGCCAGCCAAGTGAGGCCATCCATAAACTTGCAGATACCTCTCAGGTAGGCCATGCGCGCATTGCCTATGGTTATACCGGCGATATAGACCGCCAGATAGCCNTTGCCACNGAGCACGGCGGTAAGTGAATANGTGAGAAACACNCTCCCGAGCANGAGNATGGAGAGCATAGCCGTGGCCTGTCCGGCATCCTCACCCGACACCGCCTTCCGTCCCATACNCACATAGATGTGCATGAGCCTGACCGTACCACGGGCCACGAGCAGNCCCATCGNNANNCCNATNCCAAACTGCATGAGCAGCTGCAGTACCAGGCCGCCGGCCGACAGATCTCCGGGCTGCATTATCGCCCCGATCAGTATGATTGTGAGCATATAGGCCATCGGATCATTNGANCCGCTNTCAAGTTCAAGCATCGGACGNANGTTGTAGCGCAGACCTACCTTCTGTGATCCGAGAATACCGAACACAGAGGCCGAATCTGTAGACGACATCGTGGCGGCCAGCAATAGCGAGGGCAGAAAGGCAAAATGGATATTGGTCCACGACATCCCTGAGAGCCACCAGATGAACAGACCGGTAAGCAGAGCCGTGAGAAGCACTCCNACTGTTGAAAGCAACAGTCCGGGAAGCAATACCGGACGGATAGACGAGATCTTGGTGCCCATGCCACCCGAGAAGAGAATCACNCACAGGGCGGCCATACCGATNGTCTGNGTGGTATGCATNTCGCTGAACTGTANNCCCAGCCCATCGGTGCCAAACAGCATCCCGACAAGCAGGAANACCAGCAGCAGNGGCAAACCTATCCTATAGCTCGATTTTCCGAACATCACTCCGGCAATAAGAAGCACGGAGCCTGTGAGCAGCATGTTTTCAGTCGTCATAATCAATCNGTGTGAGTTTGGTCTTTGAGAGGGANATCTATNCGGAATGTGGTGCCCNNNCCGGGCTCNGANGCNCGCACATAGATGCGGCCGTGGTGATAGGTCTCCACGATGCGTCGGGCAAGAGTGAGGCCGAGNCCCCANCCTCTCTTGCGGGTGGTGAATCCGGGCTGGAATATGCGNTTGAAGTCGCGGCGGGCAATGCCGCGCCCGGTGTCTGTGATTTCTATNGACACATGGGTTGATGAGGCGGCNCACACAAGNGTGAGACTCCCCTCTCCACTCATGGCGTCGACAGCATTCTTGATAAGATTTTCCATGACCCATTCGAGNAGNGGNNCNCACATCNNNACNANGGCTCCGGCNGAGAGGTCNNTNACNGTCCAGACCACCTTGCCCGACACGCGATTGCGCATATAGGCGNCCGAGCGNAGCATCACCTCGCCCACACTCCCCTCTTCCAGACCGGGACTGGAGCCAATCTTNGAGAAGCGTGAGGCTATGGCGGCCAGACGCTCCACATCTTTCTCCATNTCAGTGACGGCACTCTCCGCCTCAGGGGCAATGGTNCGGAGATAGTCCATCCATGCCATGAGCGATGATATGGGGGTGCCGAGCTGATGGGCTGTCTCTTTCGACANGCCAACCCACACTTTGTTTTGCTCGGCCTTTTTTGTGGCCGTCAGGGCGAAATANACCACAGCGATAAACACCCCCATCACAAGCATCTGCACATAGGGAAAAANACTCAGGCGCCGCAACAGGCGCGAGTCTTCGTAATAGAGATGCTGCATGACTCCGGGAGCTATCTCAATGCCGATCACGCGCGGACTATGGCGCATCTCGGCGAGCCGACTGCGGAGAAAAGCCTCGTTGGCCGCGGAGATGGAGAGGGGGTCGAGAGTGTCGGCCGGCTCAGGGAGATTGAAATTGCGATGGAGAAGTATGCGTCCGTCTGCGTCGGTGAGAAGCACCGGGATAGTGCGGTTGGCCTCGATGATGGAGAGCAGAAAGTCTACATCGGCGCCGTCGGCCGACTCTGAGGCGAGCCGACGTGTGGCGTCGGCCCAGAGCTCCATACGCGAGCGCTCCTGGGCGGCAAGCTCGCTCACAAGCGACGATGAGAAATATGCAANTATTCCTATCACAGCCACAGCCACGGCNAATAGAATCCATCCGCCCCGGCGGCGCACTGCATAGATGTCCATATCTGAGTCAGANGGTGCGGGGTGTGATGGGCAGCCGGAAAAAGAACCGCGCTCCATCCTTATAAGACTTGTCGGCCCACACCTCTCCTTTTAACAGACGGGCTATAAGGCGGCAAATGGCCAGACCGAGACCATTGCCCTGCATGCCGGGGTCNAGCTTTTCGTAGCGCCCGAAAATCACCTCATGCTTTCCTTCAGGTATGCCTACGCCNGTGTCGGTCACTGCAAAGGTAACTGAAGATGAGTCGGGAGCCACCTCATAGCTGAGCGTGATGAGGCCGCTGGCNGTAAACTTGGTGGAATTCTGGAGCATATTGATNAGCACCTGCTCCACTCTGCGGCGGTCTGTGGCAATGATAAGGTCGGGCTGATTGGACGATGCGAACTTCAGCTCCACTCCGGGCTCCAGGCGCAGCTCCACGCTCTCTATNGCTATCTTACAGATTTCGTGGACAGACACCGACTGAATATTGAGCCGCAATTTGCCGGAATCGATGGCCGAGAGATTGAGCACATCNTTAAGGAGCGACTGCACGAGNTCGATATTGAGATTGACTATATTGGAATATCTTTCGAGATAGGCGCGCTTTTCGTCGTCGACACTGTCGACAATCATCTGGGAGAAACCGGCAATGGTGGTGAGAGGTTCGCTGATTTCGTGGCTGATGTTGGATATGAATTCAGATTTCACCCTGTTGGCCCGGCGGGCTTCATCGCGGGCTTCGGTGAGCTCGGTGCGGCTCTGCTCAAGGCGGTCGCGCTGTTCGAGGAGGTCAACATTGGAGTTGGCGAGGTTCAGCGAGAGCTTTCGGGCATGGCGATACTGCCTGTAGACAAAACCTGCCAGAAGCAACAGAATAACCGATGCTATGACCATCACAATCAGCACACGCCTGTTTGACTTAATGGTTTCNTCTTTCATGAGATACTGCACCCTCATGCTCTTATCCTGAAGTCTCACATAATCTCTTATGAGTTTTATCTCACGGTTATTATGGTCGAGAGCCTTGTCTGTGAGGTCTTCAAGACGACGCAGATAAAGCTCCATGGCCTTGATNAGCGTTTCCGAATCGCCGGTGGCCCGGGCTGCCTGCTCGGCAAACTTATAGATTTTCGTCAGGCCCATNGAGGTGAGTGCGCCAGGCTTGTCGAGATAAGGTTTAAGATATGGAAGCGCCTCGTCATAGCGTTTCATNCCCATGAGATAATAGATAGTGGCAAGGTGGTTAGACTCAANGTCTTTCTTNACATCGGGGTCTTGTTCGGCAAGGTCGACTATNCGCTGATAGAAATCTTCTATCTCTCTGGTGCTGAGAGCCGGNAAGTTGCTGAGAATGCGTCGGTAGGAGGTGTAGCGGTTGGTGTTGTAGTTGCGGAATTCTCTGCCCTGCGCCAAATATTTCTCCTGAAGATTNTCCATTATAGCNAGCAGGTTTTTGTCGGCCTGCACGGCTGCGTCATACATCCTGCTGTCTGTAAAGGTCTGTGCTGTGCGGGTGTAGTAGAGATTGCGGATTGCGTACTGNTCTTTTGGNAGTGAGCTTATGAGCACTTCGAGACGCAACAGAAAATCTTTCAGCAGTTCGCCGTGGGAATCACGACGGATGTTGATGCAGACAGTGAANAGGTTTTCTATTTTTTCATAGATNCTGTCGGATGAATTGGAGGAGTATGCNTCAAGGGCTTTATGGAGATTTTCGCGNCGCTCCTCCTCGGGCATCACTCTCGACCCGCTGATTTCCCGCATCAGACGCACNAATGTGAGCCCTTCGTTTTGGTCGGGNGACCCCGGGAGNCNCTCCATCTCTTCCTCTACACGCNGCTGAATAGAATCGTAGCCGAGATAGAATGANGCCATCTGCTCAAGCAGTTCGATGCAGNCTTTTGTGTCGCCGGCACGTTTGGCCACCGGATAAATCACCGGGTGAAGCTTCTTCTTTTCGGCTCGGGTGCCGAGATCATAAAGATCGTAGAGGAGATTAAGACTATCTGCCGGAGNGATNGCGCGTGAGAGTGCGCTCTGGAGGCTGTCGACTGTGGCCTGACTGTGAGTGACGGCCGCCGCAGNGCATACAGCCGAAAGAANAGAGATGATAAGTGTGATGAATAGCGGGCGCATAGTAACGAAAGTCTGACGTTTGTCTAATGTCTCCGCAAAAATAATAAAAAACATCAAATCAGCAAAACGGTTTTTATAATGGCCCGGGGCAAAAAAAGAACGGCTCTTTCGGGTGTGGGTCGGGGCGCATGAGACCGACGTTTCAGAGCGANGCACGCGTCGCCCCTGCCGGTGGAAATCGAAGCGGCTCCCGGATTGTGCCGGAAGCCGCTTGCTATAGATTGGAGTGAGGCGTGGAGAGCCTCAGAGGTTTATTCAGGGTTGTTGTCGCGACGGGGGCCATGGTTGCCTCCTTCACGACGGGGACGGTCGCCATCACGGCGGGGCTGCCGGGGGCGGTCGCCATTGTTGGGACGACGCTCGCCGCGGGGAGCGCGCTCACGCTCTACATAGCCTTCGGGCTTGGCCTGAAGAGCTCGCATAGAGAGGCGATATTTGCCTGTCTTCTTATCTATCTCGATGAGTTTCACCTCAACGGTGTCGCCCTCCTTCAGTCCGGATGCGGCCATGTCGTCAAGACGGTTCCATGAGATTTCGGAGATGTGGAGGAGACCGTCGCGGTTGGGCATGAATTCAACAAACGCGCCGAATTCAAGAATCGAACGCACCTTGCCGGTGTAGACTTTGCCCTCTTCAGGGAGTTCGACGATAGCGTTGATCATTTCGAGAGCTTTGTCGATAGAGGCTTTGTTGGAAGCGGCAACCTCGATATAGCCGCCTTCGTCTATTTCGTCGATAGAAACGGTGGCACCGCTGGCTTCCTGAATGCCCTGGATCACCTTTCCGCCCGGGCCAATCACAGCTCCGATGAGCTCTTTGGGTATGGTCATGGTGACGATACGGGGCANNTGGGGCTTGTAGTCTTCGCGGGNNNCNGNGATGGTNTCGNGAGATNNTNNCNAGGATGTGGAGGCGNCCNTCNCGNGCCTGNNNGAGAGCNNNNTCNAGNATNTCGTAGNNGAGNCCGTCGCACTTGATGTCCATCTGNGTGGCNGTGATACCGTCNNNTGTNCCNGTNACCTTGAAGTCCATNTCNCCGAGGTGGTCTTCGTCGCCGAGGATNTCNNNNAGNANNGCNTATTTATCGNACCNTCGGNNTCGGTGATNAGACCCATAGCGATACCGCTGACGGGCTTTTTCATCTTCACGCCNGCATCGAGNAGNGCGAGAGTNCCNGCGCAGACNGTNGCCATNGANGANGAGCCGTTTGNTCTCNAGGATNTCGCTNACAANGCGGCAAACGTAGGGGAANTCATCGGGGAACATACGCTTNAGNGCACGNTGNGCGAGNTTNCCGTGNCCNANNTCGCGNCGGCCNACACCACGCANGNGCTTTAGCTTCGCCGGTTGAGAAGGGGGGGAAGTTGTAGTGGAGCAGGAAGCGCTCGCGACCCTGATTGATCACGTCGTCCACAATCTTTTCATCGAGCTTTGTGCCGAGGGTCACAGTGGAGAGCGACTGGGTCTCGCCACGGGTGAATACGGCCGATCCGTGAGGGCCGGGGATATAGTCGACCTCACACCAGATGGGACGGATGTCGGTGGTCTTGCGGCCGTCGAGACGGATGCCTTCGTCGAGTATGCAGCGGCGCACAGCCTCTTTCTCTACGTCGTGATAGTAGCGCTTTACCAGCGGGGTTTTCTCGTCGCGNTCTTCTTCAGGGAGCGATTCGATATATTCTTTGCAAATTGCNTCAAACTGCTCGGCGCGCCAGTGTTTGTCGGCACATCCTGCCTGAGCAATCTTATAGGCTTTGTCGTAGCACTTGTCGTGAACATCCTGACGAAGAGCCTCGTCGTTGACTTCGTGACAGTATTCGCGCTTTGCTATGCCCACTTCCTTGGCGAGCTCAACCTGAGCGAGACACTGCACCTTGATGGCTTCGTGAGCGGCCTTGAGGGCAGCGAGAAGGTCGGCTTCGGAGACTTCGTTCATCTCGCCCTCGACCATCATGATATTGTCGTAGGTGGCACCGACCATGAGCTCCATATCGGCGCGCTCAAGCTGGGAGAATGTGGGGTCAATCACAAATTCGCCATCTACGCGGGCCACACGCACCTCAGAGATGGGACCGTTGAAGGGGATATCGCTCACAGCTATGGCAGCCGATGCAGCGAGACCGGCCAGCGCGTCGGGGATATCCTCGCCGTCGGTGGAATAAAGGGTGATGTTGACAAAAGTGTCAGCGTGGTAATTATCCGGGAAAAGAGGACGGAGCACACGGTCTACAAGACGTGCGGTCAGAATTTCATAGTCGGAGGCACGTCCCTCTCTTTTGAGGAAGCCACCGGGAAAACGTCCGAAAGATGAGAATTTTTCTTTGTACTCTACCTGAAGGGGCATGAAATCAACTCCTTCGCCGGCCTCCTTGGCGGAAACCACTGTGGCGAGGAGCATGGTGTTGCCCATGCGCAGCTCTACCGCTCCATCCGCCTGCTTTGCCAGCTTACCGGTCTCGAGAGTAATCTCGCGACCATCGGGCAGGGCGATGGTTTTTTTGATTGGTTGTAACATAAAAACGTTTGTATGCTTGTAAAAAATATGTCAATTTTCGAAAAGTAGCACAAAGTTAGCAAATTAAATTGACAAATGAGTAAGGGGGCTGAATTAATTTGCATCGTCGGGGGGCGGGCTATGGAGATTTTGCCAAAAATGCTATCTTTGCAGGGTGAAACAAGTGATGCACATAGTGGCGCTGCGGACGGTGAGATATAACGATTCGCAGAATATACTCACAGCCTACTCGCGCGAGACCGGGCGGGCGGCGTTTCTCCTGCCGGCCGGCGGGGGCAAGGAGGCTGTGAGGCGACGGTGTCTGCTGCAGCCGATGAGCTTGGCCGAGATTGTGGCTCAGGTGACCCCCGGGCGAGAGATAAGCCGCTTGGGAGAGGTGAGGCCCATGNTTGCGACCCACGGCATAGCGGCCAATCCGATAAAGACGAGCGTGGCGCTGTTTCTGGCCGAGGTGCTTGGCGTGGCGCTGCGCGAGGGGGGAGCGGATGCAAGGCTTTTTGACTTCATAGCCCANTCGGTGAGGGTGCTTGANGCCACTCCGACACAGAGCGCGGCCAATTTCCATCTGCGCTTTCTCTGGGGGCTGGGCGAAATGCTGGGCATAGCGCCCGACACCGGAAGCTATCGCCCCGGAATGGTTTTCGACATGACCGACGGCACATTCAGGAGCACTCCCCCGCTCCACAACGATTTTCTGATGAGCGATGAGGCGCCGGGGGTGGCACGACTCGCTCGCATGACATATGCAAACATGGGGCGGTTCAGAATGAACCGTACGGAGCGCGACCATGTGCTGGAGCTGATGATGCGCTATTTCTCAATCCACCATGCCGACATGAGTGGCATCAGAAGCCTTGAGATATTGCGAACTCTTTTTCAATAAACTTCCAGCTNTATAGTTTATANCGGAGAATCACGAAACCTTCTTCAGGAGACTGGGTCAGGGCATAGAGACAGGAATCATCAGGTGATACGGCTATNCCGGTAACATAGCGGTCAAGAGTAATATCTTTTACTCTATTGCCTTGACGGTCGAAAACTCTGACTTTATCAGAACCTATCATTTTATTATCTTTGAAAAAGTCAGTCTCGCGAATCTCTTTATCAGGCAGGCCGCTATGGAGCTCATAGGCGTAGCTGTCGGATAGAGACAGGTCTATGGTATAGTACTTGGAATCGGAAGTGGAGGCTCCCTGAGCATTGTCGGCATCAAACTGAATGACGTAGATATCGTTGGGGTAGGCATCCTCAAACGAAGAGAAGTCAACTTTGCCATCATTAAGGTTGGCAAAGATACGCACATCGGCCTCATTGCAGAAAATCGCCCCGAAATCTCCAGCAGGACTCATACGAAGCATGGATTTATAGAGCATGNCATTAGCTGCATCGGTGAGGTTCTCGTCTACGAGGGCTTTGTCNGGGAAAGGAATATCAGTCTTAAGCAGGCTACCCTCCGGTGACAGCACAGCTGCCATACCGAGAGAGGTGAAGTTTGCCGCAAAATAATTGCCATCTGCCAGACGACCGATTCTTCCCATAAACATAATGCTGTCGTTGGACGCTGAAGACATATCGAAATCTTTAGCCAGTTGGGGAGATGGAGATTGGAAATCGGTGATGCACAAGATTTTATTCTTTCTGAGGTCAGGCGCATAAAGAGACGCATTGCTGCGTGAGAACTGCACATTGGGCACCCAGAGCGCAGCCTCAGGCCCTTCACCCTTGGGGAGAATATCAATGCAGTGCTCGCCCTGCAGGGTGAACAAAGAAATCAGAGTGTCGACTGAATTATCATTGGTCACAATAAAGTCGCCATCGGTCACGGTCATAGAAATGGGTTTACCCAGAAGCTCGTCGGGAATAAATGTCTCGGAGGTGAGAAAAAGCTCCTCAGGCTCACCAACAGATGGAGCTTTTTTGCATCCCGAAAAGAGAGTGACAACAAGGAGCACGGATGGTAGAAGTTTAAGAGTTCCTTTCATTTTATAAATAATATGGTATATTAAGTTATATATTTACGGCAAAGATAATACTTAAAAAAAAATCTCAAAGAGTTAAGCCGATTTTATGCTAAAATCCCGTCAGCAGTAGGACTGGAGGGTGTGGAGGATGTGGCGGGCGACGGCTTCGTCGGTGTTTGGGCCGATGACCAGCGAGGCCTCACGGAGCACTTCGGGCATGGCGTTGGCCACGGCGACGGCTTCGTCGGCTTCGCGGAGCATGGGGAGGTCGTTGAGATTGTCGCCGAACACGGTGATACGTGTGGCTCCACACTGCTGAGCAAGGGAGCGTATGGCGGAGGCTTTTGAGACTCCGGCCGCGAAGATTTCGAGCACTCCGGTGAGGGGATTGTAGTTGTCGGGGTAGGCTGATATCTCGACTTCGGGAATGAGGCGGAGGCTGGAAGCCGCGCGAAACACTTCTTCTACCGGACCCATTGCAAGGAGAAATATGGTTGAGGGAAAGGAGTCGGCGAGACCGCAGGGTTCGTCGAGATGGAAGCGTTTGAGGAGAAGTCCGGTGCGGTCTGCCACAAAGCGACTCTCTTTAGCCGAGAGGGGTCCGTTGTGGTAGACGTGGAGAATGGAGTCGCGGCCGAGAGTGTAGATAAACGGATTTATATTAAAGGAGCGGCAGAGGTTTATGGCAGCAGTGGCAGCCGATGGGGAGAGCATACGGGTGTTGATATAGCGGCGGTGCCGGCGGTCCCAGAGGGCTGCGCCTGTCATTACGATGGCGGGTAGACGGGTGAATGTGTGGCATAGCAAGCGGTCGACCGTGGCAGGAGTGCGTGCAGTGGCCACGGTGATGAGAGCGCCGCGATGGGAGAGGTCGGAGATAATGCGTGCAGACAACGACGGCACTCTCCCGTCTGAATCGAGAAGAGTGCCGTCGAGATCTGTCACAAAAAGATGGGTCCGGGCAGCTTCCGGAAGCATATTTTCCATGCAAGCGGTCAGGATTTAATAGACCATTCGAAGCCGTCCTTAGTGTCCTTGACGTCAAATCCTATCTCCGAGAGGCGATTGCGGATGAGATCGCTTGTGGCCCAGTCTTTGCGGGCTTTGGCTTCGGAGCGGATCTGGAGCAGGAGGTTGACCGCGTCTTCAAATGGCTTACGCGAAGCGGAGTCAGAAGCGGAGGATGAGCCGATTTCGGTGCGGATGCCGAGGATGTCTGTCAGGAAGATGGAGAAGAGCACCCGGAGCTTATCGATTGTGGCGGCTGAAGCAGCGAGCTTGCCGTCGTTGATGCGGTTTATGATACCGCATGCCTCGAATAGCTCGGCGATAACCATAGGGGTATTGAGGTCGTCGTCCATAGCTTCATAGCATCGTGCTATGATAGCGTCTACATCTATGGGCTCCGAATCGGCTTCGGCAGGCTTCAGCTTCTGCAGACGCGCATAGCCTTCGAGCAGACGGCGAAGAGCTTTTTCGGCTGCCTGAAGAGCTTCGTTGCTGAAGTCTACTGTGCCGCGGTAGTGAGCCTGAAGAATAAAGAAGCGCACGGTCATGGGAGAGTAGGCCTGCTGAAGGAGAGGGTGGGAGCCGGTGAAGAATTCATCGAGGGTGATGAAATTGCCGAGCGACTTGCCCATCTTCTGCCCGTTGATTGTAATCATGTTGTTGTGCATCCAATAGTGGACGGCATCATGGCCGTTGCGGGCCACCGACTGGGCTATCTCACATTCGTGGTGGGGGAATTTGAGGTCCATTCCACCGCCGTGGATATCGAAGGTTTCTCCGAGATATTTCTCTCCCATCACGGAGCATTCGAGGTGCCAGCCGGGAAATCCTTCGCTCCATGGAGAGGGCCAGTGCATGATATGCTCGGGAGCGGCTTTCTTCCAGAGGGCGAAGTCGGCGGGATTGCGCTTCTCGCTCTGGCCGTCAAGCTCGCGGGTGGTGGCGAGGAGCTCGTCGATATTGCGTCCGGAGAGCTTGCCGTAGTGGTGGGAGCTGTTGTAGCCCGGCACATCGAAATATACCGATCCTTCGCTCTCGTAGGCATAGCCGGCATCGAGAATCTTCTTGATATATTCAATCTGCTCGATGATGTGGCCTGAAGCATGGGGCTCAATGGAGGGGGGGAGCACATTGAGCTCGTCCATAGCCTTGTGGTAGCGGTTGAGATAGTGCTGCACCACTTCCATAGGTTCAAGCTGCTCAAGGCGCGCCTTCTTGGCTATCTTGTCTTCGCCGGAATCAGCATCGTGCTCAAGGTGGCCAACGTCTGTGATGTTGCGCACATAGCGCACAGAATAGCCGAGATGACGGAGATAGCGGAAGAGGATATCAAATGTGATAGCCGGGCGGGCATGACCGAGATGGCCGTCGCCATACACAGTGGGGCCACACACATACATACCGACCTTACCGGGATGGATGGGGACAAAGAGTTCCTTGTGTCGGGAGAGGGAATTGTAGATTGTGAGGTTGTTGGGGCGCATGGCAGACGGATTATGACGGTATGCTGTTTATTTTTTCTCGAATACGAATGTTGATTTTGCAATCTCGTTAGTGTTGATCACGTGGAAAGTGACCTTGGAACATGAGGGGAGATTCCACACATCGGCGATATTGAAGCTGGCGAAGGAGGAAACGTTTGATGTGCCGAATTCGGCGGCAGAGTTGGTGTAGACCATATAGAGCTGCACGTCGGAGCTATTGATGGTGGAGGGATCGGCGAGGAGACGGAAGGTCATGTTCTCGGTGGTGGAAGGCACGAGCGCAAGGAGGTTGAGCCATGTGCCGGTGCGGATGACATCTTGCACGTAGATGCCCTGAGTTGACTCCCAGTCAGCAGGACGGTTTTCGATCTGGGTGTTGATAGTGGGGACACCGATGGCGGTGAGGAGGCTGACGACGGAGTTGTTGGTAAGGGTGGTTCCGTTGTTGAGGTTGAACACAATGTAGACGCGATCGCCCACCTTCACCTTTGTCTCATCGATAGTCTGGTTGGAGCGTATGGTGATTTTTTCGCCATCGTTGATTTCCTGATAGGTGAATACAGACTGCCCTTCGATGTTGCCCTGGAAGGTAACTATATTGGCAACCTGGATGGTGTTGTCGCTGTTGTCGCTATTGCAGGAGTGGAGAGTGATGGCAGCAATCGCAACGAATAGGATGCTGAAGATTTTCTGTAGTTTCATGTCTGATGATTGATTTTTATTGCTTTGTGTTTATTTGGATTCTTAAGGAGATTTATATCAGGGGCTGAGGACGGGTGTCAATTCCGGTGATTCGTCCGTCGGCCATCATGATACGGCGGTCGGCATCGGCAGCGAGGTTTTCGTCGTGGGTCACAATGACGAAAGTCTGCCCCATGTCACGCCGAAGGTCGAAAAAAAGCTTATGGAGCTCGGCTCGGTTGCGGGAGTCGAGACTGCCGGAGGGTTCGTCGGCAAGAATGACCTTCGGACGGCAGACAAGGGATCTGGCCACTGCAGCCCGCTGACGCTCGCCGCCGGAGAGCTGGGCGGGGCGATGATCGGCACGGGGAAGAAGCCCCATATAGCCAGCGAGTTCCCGAGCCCGGCTGAAAGCTTCCTTACGGGAGAGGCCGCCAATAAGAGCCGGCAGAGCCACATTCTCGATGAGGGATAACTCAGGGAGAAGCTGATGAAACTGGAAGACGAATCCGATAGTGCGGTTGCGGAAGCGTGCGAGAGCATCAGCCTTCATGGCAAGGGGGGGGTCACCATCAAAAAGGAGCGAACCTGAATCGGGGCGGTCGAGAGTGCCGAGAATCTGCAGCAGTGTGGTTTTACCCGCTCCGCTGGGCCCTACTACCGACACAATCTCTCCCTGCTCCACGATGAGGTCTATACCTTTTAGCACCTGGAGATTGTCGAATGATTTGGTGATTTGTCTTGCTTCAATCATTGAGAGGGACGGGATATGTGACAGCAGCCAAAAGCGTCTTCCTTGCAAAGGTGCAAAGATAGCAAAAAGGCACATATCGGCAAAGTCCCTTAATTGTATTTCACATTTTGCCGCAAAAGTACACAAAAAACCTCCGCAACACTGGCTGCAGAGGCATAATAACGGTTAAAACCAAGAATGGGGAGCGGTTCAGGCAGTGAGAGAAGCTGCAAGAGCACCAAGAGTGGGGGTGTCGGTGGTGTGCATGCGGCTGCGGATAGTGACGACAGGCTCTACAATCTCCATACCGGGCATCTGGCCGAGCATCTCGCGCATGGCTTTGGCCGCCACGGGAGCCCATGAACCATTTTCAATGAGTCCGACCCTACGGTTGCGCAGACCTTTGATGCGGAGATGATAGAGGAAATGGTGCATGGCAGGGAAAAGAGCGCCATCGTAGGTGACAGAAGCCAAAGCAAGAGTGCTCATGCGGAATGCCTGAGCCACAGCTTCGGAAACATCCTGACGGCAGAGGTCGATAGTGGCCACTTCATATTTGCCTTCGGCACGAATCATGTCTGCGAGCCGCAGGGCAGCCTGCTCGGTGCCTCCATAAACCGAGGCATAGGCCACGAGGACACCCTGAGTCTCGGGGGTGTAGGTGCTCCATTTGTTGTAAAGGTCAATATATTGGGAGAGATTATCCTTAAGTATGGGGCCGTGGAGAGGAGCAATAGCCTTTATATCGAGTGTGGCCACTTTTTTGAGCAGGGTCTGCACCTGAGGGCCATACTTGCCAACGATATTGGTGTAGTAGCGGCGTGCCTGGATGGTCCAGTCGGTCTGACCATAGGAGAGGGCGCCGAATGTGCCGAAAGCGTCGGCCGTGAAAAGCACTTTATCGAGCGAATCGAAAGCAATAACCACTTCAGGCCAATGAACCATTGGGGCATTGAAGAATGTGAGGGTGCGTCCTCCGAGGTCGAGCGTGTCGCCCTCTTTCACGGCTATAGAGCGGCCTGTGAGGTCAATACCTTCGAAAAACTGCGGAATCATATCGAGGGCTTTGCGCGATGCCACCAGTTTGAGGCCGGGATAGCGGAGGAGGGTGCGGGCTATATCGGAAGAGTGGTCGGGCTCCATGTGGAGCACCACCAGATAGTCTGGCTCAGAGCCGCAAAGAACGTCGCTTACGAGAGCAGACCATTCTTCTGTGCGACGGCTGTCTACTGTGTCGAGAAGAGCGATCTTTTCTCCCTTGATAATATATGAATTGTAGGATATTCCGGTGGGGACGGGATATTGATTTTCAAATAAACCGAGATCTGTGTCGTCGACACCGACGTAGGAGATGGTTG
>JAAVDA010000004.1 GCA_014802045.1 Bacteroides sp.
AATGCCTTGAGTGCAATTGCAGCTTACTGCTTCTTTCCTAAGAAACCGTCTATCTCTCTTGAGTTTATTACAGACAATCAGTTGACTTTATTCTGATTCCTTATGTCGAACTCACGTTAATATATTAATCTCGTAGAAGCTCACGATATATCTGAGTGCTTTCTAATGGCTGCTCACTAATATCAATAATTTCAGGCGGTAATTCCGGGTCGATTATTATACTATAATTGTGACGTAATTTTTCTGTTTGAAATAGTCTATTTGATGATTTGATTCGGAAAACAGAAAACCTACATCTTTGAGCGAATATTCTAAAATCTCGATTAGATGAGAATTTTCCTACAACGATGATAGGTGTATCAGGTGGTAGGGAGTTCAAAATAGCCAGTTCCTTTTCTGCACAAGGTGAACATCCTAAATTTGTAAGATAAATAATCCCGCTTCTGTTTGTTGATAGCACATCCCCTAACGAGACACTATCTTTTCCATTATAAATATGATAGTTCCCTTCTATTAGGAGATTATTTAATTGACTCTTTTTTACCGAATTAATGCATCCAACAAAAAATGTCGATAAAATAGCAAGTAGTATTAAGTGGACTTTCAAAATTATTTGATAGAATTATTCCTTTAAGTTTAATAAGCAAACCAATGGGTTCTGGTTGTCAAAATCGTAGTTATCAATGATGGATTTGGCGTATGGGAATTTGGCATAAAGCCACTCTTTATCAACATCAGCAATCTGCTCTTTGAAGACATAGTCAAAATACGTGATAAGGGTGTTGCCTCGACCTTTATAAAGGGTGAAGGGTATGGAAATTCGTCGTTCATTAATATCTGCTCTGAGATAGCTTTTTGATGAGTCACTGTTTTTATCCTTAACTCCGATGAAATTCCTAGGCCCCTTTTGGTAATAGATAAACCATTTGTTGTCAGTTTCCACTATGTTAAATGCCGATAACGGCGCATCATTACCAGTGTAGAGCGCTTTATTGAATGATGGCCAATCCTGGTTTAGAGTTTTGTCTATAAAACCGTAAAAGTCATTCTGAATCCCGAGTGCATAGACCGGACGCAGTGACGATGGTGTTACTTCAAAAACAGTATCGCTGTCAATGGAATAGTATAATAACCTGCCATCGTTTGCCGGCTGGAGTTTACCGGCTGGAAATGAACGACTGTATTGAAATGGCCGTGCCGAATCACGCACAGTCCCGTCGGCATTTAGCCAAGCCAACGCAAAATCCCTTCCGGGAATGTAGGAGCTTGCCGCAATTATTGTAGTGTCATTAAGCACGAAGGTCTTATCTGGATGAAATACATTGAGGCTTATCACTTTAGGTTTCCCACCGCTTAATGGATAGGATACTATTTGCCATCTCAGCCAGTCTGTGATGCTGATGGTATCACCTACTATCTGTAGCTCATTCAATCCGCCATATTCTTCCGGACCCTCTCCTTTTTTGCCTATAGACGATATGTATTTACCCTCGGAATTAAAAAGATATACTTTGCCGGATTTGTTGATGTCGGCAACGATAATGGTATCTCCTCTTAATGTGATATCAGATATTGATCCAATCAGGCAGTTATCATTAGTCTCAAGCGGAATAAGTTTTATAGATTCTATATTCTCCTCTATGAAGTTCTTGTTGGTTGTCTCAGTAGTGAGATTCCACGATTCTACATAATTACCCGCTTCTACCGAAATTGTGGCAGCGGACGACTGTTCGAGACGATGTGCATCGCTATTTGTACCATTGTTGCACGCATATAAGCAGAGTGCAAGTGTAAGCGATTGCAGGAGGATTGATTTTGTCGGAGTAAGCATGGTTATTCTACCACAATCCAACCGCAATCACCACATCCTGTGCAGCTCCAGGTATGTGCGACTGTTCCTTTCCCTTCTTCTACAGGCTGCGCAACAACACTGTGAAACTGATATAAAATGCAGTTGCACTCAACTTTTACACAAACGTAGTCTAAGCGGTTCCACCATTCTTCCAAATTAGCCAGAGACTCAACTTCTGATGGAACAGAGTTTGAAATGTCTTTTTTTGCAAAAATGACATTTGAGAATAGGAATGATAGTATTCCTATTAGAGTAATGCTTAGAATTGCTACAGATTTTTTCATGCTCTTTCTGGTTAAGTTTATTTTTTGTAAAATTAGTATTTATACAATAACTGAGATTGTATTTTTTGTTAAAAATACAAAAAGGGGGGCGCACCAAAATGAAAATGGTGCGCCCGCTGTGATAATCTTTCTGATTGGGACTATGGCAAACCGTTTATCAGTCGCGCGACGAGCCGAAGAAACGGAGCAGATAGAGGAAGAGATTGATAAAGTCGAGATAGAGGCTCAGGGCGCCCACAGTGGCAAGCTTACCTGCCGATTCGGTGGGAGCCATAGCTGCCATCTGCTTAATTTTCTGGGTGTCCCAGGCGGTGAGTCCCACAAAGATAAGCACTCCGGCGATAGAGATAATCCAGTCGAAAGTGGAGCTCTTGGTGAAGATATTCACCACAGATGCGATAATCAGGCCGATGAGGGCATAGAACAGGAACGATCCCCACTTGGTGAGGTCTTGTGAGGTGAAGTAGCCGTAGATAGTCATGGCGCCGAATGTGCCGGCGGTGATAAAGAATGTCTTGGCTATCGACACATGAGTATAGACCAGGAAGATGGGGAAGAGTGCAAGTCCGTTGACCACCGCAAAAAGATAGAAGAGAAGGGTGGCGGTGGATGAACTCATACGGTTAATGCCGCCTGAGATCACAAACACGAGCACAATTTCAGCGATAAACACACCCCAGATGAGTCCGGAGTGAGCCGCATAGAAACTGAGAACAGCCTGCGACGATGCGCACCACATTGACACAAGCGCTGTGACAAGCAGGCCGAAAAACATCTTTAAGTAGACGTTTTTCATCACAGCCGACACTCGGGTGTCGAGCGCACGCGAATCAGTGTCGGGCTGCTGATAGTAAGGAGGATAGTTATTCATAAGTGAATTGATGATTAGAATCGGTGATAGATTAGTCTGTCATTGATTAACAACCGGGGCAGAGGATTTGTTCATCACATGCGCTCCGGCACGCGGATGCCGAGCAGCCCCATAGCCGTGCGCACCGTTGAGGCAGTGACTTCGGAGAGCACCAGACGCATGGAGCGGCGTGAGGCATCCTCCTCTTTCAGTATGGAGCAGTCATGATAGAACTGGTTGTATTCCTTCACGAGTTCATAGGCATAGTTGGCAATAAGGGCCGGGCTATAATTGCGGCCGGCTTCAGCCACTACGGCCGGAAAATCGGCCAGACGCTGGATGAGGGTGATTTCACGCTCGCATGGTTCTACGGTGGTGTAATCGGTGATTGCCATTCCGCTGTCGGCTGCTTTGCGGAGTACAGAGCGGATACGCGCATAGGTGTATTGAATGAAGGGTCCGGTATTGCCATTGAAATCGATTGAGCCTTCCGGATCGAATGTCATATTCTTGCGGGGGTCAACTTTCAGAAGGAAATATTTCAGGGCGCCGAGACCCACGGTCTCTGTGATTTCGTCTATCTCTTCAGCCGAACAGCCGTCAAGCTTGCCAAGCTCTGTGCTCACCTTGCGTGCGGTAGAGACCATTTCGTCGATAAGATCATCGGCATCTACCACAGTGCCTTCGCGGCTTTTCATGCGTCCGTTGGGGAGTTCGACCATGCCGTAGGAGAAATGCACGAGGTCTTTTCCCCATTTGAATCCGAGACGGTCAAGAAGCAGTGAGAGAACCTGGAAATGGTAATTCTGTTCATTGCCCACCACATAGATCATCTTGTCTATGGGATAATCTTGATAGCGGAGTTTGGCTGTGCCGATATCCTGGGTCATATAGACTGAGGTGCCGTCGCTGCGGAGCAGGAGCTTATGGTCGAGTCCTTCGGGAGTGAGGTCGGCCCATACGGATCCGTCTTCCTTTCGATACATCTTACCGGCGGCAAGCCCTTCGAGCACTTTTTCCTTTCCTTCGAGATAGGTGTCGCTCTCGTAATAGATTTTATCGAAATCCACACCCATACGGTTGTAGGTTTCATCAAATCCGGCATACACCCATTCGTTCATCATGGCCCACAGACTACGCACTTCGGGGTCTTTGGCCTCCCATGCGCGGAGCATAGCGCGGGCCTCCTGCATGAGCGACGACTGCGCTTCGGCCTCCTCTTTGCTGAGATTTTTCTCTTTCATGAGAGCTTCAACCTCGGCTTTATAGTGCTTATCGAAGAGCACATAGAAATCACCAATGAGATGGTCGCCTTTCTTTCCGGCTTTTTCAGGAGTGATGCCGTTGCCCCATTTCTGCCAAGCGAGCATCGATTTGCAGATGTGGATACCGCGGTCGTTTACGATGTTGGTTTTCACCACACGGTTGCCGCAGGCCGACAGAATCTGCGAAAGGCTATATCCGAGGAGTATATTGCGGACATGGCCGAGATGGAGAGGCTTGTTGGTATTGGGAGAGGAGTATTCCACCATGACAAGAGGCGATTCGGGGGTGACGGTAGTGATACCGTAGTCTGGAGTATCGGCAATGTGACGGAGCACTGAGGTCCAGAACGAAGGCTCTATGACGATATTCAAGAAGCCCTTTATCACATTGTAGCGAGCCACGGCCGGCTCATTGTCGACGAGCCAGTCGCCTATTTCTTTTCCCACAGCCTCCGGGCTTTTGCGGGCTACTTTGACCCAGGGGAAAACCATTACGGTGAGATTGCCCTCAAACTCTTTTTTTGTGGTCTGGGGTGTGATGGCAGAGGCATCGGTGTCTGCTTCGTAAAGTTCTTTCACGGCGCGTGCCACGGCCTGAGCGATGATTGAGTCAATAGACATATTGATATTATCGTTGGATTTAAGCAACAAAGTTACGAAAAATATAATTAAAATTTGTGATGTTAGGAGAGTTGTTTAATTTTGCACACCTATGAAACAGTTGACTATTGTTGTGCCGGTATATCGCGAACGGCCGAAAGGCTACGAGCAGATATCCATTAACCGTCTTAAACGATTATGTTCGTCACGAGATATCGTTTTCGTCATGCCGGATAGCCTGAAGGATGATTATTGGAAGGAAATCATTCCAAGTGCGCAAACCGAGCGGTTTGATGACCGGTATTTCAATAACATAGCAGGCTATAATCGCCTGATGATGTCAAGAGAATTTTATAGTCGGTTTTTAGCCAGCGAATTCATTCTAATCTATCAGCTTGATGCATATATTTTCGCTGATAGGCTCGACGAATGGTGTAACAAAGGATATGACTATGTCGGGGCTCCGTGGTTGGTGCGTCCGGTGTATAACATCTGGCCCTTAAAAATCGGAAGCAAGATAAAACACCGTTGCAGGCATATGCTTGGAATGAAAGATGCCAGAATCGGTTGGTGGAGAGTGGGCAATGGCGGTCTTTCACTTCGGCGTGTGAGTGCACATCTTGAGGCTGTGTGCAAGCTTTCAGATGTAGTGGCCGAATTTCTCAATCATCCAGGCAATCATTTGTATAACGAAGATATTTTCTTTTCCACAGAGGTCAATCGACATAGTCTTGACTTCAGATATCCAACCTGGAGAGAGGGGCTTGAATTTGCATTTGATAAATATCCTGAACTATGCCTCAGTCTCAACGACAATCGTCTGCCCATGGGATGTCACTCCTGGTATAAAAGGCGCATGAGGGGTTTCTGGTTTCCGATTATCCTAAATTCAAAACCGATAGGATTCTTTAAGAAAATCACGCACAAACTAAAGGGACGCATAACAATCATGCGTGGTATTTCGGTGCGTCCGCCAGCCAATCCAAATGAAATCCCTGTAATCATAAATAATTTCAATCGGCTGACCGATCTGGAACAACTTATTGAATCTCTGAAACAACGGGATATTAACAACATAATCATCCTGGATAATGCAAGCACCTATCCCCCACTGCTCAAATGGTATGAAACAACACCATATGAAGTGATAAAGATTGGCAAGAACTTAGGATTCAAAGCTCTCTGGAAATATGCTCCCGCAAGGAAACGCTTCTGTAGGGGATGGTATGTGTATACCGACAGCGATGTCATGCTTTCGCAGGATTGTCCGGCAGACGTGATGACACGGATGCTTGATGTTATGCTTTCGCAGCGACCGAACGCAGTGAAAGTCGGGCTGTCTATCAAAATAGATGATATTCCCAGCTACTATGCCCTTAAAGATGAGGTGGAAATCAGGGAGGCTGTCAACTGGATATGGCCTCAGGAAAACGGCACTATCTTCCGTGCTCCTACCGACACAACATTTGCCCTTTACAGACCAAAAAGCGGCTTAAACCGCAGTCGCGCGGATGAAACCTATCGACTTGCACCGCCCTACTCAATAGTTCACCTTCCGTGGTATGTGGACTCAGCGAATCCCACTGATGAGGAGAAATATTACATAACTCATGCCAGCCACATCACATCGTGGACTTCTAAGTCAGAAGTAAAATGAGTTCAATGACTGTAATCTATAATACCGGCTAAGATTTCTCATGTCTGATTGCTTTTGCGGCGAGCATACGGTGGCCTATGCGGCAGTAGAGGCACTTGCGCCGTTCGCAGTAGGCCCGACGCAGTTGTATAAGAGCCTGACTGCTGAATGCGTCGCTCACCTTTATTCCGGAGCGGGCAAACATCTCTACAACCGAATTGCGCTCAGCCCCTATCTCATGAAGCAGTCTTATGGCTCTGTCGGTCATCTCTGTGTTGGAGTGTGCCATTCCGTAGGCCATCATCAGGGGCACAACTACATTTATCACCATAACCAGCGCCGAACTGCGGCTCATCGAGCCGAGATGACGCTGACTGCCCGGACCGAAGCTGCAACGCCACTGCCAATAGTTGGGTAGGTCGGGGGTGAAAAGATTGCATGCATCAGCAGCATTCTCCACACTCACCACTCTCGACAGCATACGGAATCCTCCGGAAAGCATGGCCGCAAGAACGGCGATACGACGATGAGGGAAATTGGCCGGACGCATACGCGACATTTTCCAACCGAGTGAGTCGGGGCGACGGAGTCCGAATTTAGCCGTCAGAAAGTCATATTCCCTCGCGAGTCTTGCCGCATAGGAATCGGCAGCCGCCACCGCAGGGGTTATCAGCCCGGCCTGTCCGAATAGCAATGCTTCTACTGCCGTGGCATCGTCACTGTGTTTTCCGATAAATCGCAGAGGCAGGCTAAGGGCGAGACGCTCGAACGGTTCGCTATTGACTCCGAAACCGAGACCTCGTGCTACGGTGACATAGCAGGTCTGCTCCCAATCGCCGGCAAACCGGTTGAGGAGGGCTTCTATTCTGTCGGCTTTCTCATAGAGGCGTTCGTAGGCAAGAGTGGTGAGCCAGTCTGTGAGATATAGCGACGGGAGTGCTTTGATTGTGGCTGCGCAGGGAATATCGATATCAGCGCGCCCAACGAGATTACGGTAGTGTTCGTTCAAGTCGGCCGAACAAGGCATGCGCAACTGTGGGATAATCTCTCCGTCCGGACGGCGCACCACCGCGTCGTCGCGGTCTACCACATGGAGAATCACCGTGTCATATGCGCGGTCGTTGTGATGGCCATGGCGGTGCCAATCGCTGGCTCTCACATGAATCTCAACATTGCCGGCCCAGATGTGACCGTCTATACTCACTTTGGCATTGAAGAAGTCGGGCCCGGCATCGGTGTTGAGCAGTCCGGGGTCTATCACCTGAACCCTCCGGCCATCAACGGTGCGCATATCGCTCTGCTGCCAGAGGCGGTGTTGCCACACATATTGCATAAGTTTTTCCATGGCATTGACTTTAATGAGGATTGTCAGACATCGGGAAGCGGACGTCTCGCTCCTTGATGCTTCATACGATAAGCCGACGGGGTTATCCCGGTGATTTCCTTGAAACGGCGTGAGAGGTGGGCCGGACTTGAAAATCCCGTCTGCCAAGCAATCTCACTAAGGGTCAGCTCTCCATATTCAAGCAGCTCCTTGACGCGCTCTATCCGTTGGGCGGTGCAATAGTTTTCGACCGTACGGCCTTCATGGCGCGAGAAGATTCTGCTGGCGGCATCGTAAGAGATGCCGAGCTGTCTTTCTATGCAGTCGGAAAGATTGAGGCGACATTCCTCCTCGCTGCGCACATGGTGCATCACAGCCTGCTTCACCTGCTCAACAATTCCGCCATCAGGGTCTGTGATGCGGCTGAATCCGGCTTCATGAAGAGCCTTGTCGAGCGATTCGAGCAGGGACGGTTCAAGGTGTTGGGCGGGAATACTCACCCGCCCCAAACTGACACTCTCCGGCTCAATATCAAACTTTTCAAAAATCTGCCTGACTGCCTCGATGCAATGCCGACACACCATGTTTTTTATCAGAAGTTCCATATGTTTCTCGCTATCCACCATATTAGTATGACCACTAAGGCTGTTATAATGACCGCCTGAGAGTTGAGTCTGTTGTAAAGCCGGGGGCGCTTCCGGCGCTCAAACTGGGAATAGACCATCAGCGCCACAACCGGCACAGACACCACCAGCAAGGCATTATAGCCCCATGCTGCGGCAAAGTCTGCGTGGAGGAGGGCATGAACAGCTCTCTGCGAACCGCATCCGGGACACTTAAGCCCGGTGAGCATCAGAAACGGACATCGCGGGAATGGCGCAGTGGCCGGGTCGACAATGGCATAAAGCGCCATGAGAAGCAAGCCGCAAACCACTCCGCCTGCAATCCACCATTTCTGTGCCCGAAGGGTCATAGCAGTGCCAGAATGACCTGAAACGGGATAGCGATGAGTCCGCAGACCACTGTGACGATTATCCACATCTGGGCGGCAGAGGAGGCTTTGCGCGCGCCCTCATAATCGCCCGCGGTCCATCTTGAGCTCACTTTTGTGGAATAAATCAGCGCAACAATGCCGGTGACGATGCAGCATACGAGCATCGCCACAATACTCCATGCCAGATAAGTGGGGGGCATAGCCTCTTCTGTGGTCTCAACCGGAGGATGCCACGCAGTCTCAGGCCGGGCATTAGGTTGAGCAGGGATGCCATAGATACTATTTACGTGAGGGCGCGGAGCGGCCGTACGGAAAAAGCCGCTCAGCTCCGGAAGATTCTCGGCCGCACACCAGTCTGCCATCCCTTCTCGCCAGACAGGAGTAGAGGGAGAGGCGATGCGGCGCACCAGTTCGTCGAAAGACATGGGACCGAGCCGGACTCCGCCCTGCATCATCCAATATGTAGTGTTTTCGTTCATCAGAAGAATTTTGTTTCCTCACCGGTGATCTCCGTCAGAAGATTGTTGGCAAGACGGCTTGCGCCGATGCGGAAGTATTCGTTTGTGAGCCATTCGTCGCCAAGCACCTCCTTGACTATCGCATAGTAGACCATCGCCTCATCTGCCGTGGTGATACCTCCGGCGGCCTTGAAACCTACTTTACGTCCTGTTGCCGCATGATATTCCTTGATGCACTTACACATCACATAGGCTGCTTGGGCCGACGCACCGGGAAATTCCTTGCCGGTGGAGGTCTTTATGAAGTCGGCACCGGAATACATGGCCAAGATAGATGCCGCACGGATATTTTCGGCAGTCTTAAGCGCACCGGTTTCAAGAATCACCTTCAGACGGGCATCGCGGCAGGAGTGTTTGATTTCTCCAAGTTCATCCGTGACCTCTTCCCAGTCGCCGTCGAGGAAATCACCAAGGTTCATCACCACATCGATTTCGTCGGCACCGCCTTCCACTGCAAGAGCTGTCTCCGCCACTTTTACTTCAGGGAAAGTCTGCGACGAGGGGAATCCCCCGGCCACACACGCAATCTCTACCTCTGAGACTTCGAGAACCGTACGGACAACCTGAGCAAAATTTGGATAGACACAGATTGCGGCCACCGACGGAAGATCGCCATGTTCGTTTTCGAAAGCGTTGACTCTCTCGGTAAATTCGGCAACCGAGCGGGGCGAATCGGTGGAACGGAGAGTTGTGAGGTCAATGCAACTGAAAAGAAGGCGCAACGCTTCCGGCGAACGGAGTTCGGGAACTTTCGCTGTGATTTTAGCAACTTCAGCGGCTATCTTAGCATCGTCTACAGTCACCTGACTTTTAGCCACCGTGTCATGATATTTGTCTGCCATATGTGTATGAGTTTTATATTATTATCTATTGTTGGAGGCCAACTTAGGGTTGTTCAGATGGCGCTCTTTATCCCTAATGTTTTTCTTGGCGAGATTGTTCATGAAAGCTTCAGTGAGATTCACCCCGGTCTGATTGGCTATTGCCGAGATAACCCAAAGCATATCAGCGAGTTCGTCGGCAAGATTCGGATTTTCTCCGGGTTTGAAGGATTGGTCTCCATATGTGCGCGCCATAATTCTGGCCACCTCGCCGGTCTCTTCGGTAAGAATCGCCATATTGGTGAGCGGGGAAAAATAGCGCACCCCGACAGTGGTGATCCATTGGTCAACCACCCTCTGCATCTCGCTGACGGTAATCTCTTCTCCGGGTGTCATTCTTTAAGTTTCGAATCTATTATTATTGTAACAGGGCCGTCGTTGACAAGCTCTACCTGCATATCGGCTCCAAACACACCTCTTCTCACTTCGGCTCCAATCAATCGGCTCACTTCGGCGCAATATGCTTCATAGAGGGGCACTGCCACATCATGACCTGCCGCACGGATATAGCTCGGACGGTTGCCTTTGCGGGTGGAGGCTGTGAGTGTGAACTGACTCACTGCAAGAATCTCGCCCCCGGCATCAATCACAGAGCGGTTCATCACCCCATTCTCATCGGGGAAGATGCGCAGGGCCACAGTTTTTGCCGCAAGCCATTCCATATCGGCGGATGTGTCGCCTTGCTCCACACCGACAAGCACCATAAGACCTGTTGCGATACTGCTATGAAGCTCACCTGCGATGCTGACCGATGCACGCGTCACTCTCTGAATCACGAGTCTCATATTCTGCGCTTGTGAGGTCAGTCAGGGTCGTAGAGATAAAACATCCGTTCCATCGGCAGCCATTTTTCGGCCGGGGTGCTACCGGTGACTACGTCTTGAAATTCGGCCATGAAATCTTCCCACTCCTGCTGGCGGGGAAGCGTGGCGAGTCTGGCCATAGCTGTGTCCCAGTCGAAATCGGAGGCGGTCTCCATAATCATGGTCAGAGTTGTGCCGTGGATATAAATATCCATTCCGAGCACACCGACCGATCTGATTCCCTCAAGAACTTCAGGCCATATGACTCCACGGGAGTGACGGCGCCGGTATTCTGCAATGATGCGGCTATCCGGACGGAGGGAGAGGCAGCGCACATAGCGTTTGGTGGGAAACGGGTATTGTCTTACCTCATAGGCCCGGGGAGCCGAAGAGGTGTCTTCGGGGAGTGTATTCATCGTTTTGGTCTCGGGGTTTTATTGGGGTTAGCATCACGATAACGCGACAGGGTGATATAAAGCGCAGCTATATCTATCTCTCCTTTGCCCTTGAGTTTTTTGAGCTGGAGCTCGTTGGAGCGTTGGGTCGGTGAGCGGTAAGCCTGCCATAGCATGTCCATCATTTTGGTTGCCGTGCGGTTGGTGGACACACCGGTCACCGCAAAATAATCGGATTCGGCAATAGCCTTTATATTACCTGACGAAATAAGGTCAAACATCTGCCGGTATTTATCAGACTTCAGGTCTGCTCTGCGCCACACTGTGTTTGCATTAAGATATGCTATATCTGCCTTCTCGGCGGCTGCGTCTGCCACAGCTGTTTTTTCCTCCGGTGCAACCGCAGATTCTGCCACCGGGGTGACCGGAGCGTTGTCGTCTACGTGCAGGGTATCATTTCCGAGGATGGTGTCTGAGACAGTGGCAGCACTGTCTGCCGCTCCAACGGGAGCGAGGGTGTCGGCTATGATTTCAGGAGTTGCGATTTCGTAGTCATCAGCAGGCGACGAAACAATACTGTTTTCCATTCCATCGTAGGGGGTGGAATCCGGTATGAGCGACGGAATATATCTGACGGCTGCCCATCCGGCACAGAGCGCGAGGAGAGCCAGAACAACGAAGACCCATACCCCCCGCAGGCGTCGGCTTCTGGGACGAAGAGCCGTAGTCTCATTCTCGGCTTCAATCTCGTCTTCGATTTCCTGAAGGGTCTGAACCTTTTTCTTCGGCACCACCTCTTTCTCCTCGGCGGGTGTCACTTCGAAGTCATAAAGCCCGACATTAGTCACCGTGACCCGTGGAATCAAAGTGGCTTCTCCTACCGCAACCGCCGTGGCCTGAACGGCCAGAAGTTCCGAACAGCGGGCTTCGGGCGACCGGAGATTTGTGTCGATAAGATTGACGATGTCGTTGGTGGACAGATATGGCACCTTGCCTCTCGGAATAACATCAGCGCTGTTCACCGCCGCCGCTTCCTCCATAGGCAGGCACGGCACATCACGCCGCAGTCCGGCATCGGCAAAAAGCTGCTGGGGCGACGCACAAACATGAGAGGCACTCCTCAGCAACCGCAATACCGCCTGCGGATCGACATCGGCCCCGTCAGCCACACCGAGACTTACAGTGGGGAATCCTTCACGCCACAGGGTGATCTGCCTGACACCTTTCTGCCTTACAAAAACATAAACTTCCGGAGCATTAAGAAAGAGCGCCGACGGATTGGTAAGACTCCGCAGAAGCGAGATATCGCCGAATTTCTGCAGAGTGCGGTTGTCAGCGCCGATTACCGCGAGAGTCAGATGTGAATAATCGAAGAATGTCATTGTTTGATGGTTACTTTTGCAAAATTACGCATTTTTGCGTCACATCTTCCATCTGCTCGCAATTAATGGTTAATTTTACAGCAAAATTAGATTTACAGACATGAACAGATTATTAGCATCACTCGGGCTGCTTCTTGCAGCCGGGTCTATCACGGCCTCGGCCACCGAACCTATTCGCCTCTCCGAAGAGCGGAGAGTGGCCACCTACGGGGTGGCTTTCTACAACCTCGAAAATCTATTTGACACGATTAATTCCAACGGAAAGTTTGACCGCGAATTCTCGCCTCAGGGTTCGCGCGAATGGAATTCGGAGAAGTATGCCGTGAAGCTCAACAACCTGGCCAACGCCATTGCCAATATGGTCACTCCGGCCACTCCCGGCGGTCCGGCTATAATCGGCGTGGCAGAGGTGGAGAACATATCGGTGATGACCGATCTGGTGAACTCGGAGCCTCTGCGCAATCGCGGACTCGCAATCGTACACCATGATTCTCCCGACCTGCGCGGCATCGATGTGGGAATGCTCTATGACCCGACACAGTTCACAGTGTTGAGTGTGACGAACCACATGCTGCTGATTCCGGAGAATCCGGATTTCCGCACCCGCGACCAGATGTGTGTGACCGGTCTGCTCGCCGGCGATTCACTGAGCGTCATCATCAATCACTGGCCCTCGCGACTCGGCGGCCAGGAGGAATCAGAACCGATGAGGCTCGCAGCCGCCTCTCTCACCCGCCACATAGCCGATTCGCTCTGGGCGCTCAATCCCATGCAGGGAATCATCATAATGGGCGATCTGAACGATGATCCGTTCAATAAATCATGTGCAGAGGTGGTCGGCGCTGCCCCCGATGCCATAGGGGTTGCCGACCATGGCTTTTTCAATCCCTGGTGGAGAATACTTGAAAACGGCAGAGGCACTCTGACCTATCGCGGAGCATGGAATCTGTTTGACCAGATATTGGTGAGCGGCACACTACTGCCTGGACGCGGCAACCTCACCTACCGCAATGCCGAAATAATGGATATAGACTTTCTGAAGCAAACAGAAGGGAGATATGCTGGGATGCCTTGGCGCACATATGCCGGCGGAAAATTTCTTGCCGGCTATAGCGACCATTTCCCCACAGAGGTGTTTCTCTATAAAGAAATAGTCGAATAGTATCGCTGCCGGAGAGTCAGTGAGCCGACTATTCCTCCGGATGAAACTCATTATAGACTATCGAAGCCTTGGCCGGCCCGATGACAGCTGCAAGCTCATCGAGGTCGGCCTCTTTTATGCGCTTCACGCTCCTGAACCGGGTGAGGAGTGTCTCGCGGGTCTTTTCTCCAATACCTTTGATTGAGTCGAGAGCCGACACTGTCTGGCCTTTGCTGCGGCGGTTGCGATGATGGGTGATACCGAAACGGTGGGCTTCGTCGCGCAAATGCTGCACTACGCGGAGCGACTCGGAATTCTTGTCGATGTAGAGCGGCACACTGTCGCCGGGGAAATAAATCTCCTCAAGACGTTTTGCAATACCCACCACTGCTATGGTGCCTCTCAGTCCCATGGCATCGAGAGCTTCCACCGCCGCACTGAGCTGCCCTTTGCCACCGTCCACGACAATAAGCTGCGGCAGCCCCTCGCCCTCGTTCATAAGCCGTGTGTAGCGCCGGGTCAGGACCTCTTTCATCGAGGCGAAGTCATCAGGGCCTTCCACAGTTTTGATATTGAAATGACGATAGTCTTTTTTTGCCGGTTTTCCGTCGCGGAACACCACACATGAGGCCACCGGATTCGTGCCCTGAATATTCGAATTGTCGAAACATTCGATATGATGAGGCAACTCCGTGAGCCGGAAATCGGCCTGCATGCGCTTAAGCAGACGGTCGGTGCGTTCCTCCGGATTTTTCCTTTCGAGATGCTTTAGCATATCTATCTTATGCTGCCTGGCATTGCGCTCAGACACCTCAAGCAGTTTGGATTTATCGCCACGCTGGGGGATGATGAATGTGACACCCGGCATATCCACATCAGGCTGTTCGGCCACAATCACCTCTTCAAAATCAACTTCGAGAGTGCTTGCAATTTCGTTCATCGCATATGAAAGGAGCTGGGGGATGGTTTCGTCCATCCTGCGCTTATATTCAAGCGTGACGCTCCTCACCACAGCCCCGCGCCTCACATGCATATAATTGATAAACACATCGGCCCCGTCGTCATCCACACCAAACACATCGACATCGCCGATTGTCTGGCTCACGATTACACTCTTTGCGGTGTAACGCTCCACCATCTGATAGCGCTCCTTCACCTCTTGCGCCTCCTCAAAGCGGAGTTCGGCAGAGAGAGCCTCCATCTCGCCACGCAAATAGTCAAGCAGCTCAGCCATGTCGCCGCGGAGTATCTGCTTCACCCTTTCGATGGATTTCTGATATTGCTCAGCACTCACCTTGCCAATGCAGGGGCCTGCGCATCGCTTGATATGAAAATCAAGACACGGCTTCCATTTGCCAGCCTCCACCCCTTCCGGAGTGAGAAAATGGCGGCAAGACCTCAGAGGATATAATTCGCGGATGAGATTGAGCACCGCTCTCGCTGAAGCTGTATCGGTGTAGGGGCCGTAGTATTTCGAGCCATCCTTCTCCTTCTTGCGGGTCATGAACACCCGGGGATAAGGCTCTTTCGTCACCACAATCCACGGATAGGATTTATCATCCTTGAGAAGCACATTATAGCGCGGCTTATACTCCTTTATCATGGAGTTTTCAAGATTGAGCGCATCTTGCTCGGTCGGCACCACGATATATTTCATGTCGGCAATCGCCCGCACCAGAAGATTGGTGCGCAGCGAATCGTGAGTGCGGTTAAAATAAGACGACACCCGCCTCTTGAGATTCTTCGCCTTCCCGACATATATCACCGTGCCCTCGGAGTCAAAATACATGTAGACTCCGGGGGTGGTGGGGAGAATGGCAATCTTCTCGGTCAGCTCCTCTGATTTCTTATGCTTGGCCAATGTGGATCAGTCGTTGGTTACAATAAGCGATGTCACTTCCGCCTCCGAAGGGAGATTGGCGCGGCCACCGAGCTGTCCGAGCTCAATGATGAAGTTTACATAAATCTTCTTCGGATTCATGCTCTTCACAAGTTCGTAGGCTGCGGCCATAGTGCCTCCGGTTGCGAGCACATCGTCGTGGATTACCACCACATCATCTTCGGTTATGGCATCACGGTGCATCTCGATAGTGTCTTTGCCATACTCTTTGTCGAAGGTGGCGCTCACGGTGTCGGCGGGCAATTTACCCGGCTTGCGCGCCGGAACAAAACCCGCACCCAGCTCAAAGGCAAGGATGGAACCGAACACGAATCCGCGTGATTCTATTCCCACTACCTTTGTCACACCCTTCTCCCGATAGAGCTGAGCGAGATCCCAACCTATGATGTGGAGTGCACGCGGGTCTTTGAACACTGTTGTGAGATCCTTGAACACGATTCCTTTTTTGGGAAAATCGTAGACGTCTCTGATTTTTGATTTGATATATTCCATAAATATATTGTGATTTATCGTTGTTCCACGTGAAACAATCAACGTCCCAGCAGAAGCAGAAGAACATTGATGTCATTGGGCGAAATGCCGGGTATTCTTGACGCCTGCCCCACGGTCTCAGGGTCGATACGCGCAAGTTTCTGCCGTGCTTCAGTTGAGATGGATTTTACGGTGGAATAATCCAGACGGCCGCGTAGTTTCACGTCCTCAAGGCGGTGAAGTTTCTCAGCAATCATTCGCTCTCTATCAATATAGCCGCTATATTTTATGAGTATTTCAGCCGCCTCCAGTATCTCCTCCCTACGCTCCTCTTCGATTTCGCGGAGAATATAGCTATCCAAAGAGGGAAGCACAGCACGCAGCGCGGCAACCGTGAGAGCCGGACGAAGAAGGAGTTCATAGAGTCTTACGGTCTGACGAATCGGAGTGTCGCCGATGCTTTCAAGATAAGGATTGATTTCGCTCTCCTTGATAGGAAGCTCACGGACAAAACGAATGAAGGCGTCTCGCTGCTCCCGCTTTGAAAGCATAAGCCGATACCTCTCGTCAGAGGCAAGCCCGATGGCATGTCCACGGGGGGTGAGCCTCATATCGGCATCATCCTGCCGGAGAAGAATTCTATATTCGGCGCGCGAGGTAAACATACGGTATGGTTCGTCAACACCTTTTGTCACGAGGTCGTCGATAAGCACACCTATATAAGCTTCATCCCGGCCAAGCACAAACGGCTCCTTACCCTCACATTTCAGATGGGCGTTGATTCCCGCCACAATCCCCTGCCCCGCGGCTTCCTCATAGCCGGTGGTTCCGTTGACCTGCCCGGCGAAATAGAGACCGTCCACAAGCTTCGTCTCAAGAGTGTGGCGGAGCTGGCGGGGATCAAAGAAATCATATTCTATAGCATAGCCCGGACGATAGACCTCCACATCCTTAAATGCCGGTATGGTCTCAAGCGCCCGAAGCTGGATGTCGAGCGGCAGAGATGAGGAGAACCCGTTGAGATAGTATTCCTGGGTGTACTCCCCCTCCGGCTCTATGAAAAGCTGATGTTCCTGCTTGTCGGCAAAGGTGACAATCTTCGTCTCAATGCTCGGACAGTAGCGCGGACCTATGCTTTTGATCTGACCATTATAAAGCGGAGAGTCGGGCAAACCGTCACGGAGCACCTCATGAGTGGCCGGATTGGTGTAGACAATGAAACAAGGGCGCTGAAGAAGCTCGCGACCCACTGAGGGGAGAAACGAGAATTTGCGGTTGTCGTCATCACCGTCCTGTCTGGTGGTCTTGCTCCAGTCTATCGAACGTCCGTCGATACGCACCGGCGTGCCGGTCTTCATACGGTCTGCCACGAAGCCCAGCTCACGCAGACAAGCCGTGAGTCCGGTGGAAGAGGGCTCGGAAATTCGGCCCCCGTCCCACTGAGTTCTGCCCACATGCATCCGTCCGTTGAGAAAAGTGCCGGCTGTGACGATGACCGCCTTGGCATGAAATTTCACACCGAGAGCCGTAGTGACACCTTTCACACTCCCCTCCCCCACCTCTACCGACACAACATCATCCTGCCAGATCGAAAGGTTGGGAGTGTTTTCAAGAATGTTTCGCCAGAGCGAGCTGAAACGCATCCGGTCGCTCTGTGCCCTCGGGCTCCACATGGCCGGCCCTTTTGACCGGTTGAGCATGCGAAACTGAATGGCCGAACGATCTGTCACGATGCCCATCTGGCCACCGAGAGCATCAATCTCACGGACAATCTGCCCCTTTGCAATGCCGCCAACCGCGGGATTACAGCTCATCTGGGCAATCTTATTCATATCTATAGTGATGAGCAGGGTGCGCGACCCCATACGGGCTGACGCAGAAGCAGCCTCGCAGCCGGCATGACCGGCCCCAACCACAATCACATCAAAATCAAATCTCATAATCCTGCAAGTTTTAGAGCAGCCTCTTCGTGGGCTTCCATTATTTCACGTTCACCGGGACCTTTGTCGTCAATCCCGCACAGATGCAACACCCCATGGACAATCACCCTCATGAGCTCGCGATGATAATCTTGACCAAACAACTCGGAATTACTCCTCACCGTGTCGAGCGAGATATACATATCGCCGCTCACCATACGCCGGCGTGAATAGTCAAAAGTAATGATGTCCGTGTAATAGTCGTGGCGAAGAAACTCACGGTTGACACGGATTATTGTCTCATCGTCACAAAACATGTAGCCCAACCGGCCGAGCAGTCGGTCGTGGTCTGAAATCACACGCTCAAGCCATCGGGCTATAGAGTCGAAGTCGAGAGAGGGCATCTGAACACCCTCGGCTGTAAAAGTTATCTTTTCCATCTTTGCAACTTGCAAAAATACGAAAAAGTAGCTCATAATCAAATAGCAACACTCACTTCATTCTATTTGGATGCGAATAGAACCATGCAAAAACAGCATTATCTCACTGACTAACAAACCATTGAGCAATATTTAAGCCCCTCAGAATTAAACCGGAGAGATTTATCGGGCATCCCTGCGGCAATTTTCAATTCTCACGGCTTTAATTTCACACCACATCCCTCCCATCCACTCCCCTCCCCCACCGAAAAAAAAGCTAACTTTGCAAAATGATACAAGAATGGCAAAAAGACCTCCGCCAATACGCTTCGGAGGATAAAGCAAAAATACTCTCCCGGTTTTTCAAAACCGGCAAAGGGGAATATGGCGAGGGCGACCAATTTTTAGGAATCACAGTTCCGGCCATCAGAGCCGTGAGCCGCAACCATAGCGAAGAATCGGTGGAGGCCATCGGAATGATGCTCCAATCTTCGTGGCATGAAGACAGAATGAGCGCCCTGCTCACACTCGTGGAGCAATATCGCCGAAAGAAATCAAATCGGAAGGAAATCACCGATTTTTATGTTGCCAATCTGTCAAGAGCCAACAACTGGGACCTTATAGACCTCTCCGCTCCGAAAATATTGGGGGAGTATGTGGCAGAGAGCGGTGAAACCGACAGACTCCTCCATCTGTCAGACCACCCGGACCTATGGCATCAGAGAGCGGCAATAGTGGCCACACTCACCCTTATAAAAAAAGGTGAATTCAGCCCCACTATTTTATTGGCCGAGAAATTTCTCGCCCACCCCCATCCGCTCATGCACAAAGCCACCGGCTGGATGCTTCGCGAGGTGGGCAAACGAAGCGAGTCAAGGCTCACGGCGTTTCTTGACCTCCACACCTCCGAGATGCCCCGCACAGCCCTGCGCTATGCCATCGAACGACTCTCTGCCGAGCAACGCACCCACTATATGCACCTCCCCCACCGGCGGCTAAAGCGATAAGGCAGCTCCCATAGCGATGGTGAACACAAACAAGGGAGACCCGCGGTGAGCGGGTCGCGAGATAGTTGCGCGGAGTCGGCTGACTCCGCGAGTGGAGCGCCCCTCCCCCTTCCCCTCCCCGCGTGCCGCCGGCACGCGGGGAGGGGTGAGATTTATATGGCTGCTTCCGCGGGGTGTCGCTATCGCTCCACACCCGCGCTATTATACCATCACCCGCTCGCCGCGTGCGGGATGATACGCGCAGGAAGCGCGGAGATGGTTGGAAACGTTGCGCTTGCAGCGTGGGGAAGAGAGGCCCAGTCTCCTAATAGAGCCTCAGAGAAGCGATTGCAACGCGGAAACAGTCGCCTCTCCGAGGCTCGGTGTTTTGATGCTATGCGTTGTCCCCACGCTGCAAGCGTGGGGTTATCAACAACCGCTGCATCTCCGATGCATCATGCGGCATCATCCCTCATTTCTCACATATTTCTCATTTCTCATTCTTCATTTCTCACTTTTTATCTCTCATTTTTCATTTTAATATATTATCTTTGCCCTGCCAACTCACGCCGTATCCGACAGATACCGTTCAGAGGAACATTACTTACTGTCGGGGTTGGGCGGGTTGGCCACACGGTGAGGTGCCGTGTGCCATAAAAATAAAAAGCGTTATTGGCGCTTGGTTTCTGACGAATCGAAACTTCGCAACTTTCATTACCGGTCAGGCTACCATGCAACGATGATGCTCATGGGTGTGTACATTCCCCACCGAGCCATGCTGCGCGAGCAGTGTGATTTGTGGGCGTGTCATACGGCGTGAGGTCACGTTGCTCGTTCCGACCGGTTGGGCAATGCGAAGGCCTCGATTCGTGGAGCGGGCAACCGAAGGCTTCACGCTTCTGCGTTTGAGAGCATCCCACCACGCAGTTTTAGTGAATTAATGTCTGACTTGAGGCCGGAAAGACACCATTACTTCTTATCATGAGAAAAGAAACCCCTCTAAGCGAGACCTTTGAAACCTGGCTGGAGAAAAACGGCATCAACACCGATGCCTCCCGTAAATGCTATTTGCGTGGCGACCCCTATCCCGCTAACAGTTTCAGCTATTTTGAGTTAGCCGCCAATTTCATGATCAATGGCGAGCCGGCATTTGCCTTTACAGTCTTAGACGACTGGTATGAAGAGATTATTTCATCCACTGTAAACGTTTCCAACCGCAAATCTTACTGGGCTAAAACCTATCAGTTCTTCCTGACGAAACAAGCAGAGCTGATGACTTCAAATCAATCACCGACAATCGATCCGGAACTCTTACGGGATATCCGCCGAAAGTTTGCTGCTGAAATCAAGTCGAAACAAAGCGACCGTCAGACACTGGCACAACTTGACGGCATGAACCATCTGATCACTTTATTAGGAGAAGACAGTTTTATAAAACTCGCCATAGAGTCATCCTACTTTTTCAACGCCGAAATAGTAAAAAAACGCTTTGAAGAGATAGCCGAGGTCTTCACAACCGGCGGAGAATTACCGGCCAGAAAATCCTCCACTCCGTCCATTTATTCAAATGTCAAAATCATTGAGAAAAAAAACGGGAACTCCCACGTTTGCAGCCTCATCAAAAAAGAGTTCGGCTATGATCTGAACCAAGGCGTAGAAAAGAAACCGATTCTCAACACCATCATATCCCATGTGTGGGGTAAAGCCGTAGATCCGCAATATTTCACTGCCCTTTGGAACATTGTGCTCATCCCTGCATGGGCCAACCACCTCATGGATAAAGAGTCTGCACCGGAGGACTCTCTTGCATCAAAACTTCAGTCCACAATAAAAGCCATTTGCCTGAAATTATATAACATGCAGTCATTTGACTGGAGCAAGTTGCCTATCGGTTCATGTCCTCAGGTTGCACAAGCCAAGGATATCTGCCACGCTACATATAATATTCAGGTAATCCAGCCATCGGTGCCCGCATCAGGCACAAAACTGGGTCGAATCACCATTAAACCGATTACAATCTGAACTATACATTCTTATTAAAATGAAGGTAAATATAAATCCCTATAAGCTCCGGTTCGTAATTATCGTCGGGCTTATCATGGCTTTCTCCGGTCGACTGTACGCCCAGGGCTTTACTGACGGTGGATTCTATTTCTCTGTAATAGAACCCGGAAAGAGCTGTGCAGTAGTAGGAAAGGCTAATTATGTGTACAACCTAATAATTCCGGCCACAGCTAGCTATGATGGAGAAGAACTTTCTGTCACTGAGATTGGCGACTCCGCTTTCTACGGCAATACGGGCTACCTCAATCAGCTTACTATTCCGGAGAGTGTCACTAAGATTGGCTCCGGCGCTTTCTACGGCTGTAATGGCCTCAAAGGTTCGCTTACCATTCCGGAGAGTGTCACTGAGATTGGCGAAAACGCTTTCCGAGGCTGTCGCGACTTCACCGGTTCGCTTACTATTCCGGGGAGTGTCACTAAGATTGGCTCCGGCACTTTCTACGGCTGTAGAGGCTTCACCGGTTCGCTTACTATTCCGGAAAGCGTCACTGAGATTGGCGGCGGCGCTTTCTGGGGCTGTAGCGGCTTCACCGGTTCGCTTACTATTCCAGAGGGTGTCACTGAGATTGGCGCCAGCGCTTTCCGAGGCTGTAGCGGCTTCACCGGTTCGCTTACTATTCCGGAGGGTGTCACTGAGATTGCCGATTCCGCTTTCTGGGGCTGTATCGGCCTCAGCGGTTCGCTTACTATTCCGGAGGGTGTCACTGAGATTGGGTCACTTGCCTTCGAGGGTTGTAGCGGCTTCACCGGTTCGCTTACCATTTCGAAGGGTGTCACTTCGATTGGCACCGGGGCTTTCAGATTCTGTAGCGGCTTCACCGGTTCGCTTACTATTCCGGAGGGTGTGACTGAGATTGGCAAGGACGCTTTCGCCTACTGTGACGGCTTCACCGGTTCGCTTACTATTCCGGAGAGTGTCACTAAGATTGGCGACCTCGCTTTCTGGAGCTGTAGCGGCTTCACCGGTTCGCTTACTATTCCGGAGAGTGTTACTGAGATTGCCTACGCCGCTTTCGTAGGCTGTAGCGGCTTCACCGGTTCGCTCACCATTCCGGAGAGTATCACTGAGATTGGCGCCGTCGCTTTCCACGGCTGTAGCGGCTTCACCTCGCTTACTATTCCGGAGAGTGTCACTGAGATTGGCGGCAGCGCTTTCCGAGGCTGTCGCGGCCTCACAGGTTCGCTTACTATTCCGGAGAGTGTCACTGAGATTGGCGGCAGCGCTTTCGAAGGATGTAGCGGCTTCACCTCGCTTACTATTCCGGAGAGTGTCACTGAGATTGCCTACGCCGCTTTCGCAGACTGTAGCGGCTTCACCGGTCCGCTTACTATTCCGGAGAGTGTCACTAAGATTGACTTCGAGGCTTTCCGAGGCTGTAGCGGCTTCACAGGTTCGCTTAATATTCCGGATGGTGTCACCGAGATTGGCCAGAGAGCTTTCTACGAGTGTAGCGGCTTCACCGGTTCGCTTACTCTTGGCAGTGGATTGGAGAGATTAGGAAATACTCCGTTTTACGGCTGTGATTTCGATGAAGTCATATCGCTGAACCCCACTCCTCCAACAAGCATAGAGGAGGGGGAAAAAGCAAATGTGTTTGCCTATTCCAATCGGGAGACTCCACTGACGGTTCCCGCAGGAAGCGAGGAGGCGTATATGGCCTCACCTGTGTGGCGGCGCTTCAAGCTCGCGGGAGTCCTAGCTACCGGCATAACCCTCAGCAATACGGCGTTGACTCTCACCACCGGAGCCACTGCGCAGCTCTCAGCCGCCATCACTCCCGAGAATGCCACGTACAAGAGCGTGACATGGAGCTCTTCTGACACGGAAGTGGCCACCGTAAGCGAAGTTGGTGTAGTGACCGCCCTCAAAGCGGGCAGTGCTACAATCACCGTATCGACGGTAAACGGCCTCACTGCAACCTGCACAGTGACCGTAACAGCCAATACGAGCGGCATTGAGGGTGTGGATGGCGACGGAGTGACGCCGGTGAGCGTAGTGAGTGGTGAAATCGTAATCAGCGGCGATGCCGAAGCAGAGGTGTATAGCCTCACGGGAGCCCGGGTGGCTGTGGCCACCGGTGGCCGCGTGAGCGGTCTGCCCCGTGGCATCTATCTGGTGCGCACCGGCGGAAAGACTTATAAGATTGTGCTCTAAACCCTACCCGGATATCTCTCAGAAGCGTCCCATCCCCGGGGCGCTTCTTTTTTGCATGCGCAGTGGAGAGGAGAAGAGAGGAGAGAGGAAAAAATCGGGGCGGAAATTGGATATGTTGAAGATTATGGTTAGATTTGCAGCGTTATGGCTAATATATCAGCTACAATCCTCACATTCAATGAGGAGAAACGCATAAAAGCCTGCATTGATTCGCTGCGCGGCATAGCCGACGAGATAATCGTGGTAGACTCGTTTTCGACCGACCGCACGGCAGAAATATGCAGGCGCGAGGGGTGTGAGGTGACTCAGCGCCGCTTGGCCGGCTATGGAGCTCAGCGCCAGTATGCCACCTCACTGACGTCGTATCCTTATGTTCTTTCGGTGGATGCCGACGAGGTGATTTCGCCGGCCTTGAAAAATTCGATACTGCGAGTGAAGAGGGAGGGGTTTGCCCACCGGGGCTATTGCTTCGCACGCCTGAATTTCTATTGTGGAATGCCGATAAGACACTGCGGATGGTATCCGGACCTGCAGGTGAGGCTCTTTGACAAGCGCTATGCCAACTGGAATCTGCACGATGTGGACGAGAGGGTGATATTTCGCGATGGTGTGACGCCTTGCCGTCTGGACGGCGACATACTCCACTACCGGTGTGACACTCCGGAGGAGTATGAGGCCACCGAGGCCAAGCATGCGGGATTTCTGGCGCGACGCATCATAGCCGAGGGGCATCATATCAGGGCTATAGACCCCTATATAGAGGGGATGAAGAGCTTTGCAAAATGCTTTATCATGCAGAAGGGTATGCTTGACGGCATACAGGGGCGCGACATAAGCCTGCGCCGTTATCATTCTGCGCTTATGGCATGGAAAGCGGCAAGAATCAAACAACAACAGAACGCATCACAATCTGACAGCAACAAACGATGAGCTCACAGATGAAAATATATTGTGTCAACATGAAGGAGTATGTTGACTTCAGCGGAGGAGAAACTCTGCTTGACGTGTATGAGCGCATATCGCACAGGATTCCTTTCAGGCCGATATGCGCGAGGGTAAATTTCAAGGCCGAAGATCTCCGCTTCCCGCTCTTCGCTCCGAAGCAGGTGGAGTATCTGCCGGCAACGAGCGAATCAGGACGGCGCACATATGTGAGGTCGCTCTGCATGGTTCTTTATAAGGCTGTGGCCGACTGTTTTCCGGGCACACGGCTCCATATAGAGCATTCTGTGTCGAAAGGCTATTATTGCCGGCTGTCGGGGGGTGTGGAGGCCGACGCGGAAACTGCCGCTACTCTCAAACGATGTATGCGCGAGATAGTGGATGCCGATATTCCTTTCGAGCGCAAGGAGAGGCTCACGGAAGATGTGATCAGGATATTCGAGCGCCAGGGGCTCGACGACAAGGTGAAGCTGCTCCATTCGCTCCAGGAGCTTTACACGGTGTATTACCGTCTGGGGGATCTCTGCGACAGCTATTACGGCCAGCTTGCTCCCTCAACAGGGCTGCTCGGAGTGTTTGACCTCGTGCCACACATGCAGGGACTTCTGCTCACCGGCTTCTATCCCGATAATACCGACGAGCCTCAGCAACCGGTGACGCAGGAGAAGATGTTTAAGGCTTTTACGGATTACATGGCATTTAACGCAGTGGTGGGGGTGAGCAATGTGGGCGAGCTCAATCAGGCTGTGGCCGAGGGGAAATCGGCAGACCTTATAAATGTGTCTGAGGCCCTTCACAACAACCGCATAGCCGCAATGGCCGATGAGATAGCGGCGCGTTATCACAAAGGGGGTGCGAGGATTGTGCTTGTGGCGGGGCCGTCGTCGAGCGGAAAGACCACTTTTACGAAGCGTCTTGCCATTCAGCTCATGACCAATCTTCTGGAGCCGAAAATGATATCGCTCGACGATTATTTCGTGGACCGTCATCACACTCCGCGCGACGAACAGGGAGAATATGACTACGAATCGCTCTATGCGCTGGATCTGGAGCAGTTTAACTCCGACCTCAACCGGCTCCTCGCAGGCGAAGAGGTGGAACTCCCCTACTATAACTTCGCTACCGGGGAGAGAGAATACCGTGGCAACAGGATACGCCTCACCGAAAAATCCATTCTGCTCATCGAGGGTATTCACGGGCTCAATCCGGAGCTTACTGCCGATATAAACCCCAGAATGAAATTCTGCGTCTATGTGTCGGCTCTCACCACCATCTCAATCGACGACCATAACTGGATTCCGACAACAGACAACCGGCTGCTTAGAAGAATCATACGCGACCACAAATATCGCGGTGCCTCGGCCGTCGACACCATACGGCGCTGGCCGAGTGTGAGGCGGGGTGAGGAAAAATGGATATTCCCCTATCAGGAGAATGCCGACGCCACATTCAATTCGGCTCTGCTTTTCGAGCTCGGAGTGATGAAAGACAGAGCAGAGGCCACGTTGAGAGAAGTGCCACGCAATGTGCCTGAATATGGCGAAGCCTCGCGACTGAGCAAATTCCTGAGCTATTTCAAGTCTATCGGACTTGAATATGTGCCTTCCACATCGCTTATCCGCGAATTTATGGGCGGGAGCTCATTTACCTACTGAACGGCTGAAAGCAATCATGCGTATGGCTGTTTCAGCAGCCTCCACACCCTTATGGCCGGCAGGTCCACCCAGCCGGTCAAAGGCCTGCTGCTCATTGTTGACGGTGAGCACACCAAATATCACCGGAGCAAGTCCGCGCGAATTGATAGCGGTGACACCCTGGGTCACACTCTCACACACATAGTCGAAGTGGGGGGTGTCGCCGCGCACCACGCAGCCAAACACTATCACTGCATCGTAGATTCCCTTATCAACCAGACGGGAAGCGGCATAGGTGAGCTCAACGGCTCCCGGCACATGAAACACATCGACTTCATCGGCCTCAACACCCGATGAGGCGAGTGAGGTGAGCGCCCCTTCGAGCAGGCGCGAGGTGATTGCACCGTTCCATTCTGCCACTGCGATGGCTATTCTTACATGGTCTATTTCGGGGAGAGCTGAAGAAGGAGTATTGACAGACATATACAATATTGGGTGTGGGGGTTAGTAAAGAGAAAATGTGGGCTGCGTAGCGAGGACTCATTTCTGAGTCTCATGGCGGTGAGCATAAAAAAACAACAATCGGTCAGCGCGGAAAGATTTTATGCCATAGCCCGAGAATGTCGAGCGAGCCGCTGCGGGCATTGACGAGCACATCAACGATGCGGCGGTGCTCCTCATCGGCCTGAAGCCTCGTGGCCTTATGGAGCATGGTGTTGAGCAGATGGACACCTTTGTCGCGGGAAGACTTAACGGCTAAAAGGGCTTCGCCGAGATCTATCGACAGCTGAAGCTGCCTGATGGAGAAGTCTGCCTCAATCTGGGTGAGATATTTCAGGGCGCGGGTGAAATATTGCACCGCATCGCGCTGTTTTCCCATTCTGGCAAGCGTGCGCCCTTCGTCGGCAAGCGAATCTATCAGGGAGTTGGCCGCGCTGTCGTCGCCACTACGGAGCATCTTCATATATGTGTCGGTTGCCACCTGGTAGTGTGCAAGCAGATTGGCCTGACGCATTCTCGAACGGTAGACGGATGTAGAGGCGCTCACCGCCATCATCTGTGCAGAGCTATAGCGGTCAGGATTCTGCCGTGCAAGACGTTCGAGTATCTTAAGGGATTTCTCTATCTCACGCTCGGCCTGACGATATTCGCCCCGTGAGCAATGAATGATGGATATATCATGGAGGAGCGCTGCCAGAACACTCAGAAATGGCTCATCCTTGCGCTTGGGCGACTGAGCGAGCAGACTGAGGGCGGAGGCAGCCGAGGTCATGGCTCCGTCTATATCATCCATCGATATCCTCACCGCTGTGAGAATCTGCATCAGAGCCGCATGAATATCGAGCAGGGCGCCCTCTTCTTCTCCGCGACGGGTGGCAAGAGCGTCAAACGCTTCTATGCGTTCAACCGCCTCACTCCCCCGCCCTTCTTCAACGAGAGTTGTGGCGGCCGATCTCACAAAATCATAGACCGCAACAAATGGCATGGCAGCAAGGGCATGACGCAACTCCGAGGCCGTGACAGAATCTGACGCAAGCCGATGGACCGGAGTTATATCTGAGGTCAGGGGGTAGATAAGCGGAGCGGGAAGAGATGTGAGGGTCATTGTCTGTGAAGGAAAGCTGAGGTAGCAGCCGCAGCTTCCGAAGCGAAAGCGGCCGCGGTTTCAGGGGTTAGGGTTTCGAGAATCTGACGGGTGATGCCGAGGCTTATCAGCGCCTGGACCACTCCTGCCACAGCCGCGGCTCCGCCGTGGAGAGAGGAGTCTATGCCACTGATAGGACGCTCTTCTGTTGTGCGGGAGCGGAAAAATGTGAGTCGGGAATTATCGGCATCTATATCCACCATCAGGGGGCAGTAGAATTCAAAGGTAGACTTAAACACCTCCTGCGGCGACTTCTTGCCGAAAATCGGAACAAGGTCAGCGCTACGGGATATGATGAGCTGGGTGAGCTCCAGGTTTTCGTAGATAGAGGGCATCACACTGGTGATACGCACCGTCTGCTTGGGGAGAAGGCCGGGGAGATAGACAATTATGGCCTTGCGCTCACCGGCATACGACAAGAGGTCGAGCAACTGGGAGCGCACACGCGCATCGACAGCAAAAAATGTGCCGAACACCACAATATCGTCGGCCTCTATACGAGGCCACATCACATCGAAGCGCTGGGAGGGATAGTCGCGCACACACAGAGTGTCTGATGCCTGAAAAAGCATATTAGTGGCAGTGATTCCGTCTGTGAAGCGGTCTATGGAATCAGTATTTACCCCATGGCGCCCGAGAAAGCTCACAAGGAAATCTCCGATAGGATCGTTGGCAGCATCGCCCACAAAGGTCACATCGCAGCCAGCATCGCCAAGCAGAGCTGCGGCATTGAGCAGACGCCCTCCGGGCACGGCTGTAACATTCATGGCATCGGAGAGGGTGTCGGCAGACGGAAAAAGAAGGTCGAGCGTACACTCCCCTATAATAATTATCTTACGCATTGTGTGGTAGAAATCTTAGTGGAATAAAAACCGTGTGTTTTTTCAATCATAGCAAGCAGAAATCAACCCCTCGATATCTGTCCGAGATAACCGCCATGATGGCGTTTGGCATATTCGGCACGGGTGAAGCCGGTGGCGTTCATCACATTTACCACCAGCACATCGCCAATCACTGTCATTAGTGTGGTAGATGTGGTGGGAGTGAGGCCAAGCGGACAAACCTCAGGAGCTCCGCCGGTGAGAAGAGTGGCATCAGCCCTGCGGGCGAGCTCACTGTCGGGATTGCCTGTAATCACAATCACGGGAATATGGGTGTCAAACAGCTCTTCGGCAAGATCCATCAGCCGGACAATCTCTGTGGTGCGCCCGGAATTCGACACCAGAAGCATCACATCATGAGGCTGAAGCACACCCAGATCGCCATGCTGAGCCTCGCTGGGATGAAGATTCACCGCCGGAATACCTGTTGATGAAAAGGTGGTGGCGATATTCATGGCTATCTGACCCGCCTTGCCCATTCCGGAAGTGACAAGCTTGCCGCCGAGACTCTTCACGCGCTCAACAATCATATTCACTGCACGTTCATAGTCTTCAGTCCAGGGAATTGATGCCACAGCGCGGCTCTCGGCGTCGAGAATCTCACGCATCGACTTCTTAATATCCATATTCTGCATTGTAGTTTTCTTAATGCAAAGTTAATAAAATTACCCCACACGCGCAAAAGTGGGCGAGAGATATAGATATGGTGACAAACGCAGGAGTGGGAGGGGGCGGCTGCTAAGAAAGTTGCAGAGGCGATCAGAGGGAACGCTGTTCGTAGGCCTCTACCGCAGCAACCCATGTGCGGTCTATAGCGCGTCCGGTGGCTGTCTTCGGGTCGAATCCGGCCATTACTGTGTGGCCTACACACTTTGTCTGTCCGGTAACTGAATTTACTATACGCTGCTCCATCTTGAAGCTGTGGGTGCTGACAGAGGTAACTGTTGTCCAGACCTCAAGACTCTCATTGAAATAGGAAGGAGCATAGAAATCGCACGCTATATGAACCACAACGGCGTTGATACTGCGCCAGTCCATGCCTTCAGGAAGCACCGCCGCAAAATATTCCACCTTGGCGAGATCCATAAAGGTGAGATAGACATTATTGTTGAGGTGTCCGAGCATATCGATGTCGGTGAAGCGCATCTGTACGGGCTGATGGTGACGGAAAGGAAATTCGGCGGCCGGCACTTTGGGATTGTCGGACGGAAGATAGGTGAAAAGATCTTTGTCTTGCATAATCATAATCGTGTGTGGGGATATGGACTCATCAATGAATCTCAATCGATGTTATAACATTTTTACCCAGCCGGGAGTTGATTGCCTCAACGAGAGTGGAGCGATGAAAGGATAATTCGTTTTTCAGAGCGGCCGAGGTCAGGGTGACATGAAGCACACCGTGGTCTACATAGCGGCGGAGAGTCATACGGTTGACTCCTTGCCCCACAATCTCGCTCCAGAGGTAGGCTGCATGCTGTTCGGCAAATGTGTCGGCATGCCCCGACTGCTGAACAGCTTCATCGAATATTTCGGCAAATGATTTAGGCTCGGTCCGTTTCATTTCTTGATGTCTTGGAATGTACCATGGTCTACGAGCCACAGGCGATAGTCGCCGCCCGTGCGGCTCATTATCTCGTCGAGATGAGTGCGGTTGGTGTCTGTGATGAAAATCTGTCCGAAGTTGTCGGCAGTGACGAGAGATATGATGCGCTCCACCCTTGTGGCGTCGAGCTTGTCGAAAATATCGTCGAGCAGCAGGAGCGGCCGCATTCCGGAGGCTTCGCGGAGAAATTCATACTGGGCGAGGCGGAGAGCGGTGGTGAAAGTCTTGCATTGTCCCTGAGAGGCGGTGCGGCGCATCGGCATACCGTTGAGCATCATCTCTATATCGTCGCGGTGGGGACCAACGGTTGTGTGGCGCACAGTCTCGTCGCGGCGACGCACCTCATCAAGGAGTGCTTTCAACCCTCCCGGTCGTGAGGATGGCGAGTCATACGACAGGGTAATGGTCTCACTCCCCTCTCCGGCAATGGCAGTGTAGAAACGCCGCGCAATCTCCTGAAGTCTGGCGGCCCAGGAGAGTCGTTGCGAAGTGATTATCTCAGCCGCGAAATCCATCTGAAGCTCCACTGCGTCATAGAGATTATGGTCCACACACCCGTCGCGGAGCAGCTTGTTGCGCTGTTCGAGAGCCGTATTATAGCGTATGAGAGCCTCAAGATAGGCCCGCGACCCCTGCGAAATGACCATATCCATCCAACGTCGGCGCTCCTCGCCTGCTCCTCTCACGAGGTCAGTGTCTTGAGGCGCGGCCATAACCAGAGGAAACGAACCGATATGCTCACTGAGGCGAGTGTATTCCTTGCCTCCGCGCTTCAGAGTCTTACGCCGCCCGGTGGCGAGCCCGAGCGAAAGCTCCTCGGCCACACCATTGCGGGTGTAGTGGCCGCGCGCCATGGCAAACTCCTCTCCGCTGTGTATCATCATGGCATCTGTGACTCCGGTGAAACTCTTACAGAAGCTCAGGAAATGGATGGCATCGAGCAGATTGCTTTTACCCATACCGTTGTCACCAAGAAATCCATTGATTTTCGGTGAAAACTCAAGGGAAGCCTCGGGAATATTCTTGAAATTATGTAGGGTAAGACTGTCAAGTTGCATAATGCAAAGTTACATAAAAATCGGAGTATTTTATGTAACTTTGCAGCTGGAAGTGAGAGGCTCGAATTATTTAACGGATTCCGTAGGCTACCGGCATAACTCATTTTCAATATAAAGTCAACTTCATTAACCTCGCTTATGAACCGAATTATTGCTTCGCTGGCAGTCATAACCGCCTTGACAGCATCAGCAATCAGCCCTAAAGATAAGGGCTACGCCACAATCAACCGTCCCACCGCCGAAGCCCACATAGGCTTTCTTGCTTCCGACGAGCTTCAGGGCCGCGAGGCGGGCTATCCCTCCGGACAGATTGCGGCAGCATATATCGAGGCCTATCTGCGCACACTCGGTCTGCAGCCGTGGGACGGAGTGAGCTACCGCCAACCCTTCGAGGCCTATCGTATAGAGAGACAGAAGAGAGGACGCTACACTGTGCATCCCGACTCGATAGCCAAGCTTAAAGAGGGGGTGCATCAGCGGTTGCCGCTCACAAATGTAATGGCTAAGATTGAGGGTAAGAATCCGGAAGAAGTGGTGATTATAGGGGCGCATTTCGATCATCTGGGAGTAGACCCGCTGCTCGACGGCGACAAAATATATAACGGTGCCGATGATAATGCATCGGGAGTTGCCGCAGTGCTTCAGATAGCCCGCGCTTTCGTGGAGAGCGGGGTGCAGCCCGAACGCACAGTGATTTTCGCCCTCTGGGACGGTGAGGAGAAAGGTCTGCTCGGCTCAGAGCATTTCATGCTCGTGTGGCCCGACCCTTATACGATCAAAGGCTATCTGAATTTCGACATGATCGGACGAAACAATGACGAGAGCAATCCCGAACATGTGGTCTATTTCTACACAGAAGCCCATCCGATGTTCGAGAAATGGCTGCGCGACGATATTGCCGAACGCGGACTCAAACTGCGTCCATACTACCGAGCCTGGGACCGTCCGATAGGCGGAGGCGACAACGGATCGTTTGCTCAAAGGGATGTTCCGGTCATATGGTATCACACCGACGGCCACCCCGACTATCATATGCCATCGGATCATGCCGACCGTATAAACTATGACAAGACTGTAGACATTACCCGTGCGGCCTATCTCAATCTGTGGAATCTGGCCAACGAACCTGAATATTAAATAGCAACACTTTCACATAAGTAAGTCATGAAAATAGCGATAATAGGCTACGGAAAAATGGGGCATGCCATTGAGCGCATAGCCCGCGAACGCGGCCATGAGATAGTGGCAATAATAGATGCCGACAATATTTTAGATTTCAATACACCGGAATATCGTTCGGCCGATGTGGCTATAGAGTTCACCACTCCCGCCACTGCTGCCGACAACTGCATCCGCTCTTTCTCGCAGGGGGTGCCGGTGGTGTGCGGCTCCACAGGATGGACCTCCCGACTGCCTGAAATCCAGATGATGTGTGACCGCGGTCAGGGCACACTGCTATGGTCGTCCAACTTCAGCCTCGGGGTGAATATATTTTTTGCCGTGAACCGCTGTCTGGCCACTCTCATGCAGGGATTCCCCCAGTATCTTCCCTCTATGACCGAGATTCACCATATCCACAAGCTCGACCATCCGAGCGGCACCGCCATAACTCTTGCTCAGGGTATCATAGAGAAAAACGGCAGGGTGAAAGAATGGGCCGAAGCCGAAGAGGGCGCAAAAGCTGAAAAGGTGGCCGGCGAAGAGCGCCTCGTAATGCCAATAGCCCACAGAAGAGAGGGAGAAGTGCCCGGCACACACATCATATCGTGGGATTCGCCGGTTGATACCATCACCATCGAACACTCGGCCAAAAGCCGCGAGGGGTTTGCCCTCGGTGCGGTAGTGGCAGCCGAATGGCTCAAAGGGCGCAAAGGTTTTCAGACAATGGACAAGATGATGAATTCACTCGTGGCCGATTCGGCTCTCCTCGACATACTCCGCTGATATGTCTGCTCATAAAGATTTCAAAGCCGACTTCATGGAGCGTATTCGCGCCGTGAAGCCCACAAGATGGGTGCGCTTCGGCCTTGTGGCCCTTATATTCACCCTGTGGGTGGCATGGTTAGGCAACTGGTGGGTGGAACTGTTTGTGATTCTGCTCTTCGATATCTATATCACCGGCTATATTCCTTTCACCTGGTGGAAAAACAGTAAGAGCAAAACAGTGAGAGCCGTGATGAGCTGGGTCGACGCGATTGTATATGCGCTGATACTGGTGTATTTCGTATTTGCTTTCGTGGGGCAGAACTACCAGATACCCTCATCATCGCTCGAGAAATCGCTACTTGTGGGCGACTATCTGTGGGTCAACAAAATGGCCTATGGTCCGCGTGTGCCTATGACTCCGATTCATTTCCCGTTGGTGCAGAACACCCTCCCTGTCATCAACACCAAGAGCTATCTTGAGACACCGCAATTCTCCTACCATCGTCTCAAGGGACTGGGCAATGTGGAGTCTGGCGACATAGTGGTGTTCAACTTTCCTGCCGGCGACACCGTGGCGCTCAAGGTGCAGAATCCCGACTATTACACTCTGGTGAGAATGCTCGGCCACGATGCGGTCAACAACCGTAAAGAGACTTTCGGCGATATTATCTATCGTCCGGTTGACCGCAGGGAAAACTATGTGAAGCGTGCGGTGGGTCTGCCGGGAGAAACAATCAGCATTGTCGACGGAACAATTCACATCAATGGAACTCCGCAACCACAACCGGCCGACGCGCAGTTCAACTATTATTTCCAGACCAACCGCCGGCTATCAACCGCCGATTGGGAAGAATTCGGCATAGCGGCCGACGATCGCCAGGAAATCAATGTGACTCCAGCCGACACTGCGGGCCTACGCCTGCTCGGGTTTACCATAAACCCCGATGGTACTGTTCCGCCCCTATATCTTTCGCCCCTCACAGAGAGCATGCTCACAGCTATGCAGCAGTCGCCAATAGTAGGTAAAATCATGAAGATGCCTGCACCGGAGGGAGAATATCTCTTCCCCGAAGGAATCGCCGACAGATGGACCCGTGCAAACTATGGCCCGCTATGGATTCCGAAGAAGGGAGAGACCATAAAGCTCGACTGGCACAACTGGGCAATCTACAACAGGATAATCCGCAATTATGAGGGGCATCATAACGCATATATCAACGCTGAGGGCACCGTCTACATTGATGGCAAACCGGTCGATGAATATACATTTGCCATGGATTATTACTTCATGATGGGCGACAACCGCGACAACTCCCTCGATTCCCGCTACTGGGGCTTTGTGCCTGAGGACCATATCGTGGGCAAGCCTATGCGTGTGCTCATATCATTCGACAAAGACAAAGGTCTGCTCAACGGCGGCATCCGCTGGAACCGCATATTCAAAGACGCAAACCCCGGATTGTGAGGTCGCCGCTGATTATTCATCCCAACACCACCCTTCTGCTCCCACCGACACTTTTTGGTAAGGTGGGGCACTATGCTTTGCTCGCTTCATGCAGCGATGCCACGGTAGACTGCGCCATGAAATTTGACAAACGGCGCAAGGAAACCCACCGCTATGAGATAGCCGACACACGGGGACGGCTATCTCTCACCATCCCAGTGAGCAAGCCTGAAAGGAGCTCAGAAGCATTGTGGAGCGATATTAAGGTATCGACCCACGGAGAGTGGTGGAATCTCCACCTCACCGCGCTTGAATCGGCCTACGGCCGAACTCCCTGGTTTGAATTTTACGTGGATTCTTTCCGACACCTGTTCAGACGGCGGACCCCTGACGACTGCGAAAGCATAACCTCTCTTTGCGAAGAGGCCGACACTCTCGTGCGAAATCTTCTTGCGATAGACACACGCGTGGCCTACAGGCACGATACCTCCACTCCCCTACCCTGCAACGCAACAGATATGCGCCACTCACCTACCCCATCGGCCGGAGAGGTGAGCTACTGGCAGGTGAGAGGAGACCGCCTTGGCTTTTTGCCAGATCTGAGTGTGCTTGACCTGCTGTTCAACCACGGGCCTGAGTCGCCTATCATACTGCGCGACATCATATCGCGCATCACTATTTAGAATCGCATCACTATTTAGAATCAGAGAGATGCCAGCGCGCGGAGCTCTTCAAGAACCTCCAGACGCGACATCCGCCGGCGGCGTTTTAAGGCTCCGGCAAAATCATGAGCCACGCTCTGCACAGCCCTGTGATTGAACACACGGAAGAGATAAGTATATTCCTTGTCGAAAAGCGCTGTGAGCTCATCGTCGTCGAGACCGCATGATTCGCGTCCCTCCTCCATCACTGTCTCGCGAAGAAGATTCCTAACTTCGGGAGCCACACTCTCACCGTCGAGCACCATGCGCCTGCACATCACATTGGAAATCAGCATGGCGACAGTGAGACTGAAGTTAGACTTCACGGTGTGCCACACAGACTTGGCCGACAATCCCGGATTGCCGGTGAAATAGAAAGTGTCGTGCATATCCATGATTTCACCCGGCTCGGCATCAAGCACCACAGCCGAGAGCATATCCTCGCCATTAAACACAAGCAGTCCCACAGCCATACCTGTGGCACCATAACATTTATCGTCTTCGTTTCGGTAACTGAGCTTGTTTTTCATAATGCAAATTTAGTCCTTTCCAGACAAAAATAGAAACTTTATTTATGCAGGTTTGGTTCGACAACCGCCGCTTAATCTTGATTTCTCCGCTTCCAGACACACCCTGTGGCTTTCAATCGCATCAGAGATTCCCGACCTCATCCGGTGGTTTCTGCTGCCAACCGCACTGACAAAATCATCTATCAGAGCCATATCGGCTCCGGCATGAAAGGGCTGCGCCACGATATCCGTGAAATCTATCACTCTTTCAGGTCCACGGAAAGGAGCTACTATTATTTTTTTTCCATCACCCGTTATCTCCCCACCTGTAAGCGTCACTGAAGTGTGGCGCGAATCGTCTGCTGTGAAAAAATCCATTGCAAGCGACACCACCACGCCACTCTCGGTCTCCATTATGAGCATTTGCCGGTCGGCCGCATCATTATCGCAATCATACACGCATCGGCCATATCTCCCCTCGCGAAGCTCACGTTCCACAGCTTCGGCCGGCGTGGGATAGGTGAACCCTCCTATCCATTCTCCGCGACGTCTGTAGAGATCTACAGCTGAAAAACGGCATTCTCTTTCAATCGGGCAGTCCACACATCTGTCAGAAGCATTCTGAGGCTTATTTTCCAAACGAAACCATCCTCTGCCTCCCACTGATTCCACTCTCTCTCCCTTCTCACCAAGCATCCAGAGAAGGATATCCACATCATGGCAACATTTGGAGAGAATCACCGGACTCGTAGCCGAAGTCTCGCCCCAGGGGCCGCGCACAAATGTGTGGCACGCACGGTCTACACCCACTCTCACCCGATGAGTCACCGATACCGGCCTACCCAGTTCGCCCGACGATATCAAAGACCGCATGGCTGAAAAATAAGGATGATATCTGAGCACATGGCAGACACCGGCCACACGCCCCAACCTTATTGCTTCAGCCTCGACAATCCTGCACTCTTCGAGCGACGGCGATACCGGCTTCTCAAGTAGTATGTCCATTCCGCAGGCGAGAGCCTCCATGGCCGGAGCGAAATGCGCACCTTCCGGCGTACACACCACAGCCGCATCGGCTTCAATGCCCGAAGCAAAAAGAGCTTCTGCCGAGTCAAAGACTCCTCCGCTACCGATTCCTGCCCGCGCGGCAAACTCCTCACGGCGGTGGGCATCAACATCGGCCACACCGACAGCTACAGCACGCTCGGGGTGGTTCTCAACCCACGAGAGGTATTTTCCGGCACGATTTCCCGCACCGACAAACACCAGCCGTACAGGCTTCTTCACACTCTTCTCGCTCCTTGATTTCTCCATGACGATTATCAATGCGCCTCAAGCCAGTTTACTCCCACACCGGAAGCCACCTCCATATTCACCTTACCGCTATAGGCTCCTTCCATATGTTCAGTCACAAGTTTCTGGAGTTTCGGCAGTTCGGCCGGCTTCACATCAAACACGAGTTCATCATGCACCTGCATTATCATCCTCGACTCCATGCCCTCGCTCTCCATAGCTCTGAAGATTGTGACCATGGCTTTTTTTATTATATCGGCCGCCGAACCCTGAATAGGGGCATTGATGGCATTGCGCTCGGCATATCCGCGCACAACAGCGCTCCGGCTATTAATATCGGGAAGCATGCGCTTGCGCCCCATGATGGTCTGCACATAGCCCTTCTCGCGTGCGGTCTCAATATTGCGGTCCATATATTCACGAATGTGGGGATAGGATGCGAAATAGCCGTCTATCAGCATCTTGGCCTCCGCACGCGGTATGCCGAGCCGTTCAGACAGTCCGAAAGCAGATATGCCGTAGATTATGCCGAAATTAGCTGTCTTGGCATTGCGGCGCAGAGTGTCTGTGACCTCTTCGGGCTTAAGATGATATATTTTGGCTGCAGTGGCGCGATGAATATCCTCACCGCTTCTGAACGCCTCCACCATATCCTCATCGCCGCTCATATCGGCGATGAGCCGGAGCTCTATCTGGGAGTAGTCCGCACTCATTATTAGATTACCTTCGTCGGCTATGAAAGCGCGGCGGATTTCTCTGCCGTCATCAGAGCGTATGGGTATATTCTGAAGGTTTGGATTGGTGGAAGATATGCGCCCCGTGGCGGTGACAGTCTGATTGTAGGAGGTGTGAATCTTGCCTGTCGACGGATTTACAAGCGACGGAAGAGCGTTGACATATGTGGTGAGGAGTTTTCTGAGCGCACGATAACGCAGGATGAGGTCTACAATCGGATGCTTGGGGCGCAGTTTTTCGAGAATTTCTTCGGTTGTGCTGTAGCCACCCTTCTTGGTCCGCTTTGCCGAAGCGTCGAGCTTCAGATGGTCAAACAGCACTTCACCCACCTGCATTGGCGAACTGATATTGAACTCCATTCCTGCCAGCGCATATATCTCACGCTCCATTTCGCCCAGACGTGCGGTGAAATCGCGTGACAGGCGTGCAAGCTCGACCGAGTCAATTCTCACACCGGTCCATTCCATAGCAGCAAGCACACTCACAAGAGGCAACTCTATTTCATCCATCAGTCTGGCAAGACCCTGAGCATCTATTTCGGCATGAAGCGTATCGTAGAGCCGCAAGGTAAGGTCTGCCGTCTCACAGAAACGCTCGGTGGCCTCCTGAGGGGTAAACTCCTTCGGTTTGTGCGACACTCTCCCACCCTCAGGCTCCGCATCGAGCAGATTATATCCCAGATAGCGGGCAGCCACAAAGGCAAGCGTATGCTTTCGTTCCGGGTCAAGAAGATAGTGGGCTATGGAGGTGTCGTAATACCGGGCCGTAAGCCGGATATTCTCGCGTCGGAGCAAGAGCATGGATCGCTTCACATCATGACTCACAATCATTGTCTTGCCTGACAGCAGAGGCTCTATCACCGCAGCCATTCCGGCTCTCCGGGCAGGATCTGACGGCAACACTATATAGTCGGCTTTTGACGGAGACGATGAGATGGCCATTCCGTCTACCCGGGCCGTCATGGCCTGCTCGCCAAATCCGTTAACGGCTATAGCCACTCTATCGCTCTTCAGTGCGTCAGCCACAACCTCGGCCGCTTCGGCCACAGAGGTAATCATCCTGTAGGAGTGGGCAGATGAGGATATGTCGGCCAAAGGAGCCGGTTCCTCAGCCACCGGCACATCGAAAAGCGACCCAACAAAGCCATCGGCCTCCGATTTCGCTGACTTTTCGGCCATCTCTTCGGCCGGCTCCTTGCCGCTGTCAAGACGCTTTATGAACATTCTGAACTCAAGCTCACGATATATCTCTTTCAGCCGCTCCACATCTTCAGCCTTACGTTCGAGCGATGCCGGAGTGATATCTTCGAGGGGCACATCGGTCTTTATCGTAACCAGAAACTTCGAAAACATTATCTGCTCGGAGTTCTCTCTTATCTTTTTCTGAATAGCCCCCTTGAGGTCGTCGGTGTGGGCTATAAGATTTTCAACCGATCCCCACTGAGCAATCAGTTTGGCCGCAGTCTTTTCGCCCACTCCCGGACATCCCGGCACATTATCGCTCACATCTCCCTCCAGAGCCAGCAGGTCTATCACCTGATGAGGCCTCTCAATGCCGTAGCGCTCACACACCTGCTTCGGCCCCCTTATTTCGAAACCTTCGCCACGAAGCGAAGGCCTGTACATCATCACTCTGTCGGTGACAAGCTGACCATAGTCCTTGTCGGGAGTCATCATATAGGTGATGAACCCCTCGCTTTCAGCCATGCGCGAAAGAGTGCCTATCACATCGTCTGCCTCATAGCCGGCCACCTCGATTGACGGAATATTGTAGGCATCGAGAATCTTATGAATCCAGGGAAGCGACTCGGTAATATCCTCGGGCTGCTTGTCGCGCTGAGCTTTATATTCAGGATAAGCCTCATGCCTGAAAGTTTCTCCGCGAGGGTCGAAACACACCGCTATATGCGTGGGGTTCTCTTTTCGGAGAATCTCGTCGAGAGTGTTGCAAAAACCGAAAATAGCAGAAGTGTTAAATCCCTTCGATGTGATTCGGGGAGAGCGTATGAGAGCATAGTATGCACGATAAATCAGCGCATAAGCGTCAAGCAGAAAAAGGCGTTTGTCTTCCATTAGCGGCATTACATGAGTTTGCACGATAAAATTACAACAAATTCCTCAAACCACCCCCCTAAGCTTTAAAGATTTTACGCAAACCGCCGTATCCGATTCAATGTATCAGCAAACTTTCAGTGAAAAAATATTATCAGATGCGTGGGGTATGAAAAATATTTATTACTTTTGTGTCGCTTGAACCATGAGGAGACATCTTCTCATGCGCAAAGGCATCATAACAGGAATCATAACCCAATTTTATATAGATATGACAAAAATAGGTATCAATGGCTTCGGCCGCATCGGACGTTTCGTTTTCCGTGCCTCCACAAAGAGAGATGACATCGAGGTTGTAGCTATCAACGACCTCCTCCCCGTTGACTACATGGCCTACATGCTCAAGTATGACACTATGCACGGCCACTTCGACGGCACCGTGGACTACGATCTCGAGAAGAGCCTTCTCATCGTAAACGGTAAGCCCATCCGCGTGACCGCATGCAAGAACCCCGCTGAAATCGGCTGGGGCGAAGTAGGTGCTGAATACGTTGTTGAGTCGACCGGTCTCTTCCTCACCAAGGAAAAAGCTCAGGCCCACATCGAAGCCGGCGCAAAATATGTGGTTATGTCTGCTCCTTCAAAGGACGACACCCCCATGTTTGTTTGCGGCGTTAACGACAACACATATGCCGGCCAGCAGTTCGTTTCGAACGCTTCCTGCACCACCAACTGTCTTGCTCCTATCGCTAAGGTGCTCAACGACAAGTTCGGTATCGTAGACGGTCTTATGACCACCGTTCACTCTACCACCGCTACTCAGAAGACCGTTGACGGTCCCTCTATGAAAGACTGGCGTGGTGGCCGTGCCGCTTCCGGCAACATCATCCCCTCTTCAACCGGCGCTGCCAAGGCTGTAGGCAAAGTTATCCCCGAACTCAACGGCAAGCTCACCGGCATGTCGATGCGTGTCCCCACTCTCGACGTATCTGTTGTTGACCTCACCGTCAACCTCGCCAAGCCCGCTACCTACGATGAAATCTGCGCTGCCATGAAGGAAGCTTCTGAAGGCGAACTCAAAGGCATCCTCGGCTACACCGAAGACGACGTTGTTTCAAGCGACTTCCTCGGCGATCCCCGCACATCTATCTTCGACAAGAAGGCCGGCATTCAGCTCACTCCCACCTTCGTGAAGATTGTTTCATGGTATGACAATGAGATCGGCTATTCTAACAAGGTGCTCGACCTCATCGCACGCATGAAGAAAGTAAACGGCTAATCAGCCCCTTTTTTCACATAAATTTATCTATCCTGACTCCCCTGGCGGGGGGTCAGGATTTTTTTTATCCGCTCCTGATATATCTGTCCAAAAATCATTATATTTGCATCCATGAAAAGGGTGTGGCCAATCGTGATGATGATTTCAGCATGGTTTGCATCAGGGTGCAGATCCGGCTCCGACCACAATGCATCAATTTTCACCCAAGCAGACTCTCTTATCGAGCACAAACAGCCCGGAGCCGCCCTCAGTCTGCTCCAGACTGTGGGGTGCGAAAGCCTCTCCGGCTCCGACCGCGCCCTCCATGCACTCCTCACCGTAAAGGCCACCGACAAAGCCTTCACGCCCCACACCTCCGACTCCGCCATCAGCATAGCCCTGAGCCATTTCCGCGCCAACGGGCCGACCCTGCGCCGCGCCGAAGCAGCCTACTATCACGGCCGCGTGCTCTCTGACCTCTACAACTACGCCGCCGCCCTCGATGCCTACGATGATGCCCTCACCACCCTATCCCCCGACACCACCCGGCGCGCCCTCCGCCTCCGCTCCCACATCCTCTCCCAGAATGCCCAGCTGCTCGAAGACCTCCGCCTCTACTCCGAAGCAATCCCCTTCTACCGCGCCGCCGCCGAAGCCTCATTGGCTCTCGGAGATACCACCGACGCATTCCTTGATATTGATCAGATTGTTTTCGACCTCATACAACTCGACAGCATTGCCTCAGCCGAAACTCTCCTCGCCAATGCCCTGCGTCTTCATCCCGCTCTTACTCCCAACCATCATGCAAACCTTGAAATAACCCGGCGATATATACACCTTAAAAAAGGTGAGCACGACAAAGCCGCAGCCGGCATCGACACTGTTTTAGCCTCAAGGGAACCCCGTTTCCGCAATTTCGGTCTAATGACTGCAATTGATGCTTACCAAGGCTTAGGCTTGCGTGATTCTGCCGATTTCTATGCTAATATCCTCATAAATCAGGAATTTGAAAATAATAAGACCACGGCCTATGCCACTCTCCTGCGAAACAATCTCGATAGACTTGGCGACCATAAGACTCTGCTGCTCTTCAATGCTTTTGATAGCCTTACGGATTTGCAAGCCAATACGTTTAGGAAAGCTCCCCAGATAGTGGGCACAGAGTTTCTGAAATATCGCATGGAGCAGAAGGAGACCGTGAGACTCCTCCGCCAGAAGCATACTCTGATTTTTGCAATTACAGGAGCTTTTCTCCTGATGCTTCTGCTCATCGCTCTCCTTTTTTCTTTAAGAGCCCGAAATATTCGCCGCCGTCTGGACTTTGAGCGTAAACAGAAGGAATTTGCAGATAAGGAGATGCTGCTCGAACAATCAAACTCCAGTCTCCATGAGAAAAACGGATTGCTCTCTACACACAATAAACTCCTCTCGAAAGAAATTGCACAGTTAGCCGAGAGCAATGCCTCGCTCTGTGAGAGAAATGAGAATCTTATGCTTGAGTACACTTCGCTCACAGAAAGGCATACGCTCCTGACTGAACAATATATCCGACTGTCACAACTCAACCATCGGCTTTCAGAAATCAATTCAGATCTTGAGGCACGCACACTCATAAAGCCGAATTTCGACGAATCACGTGAGAAACTGGTTGAGGACATACTCAGAAACTATTGTCTGCTTTCTGAAAAGTCACTCTCCGGTGTGCAGGTAGACATATCCATCTCCGGTTGTGAACTATGCAAGCGTATAAGCAATAGAACCACACTGCCACGTCATGACAAGACTTGGAATGAACTGGAAACCTTGCTGCAGAATAAGGCTCCGGGATTTATGGATACAATCTCCCGACTATACAGCGGCAGCAATATAGAGTACCTCCATATCATTATGCTCATTAGGGTCGGATTCAAGACCACCAAGATAGCAGAGCTATTGTCTAAAGCAAGCAATACAATATCCACCCACAAGACGGCTATCTGCAATGAAATGTTTATGGGAAAAGTCACCGTAAAAGAGCTTAATTCAGTAATTATAAGTATTTCAACATTTTAAGCTTTAATATCAGACTGTTTTTTTCGACTTTATCTACTGATCTCGAGATAACTTTCGACTTTTTTTCGACTTTTTTTGTGCAAGAAATAGGAGGCGGTAACCTTAACTTTGCAGCAAATAAAAAAAATTCACTCATGAAAAAGCTTCATTTTCTTTTTGCCTTCATTTTGGCGTTATCTTCTTTCGCGCTCCGTGCAGAGATACCGGTGCCGCTCATTGACGAGGAAACAATAGATGATCCTAAAAAAGAGCGTCCACGCTCGCGGCCGATGATGCAGTGGTGCACCATCGACACCGATGCCCGTACCATCACCACCACACTCCCCCTCCCTGTGCTCACCTATTATATCATAGATGAGAGTGAGGCAGTGATTATGGCCTCCGACAGCGCCGAAGAGTTTGCCGATGGCGTAGCCACCCTCCCCGCCGGAGCCTACACCCTCCGCCTCGTCACCGCCGAATCAGCCTACACCGGCCCCCTCGACATCCAATAGGAAGTCACATGTACTGCCCGAGCCGAAGGCACGGTGTTGTCAGACCCTCCGGACTTCACTCCGGAGCACATTCACCATCCCGACACTTCGCCACGTGGCCGCATAGCGGGCTAATATGCCAGACTCGGGTGAAACGTAAGGCGAAAATAATCCGAGGAAAGATGCGAGAAAAGAAACCGCCCCCTTAGGCGGCTGCAGTCCCTCCTTCCCTGTCAAGGCATTGTGCCCCCTCACAGAGCTCCGCAGGAGCGATTTATCGAGTAACCCCACATGAAGCGAAGCGGAATGTGGGGTGAGACAGCCACCGCCAAAAAGAGCTTCGGAGATGCGATTGTAAGTGTACTTTCCGGCACGCACGTGGCGTCTCAATAGCCCCACCCGGGTAAAGAATCCCCCTTATCGACCCCGCAGACGGCCAGCAAAACTTAATCACTCTCCCATTTCTCTCGCTATAAGCGAGGAAAATCATTCTACAAAGCAAAGCTACGGTCTGAGGCTTCAAAGTTCAGACCACCATCATAAACCAATATCACACGATATGAAGAAAACAGTCATCGCCGCTGCCATAGTAGCAGCCGTAGGCTTCTCAGCTTACCTCGGGTTCCGTCCCGACCCCGCCTCCTCCCTCACCGAGCTCCAGCTCGCCAACGCCGAAGCCCTCTCTAACGGCGAGCTTCCACCCATAGAAGTACTCTGCCCGGCTCCAAGTATTAGGGGTGGGAATTGCCATGAGGTGGATCCGATGGGGATTGAAAAAGATTGTGGGGGTATGACCTTCACATCCTGTAAATTCAATGGAATACGAGAAAGTATTTGTTCATTTTGCTGATTAAAAATGGTGTTGGATATCCCTAAATATCCAACACCTATTTACTATAATATTTACTATAATAGACAACTCAATGAAGAAAACACTGATTCTTTATCTCTTTTTAATCATCATGACAGCGTGCAGCAACCAACAGTCACAATCAAAGCAAGAAATCAAAGAATACTATGATCTCAGCACAGCTACCCCAGGTGTACTGACTGATGTCTTCTCTGATGTAGAGCTCACACCACTGCTTTTTGAGGGAGATTACTACCCCTCTCAAGTATACACCCTCCACAACCATGACTCACTGATTATGGTTCAGGATAACAGTGAAAATATATTTGTTTTTGATTCTACCGGCCACTACATTTCATCATCAAAGCAGGTATGGGGACAAGGTCCGGGTGAATACTCTATTTACATGGGATATTCTTTCAATCCATATACCGGACTTATTCAGATTCTTACCCCTGACAAAATGATGTGTTATACTCCCAATTTTAATTATATAGAGGAACACAAGCTACCATCGCATCTGGATCCAACCGGAAAAGAAAGTTTGCTATTTACTTCAATATACGATGTGTCCGACCACATTCACCTTCTAACCACCTTATCCTCTAGCACGATAAAAGACGCGTATGTATCCTATGACTCCAATACTGAGAATCTTGGTGACACTCTAAGTTTCTCACACTATATAATAGCTCTGGGTAATCGGCAATATAAAAACTTCTTTAACTTATCAAATGGTGAATATTTTTCAAAACCAGGGTTTGTAGGGGAATACATATTCTCTTTTAATCCTGAAAAGCTTGAACTTACCCCCTCCATAAAATTTAACATGGGGCATGAAAGTGTCACCAGGGAAGAATTTCTTGCAAATTCTGATGAAAAGGATTACTATGCTTTTTATAACTATCTTGACGATTCAGGAAGAACTATTGTTACTGGGGCACACCCCACAAAGGATAGAATATTCTTTTCTACTACTAATGGAAGAAGATTAAATAGTGTTAAGTTTATGGTTGCTAATCGCAGAACAGGCGAAATTAAAAAATTCAATTTCTGGGATGATGATGAATTATTCTTCCCTCGTTTGAATGATTTTGACGATGAATATCTTTACAGTGGAGTCACTAAATATGAATTGCTCAAATCGCCGGAGTTATTGTTGGGAAAAGAGATTAACCTCGATTCCTTATTGACAGATATCGACGATGATACCATAATCATGCTCAAATACAAAATCAAGTGATATGCACATACGTTTCTTTGTTATATCATTATTTCTACTCACCTTGTGGAATGCCTGTACGAAATCAGATAAAGAACATCATAATGTTATTGCTGAGATGACTGGCAGAGAAATCGTGTTTCCTGAGGTTCTGAATTATCAGATAGGCGATAAAATGATAGACTTTAATCCGTCTGAAGCCGATTACAAGATTATCGTGTATATCGACTCCACAGGATGCACTACCTGTAGGATGAAAATGCCCGTATGGGATAACATAATTTCCGAATTCAAGACAATTAGCGATAATGAGGTAAGTTTTCTAATGATATTGAACACTGCGGAAACGCCGGACTATATCCATACTATAAATCAAAAAGATTTTAGACACCCTGTCTGTTTTGACTCTGACAATCTGTTTGACAAGGCTAATAATCTTCCACAGAAAGATGCCTACCATACTTTTCTGCTTGACGCTTCTGACCGTATCGTAGCCATTGGTAATCCGGCAGATAATCCTAAAATCAAGCGGTTATATTCAGAAATTATCAAGAATTCCAATCAGAACAATCAATCCCATCTATGCTCAAACTTCAGTAGAGCAATTGGAGCCGTGTCAAGAGAGCAGGCTATAAAACAAAAGTTTCAGTTGAAAAATTACTCGGATACGTTGCTGACAATTCAGGGACTGATACCCTCATGCGATTGTCTTGATATTTCGGTTTCATCTGACACTTTATCTCCTAACGGAAAAATAACTGCGACACTTCTATTTAATCCGGAGTCTACAGAATCTGGTTCATTCATGAGATATGCAGATATCTATTTCAACGAAAGAGAGTATCCCGAACGCTTATATATTCATGGATTTATTGTAGACAGCACTCAATCCGAATAAAAGGCATTATATTACCCGGGGTTGAAGCTACGGCGGGGAGGCTTCAGTCGGTGCCTCCCCGCTTTCATCCCCCGATTGCGGAGCCTCGAAGAAGCGGAATGGTTGAAGTTCTCAACTAAATTTTTCGTTATAAGAACGAATTTATTTGGTACTATTGTCCTCATTCACTAACTTTGCTGAAAATAAAAATTTTACTGATGAAAAAGCTCCGTCTCATTTCAGCACTCATTTTTGCACTCTCTGCTTTCGCGCTCCGTGCAGAGATACCGGTGCCGCTCATTGACGAGGAAACAATAGATGACCCGGATAATGAACGTAGACGTTCGCGCCCGATGATGCAGTGGTGCACCATCGACACCGATGCCCGCACCGTCATCACCACACTCCCCCTCCCTGTGCTCACCTATTATATCATAGATGAGAGTGAGGCAGTGATTATGGCCTCCGACAGCGCCGAAGAATTTGCCGATGGCGTAGCCACCCTCCCCGCCGGAGCCTACACCCTCCGCCTCGTCACCGCCGAATCAGCCTACACCGGCCCCCTCGACATCCAATAGATGTCCGAGCGATGGCACGCATTGTGCGCTATGACATACGATTGCTGTCCCACCTCCCCTGCTGTTCCACCTCTTTCCACCGCTCCTCATCCAAAGCTATGCGAAATCTTATAACCGCCACATATCTAACCCTGCTCGCCATGCTGAGCGCCTGTGCCCCTTCCGCCAAAGAGCGCAACACCGCTCTTGTGGCCGAATGGGTAGGCCGCGAACTCATCATACCCGACGAATTGGTTTATACCATCATGGGTGATACCATCGACTACGACCCTCTGGATGCCGACTACACTATCGTGGCCTATATAGACTCCGCAGGGTGTACGGAGTGTCGCATGAAGCTAAATAAATGGGAGGAGATTATCGCACAAATGAACTCAGACCCGACAATAGATGTCAACTTCCTTATGGTAGTAGACTCTCCTGATGTGAAAGAGGCTATAAGAGTGCAGAAACGTGGGTTCTTTGACTATCCTTTGGCTATTGATAACGCCGCATTGTTCAAAGAAGCCAACAGAACGTTACCGGATAATGAAATGTTTCATGTGTTTCTTCTTGATTCCTCCGGAAGTATTGTAGCAATCGGCTCACCCGTACTCAATCCCAATCTTCTCAAACTCTATCTCAAGACGGCAGGCGTAGAGGCTATAGTCAATGATATACCTATGCATACAGATGTAGGGATGAAGTCTGTTGGAGTATTGGCTGATGACGATTCGACCGTAGTGAAATTCACTCTTCGCAACTCTTCATCTCAGCCGGTGGAAATTTCCGGGATTGTTGAGTCATGTGCTTGTATGGATGCGCAGGCAGATAGTCAGATAATTCCTACCGACGGTAAAGTAGAAGTTTCCATAACTATTCATGGCGACACAGCCACAGTCCGCAATTCTGCTCAGGTCTTTTTTACCGATACTGAGCAACCTCTCCTACTTAAAACAATTTCTTACGCTAAAAAACAACCCGCAGCCTCCCAAGCTGCACCAAGACAACCTAAATATTAACTCTAAACTAAACCGCAGATGAAAAAATCGCTCATCGCCGCTGCTATAGTAGCAGCCGTAGGCTTCTCAGCCTACCTCGGGTTCCGTCCCGACCCCGCCTCCTCCCTCACCGAGCTCCAGCTCGCCAACGCCGAAGCCCTCTCAGATATCGAAGATGAGCTGGGTTACTCAAAAGGGTGTTTAGAAGGAGGCACCGGATGCCATATATGGCCTAATAGATTTTATCCTACCTGCTATGGAATAATGTCTAATGGACAGCCGGATCCGGATACACTTCCCTGAAAAATGAGAATCCTTGAAGCATGAAAAAAAGGTACTTACCTATCCTGATTATTGTAATGAGTGCATGCACTCATTACAATAATTCATCTGAAATTATCCAATCTCGTGATAATGAGATAGATATTTCCTGTATGATCGAAGAGTTCGATATGGGTGAAATAATAATAGGGAAACAAGCTCTTCTTGCAACCACCCCGGAAAATCTATATGTCTTTGATATCGGCAGCTCCGACAATCTGGTTTATATTTTCGATCCGTTCTCTGGTTCATATAAAGGACAAGGAATAAATTACGGACCCGGACCAAATGAAATAGGTCAGCCGGACATTCCCACTGTCAGTACTTACATGGGGAGAGATAAAATTTTAATGATTGATCTCGCCCAGTGGAAAATTATGCGGTACGATACGGACAGTATGATTGTAGACTCTGCTTATGTCCCACAACGTCTGTTGAAAATAAACGATAATAATTTCCCTTCAAGAGCAAGGGTTATTAACGACTCGACTCTCTTAGCACAGAATATATGGTTAGACCCCAATTCTTCTAAATTCACCAAAGTATTAGAAAGATTTAATCTCCGAAAAGGAGCTTTTGAAAGCTTCATAGACCCCAGCAATGGACCGGCACAAAACTTCTCATATGATGCGAGAATAGATAAAAACCTGATAGTAAGTGGGGACTATGGTAAAGACCGGATATTGCTGCTCAACTCATCCGGATTGACAAAAAGAAACATATTGGGGCCTGAGTACGGGTCGGACAAGAAGCTGATTGCATTTTCCAATATTGTGATAACAGATAAATATATTCTTGCAGTATATTCAGGCTGTAAGATTGAACCCTCTGTGATGGCCTATGATTTGGATATGCTCGGTAAAAAGATAGTTGTGATGGATCATGAGGGAAATTACTTAGCTACATTAAAAACTGATTCTTCAATTAAAGATATCAAATATCACGAAGAAACCGGAAAACTCTATCTTGCCCTATCGGGAGATATTCAGATAGGCCGTGTTGATTTAGAGAAAATCTTATCCGATGAAATATCAATAAACAATAGCCCGAAAAACAATAGCCCGAACCACAAGGAAGCATCATCTAATCCCGATAAAACACCGATTGTATTTCTCGATGATAAAGATCAGGAGACAGATCATTTGGATTTAGGGAATATTCTTATCTCCAATGCAAATGATGCTGTTTCATATCAGATGATACAATGTGACAAGAACTCAAAAAATGAAAAATTTGATATTGACTCCGTAATCGTGACACCCGATTTTATAGACGGTGATCTGGGTCTCAATTTTATGTATCCGGGATTAATAACCTCCTTAACATTAAGACTTAATGGTAAAGCTACCGCCGGTCCTTTTCGAGGAAAGGTAGAGATATATGGAAACGGATTCGATAAACCCGCCACTTGTTCTATTTCCGGAACAATCGTCAAAGAGTGATATATTCTGGGGTTGATACTGTTGCGGGGAGGCCTCAGTCGGTGCCTCCCCGCTTTCATCCCTCGGTTGCGGGATTTATGCCGGGGCAACACGTGGCCGCATAGCGGGCTAATGCCAGACCCTGGGTGAGTGAGCCGTAAGGCGAACATAACCCGAGGCATAGAATCCCACCTCTCCTCACGACCCTGCTATGGGCTGCACACCCCAGGCGCTTGCGGAGCCTCGAAGAAGCGGAATGGTTGAAGTCCTCAACTAAATTTTTCGTTATAAGAACGAATTTATTTGGGATTATGAGCCTCATTCACTAACTTTGCTGAAAATAAAAATTTTACTGATGAAAAAGCTCCGTCTCATTTCAGCACTCATTTTTGCACTCTCTGCTTTTGCNCTCNGTGCAGAGATACCGGTGCCCCTCATTGACGAGGATAATCCTAAGAAGGAGCGTCATCGTTCGCGGCCGATGATGCAGTGGTGNACCATCGACACNGATGCCCGTACCGTCACCACCACCCTCTCCGCNCCGGTNCTCACCTATTATATAATGGTTATATAATGGATGAAGACGACGCAGTGATNGTNGCNTCNGACTCTGNCAGAAGAGTTTGCNGACGGTGTGGCCNCCCTCCCNGNCGGAGCCTACACCCTCCGCCTCGTCACCNCCGAATCCACCTATACCGGCCCCCTCGACATCAACTAACGAAATATATATTCTTCGTCGACTTAAGTTCACTANNNNTATNTATTAAATACACTTTATATAAATTGGATATGTCAGGATATAAAATCTCAAGAATAGTGGCAATATCTATAGCAATTACTATAGGGGCATTCATAAGCGGCTGTTCACATCATGAAAATAGAGAAAATAACACAGCAATAAAGATAAGTNTTTCAAATGCAGAAAACTTGGTAAAAGCGNCAAAAGAGATTTCTGGTTTGACGCTGACTGATTCGTTGGGTGAACATTTCCCTGGCGACTTGAGTAAGGTGGTATATAGCGGTGACTCAATTATTGTGCTGGATACATGGAAAGATCCGGGAGTCTACGTATATGACGGCGAGGGCATGCTCGTGGGTGCCTATGCTAAAAGAGGAAATGGCCCTGAGGAATATGATGACATCTTTGATATGTGGGTTACTCCCAATACAATATCTTTACTTGTTAATTTTCCAAACTCACAGATCATTNCTCTTGACCGAAATCTCAATTTTGTAAATAAGAGAGATGCAGAACCTCAGTCACAGCATTTTGCTATGGGTTATGATGGCACACTGTTCGATCGTGGTAATAATGCATATGGTGGCAGTGACGAGAAGCTCATTTATGTGTCCTCTTCAGGTAAGAGAGAGGGAAAATTGTCAATAGCCCCTGAAATAGAAAACCTGACTTTCACAAGTCAGAACGTATTTGGCGGAATAGATGGAGATACGGTAATATACCTTCCTCCGTTGGAACCACGCTTATATTTTTTTGCAGGTGGAAGGGGAGAATTAGCATGTGAATTAGACTTCGGAAGCGCGTGGCCTGATTTTTCCGTCCGCACCGATAGGGTTAATCTTATGGACGTGATGCAGCAGATTGTAAGCGATGGGAAAATTTATTCCACCAATCTTATCGCTGATGGAAGAAACATTGCAGTGACATTCTTTAAGGATAATGACTATTACATAGTATTAATGGATAAAAATGAGATGTCTACGCCGCGTGTATTGAGACTTCCGGATGAAATGCATGAAGGAATAGGTGATTTAGTGGCTATAAGAGACNGTAAGTTAGTATTTGGCACGCCCGGTCAATTGCTCACAGTATTGTTGAAGCCCGTTCAGNAATAATAAATAAAGATATGAGAAAAATATTTTTTGCGCTTTTTATAGCNGTGGNTCTGGNTACGTTTGCAAAGGGTCCCATTACAGTGAGTCAAAAGGAAGTGTCCGACAATCCGGAGATTGCAGGTCTACTTGGCGTGTTGGGAGCATATCAGACTACTGCTACAGTCTATGCAGATACGATAGATGCAAAATACTTTGAGATATGGATGTCGGTATGTAACGGAACAGAAACAAAACGGACCACAATAAGCTATGTTCCTATCCAACGTGATTCCACCCAAATTGTCGTTACTGCTCTGCCTAAAGATTCAATGACTGTAGCCATTTATGTCAATGGAGCCTACATGCTTGTGCAGGATGTGCATATACCAACCTATCAACACCTGCTAATCGGATGTGAATTCAATTGGGAATTTAACGACACAGATACTATTCCACTTTTGGCCTATTCAACCGGCATTCAGGGGAATATTAAGATAAATGGAGAAGTTTATGAGAGGTATGATATATGTGGCCTAAGATATTCGAAGGTGCATCCATCAGAATGGAAAGAGAAATATAATCTTCGAGGTTATATTTATTTTGAGGCAATCCCCGTAAAGAAGATACGGTATTGAAATTTCTCGGTTGTTCAGAGGTTTTTCAGGCACGTATTTTGTCTATTAAGGAGCATACCTCTAAATGTTTCTCCGTGATTGAGACCATTGCGGGGAGGCTGCACTCGGTGCCTCTCCGCCCTCATACATCCCCGCCTCTCCGCGGGATGTATGAGGGTGTATCGCGTGTCCGCGTAGCGGGCTAATATGCCAGCCCCTGGTGAGTGAGCCGTCAGGCGAACGTGACCAGGGGAAGAGTATACCACCCCTCCCCTCTCGACCCTGTAGGCGGTCGCACACCCCGGTTCTTGCTGAGCCTCGAAGAGGCGAGGTTGTCAGTACCCCCACATTCCGCTTCGCTGCATGTGGGGGTAGAGGTACCCTCCCGCAGACAGAGCGTCAGAGATGCGATGTAACAATGTGCCTGAATCACCCCCAAATTATTATTTCTAAACGCCCTTGTTTTACGAACTTATTTATTTGGTAGTATAAACTTCATTCGCTAACTTTGCACCAAACTAAAGCCATTAAACCGCAGATGAAGAAAACAGTCATCGCCGCTGCCATAGTAGCATCCGTAGGCCTGTCAGCCTACCTCGGGTTCCGTCCCGACCCAACCTCCACTCTCACCGAGATCCAGCTCGCCAACGCCGAAGCCCTCTCTAATATTGAGTATGATTACTCTACCGGTAAAGAAAATCGTTTTCTTTGCGGTGGGTCTTTAGCGTCAGGATCATGCCAGTTTATGGTCGTAAGTTGTGAAGGTGGTGGTGCTGGATGTAATCGCCGTCGTTGTCCCGTTCATGGATAGTATTAAGAATTAAAGTTTTTTATCCCAATATATATATATAGTTATGAGATTATATGTATGGGGATGCAATACTGTAAAAAAAAGACATATGAATAGAGTTGCATTTTTGCTATTGGTAGTGGTTTTATCATCTGTAATGTTTACAGGATGTGATAAGACAGCCAGATCTCATGAAGATTGGGAAATAGCACAGCATATAAATCTGGATAGTATATGTAAGGTTTCGATAAGTGATGTAGTTGACTCGATTACTTTCCTAACTCTACCTGAAAATGATGGACACTTCATCAGAAGAATAACCAAAATACGCTACTTACAAGATANAATCTANATATATGACCATGGTCAGAGTCTTGTCGCTGTATATGATTCTTTAGGATTACCGTTATTTTGTGTTGCAAGTCTGGGGCAAGGGCCTGGCGAATATGTGAAATCTGCATGCTTTGCTGTTGATGANAAATATATTTACATAGTAGATAATTTTTCGAAGAATCTCTTGGTTTATGATGCATTTAATGGCAACTATGTAAAAACAATGAAAATGCCTTTNATTGCAGATGATATTGAATGCCTTACAGATAATTCAATTGCTTTTTGTAATGTGAATATGCCTGGAACAGTGTTGGATATATCGCAGCCGGACTATAGACTTTTCATTACTGATTCACTGCTGAATATAATGGAAAAAATATATCCGTCAACCGGAGACGACCCCATTGGACAGCAATCATATTTTGAATCATACAATGATACGATTATTTTTGGTTCTGTACTATTTGATGGCTTTACCATCATTTCTGATAATCCTGATAATAGAATATCCTTGGTGACAGTCAACTTCACTGATGGAATAAAGTCTCACACAGATGTTCAAATTGATGAAATCTTTAATTATCAGTTTATTTCAGAAGTACCTAAGAAGTGTGGAAAATATTATTTTATTCCCATCAACTATGGTAAAGGAGATATGAGGCATCTTCTTTGGAAAGAAGATGAATCTAAGAGTGTACTTACATCAGATTTAAATTACCCATTCTATCCAATTGGTTCTATTAAAGATAGTTTTATTGGCTTTATTGATAGTGAGGACACCTATCATCAGCTTATAAATTTAGGAATGGAAAAAGCGCCTTTATTTATTGAAGATAAATTAAGGCAAGAAGAGATTGCATTAATCTTTTATCACATGANATAATTTCTGATGACACTATAACAAGGAGATTTGAGCTCCAAAATGATGGCGACAGCCCCCTCTCTATTCTGGCTGCCCCTTCCTGCCACTGCGTCTCAGCGGTATTTATGGACGCAAGCTACCATTCCGGCGGGAGGGAGCACCGGGAACCCAAATATTCCTATTTTAAGAACTAATATATTTGGTAAAACAATTTACAATNTCTATATTTGCAACGAACTAAACTCACTAAACCGCAGATGAAGAAAACAGTCATCGCCGCTGCCATAGTAGCAGCCGTAGGCTTCTCAGCCTACTTCGGGTTACGTCCCGACCCCGCCTCCTCCCTCACCGAACTCCAGCTCGCCAACGCCGAAGCCCTCTCAGACCCCGAAATCACAATCGAGTTCAATAAAGGTTGCTTAAGCGATGGAAATGGATGCATCTTATCTCCAAATCGCTATTATCCAGAATATAAGGGTGTATATTAATTAACAAATTTCCAGCAGAAGAAGAGTAAACTATACTCTTATTCTGCTTTACTTTCCGAAAGAATGAAATCATTTATCTCTTATAAATATGCTGTTATAGCCATTATTGGACTTGCATCATGCAATGAGTCCAAATATTCGGATATCATCCAAAAGCGTGACCATGAGATTGATGTTAGGGATATGATTGTTAAATTCGATGAAGACCCCGTAATGATAGGTGCAAGCGCTTATCTCGCTACTTCCCAAAACAAAATCTATATAGAAGACTCCGGCTCTACAGATAAATTGGTGAACGTCTATGATGCTACTGACGGGAAATATCTCGGAAGTTTCGCTGATTATGGCTCAGGACCATATGAAATCGGCGTTTCTGATCTACCAACTGTCATTCCTGCAAACTCTCAACATGGTGACAGATATATCATGATTGACCATGCGCAACACAATATATTCGTGTATGATGTAGACAGTGCCCTTGTTTTTCCCGATTACCTTCCTCAAAGAATAAGGAAGATGGATGGGCTTGAGTTTCCATCACGCTACAAGCCACTCAATGATTCAACCGGTCTTTCAAACCGCATAAGGCTGAAACCGGATTCTTATGATATAAACCAAACACTTGTGAGATATAATCTCTCTACTGGAGATATATCAGTTTTTACCGAGGATGATAATCAACCCTCAGGATTATTTTCATTTACAGTCGTTCCTGAAAGAAATCTTGTAGCGGCAAGTGAGCCCGATCGTGATATCATATGGTTGTATGACTTGGATGGAAATGTGAAGAAGCGTATAAAAGGACCTGAGTTTACCTCAGAGCCTCACAAGCAGATTAGTTATAACACTCTAATGGGATGTACCGACAAATATTTACTGACGGTATACTGCGGTAAACCAACAAGAGAACAGCACAACGGAAATAAACTCATAGTGAATGATTTTGATGGTAATTACATCGCTACCCTCAACATCGGTGAGCCAATTATTTATATGAAATATCATGCTCCAACGGGCAAGCTATATATGGTATTAAAGGACGACCGTCAATTCGTGACTCTTGATATTAATAAGGCACTTGAAAAGGAATAGGGGTTGACGCTACGGCGGGGAGGCCTCAGTCGGTGCCTCCCCGCTTTCATCCCCCGATTGCGTAGAAGCTATTGTTCGGCCTATCCGACCACTTACGGGGTAGTATAACTGAGACGCTTGCCGGGGCGCCTTATCTCCACAATCCATTCCGCTTTCATCGGGAGAAATACAATTTTTTATGAAGGATAGCGTTGTATTTTCATGAAACAAAATATAGTATTCGCTACCAACAATAAGCATAAGCTTGACGAAATCCGCAAAATTGCCGGAAACAAGTGGAATATTCTTTCACTCGAAGATATAGGATGCCATGACGATATCCCCGAAACAGCCGACACTCTGCAAGGCAATGCAGAAATCAAGGCAAGATGGATTAAGGATAAGTATGGCTACGATTGCTTTGCCGACGACACAGGCCTTATGGTCGATGCGCTCGGAGGAGCGCCGGGAGTGTATTCGGCCCGATATGCAGGCCCGGGGCATGACTCGCAAGCCAATATGGCTCTTCTTCTTAAAAATATGGAGGGGGTGGCCAATCGTAAAGCCCGCTTCGTGACAGTAATAGCATTGATAGCGGGTGGAGACATGAAGCTGTTTGAGGGTTGTGTAGAGGGTGTGATCACCAGCGAGCCCTCAGGAAACGAGGGGTTCGGATATGACCCTATTTTTCTTCCCGACGAGAGTGATGTCACATTTGCATGCATGACTTCCGACGCCAAAAATGCCATTAGTCATCGCGGACGTGCTACTGCCAAACTCCTGCACTATCTCGATAAGCCCACTGTTTCTGCCACGGAATGATGAAGCGATTCATACTTCTCACCGCCACTCTCCTCACCATCTGGTTCTATTCCGCGGCCACAATTCCTCCGGGAAGCTGGAGGATGATTCCTTCATTCATTCCTCGCCCTGAAATCGTAGTGGAGACTCCTGAGGGTGTGTATTATCTTGCGGGAGGGTCTCTTTTCTTTATCGATAAGGAAAATGACGGAAATATGGCGCTGACCACTGACAACGGCCTTTCTGATCATACGCTCACCCTTATCAGATATAATCCTTCTAAGGGCTATCTGTTTGCGGGATATGACAACGGGAATATAGATTTAATTTACGATTCCGGGTATATTGTGAATCTTCCGGATATACGCGATGCGTCAGCATCACCGAAGACTATCAATGATATTGCTTTCAGTGGCGACAATATATATGTGGCCACAGGAGCCGGCTTAATAAAGTTTTCCACCTCTAAAAATGCCGTGGCAGACTATGGTCTGTATGGCAAGAGTGTAGATGGTGTCGCTGTGGCGGGCTCACGGCTTATAATAAGCATTGACAACAGTCTGCTTGCGGTGGAAGAGGGGAGTAGGATAAACTCCATCTCTCTTTTTTCTTCGCTCGGCGACTGGACACCATCAATTGAGCTGCTTGCTGTGACACCCACTCTGCTTCTGGCCCGGCATGACACAGGAGTGGGTGTCTATGAAATCACTCCGGGCGGATGGGTGGCCGGCAGTGACCGCACACCATCTCCATCTCTGGGACAGATTTCACTTACGGCTGATGGTAAAGCAGTGTTTTCTGACGGAGAGATGCTCTATATTGTGGCACCCGGCGGAGATATATCCTCTTTGCCGCTCCCGGATAATCTCCGCAGCAATGTGATAGGTACCTTTACCGGCGAGGAGTCTCTGTGGGGGCTTGACGGAGAAGGAATCATCAATATGGTGAGCAGTGGAGGAGCCTCATGGACCACCGCTATGCAACGCTTCCGCCCTGAAGCTCTGGCTGTGAAAGAAGCTGCCTTCATCATTCCAGGAGCTGTGCCCGAGCATATCTACTTCACCAATCTCGGCCCTACGGTATATCGCATGGGAATATCTGACTATACCGACGGCCATGATGTGGAGCAGCAGGCGGCCATGATAGCCCACAATTATCTCAGCTCTCTCACCCTCACTCCACCATTGAAATCGCCCACACGGCTCGCAGAAGATCCTGCCGATCCATCGATGGTCTATATGGGGTCGGGCAACGAAGGTATCTCCAGGGTGGCCGATGGAAGAGTGACAGGTGTGTATTCGGCCTCCAATGCTCCCTTGTCAGGCGAATGGGGGTCAACCGTATTCGAACTTTCTTTTGACAATGGAGGAAATCTTTGGGTGGGCGGCAACGGCATAGACAATCAGGACATAATTATTCTTCCGGCCGACAAACTGAGGCTCGATCCGGCTGCCGTGAGTGCCGCAGACTGGATTATCCCATCCATACCTGACCATGACTTGAACATGGACATAAGGATTTTTCATTGCCGCCAATCGCCCATGACATTTATTTTCGATACCGGTGATTCAAACCTCCTCATAGCATATCATAACGGTGGCACACCCTCTACATTCTCTGATGACCGGGTGATGGTGTGGAAGTCATTCACCGATCAGGACGGCAGAGAGTTTACCCCTCATCGATGCACCTCCATTGCCGAAGACCGCAACGGAAGAGTGTGGATAGGCACCTCTGGGGGGGTGATGGAAATCTCCAATCCTGAAAAAGCTATAGACCCATCCATGACTGTGAGAAGGCTCAAGATAGCCCATAACGACGGAACCTCTTTGGCCGACTATCTGGTGGAGACAGATGTGGTGCTCGACATAAGTGTGGACGGAGCCAACCGAAAATGGCTCGCCACCGGAGCATCGGGTCTATATCTTGTGAACGACGAGGGCAATGAGATAATAAGCCGATTTACGGCCGCCAACTCACCGCTCCCGGCCGACCGTGTGAATGCCGTGTACTGTGATGCTCTGGCCAACACTGTCTATGTGGCCACCCCATGCGGAGTGATGGAATATGGAGGCACAGCCTCCCCTCCGGCCGACGACTACTCTTCACTTCATATTTATCCCAACCCGGTCACTCCCGATTTCACAGGAGAGGTCATTGTAGAAGGACTCACTGAAGGCTCACTCGTGAAGATAGCCGATTCATCAGGAGCAGTTGTGTGGCAGGGAAGAGCTGAGGGGGGCATGGTGAGATGGCCGGCACAAACTTCAGCCGGCAGGAGAGTGGCATCGGGAGTGTATTATCTTCTTCCTTCTCCCGCAGAGTCAACGGTTCAGGCAGCTCCGGTGGTGGCAAAAATACTCGTTGTCAACTGAAATCAACACGGTTTCAACCCTCGCTGTTAATAATATCCAAGTTTTTTTAGAGCCGTTTTTAGCGGTTATGCCGCTAAGGATAGCTAATTTTGCACCACAACAGATTCAACTATGACCATCCATAATTTTGACGAACATCCGTCGCTCGTGAGCCAATATATGGCCGAATTGCGCGACATCAATGTGCAGACCGATCCATTGCGATTCCGCACAAACCTCAACCGTATAGGCCAGATTATGGCCTACGAAATCAGCCGCACTCTCAGCTATGAGACAGTCGATGTGACCACTCCGCTTGCCAAAGCCCAGTGTCAGAAAATATCTGAAAAAGTGGTGCTCGCCACCATTTTCAGAGCCGGAGTACCGTTCCATCAGGGCTTCCTGTCATATTTTGACTATGCCGAGAATGCCTTTGTGTCGGCCTACCGCAAATATAAGGAAAAAGAAAATTTCGATGTTTTCATTGAATATATAGCCTCTCCACGGCTCGACGGCAAAACCCTCATCATTGCCGACCCAATGCTTGCCACAGGCGCATCAATGGAACTGAGCTATCGCGCACTGCTCACCAAGGGCAATCCAGCTTCAATCCATGTGGCCTCCGTCATCGCTTCAACCGCCGCCATCGACTATATCCGCTCCACATTTCCCGAAGAAAAAACCACCGTGTGGGTTGGAGCCATCGACAGTGAAATAAACTCCCACTCCTATATCGTGCCCGGGCTTGGCGATGCCGGCGACCTCGCCTATGGCATCAAGGAATAATCATAATCATTCCCACATCGGGATCTACTGAAGAAGGGGAGTGCAAGCTCCCCTTTTTCTGTTTTCAAAACTCAGGTTCAGGTTATGAAAAACTGTGTAAGAAACGTGTTGAAAACCGCTAAAAACTTTATGGAAGATTTTAATAATAAAATTTGCAACATTGACATCATGCGGAGTATAACAGCTTATTCCGATGCTCAAAATAAGTTACCATATAGCTATCTCACGGTTTTCAACCCCATTTTAGAGGTTTATTAAATGGAAATGCCGATGAAAGTTATTAACTTTGCACATTATTTACAGCATGTCAATAACGTTATTAATCATCTGATTCACAGCATGAGGATATGTTGATAAGGTTTCAATTTCGCTAAATCGCACATCAATAACCCTTATATGCAAGAAAACAGCAATAAAGTTATCTGACAAACTTACACCTCTTACTCTTCTTCTTTAGATTTGATTTTTTAATATTTTCAAAATTATAAAAGATAATATATGGCCGTTGATAACCCTGCCGAAACTGCCGAACAACTGAAAGAGCAGATTGGAAAACTGAAAAAAGAAAAGGGAGCCGTGATAATGGCTCACTATTATCAGTCGCCCGAGTTGCAGGATATAGCCGACTATGTCGGCGATTCGCTCGCGCTCGCGCAGATTGCCGCGAAACTCGACAATGACATCATAGTGGTGTGCGGAGTTCACTTCATGGGGGAGACAGCCAAGATACTCTGTCCGGACAAAAAGGTGCTCATTCCAGATCCCACCGCCGGATGCTCTCTGGCCGACAGCTGTCCGCCTGATAAATTTGCCGAGTTTGTAGATGCCCATCCGGGCTACACCGTGATAAGCTATGTCAATACTTCGGCGGCCGTGAAAGCCCGCACTGATATAGTGGTTACCTCTGGCAATGCGCGTGAGATTGTAGAGACCCTGCCGCAGGATGAGAAAATAATATTCGGTCCGGACAGAAATCTGGGCGGATATATAAACAACGTGACCGGACGCGATATGCTCCTCTGGGATGGAGCCTGCCATGTGCATGAACAGTTTTCGCTCAACGGCATCATGGAGCTGAAAAAGGAGTATCCCGGGGCTAAAGTGCTCGTTCATCCCGAATGCAAGAAACCGCTTCAGATAATAGCCGACAAAGTGGGCTCTACAGCCGTGTTGCTGAAATATGCCTGTGAGAGCGATGCCACCACATTTATAGTGGTGACCGAAAGCGGTATCCTGCATGAGATGCGGAAAAAATGTCCCGACAAGCATTTCATCCCCGCTCCGCCCGAACAGACCGGTTGTGCCTGCAACGAATGCGGCTACATGAAACTCAACACCCTCACCAAGCTCCGCGACTGTCTGCGCGACGAGTGGCCCGAAGTGACGGTTGCCCCCGAGATAGCAGCCAAAGCTGTCAGGCCGATAGAGAGGATGCTCAGCCTCTCGGCCAACATTAATAAGTAAATAAGTAAAGTATGTGTATGAAATTATATAACGCAATATTTCATCCGCATGTCTTCATAATCCAGTATAATAATAATTCAGAATACCTACTTACTTTATAATCTATATGGAATATAATCATAAGGAAATAGAAGCCAAATGGCAGAAATACTGGAAGGATAACCACACATATAAGACTTCTGCAGACCCCAACCGCCCGAAGTTCTATGTGCTCGATATGTTTCCCTATCCTTCCGGTGCCGGACTCCATGTGGGGCATCCCCTCGGCTATATAGCATCAGACATATACTCACGGTTCAAACGTCTGAGAGGATTCAATGTGCTTCATCCAATGGGCTACGATGCCTACGGCCTCCCCGCCGAGCAGTATGCCATCCAGACCGGGCAGCATCCGGAGGTGACCACCGTCAACAACATCAACCGCTATCGCAGCCAGCTCGACAAAATCGGTTTCTGCTATGACTGGGACCGCGAGGTGCGCACCTGCGATCCCGCTTATTATAAGTGGACCCAGTGGGCATTTATCAGAATGTTCAATTCCTACTACGACACTGCTCTCGGCAAAGCCATGCCTATAGCCGATCTCATAAGCCATTTCGAGAAACAGGGCACAGAGAATCTACAGGCCGCCTGCGGCGAGGAGATGACCTTCACCGCCGACGAATGGAAAGCTATGGATGAGAAGCGCAAGAGCGATGTGCTCATGAACTACCGTATAGCCTATCTCGGCAATACGATGGTCAACTGGTGTCCGAAGCTCGGCACCGTGCTTGCCAACGACGAGGTGAGCGAAGGTCTGTCTATCCGCGGAGGCTACCCTGTGGAGCAGAAACTGATGTATCAGTGGTGTCTCCGTGTGTCGGCCTATGCCCAGCGCCTTCTTGACGGACTTGATACGCTCGACTGGACAGATTCTCTCAAGGAGACCCAGCGCAACTGGATTGGCCGTTCGGAGGGAGCAGAGATGCGTTTCCCTATCGATGGCTCCGATATTGAACTTGAGATTTTCACCACCCGCGCCGACACCGTGTTCGGAGTCACACTCATGGTGCTTGCTCCGGAGAGCGAATATGTGGATCTCATCACCACACCCGACCATAAGGAGGAGGTGGACGCCTATCGCGATTCCATCCGCCACAAGACCGAGCGCGAGCGTATGATCGACAAAAAGGTCACCGGAGTCTTCACCGGATCCTATGCCGTAAATCCCCTCACCGGAAAGAAAATTCCCGTGTGGGTGAGCGATTACGTGCTTGCCGGTTATGGCACAGGTGCGATAATGGCTGTTCCGGCCCATGACAGCCGCGACTACGCCTTTGCACGCAAATTCTCCCTTCCTATCATTCCTCTTATCGAAGGAGCCGATGTGAGCGAGCAGAGCTTCGATGCCAAGAGCGGAAAGATGATCAATAGCGAGGGACCCTCGCTGTCGCTCAACGGCATGGAAGTGAAAGATGCCATCGCCGCCACAAAGAAATATATTTCTGAAAAAGGTATAGGCAAAGTGAAGGTCAACTATCGTCTGCGCGATGCCATCTTCTCGCGTCAGCGCTACTGGGGCGAGCCGTTCCCGGTCTATTACGTTGATGGCATACCGCACATGCTCTCCGACGACAAACTGCCGCTGCTTCTGCCTGAGGTCGACAAGTTCCTCCCCACAGAAACCGGCGAACCCCCGCTCGGACGTGCTAAAGACTGGCACACCCCCGAAGGCTATCCCCTCGAACTCTGCACCATGCCCGGATTTGCAGGCTCGTCGGCCTACTATCTCCGCTATATGGATCCCACCAACAGTGAGGCTCTCGTATCGCCTGAAGCCAACTCTTATTGGCGCAACGTCGACCTCTATATTGGAGGCACGGAGCATGCCACAGGCCACCTTATCTACAGCCGATTCTGGAACAAGTTTCTCTTCGACCTCGGCATAGTGTGTGAGGAAGAGCCCTTCCGCAAACTCGTGAACCAGGGCATGATTCAGGGCCGCAGCAATTTCGTTTACCGTATAAAAGACACCAACACCTTCGTGAGCCACGGTCTCAAGGATCAGTATGATGTGACCCCCATCCATGTGGATGTCAACATTGTGAGCAACGATATCCTCGACCTCGATCGCTTCCGCGCATGGCGTCCGGAGTTTGCCGATGCGGAATTCATACTTGAAGACGGCAAATATATCTGTGGCTATGCTGTAGAAAAGATGTCGAAATCCATGTTCAATGTGGTCAATCCCGACGATATCGTAGAGCGCTATGGAGCCGACACCCTGCGCCTCTATGAGATGTTCCTCGGACCGCTCGAACAGAGCAAACCTTGGGACACCAACGGTATCGACGGTGTAAACCGCTTCCTCCGTAAGCTCTGGAACCTTTTCTACAAGGGCGACACTCTTCTGCTCACCGACGGTGAGCCCACACGAGCCGAACTCAAAGCCATCCATAAGCTCATCAAGAAAGTCACCTCGGATATAGAAGGATTCTCCTTCAACACATCCATAGCAGCCTTCATGATTTGTGTCAACGAGCTCACACAGCTCAAATGCCACAACCGTCAGGTGCTCTCTCAGCTCGTGGTTCTTCTCGCCCCCTTCGCTCCCCATATCAGCGAAGAGCTCTGGCATCTGCTCGGCAACGATACCACGGTGTGCGATGCCGTGTGGCCCGAACATTCCGAGGAATACCTTAAGGAAGATAGCGTCACCTATGCAGTGTCGTTCAACGGCAAAGCCCGCTTCAATATCGAAGTACCTGCCGACATGTCGGCCGACGAAGTGCAGGCCGTTGCCCTTGCCAACGAAGGAGCCGCCAAATGGATAGACGGCAAGACCATCCGCAAAGTCATAGTAGTGCCCAAAAAGATTGTCAACATCGTAGTAGGCTAATCCTTCCTGCAGGCAAATCGGTCGAAGACCGAAAATAATGTTGCCCGCTGCCAATATTGGTGGCGGGCAACTTATTGTAAAGTATTCCCTTAGTATAGCTATTCCGTATTTTTTATCTATATTTGCGTCATGATGAAAAGAGCTATTATTATAGGGGTAATTCTAATGCTTCTTACAGGAGCCACAGCCGGATGCCAAAGGGCTGAAGGCGATGTGAGCCGTCAGCTCCACACCGCCGACAGCCTTATGGATCTGCGCCCCGACTCGGCTCTGACCATACTCAGCCACATCAAGAGCCACTCTCTGCGCGGGGAGCTCAGACCCTGGCATGCACTACTGTTCAACAAGGCCATGCTCAAAAATCATAGGGCTGACACCACCGATACGCTCATCAATATAGCCGTAGACCACTACTCCGGCCGGGGCGACAGCCTCGATTACCAGTCGGTCTACTATCAGGGAGTGATCTACAACAATATCAACAGCCCCGGCAAGAGCCTCGTGGCTCTCCACGAAGCCCACGAGAAAGCCACCGCTGCCGGCAACCTCTTCTATCAGGCCATGAGCGCCCGCGAGCTTTCTACAGCCTATTACGGTCTTGATAATGTAGCAAAAGAGCTTGAATGGGCTGAAAAAGCAAAGCAGCTGTTTACTAAGGCGAAAAAGCCTCTCCATGCCGCATGGATGGACATAGATATTGCCGATGCCCTCACCTACAATCATCGCCCGGCAGAGGCGCTCGAAGTGATAGCAAATGTTGACGAAAGCCTGCTTGGAGAAGATAGCTTGTTCAGATCTAAGATTCTGAAAAGCAAGGCAACCGCGCAGCATATGGCCGATGACTATGCGGGGACTGCTGCCACCTACACTCAGCTCCTCGAGGAGGGAACAGATATAGGACCCAACCATAAATTCCGCTTTGCATCAGCTCTTATGCATCTTGGGCGCGATGATGAGGCCATGAGATTGATAGAAGATGCCGAACACTACCGCATGCATGAGCCGGATTCGCTCTATCGACTATCTCTGCTGGCCGACATCTATGCGAAAAAAGGAAATATGGCTGCGGCCTATGAGCTGAGAACAGAATATGCCAGGAAACTCGGGCTCTCTGACGAAAAAAAGCTTATTGTGTCACCAACCGATTTGCTTACCGATACCTACAGGCTTCGCATTGACAATCAGAATCTGCGGTTGAAATATAATAGGCTTCTCACATACGGAGTGATGCTTGGAGCGTTACTGTTGGTTGTGCTGCTATGTGTTTATTTTAGCAGGCGCCTTTATGTCCAACGCTTGGAAAAAGAAAAGTCTCTCGCCGAACTGTCCACACTTCATGAAGATTTGAAATTCAAAAGTCAGACTCTGTCACTCAGTCAGGAAAGATACGAACAGTTGGAAGCCCAGAGAAATATTCTTAGAGAGGATTTGGATCGAAGTCGAAAGACACTTTCAGACAGTCAGGATAAATACAGAGCGTTGGAGGCTGAAAAGGATTCCTTGCAGTCGCTGGTTCAACTTCGCGAAAACGAATTCCGGAAAGAGCTTAAGAGTCTCTTTTCCCGTCAAGTGGATATGCTTGATGATGTCTATGGCATGTGGTTTCGAAATTCAGATACTCTCCCCGGCAATAAGGTGTATAAGGATACTCTGTCCACTATTCGACGACTCAGTGACAGTAAAACGGTTGAAGACCTTGCTGAACTCATTGACCGGTATAATGATAACTGGATGTCCAGATTCAAAAGTGTATACATCGATCTAAGCAGGAATGACTACCTCCTGTCGCTATATCTTTATATTGGTTTCCGAGCGGAGTCTATAGCAGTATTGATGGATAAGAAAACCACTCAAGCCGTCCACACTGCAAAACACAAACTGAAAGTAAAGCTGCTCAAGAATACCCACCATGTTGAGCTGGATATACTCAGCCACCTGCATATGAATGATTCAATGCGCTGATATTTAGATGTTTAACTACATAAAGTTGTATGTTATTGATATTCAGGCGAATAACTCCGGTTATACATTGGTTAGATTTTTGGTAAATTTATTTTGATTAATATCCTTAATATCAGTCATTTACAAACGGGGATGGTTAGTGAGAAAAAGTATCATTTTTGCAGTTTTTTAGCAATGGTTGTGCTAATTTTGCCCGTAGAAATATAATACAAATCACCCACCTATATGCAAAAATTACTATTTTTATTTTTCCTTTTGATATCCTGCTCCTCGGTGGCAGCCGGTTCCGTAGCTACGGATGGGGATGATCCTATCCAATTCAGACCCAAAAAAGAAGATGGTAACGTAGGTGGTCCTCAGGATGGCATATCGTGCCCGGTGCTCGGAGTATATATGGAGGATGGCGTGCTTATCTACGGTCACACAGACGGTATGATTGCCGTATCGGCTGAAGATGCCGACGGAGAGACTCTGTTTGATGCCATAGGCAACCTCGGCCAAGGAGTCTTTGTGGCTCTCCCCGATTCTCATGGCTATGTGAAAATCACCGTGACCTACGGCGACACAACATATATAGCGGAAATATAAATAAAGTCTAAACATCAGAAAAGCCATGGTCTGAGGCTTGTTCAGATAACAATATAAACCAATCTCAAAAAATATGAGAAAGAAAATCATGGCAGCTGCCGCAGTTGCAGCCGTAGGCATCTCCGCCTACCTCGGCTTTGGTCAGAAAGCCGAACCCACCCTCACAGAGCTCCAGCTCGCCAACGCCGAAGCCCTTACGGATATCGAGCTCGACCCCGTAGAAGTCTTCTGTAATACAGGAGGTCATGGACGCTGTTGGAAACTCATTCTCCTTATTGAGGAGCCTCCAGCAGTTTTTAGGGAGTGTGATTTTTCAGGGAGTCAAATGGACTTCTGCTAAACATTAAACTTCTGATGAGAGTATTTCATAACGTCACATAAGTTGAAAAAACTGTGGTTTATAAATAAGCCATAATTCTCCTTTTCAAATTGAAATACTCTCATTTATACATATATTTCAATATGGTAGTAAGGAATATAATGAGTATTTTTATACTACTCCTATTTTACTCGTGTAGCAATAATCATATAACGAGAGATGAATCCGAGTATCATGATTTAACTAATTTATCAGAAGGAATTATAGATGATATATTTGAAAAGGTCGACCTCGTTCCTCTCCAATTCGAGAAGGAAACTTATCCAAACACCTGCAACAAAATAGATATATCCGATAGTCTTATTTTAATTACCGATGTTCGTCAATTAGTTCACATTTTTGATTGGGAAGGACACAATCTTTCTTGTTCAAATATAAAATATGGTAATGGACCAGGAGAATATGAGATTCTTATGGGAGCATTTTTTGGAAAAGAAATGGATCAGGTAATAATTCTCTCACCTTTCAAAATGATAACCTATGACAGGTACTTCAACACCATCAGAGAAGTTCACCTTCCTACTAAGATTGGACATACCGCCATGTTATACAGTTATGGGTATGATTTGGGTAAAGATAAATATCTCTTATTACCCACTTTAACCAGTGAGCAACCCGAAAGAGTTGATATATTTGACTCAAATAAGGAGACCGTAATAAGAACACTCAATTACCCTCATGGGAGTACATCATTCATATCTATGCAAAACGATTGCTTTTCAGAACTTCCTGACTCCACTATAATATTATGCCCACCTGCTTATACAAAATATCTATATAAATTGACACAGGATTCTATAATACCGTATGTTAATTTTTCTTTTGGCTCTGAGTTCCTCACTAAGGAAGAGATTGACGCAACAGGTTCGGATATCATGAATCAGAGTAACTTAATATTTAATTCCTCGCGGGAGTATCCAATGCGTCAGATGATTAACTCACGCCTGATCATCACTCTGGTAAGAAAAAATTCGTCATCGACGTATGATTGGTATACAATTGTATCAAATCGTACCAAAGGTTCAAATCTCAAGATAAACCTAAGCAACGGGAAAGAATTTATTTTCCCATCCATAAGAATGATAGATGAAAATTACGCCTATACAATTTACCGCAAAGAATTTCTGATTGAAAATCCCACTCTGCTTCTCAATAAAAAGGAGTTAGCAGAAAAGGATCTAAAAGATATTGACATGGAAGATTATGTACTTCTAAAATATAAGTTCCGTAAATGAAACTTCGTATAATAACGTGAGTTCGATATAAGGAAGCGCACGTTCAAAGATAAAACAATCAGCCATTTAGCATGAAACTAAGTGGCTGATTTTCTTGGTAAATTCACGGAGATTTTGTAAATTTATAGT
>JAAVDA010000005.1:0-3734 GCA_014802045.1 Bacteroides sp.
ACATCTGAATATTTTGGAGATTTACCACGAGAAAGAAAAGTACATAAATCTCGTAACTCACATAAACACCACCCATTAGGTATGTTCCATGAATGTGGGTTATCAGTTATAATCTTGGCGTTTGGATTGATGCGTTTGAGCATCTCAGCAGCAGATTCATCAGCCGGATCTTGCGGTACAAGCTTCCCCTCCATCGCAAGCTCAAGAATCTTCGACTTTACTTTTGTTATACTTATACTCAGATTACGAAAATAATCATATAGATTACTAACATATCCTTGAAGTTCGTTAATCTTATTTACTATTTTTAGTTGTTCTCTATATGGAGGTAACGGAATAACAAGATTCCCTAGCTTTTCCTGTGTAAAAGTAGGTATTGCCGTACCTAGTACAAACTTATCAAAACATTCTCTGGCGTAATTTGATTGTAGAATATAAGTAAGGTATAAGGGAACAACTGAAATGTATTTTAATACAACATATTGAGGATTAATAGTCGCTTCTTTTGGAAGATTATTCACCAAAGCACATTTACCGTAAGACGATCCTGTTTTAACTAATAAAATATCATTTTCTCTGATTTGAATTTCTGGTGATTCATTATACTTTTTCCATGAGATATAAGTGCATGACGCGTAGTCCATCTTTCCATCAACAATATTTGATGGACTTAAAGTAATAGCCCCATCGCTTTCGCACACTAAATCATCCTTTGTATATCCTCGGAATCCAATTCTTCCGACTATATGGCAACAATCAGATAACTTAATCCATATCCAGCCATCGGGAATTTCGAATGGCGGCTCGAAGTTCTGATAATGAGACTCAGAGGAAGTTGTTTTGGACTTTTTNGGACGTTTGATCTTACCTTCTGCTATGAGGCGTTCCTTCTCGGCACGGATGCGCTCGAGAAGTATAGATGCCGGTTCATCGTTGGGATCTTGCGGAACAAGTTTACCACGAATTGCAAGATCAAGTATCTTTTGGCGAAGTTTTTTCGTATCCATAGCAATTATTTTTTACGATAAATCTCATCAAGAGTTTGTCCTTTATCATTTTTCCAATCAACCCAACCATTTGAGCTGCAACCTCCACATATACTTGAAGCGGTGCTTGGACTTGGGAATGAAACATCTGAAGTAAGTACGGGNCTTCCATTCTCATCAGTCTGACAAAAATCTTTAATAATCATTTCTCGCTTCTCTATGGTNTTGCAAGAACTAACAAAATCTTTTGACAATTTGCTACCCATAAGTACCGTAAACCCACTCCCATCATAAACACCTTTTGCATCAGCACCTCTACGCTTAAAATGAAAAACAGAGAGTTTATTAATAATAGCTGTTTCAAAGATACTTATTCCAATGAATGATGTCAAGAACTTTATATCTTCAAAAAACTCATCCATTGCATCTTTTTGGTACTCAGGCAGATTTGGTTCTTTAGGAGTTTGCTTGTTTTCCTTAAGATTATAGCGATTTACTTGTAACGCCTGATGCACTGCAAGATATTCAAGATATTGAACATCGGTTTTAGTCATATCAGCATCCTTTGAAACAAATATCAGAGCCTTTTGCCAAAATGTCTTCTTTTGGTCATGGTCTTTGACACGCTCTTTGAAATTTTCAGTTTCACCAATATAGGCCTGTGGTTTAGCCATNTCATCTTCACCAATGAGAATATAAAATGCTGGCTTTTGAAGTTTTTTCTGCTTGTCAAGATAGTCAAGATTTGAGCGAGGAACAACAAACATCTGACAAATCTTATTGCTAATAAAAGCGTAGCGAGTTCCCTTTGGNTCGCCATCTACAAGATAGGTTGTAACTGTCTTACCCATAAATCANTCTTNNTNNATATTGAGTTNNGNAAANAGNNNTTCAAGTTGNGCNACNGCCGATGCGATATTGTCGCTTTTCTCTTTTATCGAAGCCATAAGTTCAGATAGAGATACATTTTCCAGATCATNTTCTTTCCGAATCCAGGTGATATCCAAGCTGGTTTTGTCGCGTTTCAGCAGTTCCTCTACATTATACTTACGCCAACGTCCGTTCGGCTCAGTCTCATCATTATAGGTTTCCTTGCGACCGGCCATATTATCAGCATTGTAGCACTTCACGAAATCATCAAGATGATGGCGTTGCATGGGATTGGTNGCCAGGGTGTGCTTCACATCCGTACGGTAGTCGTAGTACCATACATCTTGGGTTGGCGTTCCTTTCGTGAAAAACAANACGTTAGCTTTAACGCCCTGAGCATAAAATATACCTGTGGGGAGTCTAAGGATTGTATGNAGGTTGAAGTCTTTAAGCAATCTCTTCCGGATAGTCTCACCGGCACCACCCTCAAAAAGCACATTATCAGGAAGCACAACAGCCGCACGACCACNATTTTTCATCGATAGCATCATGTGCTGTAGGAAATTAAGCTGATTATTCTTGGTTTGAACATAAAAATCCTGTCGATCAATTTCAACCGAACCGGCAGGACGTGTNCCGAAAGGCGGATTNGCAAGAATTACGTCNGCCATCACGTCTGATTCTTTTTCAAGTGAATCTCGACATTCTATCGGGCTACGGTCAGTGCCTATGCCATGCAGATAAAGATTCATTGAAGCAAGCGTAACGACAAGCGCAGTATTATCAACACCATGAAGGGATTTGTTTTTTAGAAAATCTTGTTTCTCACGGTCGGCTGATTGGGCCTTCATATAATCGTAAGCTGCAAGAAGAAAACCTCCGGTCCCACAAGCCGGGTCAAGGATAGTTTCACCTATCTGGGGACGAGTAACATCAACCATAGCCTGAATCAGAGAGCGAGGTGTAAAATACTGACCTGCACCGCTCTTCTTATCCTGACCGTTCTTTTCAAGAATGCCCTCATAGATAGCACCCTTAACATCGCCATCCATAATAAGCCAATCTTCTTCGGCAATCATATCAATCACCTTCTTTAGATAGACAGGCTTATCAATTTTGTTTTGTGCTTTAGTATATATGGTACCGATAAGATTATCCTCCTTACTTAGAGTGTCGAGTATCTTCTCGTATGTATTTACAAGATCTTCACCCATTTCTCCCTTTAAGTCGCTCCATCTGCAACCCGCGGGGAGAGCGGATTCTTCGCCGAAGGTCTCTACATTCTCATCGTCCATCTTCAAGAAAAGAAGATATGTAAGCTGAGTGATATAATCTGTGAAACCTATGCCTTGTCCGGCCAGTGTCGTTGCAAGCGTCCAGACTTTCTTTGTTAAAGACTGAGGCGTGGATATATTATTAGCCATAATGATTATGCTGCTTTTTTATTAAATATCAAGAATTGAGAGAGTGAGAGTATTGCCTCTTTGGCTGANGCGGCATTGCCAAAAGAGCGGATAATTTGAGCGGCAATCGTTTTATCGTAATCGCGAACATCCTTTAGCTCTGTTGAGCCATTTGTTACGATGTACCCGACAATCTGCCGAATTACCTCCTTCTGAGTTTCAGTCAAAGGTCGCTGAGCCTGTCCACACCATAGCTCAAAGCGCTGGGCAGCCATTGACGGCAGACTTCTCAGCTCCGGAATCAANNGCATNGCNTANCGTANAACCTGAATGATGTTTGTCAATGCGTCTTTCTCTTCCTTAGTNGTAAANNTCTGTACNTCNTTGGGGNTGAGNATNGAATANTTNTTCCACAANTGNGANACNTTNAANTTNTGNTTNANCTCNCNNAGTNTNCNNTCAAGATCNTTGAGAA
>JAAVDA010000005.1:3739-119757 GCA_014802045.1 Bacteroides sp.
TANGTNAACGGTTCTCCNGNNTTATTATANATNATNCTCAANGCCTCAATTTCATCACGATGGGCTTCAATATATTCTTCAAATGCCTTGGTAGTTGAAACAGCCTCTTCCTGAGAAAATCCTTTTTCTATGAGAGTATCTTCGCCAGGCTGGAGAATGTTTATGAAACCGGCATTAAGAACACACAAATATTCTCGTGCATCAGGATGAACGGCAAGCNNTCTGANAAGCCCTTTACGNTCNTTGTTAGGCTCGTTAACGTTTATATATGGCGGCAATGTTCCGGCTTCAAGAGCCTGATATATATTAGCTGATAAATCGNTCATTGCCGCGTGGGCGAGGCCCTCGAATTTGCTTCGTTGTTCTTCGGTAGCCTTGTTGTGGATTCGGGCAAGTCGTCCTGCCAGCANACGCAGGTGGTCGTCATGAACCTCTCCGTGGGTAATTCGTTCCAATAGCTGACGAAGTGTTATTACCTGAGTCGATTGGTCTTCGCTGGGCGCAGGTATAGAATGAGCGTGTTCAGTTACACCCACGGCATCCACAATGTAGAAAATATCCTTACTGAACGCATTAGGTGTAACGTTACGCAATTGNTCATCGCCNANGGTNCTNACNCCTCGNCCNTTCATCTGNGTATAAAGCGGCTGNGACTCNACATCNCGCATAAACATNACGACTTCGAGAGGCTTTACATCGGTACCNGTAGCAACNAGNGTNACTGTAACCGCTATNCGGAAATCCTTNTCNTTTCTGAATGAGCGGATNAGNGCNTTGCTATCNCCTGCCGAATAAGTAATTTTCTGAACAAAACGATCGGGNTCAACCGTTATTTCAGGACCAAAAACTTCTTTTGCTATGTNGACAATATTGGTTGCATGAGCATCATTGAGCGCAAATATGAGAGTCTTGGGGAGATAGTTCATATTGGGCTCTCGTTTAGGGTCGGTNAACATTTCAGAATACACAGNATCGCGATATGTTTCCAATATCAGTTTTATCTGAGCCGGATTAACTATACTTCTATTAAGTTCTGTGGCAGTGTAGTTCTTTATTTCGCGATTTTCAACATTTTCAACTTTGCCGTTATAACGAGTGATACGACGTAATTTATCTCCCTCTCGTATTGCTCCGCCATCCTCCGTAGCCTGAGTTTTGATTCTATACACTCGATAATCAACATTANCACCGTCAACTATTGACTTTTCAAGAGTATAATTTACTACTTGATTATTGTTGAAAAAAGCCAAAGTCTCAGGAACAGGGGTAGCTGTAAGACCAATGAGCTTAGCCGTGTTGAAGTATTCAAGGACAGCACGCCAGTTTCCATAAATGGATCTATGACATTCATCAATGATTATCATATCAAAGAAGTCCGGAGGCAAAAGAGGATTAGGAGGCAACGTGATGTCGGAATGAACATCTTCGGTAGCCTCTTCATCATCAGAATCTTCGATAGGTTGGCCGGAAAGTAGAGAGAAAAGCCGCTGTATGGTAGAAATTACCACCTGGTCGCTTTCCCTTATTTTTGCTGATTTGAGCCGATTAACTTCAAATATCGTATTCAATGGATCTCCGCTTTCCGTCAGTCGAAATGTGCCAAATTCCCCTTCAGCCTGCTTACCAAGATTATTGCGGTCAACAAGAAACAACACGCGCTTCATCGGGGTGTAATTGAGCATTCGATAAGTTGCCAAGCACGCGGTATAGGTCTTTCCGGCACCGGTAGCTAACACCATCAAAGCTCGGTCTTGCCCTGAACGGAAACTTTTTTCAAGCTCTGTTATTGCTTCATACTGGCAGTCACGAAGTCCACGCCTTTGAAGAGTCGGGAGAGCTGCATAGAAATCAGTGATTCCAAGCATTCGGGTAATCTCTTTGGGGCTGTGTATCTTTTTCAGAGGCTCATAGCACCCATCTGAATCTCTTAAATCACGGTAATATAACTCCTTACCGTTACTAACATAGGCTAAAGGCAATGGAGTCTGCCAAGCTTGACACCAATTTGGAACGCTCCTTGCATAGTGTTCGGCTTGCTCTGCTACAATTGAATCCGTAACGTCTACTTCTTGACGTTTGGCTTCTAATACACCAACTGCTTTACCATTTATGAATAGAAGATAATCTGCCTCGCAATTGCCTTTCATCAAACTTTCTTCAACTGCGACAGCAGAGATCTCTGGAGAGTAGTGATCTCGGTCAACCACTGCCCATCCAGACTCCGTAAACATACGGTCTATTTTCTCTCTAGCTATCTGTTCTGGTGTCATCTTCTGATAAGGCTATATTATCGGAAGATGCAAAATTACTAAAAACTTTTGAATGTACGGTGCTGATTATCGGGATATTTGACCTTAACAACATCATTGTTTTTTAGTGATTTTGCGTAATGGTTCATATGTCTTGATGGCTTTTTTCCTCTGGCATTGAATACATACTATTCTAAATAATTGATTTAATGGCACTACCGATAAACGTTGAAGACCTGCTTAGGCAGAGGATAGTTCAAACTTGCGAGCGATTTTAACGGAAATAGTCTGGAAGATGTCCTTGAACAGATGGATCTTTTTGTCGGACCGAAAGAGAACCGCATGGTCAAGAATGTGGCGGCAAGGATGTTCTGCGCGGTATTGACCATTCTTATGCACCAAACGTAAGAAAATCCTGTTTTTTTATCTATATTTGCATCCATGAATAGCAATCACACAATGGAATGGGACAGACTGATATGCGACAAGCGGTTTGGACTCGAAGATTATCATGACGCTAAGCCGGGGGTGCGTAGTGATTTCAGGCGCGATTATGACCGTCTCGTTTTCTCATCCCCTTTTCGCCGTCTGCAAAATAAGACTCAGGTGTTTCCTCTGCCGGGAAGTATCTTCGTCCACAATCGTCTGACCCATAGCATTGAGGTGGCTTGTGTGGGCCGCTCGCTCGCTACGGAGGTGTCTATCATATTGCGTGAGCGCTATGCAGATTGTCCGTGGGTGGGCAAACTCGACGACATCAGTGAGATTGTGGCCGCCGGGTGTCTGGCTCATGATCTTGGCAATCCTCCGTTTGGCCATTCGGGCGAGAAAGCTATCTCGACTTTCTTCAGCGAGGGAGCAGGTCGTGAACTGAAGGGAGACCTGACTCCGGAACAGTGGGCCGATTTGACTCATTTCGAGGGTAATGCCAACGCTTTCAGGCTGCTCACACATCAGTTTAACGGGCGTCGTCCGGGTGGATTTGCCATGACCTATTCCACCCTCGCCTCTATCGTGAAATATCCTTTTGAGTCTACCCTTGCCGGCAACAAAAATAAGTTTGGTTTTTTCACCTCTGAAGCTGAGAGCTTCTGCCGTGTGGCCACCGAACTCGGCATGCTCTCCAAACCCGGGCCGCAGGGTGAGATGTGCTATGCGCGCCATCCGTTGGTCTATCTGGTGGAGGCTGCCGATGATATATGCTATCAGGTGATGGATATAGAGGATGCCCACAAGCTCGGTCTGCTGACCACAGCCGAAGTGATTCCGCTCTTCCTGAGTTTCTTCGGGCCGGAGCGTGCAGCCAGGATGGAACGCACGATGAGCCATGTGGATGATCCAAACGAAAAGATCGGCTATCTGCGCTCCTGCGTAATCGGCGCTCTTGTGGGCGCGTGTGCCGAAACCTTTACTGCCAATGAAGAGACCATTCTGGCCGGGGAACTCAATGGGCCGCTCATAGACCATATTCCGGACAGGGAACGTGAAGGCTACCGTCGCTGCTCTGATCTTGCCTGGGACAAGATATACCGTGCGGGAGACGTTGTGGATATCGAGCTGGCCGGCACTATGATCATATCTTTCCTTATGGAGAAGCTTATCCATGCGGTGAGATTTCCCGGTCTGAACTATTCGCAGCTACTATTGTCGAAGGTGCCGAAGCAGTATGATGTGAATTCCCCGACTCTCTACGGCAAGATTCAGGCGGTGCTTGATCATGTGTCGGGCATGACTGATGTCTATGCCCTTGATCTATACCGACGCCTCAACGGCATGAATCTCAAGATTGAGAACTAAGGTGGGGAACAGGGTCTAATCGGCACCCACTTTGTTGTAGCGGTTGAGACCGTTGTCAAATTCGTTGGTGGTAATCTGACGGTTCTGATGACGGCGAGAACGGCCTACAGAGAATGAGTAGGATGCCATAAAGCTCAGCATACGTTGATATTTAGGCATATGAGTGGTTTGTGAGTAGCTGAATTGTCGCGCATTACCTTCCTTGAGGTCTTTGTGGCCAAAATAGTGCCACGATGCTCCGAGAGTCCAGTTGGCTATATTATATTTCGCACCGACATAGAACTGAGCGCTCCCTCGGGAGATGAGATCACCGTCATAGTCTTTTGTCGGTGAATTAGCCGCAAGCTCAACACTCCACTGATTGAGCATCATAGCCACTGTGCCACCAACACGCAGATAGGTGTCGCTGACAGTTTTCGATGGAGTGGAGTAGCTCCAATTGTAGACCTCAAGGTAGGGCGACAGCTCAAGCCACTTCACCAGGCGCCATGTGGCATCGAAATCAAACCTATGACTAATACTGTGGGCGAGGTTGCCGGGAGCCATAACCGTAAGGTCGGCTCCCGGAGTGATCACAGACACTATGGGGTGATGGATATAGGTAGGCACATAGCGGACAATCAGCTTATCACCACCTGATGGAGCGAAATAACAAAGGGAGAGATTGCCTAAAAACTTCCATGCCGGATTCAGGTCAGGGTTGCCGGTGGCTATAAACTGGCGGTCTATATATGTGCGCCCATCGGCGAGCTGACCGAGAGTAGGATTGGTGCGCGAGCCGGTGAGAGTGAGCTGCAAGCTCGTGCCTTTGAGCGACCCTCCGGGCCATATATCGAAATATAAGCGGCCATAGGGGGCTGCTGAGGTGGAGGAAGCAGTCGGAGTAATCTGGTCAGATACATTCACCCCGGCCTGAGGATAAATTGTGCAGTATTTCGTGCTTTTAATCCAGCTGCCTCTGATATCCGTGCTGTGGATTGACTGCACGCTATTGTCAGTCATCGAAGTCTGGTGCATGCGGTTGAAATTATAGGTGGCCGAGGCCACAAACATTCCGACAGGGCGCATTGGAGTGACAAATGTGGCATTAGTCTTGAGGGAGTATGTGCGGTTGCGTAGCTCCGACTCAACATCATAGCTCATATCCTCATATTGAACCGGCATAAAGAGCGAACGTGCAGATTTGGAGTCGGTTCGCCCGAATGAGTTGACAGCATTGACATAGACCATATTGCCATTGGCAAAAGTATAGTGGTAGTATAGGTCGGCTGCCAGAGTATTCACGTTGTTTTTGAGCAAAGAAGAGCCTGCCCCGGAATATGATTCATCGGCATCTATCACCTCGCCGACGCGCGATTCATTTTCACTGCCATTATTATGAATCCATGTGAGCTTTGCGTTGAAAAGATGGCTTCCCTGATAGCGCTGATAGGATGAGACGAAGGTGTTGTTCAGCTCTTTGTCGTGTCTCGTACCAAAATAGCCTGTGGCAAGGATAGGCGAATAGCGGTAGAGACTCCCCTGCTCTATGCCGGTGTTATTCCGGTTGAAGATATTGTCGTTAAGTGTCACCTGATTAAGCGAGTCGCGATAAGTGAACGATACCTGATTTGTGCCATATCCGGTGTTGACGGCATTATCTCCATCAAAATAGCCGGTATAATATCTGTCATGGCGGCGTTTCAGAATAACATTGACCACCGGCCCGGAAGTGAATCCAGCATATTGTGCAGGCGTGATCTGATAGTATTCGATTTTCTGAATATCCTCTCCCTTGAATGCCTTGAGTTCCATGGCTGTTGATGGCACGCCATTGAGCAGGATGAACACCTTCTGGCCGTCCCATGACAGTAATTCGGATGCGCTGAGCTTAGTGGTAAACCTGTTGAGCGACGAAATTGCGCTCAGAGCATTGGAACCGAATTGCTTATTTTCGGCAGAGAGGAGTATCACATCGTGGTCGCCTTTATGAAACTCACGCGCGGCGGTCACCACCACCTCATCGAGAGTGCGCGATGTAGTGTCTTCCGGCACCACCGGAGTCTGCGACGCAATAGAAGAGAGTCCGGACAACGCAAACGCAAACAACAGCGATTTGATTTTCTTTGTCATTATCTGAAACGTTAAGTATATTATTCATTCTTGAGTCTGAGCGCTCAGCCAATCTCGTTTCTACTATAGTGACGGCTCCGATAGCAATTTGTGACGATAGGATTATCCGCCCATTGTTTTTTTTAACTTCGGTTAACTTATGACGGCGGTAAGAACAATCATTAATGGAAATATAGCGGGGGATTTCGCGGAGATTTATTAACTTTGTGGTCATTATGGAAAATAACCTTTCACCCGTAGCGCTCTGCTCCGACCATGCCGGATATGAGCTTAAAAGCATCATCGAAGGCTATCTTGCCTCAAACGGCATAGCCGTGAAGGATTTCGGCACCAATTCAGCCGACAGTTGCGATTATCCCGACTTTGCCCATCCGGCGGCTTTGGCCGTGGAGAGTGGCGAATGCCCGATTGGAATAGCCATGTGCGGCACCGGCAATGGTATATCGATGACTCTCAACAAGCATCAAGGCATCCGCGCGGCTCTCTGCTGGGCTCCGGAGCTGGCCAAACTCGCCAGAGAACACAATAATGCCAATGTGCTCGTGCTCCCCGCGCGCTTCATCGACCCGGTGGTGGCTCTCAACATAGTAGATACTTTCCTCTCCACACCTTTCGAGGGGGGACGCCACGAACGCAGAATAGAGAAAATTCCCGCAAAATAACACCCTAATCTCTTACCGATCATTACATGAACCGCCACATTCTTGCTGCCGCACTGATAGCTGTTGCGGCATCGGCAGCCGTCGCCGCCAATCCCAAGGGGGGCATCACACCCGAGATGCTTCCGAAAATCAAGCAGGCATATCAGGGCACCGCAGCCGACAAGGCTATCCACAATGCCATATCAAACAACGATATCAACAAGCTCGCCATCAACACCGATGCGCGCAACTCTTTCGACACCCACTTCTCACACCGTGTGCCCTCCAAAGGAATCACCAACCAGCGCTCTTCGGGTCGCTGCTGGCTCTTCACAGGGCTCAATGTGCTGCGTGCCCAGATGATGAACGAGCATAACCTTCCACGCATAGAATTCTCGCAGAACTATAACTTTTTCTTCGACCAGCTTGAGAAAGCCAACCTCTTTCTGCAGGGCATCATCGACACTTCAGACCGTCCGATGGAAGACCAGACCGTAGACTGGCTCTTCAAGAATCCTCTGGGCGACGGAGGACAGTTTACCGGAGTGGCCGACATCATCACAAAATATGGCGTTGTGCCATCAGACGTGATGGTTGAAACTTATTCGTCAAACAACACCTCGCGCATGAGTAATCTCATCGGCCTGAAGCTTAAGGAATATGGTCTGGAACTGCGCGACCTCGCAGCAAAAGGTACCAAACCCGCCGCACTTGCCGACCGCAAGACCGAGATGCTCGGTCAGGTGTATCGTATGCTCGCTCTAAATCTCGGCGAACCTCCCACAGAGTTCACCTGGGCACGCAAGGATTCCAAAGGCAACCCGGTTGAAGAACCCCGCACCTACACTCCCCAGCAGTTCTACAAGGAATATCTTGGCAATGACCTGCGCAATGACTATGTGATGGTGATGAACGATCCCAGCCGTGAATACTACAAGGTGTATGAAATCGAATATGACCGCCACACCTACGACGGCGACAACTGGAAATACGTGAATCTCCCCATCGAGGATATCAAGGAGATGGCTATCGCATCTATCAAAGACTCCACAGCAATGTATTTCTCATGCGATGTGGGCAAATTTTTCGACCGCGATCGCGGCGTGCTCGATGTGGACTATTATGACTATGGTTCGCTTTTCGGCACCACTTTCGGAATGGACAAGCGTCAGCGCATCCTCACCCACTCCAGCGGCTCATCTCATGCCATGACTCTCGTGGCCGTTGACCTCGATAAAGACGGAAAACCGAAGAAATGGATGGTGGAAAACAGCTGGGGACCCGGTGCCAACGACGGCCACCTTATAATGACCGACCCGTGGTTTGACGAATATATGTTTCGCCTGGTGCTCAACAAGAAGTATGTCACCCCCAAGGTTATGGAACTTCTCAAGCAGAAACCGATATTGCTCCCCGCATGGGATCCCATGTTCTCGGCCGACATCTGATTATAAACCCCACGTATAAACCTATAGCCCACCCCTGCCACTCATACTCTCGGCAGGGGTGACTCTTATCAACTAACACCATCTCTATGAATGCCATCCAGACTCTCACAGATGAAGAGCGGCAGCGCTATGCCCGCCATCTCAATCTGCCCGGTTTCGGCGAAGAGGCCCAGATGAAGCTCAAGGCCGGAAGCATACTTGTGGTTGGCGCAGGAGGCCTCGGGTCGCCGGTGTGCATGTATCTCGCGGCCGCCGGAGTGGGACATATCGGTGTGGCCGATGGCGACACCGTGGATATCAGCAATCTTCAGCGCCAGATAATCCACACCACCTCAGGAATCGGAAGCCCGAAAGCTCTATCGGCCGCCGAGTCCATGCGTGCCCTAAATCCAGACATCACCGTTACTCCCCTCCCCGATATGCTGACTGCCGACAATATAAGCACGGTAATAGCAGACTATGATTTTGTGGTAGACGCTACCGATAGTTTCAAGGCTAAATTTCTTATAAACGACGCCTGTGTGAGTGCCGGCAAGCCCTATAGCCATGGAGCGATATGGCGCTATGAGGGGCAGACCATGACCGTGGTGCCCGGCTCGGCTTGCTACCGCTGCCTCTTCGACTCCGAGCCCGACACTTCAACCGCCATGGGGCCGCTTGGAGCCACCGCAGGATTGCTCGGCACGATTCAGGCTGCCGAAGCTATAAAATATCTCACTGCCACGGGAGAGCTTCTCACAAACAGGCTGCTCCGCTTCAACGTAGCCACCATGCAGTTTTCCACCATCACTCTCTCACCCTCCCCCTACTGCCTCCACCACCATGCTTAAGAAGCGGCAAAATTGGAAATTTTGTGTAATTTTGCATTGAAATGAGTGGAATCGACATAATTATCGCGATTATTTTTGTCGGAGGCCTCATAATAGGCTACCGCAAAGGAGCTTTGCGTCAGATTGGCTCAATAGGCGGTGTGGTGGCCGGCCTTGTGGCATGCCGCATGGCCGGCGAACGAGCCACCGCACTCGTTGCATCGCTCTTAGGGGGCGACCTGCCCGGCGGAGCATCGATGACAGAAACTACCGCCCATGTGCTGGGCTACGGAGCTTTGTTTCTGGCTGTGTGGTGCGGAGTGTGGGTTATAGCCCGGATGCTTCGTAAGGCCACTCATGCCATGTATCTCGGGCCGGTAGACGGAGTGGCGGGCTCCCTGTTTTTAGCAGCCAAATGGATGGTTGTTGTCAGTCTGGTGCTCAACCTCTGGAAACTTATTGACCCCGACAGCATGCTGTTCCGCTCCTCCAAGCTGGCCGGAGGAGCCGTGTTCGACTCCATTATGCAACTCACCCCCCGCATCCTCGGATTTTTGCAAGAGGCTGCAACCAACCATCAGCTCACATTGTTGTAACTGACATGAAGGACCAAGAAAAGGACATAGAGAAAGATCTCTCCGCGCACCATGAAGAAATCATCGGCTCGGGAGAATATAAATATGGTTTCCACACCGATATCGACACCGATATTCTCGAACGCGGGCTCAACGAAGATGTGATCCGCTTCATATCGGCTAAGAAAGATGAACCGGAATGGCTGCTTGAATTCCGGCTCAAGGCCTACCGCTACTGGCTCACTCTCGAAATGCCCCGGTGGGCTCATCTAGACATCCCGCCGATAGATTATCAGGCCATCAGCTACTATGCAGCTCCGGTGCAGAAGGCCGGTCCGAAAAGCATGGACGAGGTAGACCCTCAGCTCATCGACACTTTTAATAAGCTCGGTATTCCCCTGCAGGAGCAGAAACAACTTGCGGGGATGGCTGTCGACGCGGTGATGGATTCGGTGAGTGTCAAAACCACCCACCGCGAGAAGCTCGCCGAGATAGGAGTGATATTCTGCTCCATATCCGAGGCTGTCAAGGAACACCCCGAACTTGTGAAGCGTTATCTGGGTTCGGTTGTGCCTCCACGCGACAATTATTTCGCGGCGCTCAATTCGGCAGTGTTCTCCGACGGCTCGTTTGTCTACATCCCAAAAGGTGTTCGCTGCCCGATGGAGCTCTCCACCTATTTCAGAATCAACGCCGGAGGCACCGGACAATTCGAGCGCACCCTCATAGTGGCCGAAGACGATTCTTATGTGAGCTACCTCGAAGGCTGCACCGCCCCGATGCGCGATGAAAACCAACTCCATGCCGCAATAGTTGAGATTGTGGTGGAAAACCGTGCAGAGGTGAAATATTCCACCGTACAAAACTGGTATGCCGGCGACAAGGACGGCCGTGGAGGCATCTATAACTTCGTGACCAAACGTGGCCTCTGCCGCGGACGCGACTCAAAACTCTCCTGGACTCAGGTTGAAACCGGGTCGGCAATCACATGGAAATATCCAAGCTGTGTGCTGGCCGGCGAGGGTTCGACGGGCGAATTTTATTCGGTGGCCGTGACCAACAACCGTCAGCAGGCCGACACCGGTACAAAAATGATTCATCTCGGCTCAAACACCCGAAGCACCATCGTGTCAAAAGGCATTTCGGCCGGACATTCGCAGAATTCCTACCGCGGCCTCGTAAAGGTAGCTCCCGCTGCCAAGGGGTGCCGAAACTACACCCAGTGCGACAGCCTGCTTCTCGGTCCCGACTGCGGAGCCCATACATTCCCTTATATCGATGTGCTCAACGACACCGCCATAGTGGAACACGAAGCCACCACATCGAAAATCTCCGAAGACCAGATTTTCTATTGCAATCAGCGCGGCATCCCCACCGAAGAGGCCGTAGGCCTAATCGTGAACGGCTATGCTAAAGAGGTGATGAGCAAGCTCCCGATGGAATTTGCCGTCGAGGCTCAGAAACTCCTGCAGATCACACTCGAAGGGAGTGTAGGCTGAACCGGGCCTGCAGCTCTATCCCACATTAATATCAAGATAACGAATATATCCGACATATATGAGCAAGCTATTAGAAATCACCGATCTCCGCGCCTCTGTAGAAGGAAAGGAAATCCTCAAGGGGATAGACCTCACGGTGGGCGAGGGGGAAGTGCACGCCATAATGGGCCCGAACGGATCGGGCAAAAGTACGCTGAGCGAGGTGCTCGCCGGTAATCCCGCATTCACTGTGACCGGCGGCCATGTGAATTTCCACGGCACAGACCTGCTTAGCCTCACACCCGAAGACCGCTCCCATGAGGGTCTGTTCCTCTCCTTCCAATATCCGGTTGAGATTCCGGGAGTGTCGATGACCAATTTCATGCGCGCCGCTATCAATGCCAAGCGCAAATATTTCGGAGAGGAACCGATGCCTGCCACTGAATTTCTGAAACTCATGCGTCAGAAACGTGAGATTGTGGAACTTGACAACAAACTCGCATCGCGCTCCGTCAACGAAGGCTTCAGCGGCGGCGAGAAGAAGCGCAACGAGATTTTCCAGATGGCCATGCTTGAGCCTCGCCTCTCTATTCTCGACGAAACCGACTCCGGGCTCGACATCGATGCCCTGCGCATCGTGGCCGGCGGTGTCAACAAGCTAAGGACACCCCACAACGCCACTATAGTTATTACCCACTACCAGAGACTGCTCGATTATATAAAGCCTGATTTCGTCCATGTGCTCTATAAGGGACGTATAGTCCGCACGGGCGGTCCTGAACTCGCTCTTGAACTTGAGGAGCGGGGCTATGACTGGATCAAGGAGGAGACTGAAAAATGAACAGCCTTGACCAATATATAGAGCTCTATCTTGAGCACCGCGACATTGTCGACTCTCATTCGGCGCCCGCACTCAACCGTCTGCGGCCGGAGGCGCTTGAGGTGCTCGAAAGAAGCCGCCTGCCCCATAAGGGCGACGAAGGCTACGAGCGCACGTCTGTCGACGATATGTTTGCTCCTGACTTCGGGGTCAATATCTCGCGTATGCCGGTAGAAGCCGATCTGGCCGCCACATTCAAGTGTGATGTGCCAAATATGAGCACTCTCCTCGGCATAACCCTCAACGACACTTTCCACCCCTCTGCCACTCTGGTTAAGAGACTCCCCGAGGGTGTGATATTCACTTCTCTGCGTGAGGCCGCCGAGAAACATCCCGAACTCGTGGAACGCTACTATGGATCTCTTGCCCCTCTCACTGAAGCCGCCGTGGCCCTGAATACACTTCTGGCACAGGATGGGGTGATGATTTATGTGCCCCGGGGCATGAAGCTCGACCGCCCGCTGCAGCTCGTCAACATCTTCTGCTCGCGCGAGCCTGTGATGGCTGTAAGGCGGGTGCTTGTGGTCATAGAGGAGGGAGCGGAAGCGCAGATTCTCGTGTGCGACCATACTCAGCCCGAGGCCGGAGCATCTCTTTCGTCGCAGGTGGTTGAGATAGCCGTGGGGCGCAATGCCCGGCTCGACTATTGCGATATGGAGGAGTCTACCTCTGCCACATCGCGCCATTCACGCATGTTCGTGCGCCAGGAAGCCGACAGCTATCTCAACTTCAACGGTATCACCCTCTCGTGTGGCAACACCCGCAACGACTATAATATAGATCTCACTGCTCCCGGATGCGAAACCCGACTTTCGGGAATGGTGATCGGATCTGACCGCCGTCATGCCGACAACAACTCGGTTGTGCGCCATCTCGCACCCAGATGCAAGAGCAATCAGCTTTTCAAATATGTGCTCGACGATGATTCTACGGGCGCTTTCGAAGGAAGTATTCTCGTGGCTCCAGGAGCTCAACACACCGAAGCCTATCAGAGCAACCGCAATATCCTCGCCGCTCCCGGAGCGAGAATGCACACCCGCCCTCAGCTTGAGATATACAATGACGATGTGAAATGTAGCCATGGAGCCACCACCGGTCAGCTCGACGATGAAGCACTCTTCTACATGCGCACACGCGGCATTCCCGAACGTGAAGCACGCGTAATGCTCATGCAGGCATTCATGACCGATGTGATTGACAGCGTGGGCATAGAGGGACTGCGCGACAGACTGCGCCATCTTGTGGAGCGTAGATTTGCCGGAGTCTCGGCCACTTGCGGTGATTGTCCCGTCAATTCATGATGTGTCCAAACGCTATGAAACCGTCAGAATATCCTATAGAGGCTTTGAGAGCCGACTTCACGATTCTCTCAAGAGAAATCTACGGGCGTCCGCTCGTGTATCTCGACAACACCGCCACCACCCAGACTCCGCGCCAGGTAGTGGAGAGAATCGAGGAGATGTACTACAGCCATAAGGCCAATGTTCACCGCGGAGTCCATACCCTCTCGCAGGAGGCCACATCTCTGCTCGAAGACACCCGTCGCAGAGTGGCCGGCTTCATCAATGCCTCCACACCTGAAGAGGTTATCTTTACCCGTGGTACCACCGAGGCTATCAATCTCGTGGCAGCGAGCTACGGTTCGCTTCTGTCGGAGGGCGACGAAGTGATTCTCTCAGTCATGGAACACCACGCCAACATAGTGCCCTGGCAACTGTTGCGTGACCGCCGTGGCATAGTGATTAAAGTTATCCCCATGGATGAGCGCGGGGTGCTCGACATGGAAGCCTACCGGTCGCTCTTTACCGACCGAACACGTGTAGTGTCTGTGACCCACGTGAGCAATGTGCTCGGCACAGTCAACCCCGTGCGCGAGATTGTGGACGAAGCCCATCGCCATGGAGCTGTAGCTGTGATTGACGGTGCTCAGGCTGTTGCCCACCTCAAAGTCGATGTGCAGGCCATCGGAGCAGACTTCTATGCTTTCTCGTCTCACAAGATGTATGGGCCGTGTGGAGTGGGCGTTCTCTATGGACGTAAGGATCTGCTTGAAAAGATGCCCCCCTGGCAGGGAGGTGGAGAGATGATTAAGACCGTCACATTCGAGCATACGGAGTTTGCCGACCTGCCATTCAAATTTGAGGCCGGTACACCCGATTTCGTTGACATCGCCGCTCTCCATACCGCCATAGACTATATGGAACGCGTAGGCATCGAAGCCATTGCCGCTCATGAAGAGCACCTGCTGCAATACACAACCGAACGTATGGTCGCCATACCACGCATGAGGCTCTTCGGCACAGCACCTCATAAGAGCGCCATCATATCGTTTCTGATAGGCAATTCCCACCACTATGACACCGGTATGCTCCTTGACAAGCTCGGCATTGCTGTGCGCACCGGCCATCACTGCGCTCAGCCACTCATGCACTCACTCGGTATAACCGGCACTGTCAGAGCCTCATTCGCACTCTACAACACCATAGAGGAGTGTGACCGCTTTATCGCCGCTCTCCAACGTGTGGCGCCGATGCTCGAATAGTTTTTTTCATCATTGTGATATTCCCGTTAGTCTGCGATAGATTGGCGGGATTCTTTTTTGCCTTTATACCAGAATGTTACAATTTGTCGTAACAAGATTGTAACTGATTTAACCTCCTTTAACCTCAAAATTCTTGCAACCATTATTTTTGCCGTAACTTTGCATTGTCAGCAATGACAAACAAACCACCTGACAAACTCACATCAACTATTACCACTTCTTAAAAATCACTACTATGGCAACCGAAACCTTCCAGACCAAACTGATGGCCCTCCAGAGCAACATGCTCAACTTCGCGTATATGCTCACCTCCAACCGCGATGATGCTTACGACCTGCTTCAGGACACCACACTCAAGGCTCTCGATAATTCGGAGAAATATGTTGAGAACACAAACTTCAAGGGATGGGTGTTTACGATTATGCGCAATATCTTCATCAACAACTATCGCAGAGTGTCGCGCACAGCCACAGTCATAGACCAGACCGAAGACCTCTACCACCTCAACCTCTCTCAGGATTCAGGCATAGCCTCACCCGAAGGATCATACAGCGCTCAGGAAATCACCGATGCAATCAATCAGTTCCCAGATAAATATCGCGTGCCCTTTACCATGCATGTGGCCGGCTACAAGTATAATGAGATTGCCGACGAAATGGGTCTGCCGCTCGGCACTATCAAGAGCCGCATCTTCTTCGCCCGCCAGCAGCTTCAGGAGCGTTTCGCTGACTACCGCTAAACTCTCTTCCATCACCAGGATTCCTCTAAACCTGCACAATAAAAGCACCACTCCCCGCCGCACTCCCTATCCGGAGGCAGCGGGGAGTTTTAATAACCTATAAATTAATGTATTAAATATTACGATTACAACAACCTTACCACACATGAGACTAAAACACCACATATAATTCATTTAATCGAATAAATTTCATAACAACTTTACCTTAGCACTGTTAAAAAAATCTAAACACCATAGTCCTAATTGTCAATTCCTCACTTTTTTACTTAATTTGCAATCCATTAAAATTATTAAAAGATTCACGTCTTTGATTGAATTGCTATCTTATTCCAAACGGATATATCGCCGACTTATAGCACAAGGCATAGCTCCCCTGTGGATAGTCTGCGCAATAATCTTATATGGTTGTCAGAATCATGAAGAGTTGGCAATCTATGAAGTTGACCTTGATAATCCTGAGGTTGTAATCATCAATCCGGATTCGATAGTATGGCTTGAGACTTCAGATAGCTCTCTCATCTATGACGTAAGCAATATCGAGAGGCTCGGAGAGACTCTGATTGTGCAGTCACGACACTTCGTGAAGCGCTTTGGCCCTGATGGATCTTTTAAGGGCAATATGACCAAAAAAGGTGATGCTCCCGCCGACTTTATTTATTTCGGAAACATGTGGGTTGCAGACTCTGTGTATCATCTATATGATGCCACGACCCATCTCACAAAGAAATATCTCGAGGATGGAACCTATATTGGTTATGAGGCATTAAACTATACTCCTACTCAGGTTTTTGAGCCGGAAGAGATATATGATGCAGGTGAAATGGGAGTGTTTTATCTCAACAGATTTATGGGTGTGCCTCCATACCGCACACTTTTCAGTTACGCCCCTGATTACGCTACAGAACCGATAGCAGTGGCAGGACGTGAGAGGTGCGACGGCATCACTACATACAATCGCGTGTTTGTCGACTCAGCCGCCCGTCGCCTGCTATACTGGGAGCCGGTCCGCGACACGCTCTTTGTGGCCGATGCCTCCGGAGTTCGCCCGCTTATGAAAATTGACTTCGGCAAGCACTCTGTGCCGGCTGAGATTACCGCTCCCAATGGAACTTACGAGCGCTTCTCGGCTCTTGATAAGCTCGGCATGAATGATTATGCATATCCGATGCGCTTTTTTCAGGTGGCCGACGGCAAGATATATTTCTTTGTGCCGGCCGGCAGGAATGGATATATCTGCTGTCTGGACGAGGCCACAGGCAAAGGAAAAGCTACCCGATTTACTCCTCCGGAGGGTTCATCGCTGCTTCCGCAGCTGTTTTATAAGATCGAGGGCAACCGTGTGATGCTGTCGGTCATCGATGAGAAGAAGCCGGAAGACAATCCGGGGCTCTTCATGTTTCCGCTCTCACTTATCGCCGTGCCATGAGACCTATACATTTCTTATTTCTGGCCGTAATGCTGCTTTGGAGTCTTCCCGGATGCCATAAGTCGCAAAAGGCGGCTGAACAGCCTGAACTTATAAGTTCCTATGACCTTGACCCGGCCGATATAATAGCCTACGACGAGGAGGAGAGCGCGCCGCATAACGGCGTGTCGCTCATCGGCGACCACCCTGTGGTCACCTCTAAAAACGATACTGTTCCATTAGCCTCCATACTCTCCCCCGGTATGGTCGTGGCTCGCTATTCGCTTCATGCCTGCGGTGATTGCGTGGCGCATCTCAATCAGGCGATTATCCGGTATGCGGAGACCTACCCGGACTCTACAGTGATTGTAATACTCCGCAATTCTCACCCGAGAGATCTACATGTATATCATCGCGAATTAGGAGACGGAAAAATCCGTTTCTTTCAGGCGGATACCCTGCCGGGAGACTTTGATGAGTGTATCACCCCCTATTTGTATAGAGTAGGTGATAACATGACAATCCAATGTCATTTCATTCCACGCAAAGAGATTCCCGACAGAGTGCTCCGCTATCTTGACTTGCCGGTGGATAATTAATCATCCTGCTATGAACCGCCTTCTTTTCCTTGTAATCTGCGTTATTGCGATCTCGGTCGGATGCTCGTCTGAGCGCGACACCGTCGTGTCAACCGCCCGGCTTGAGGATTTCGCGAAGTTGCCCGACACATCTATAAAACCTTATAGACAAGAGAAACCAAGCCTACCGGCATCGACACTCTATGCACTGTGGCAGGAAAGATTGAAGCACGAACCCTTTGACACTATTACTTGCAATGAAGTGCATGCCAACGGATGCCATGCAGGCGGCCCCGGAGCAATAGAATGCAGCATGCAGCCCGGCTTCTATACCTGCCTTGGAACTATAGCGACGGGGGGAAGCGTTACGTGTCAGAAGGGTTACTATGCCTGTTGTGGCATATATTGTTATTGTGAGAAAAACGGCCGCCCCGGTAAAGCAGCTCCTACTAAACCACGGGTTACAGCCCACTCTCACTGAAGAGATTATATATAAATGCAGCCTATGGATGAGCATCAGTTCACCATAGGCTGCATTTATATATTAATCGGAGGGTCAGTCTTCTTCGATTGAGAAATCGTCGGGAAGGTCGCTGTCGAAATCGAGCACATCAAGCTCATCGGGCTCTTCAGCAGGAGTCTGACTCTCTTGAGTGGCTTTAGGCTTCACGTCTTTTGCCTTGGAAGCTGACTTGTCAGCTCCGGCAGACTCTGCCTTGAGTGCCTCCATGATTTTTACTTCAAGTTCGTCGGCAAGCTCAGGATTGTCTTGAACCACGCGCTTTGCCTGGTCACGACCCTGTGCGAGCTTCGAACCGTCGTAGCTGAACCATGCTCCACTCTTCTGGATTATGCCATACTCCACTCCGAGGTCTATAATCTCGCTTGAGCGGCTGATGCCCTCGCCGAACATTATGTCGAACTCCGCACGGCGGAAGGGAGGAGCAACCTTGTTTTTCACCACCTTTACCTTGGTGTGACGGCCCAACACATCCTCACCATCCTTAAGAGTGGTGGATGAGCGGATATCTATACGCACCGATGCGTAAAACTTCAGCGCATTGCCGCCTGTGGTGGTTTCCGACGGTCCAAACATAACCCCGATTTTCTCACGGAGCTGATTGATGAATATGCAGGTGGTCTTGGTGCGCGAGATTGCTCCTGTGAGCTTACGCATGGCCTGCGACATGAGGCGGGCCTGAAGGCCTACGTTGCGGTCGCCCATATCGCCCTCTATCTCGCTCTTGGGGGTGAGAGCGGCCACAGAGTCGACCACAAGGATATCGATAGCCGAGGAACGGATGAGCTGTTCGGCTATTTCGAGAGCCTGCTCGCCGTTGTCGGGCTGGGAGATGAAGAGATTATCGGTGTCTACACCAAGTTTCTCGGCATAGAAGCGGTCAAAAGCGTGCTCCGCATCGATAATGGCCGCCACACCACCCATCTTCTGGGCCTCGGCAATGGCATGAATGGCGAGAGTGGTCTTACCGGACGATTCCGGGCCGAAAATCTCGATGATTCGTCCGCGCGGGAAACCTCCCACACCAAGAGCATAGTTGAGACCGATTGAACCGGTGGGAATCACCTCCACGTTTTCCACCTTGTCGTCGCCGAGCTTCATGATGGCTCCTTTGCCAAAATCTTTCTCTATCTTCTCAAGAGCGGAGTTGAGAGCCGCAAGCTTGGCCTTCTGGGGGTCAATGGCAACCTTCTCCTTTTTTGACGCTGTTTTTTTCTTTTCCATATATAGTAGTCTTATTGTTTTTATCTGAATCTCATGTTGCAGTTTCTCATAGGGGAGCTATTTCCCCACCGCATTGCAAAGTTACGAAAGATATTGTGCCAACAGTGCGCCCAAGATGCAAAAACAATGTTAAATCAAAAATCTCTCCGAACCAATCACTCCGCCATGCGTTCTAAAGATACATAGCAAAATTACTTTTTCCATTGCAAGAAATGTGATAATGATTGGTTTATTATCTAAGCGAGGAGACGTTGTGAAAACATCTCCTCGTTTGATTTTATATATATCCGCCGGGAGATTATGGCCGGCAGGATAATATGGCGGTTTACTTAAACAGATACTGGTTTGAGATAGACTCGTTGTTGTGAACCCTGCGGATTGTGTCGGCAAAGAGCTGGGCCACGCTTAGAATGGTAGCTTTCTTGCAGTCTTTGGAGAACGGGATGGAGTTGGTGAAAATCATCTCGGTCATGCCGCTGTTGTCCACACGCTCCGATGCCGGATCGCTCATGATGGCGTGAGATGCGAGAGCACGCACAGACTTGGCGCCTTTCTCCATCATCAGATTGGCAGCTTTGGCTATTGTGCCGGCTGTGTCTACCATATCGTCAATCAATATCACATTCTTATCTTTCACATCGCCGATCACGGTCATGGCCTCAACCACATTGGCCTTTGCGCGCTGCTTGTGACAGAGCACCAGAGGCACATCGAGATATTTTGCATAGCTGTTGGCACGCTTTGCACCGCCCACATCGGGGGTGGCTATCACCATATCCTCAAGCTTGAGGCTCTCGATATAGGGGATGAACACCGATGAGGCATAGAGATGGTCAACGGGCACATTGAAAAATCCCTGAATCTGGTCGGCGTGGAGATCCATCGTGATGACGCGGTTCACACCGGCAGCCATCAGAAGGTCGGCAACGAGCTTTGCAGCGATTGACACACGGGGCTTATCCTTGCGGTCCTGACGGGCCCAGCCGAAATAAGGCATCACCGCTATCACCGAATGAGCCGATGCACGCTTGGCGGCATCAATCATGAGCAGAAGCTCCATGAGATTGTCGGAGTTGGGGAAAGTGGACTGCACCAGATATACCTCGCAGCCACGTATAGGCTCCTCAAACGACACCTCAAACTCGCCGTCGGCGAAGTGCTGCACATTCATCTTGCCAAGCTCCATGCCGAGGCATTTGCAAATTTCTTCACCCATGTAGCGCGACTTTGAGCCGGCGAAAATCTTAATGGGATGGATCACTGAGTTCATATTATAGTAATATTAATAAGTCAGATTTATTTTTTATATCCACAAAGTTAGGATTTTTTTGCGGGAGCGGAGGTCGCCGCAGCCATTTTTTTGCGGTGGGGAGTGGTGTTTTTGTGCTTCACTTTCCAGATCACCGCATCATACGGCCCCACAAAGGTCTCAAACGGCACATCTTCAGCAAAATTCTTCTGCAGCTTCTGGCCGGTGAGAAGTTCGGTCATCATGGCCTCTCCCTGAGGAATCTGGAGCATATCGAAAGCATGGCGGGGAATATTAATGCGCAGATCGCAGGAATCGGCCGAGAAATTGACGGCTATCACCAGAGTCTCGTCGGCATAGTTGCGCAGAAACACATACTGCCGGTGGGGATTGAGAGTGGGATTGTCGTAGTTCACATACATCAGGTCGAAGAATCTTCCGCCGGTGATTGCCTTCTCGCTGTTGCAGAGTCGCAGTATGGTGCGGTATTTCTGCCGCAGCCATCTCTCACGACCGGAAAGATTGGCGTCGGAGGGCGCTCCATTGTTGAGCCAGCGCCGGAGGGTCGAAAGGCTCCAGTAGTCGAATATCGTGGTCCTACCGTCGAATCCGCTGAATCCTTCGGCATCGGCTCCAGGCTCCCCGAGCTCCTGCCCCATATATATCATCATCGGCCCGGTGCCAATCATCGAGCTTACCACGAGCGATGGAATCACCTTGGCCGGGTCGCCGGCATAAAACCGCGAGCCGAAGCGCTGCTCATCATGGTTTTCAAGGAAATTGAGCATATTCTGGCTTATACCGTCAACCGTCTGCCAACATCCGGTGAGCTGTGCGGCCGAGAAATTCGAAGTCTGGATGCCACGGAGGGTGTCGTAGAGATTCACCTTGTCGTAGAGATAGTCAAAGTGGCCGGTGTTGATAAAGTCACGGTAGAGGTTGGTGTCATAGATCTCAGCGATAAACTTTATGTGGGGATGATGATTCTTGACCACCGGAATGGCCCACTGCCAGAACTCCAGAGGCACCATAAAGGCCATATCACATCTGAAAGCGTCCACACCCTTTGCCGCCCAGAAGCGCAGGATGTCGAGCATCTTCTTCCATGTGTCGGGCACCGGATAGAAATGCTGACGTCCACCGTCGCAATAGTCCACACCATAGTTAAGCTTCACTGTCTCATACCAGTCGTTACCTCCCGGAAATGCCGAAAAACAGTCATTGCCGGTGGCTTTCGCAGGAAATTCCACATAGGCATTCTTTCCGCTGCCAAGGTCTATATAAGGGGCGAAGAGCTGACGGGGTATGTAGTAGAAATTATTGTCGGGCGAGAAGGCCATCGAATTGTCGTCGTCCGCACCGAGATCTTTCACTCCTGCCGGAGCTGCATCAGAATGATACTGACGTGCCACATGGTTGGGCACAAAATCTATAATCACATCCATGCCGGCATCGTGTATGCGCGACACGAGAGCCTCGAACTCGGCCATTCGGTCGGGCACACTCTCGGCCAGATCGGGGTCTATGTCATAGTAGTCTTTGATGGCATAGGGAGAGCCTGCCTCACCTTTCACCACATAAGGATTGTCTTTCTTTATTCCATAAGCGCTCCAATCGCTGCGCTGCGCGTGCTCAATCACACCCGTAAGCCACACATGGGTGGCACCCAGATCTTTGATTGAGGCAAGGACTGCCTGATTGATACTGTTGAGTTTTCCGGAGCCGTTACGGTTGTAATTGCCGTGGGGCACACACTTCTCATTGTAGTTTGTGAACAGCCTTGGAAGAAGCTGATAGATTATCGGTTTTTGCTCCATTGAGGGGTTATAAAAATATCAGTCGGTTTTACCTGTATCGGTCGTTTCGGCGCTCTGAGTATCATCCTTGCGCTTAAACCCGTTGGCAAGCAGAAAATTCATCGTGTCGCGATAGCCGCTCTCAAACACCTTTTCAATCTGCTTGAGATTAAACACCTTGTACTTCGCAATCTCATCCGTGCGAATCACTATGTCGCAGATTTCCATATCGGCCACCACATTAGTCTTTGCCATAAGCTCGTAGGAACGCATGGCTATATCAATCAGCGAATTGCTCACAGGAGTTTTGGAAAGCGGAGAGCAGTTGACACCAATCAGATACTTACATCGGTCGCGAATGGTCCAGGCCGGAAGATTGTGGAGGACCCCGCCGTCCACATGTCGCACGCCGTTTATCTTCACCGGCTTAAACACTATCGGAATGCTGCACGACGCCACAACACGTTCGGCTATAGGACCGGTTTCAAACGCTACCTTACGGCCGTTGTCGAGATCCGTCGCACCGACCACAGTCGTTATCGGCAGGTCTTCGAGATTGGCATACGGGATGTTGCGTCGCAAAAAAGCCTTGAATCTGTCGAGAGTGAAAAATCCGTCCTTAGGCACTCCGAGTTCACAAAAATCAGAGAATCGCGCGTTGAGAAAGAGTTCGAGCATCTTGTCGGGCTCTATTCCGGCGGCATACATCACCGCCGCTATAGAGCCGGCACTTACACCCGCCACTATATCAGGCTTTATGCCCACTTCAGCAAGAGCCTTGATGGCTCCGACATGAGCAAAACCGCGGGCACCGCCTCCGCTGAGCACCAGACCGGTACGAAACTCAGGCCCACCGAGCCCAAGCATCGACTTCATTTTCTGCAATTTTCCCGTCATTGTTTTATCTATCGGTGAGTCGCGCCTGCAAAATTACAATTTTTTCTCCACATCCCCCTCTCTACACTCTCATATTGATTAACTTTGCACACGATTTATCACAATTCAACACCCACTCCCAATGAGATTACCCATATTTCTGGCTGCAGCTGCCACACTCACTGCCGCCTATGCAGCCGACGGCCCCGATTTCAAAACCTACTTCAACGACAGCACCCTGAGAGTCGACTATCAGTTTGCCGGCGATGCGGCCAATCAGCATGTGATGCTTGACCGCCAGAGCAAATTTGCCGGCTGGGCCGGACGCCGCCACAGCCTTGACCGGGTGCCCCTCACAGGCAACGGCACCGTCACACTGATTGATATAGCCTCGGGCGACACCATCTATCGCCACTCATTCTCGTCTTTGTTCCACGAATGGCTCTCTACCGAAGAGGCCCTCACTACCCCGCAAGCCATGCAGAACAGCTTTGTCGTGCCCCTCCCCAAAGCTCCCGCCAAAGTGGAGATAGAGCTGCTCGACAGTCACCACCGCCCCATGGCATCCATGAGCCATACCTATCGCCCCGACGACGAACTCGTGGCTATTACCGGCACCAGACCACTCCCTCACCGCTATCTCCACAAAGGGGGCGATTCAAGTGAAGCCATTGATGTGGCCATCCTCGCCGAAGGCTACACCGCCGCCGAGATAGACTCTTTCTACCACCATGCCCAGACAGCCGTCAATGAAATTCTGAGCTATGAACCGTTCCGCAGCCGCGCCGACCGTTTCAACTTCATCGCCGTCGAGACACCATCGGCCGACAGCGGAGTGAGCGTGCCTCGCCTGGGAGACTGGAAAAACACCGCTTTCTCCTCCCACTTCTCCACTTTCTATTCCGACCGATATCTCACCACAAGCTCCCTGCGCGATATCCACGAAGCCCTCGCAGGAATTCCCTACGAACACATTATCATTCTGGCAAACACCGACGAATATGGCGGAGGTGGCATCTACAACAGCTATACCCTCACCGCTGCCCGCCATCCACTGTTTCGCCCGGTGGTGGTGCATGAGTTCGGCCACAGTTTCGGAGGGCTGGCCGACGAATATTTCTACGAAGCCGACGTGATGCTCGACACCTATCCGCTCGACGTCGAGCCCTGGGAACCCAACATCACCACCCTCTGTGACTTCAAATCCAAATGGCAGCCCATCCTCGCCCCCGGCACCCCGGTGCCCACCTCGGTGGCCGACAAAGACAAATATCCGGTGGGAGTCTATGAAGGAGGCGGCTATTCATTCAAAGGAGTCTATCGTCCTGCCGACGAATGCCGCATGCGCAACAACACCTACCCCACCTTCTGTCCCGCCTGTACCCGTGCCCTCACCCAGCTCATCGACTTCTACCGCTAATCCATTTTCCTCAAAAAAACACCGGCCCTGCAGCACAATGCTGCAGGGCCGGTGTTTTTGCAGGCATAACCTCTATAGGGATACCTTGAAGGCCTTACCTGCCACACGCACCACGTAGACACCACGGGTGAGGTCTGAGATGCGGTGGTCGCGGGTGCGGCGCACAAGCACACCGCTAAGATTATATACCTCTACATTCGCTCCTTCCGGTGCGACTATTATAATCTCCCGATTTTCCACTCTCACGCTTATCGATGAGTCGCTATCCACGTCCTCAATTCCGGTTGTATTGGCCTCTACAATCACCACACAAGTGGCCAGGAGTCCGTTAGAGGTAGTGGCCGTGATTACCGCCTCACCTGCGCGCAACGCTGTGATAACTCCGTTTTCATCCACTGCCACTATCTCCGGAGCATTTGATTCATATGTCAGAGTCTTGTTATATGCCTCGTAGGGATAAATTTCCGGCATAAGCTGTAGGCTCTCACCTTCCTTCAGTGTCTGGTCGCCATTGAAGAATATGTCCATCACCGGTATCGGAGCCTGCGTGGCTACGACAACAGAGCACGTCGATGTGACACCCGAAGCATCTGTGGCAATCACAATCGCTTCTCCTTCACCCACGGCTACGATATTACCGTTGTCGTCAACCTTTATCACACTCTCGTCTGTGCTGGTCCATGTCACTTCAGGGTCTACGGTATTCCCCAGCTCCAGAGTTTGACCCGGGCGCACCGCCACTTCGCTAAAAGTGATTTCCGGACCTTCTTCCACAGGATTTCGCTCAATAACTATTACCGGGCAATAGTCGTAGCCCGACGAACCCACATAATAGTTTATATAGGCCGTGCCGACCTCCACGCCGGTCACCGTGCCGTCATCGGCCACCGTAGCCACACCCTCATCGCTCGAGCTCCAGCCCACCCAGGCATAATAGCCTTTACCGGGAGTCACCCTTGCTATCATCGACAGCTGTTCGCCTTTATAGAGAGTGGCGCTGAGCACATTGAGTCTCACATCATAGCCAACCACCGTCACTTCGCAGGTAGCCTCCAGTCCGTTTATTGTTCTGGCGGTCACTATGGCACTGCCAGGTGAATAGCTGTTGATTATTCCGTCTTCATTCACATACACAACCTGTTCGTTGCTTGAGCTCCATGTCACTTCGTTATAAGTCATGTCTGTAGGCTCCACAATCGCTATGAGTTGCATTCTGTCTTGCTCGGCTATCTCATAATTGGTGAAGTTGAGCGATATAGCTGTCGGAGCCGTCTTCACATTGACCACACAGCCGATTTCCAGGCCGTTGACAGTCCTTACGGTGATGGTGGCAGATCCGGGAGCGATACCCTTCACCTTACCCTGCATATCCACCGTGGCAATTTCCGGATTGCTCGACCGCCACACAAGCTTGTGGGCAGCAGCCTCCGACGGATACACCTCTGCATTCAGCTGAAGCTCGCCACCGACCACCAGGTCCGCTTCATTCCTATCCAGACTCAAGCCCATAGGAGCAGCCGCAACCTTAACCACACAAGATGCCGATACCCCCGATATGGTGGTGGCGGTGATGGTTACCGTGCCGGGAGACAACGTTGTCACCCTTCCATAGTCATCCACATTGGCAACTTCCATATCGGAAGTAGACCACACTACCACATCATCCGATTCTGCCGGAGTGACAGTGGCTATCAGCTGCACCTCCTCCCACTGGAGCAGCTCTACCTGCGAGAGGTTGAGAGCTATGCCCGTGGCCGGTTTTGATGCGGGGGTTACGGTCACCATACACTCTGCCGACAGGCCGTTGGCCGTTGTGGCAGCGATTATTGTCATGCCCTGCTTCAGAGCCATCACATTACCCGATTCGTCTACCGCGGCGACTTCGGGCACAGAAGAGCTCCATGTCACACTCTGGTCTGTCGCATTCTCCGGATAAATATGCGCTTTCAGCACTCCGGATGCACCCTCACGCAGTGACATACTCTCGGCATCAAGCACTATATCCTGCACATCTATGGTTGCCGCCACAACTGTGATCTGGCACTCAGCCGACGGACCGTCAGGGGATTTTGCTGTCGCAATCACACTTCCGGGAGCTATCGCCTTCACATTGCCGTCCTCATCCACAGTGGCTACCGCAGCATCCGAACTGCTCCACTCGATGGTCTGATAAGTGGCGTCGTCGGGGTCTACCGAAGCCGACAGCGACAGCACATCGCCCACGGTAATCTCAGCTACAGCCGGCTCTACCGTCACAGTAGTTACCCTTATTGGATTGACCGTCACCTTACACTCGGCTGTCTTACCATTTGTGGTCGTAGCAGTGATTGTGACTTCACCTGGGGTGAGGGCCACCACAACACCGGTTGAACTTACAGAGGCTACAGACTCATTGCTGCTGCTCCAGGAGAGCGCCTTGGATGTCACATCCGTTGGATTAAACGCCACTTCAAGCCTTTTTGATCCGCCCACTGTCAGAGAAAGCTCCGGATTGAGCGATATTGATTGTGCCGGTATTTGATTTATACCTAATATATTATTGTGATTGAATTTAGTCCAGCCTTGAGCCGTCTTATATTTATTCACCACATCATCAGGCACTCTGAGAACGGTATTATCATAGACCGTCTGGTCAAATCCGTTGTCGGGCATGGCCGGAGGAGTGGTAGCATATACTACTAAATTCGTTATCGGAGCACAACCGGTGAACTCATTTGCATCTATCTTTGTGACCGAAGCCCCAATCTGAAGATCATCAAGCGATTTATGCCCTGACAGCACCGTGCCCGATGTGTGGCGACCGAGATAGAGCGACACAAACGGAGAGCTGGCAAACATGCCGTCGCCACACTCCAGAGTCTCTGACGAATCGTCGATCCTCACATCTCTCAGATTAGAACAGTTGGCAAACGCTCCGGCACCCACCTTGCTCACCGACTTCGGAATCACTATGCTTGTGATAGACGTATTACCTTTGAAAGCATCCTTATCCACCTCTTTCACAGGCAGAGTGCGCTCAAAACTTGTGAAGATCTGAGCCTGAATGGTGAGGGCTCCCGCGGCCGGTGCGCCCTCTGCGCAGCCTACAACCTTTATATAATCATTGTCGCTGACGCTGCCGGGATTCACATATACCATCTCATAAGTAATACCGTCTATCGTTTTGCTTCGGGCGATAACTTCTATCTGTAATGTCCCAAGCGCCGAAGGGTTGGCCTTCGATTTAGCAGTGATTTTAACCTTACCGGCTATTAAGGCAGATACAAGTCCATTCTGATCCACCGTAGCGATCTCATTATTGCTTGAGCTCCATGTCAAAGTTTTATCAGTGGTGTTCTCCGGGGCTACAGTCGCCGTAAGCTGAAGCCCGTCACGCACCATCACCTTCGTTGCCGGTGCGCTAATAGTCACCGTCTTGGCAAGAACAGGGTTGACAGTCACCACACGCTTTGCGGTCACCGCACCACAAGTCGCTGTAATGGTAGCCTGCCCCGTTGCTATCGCCTTCACTTCACCGGTGGAAGCATTCACCTGAGCTATTGCAGGCTTATCAATAGTCCACGTAATTGTCTTATTTGTCGTATTTTCCGGCAAGATTGTTGCTTGAAGCGTAATCCCCTCACCTACATCGAGCTTCACCTCTGCGGGCTCTATCGTGATTGATTCGGCCTGAATCGGGTTGACTGTCACTTTACAATCCGCCGTCTTACCATTAGTAGTTTTAGCCGTAATAGTCGCCTCACCATCTTTCACTCCCTTTACATTGCCTGATGCATCAACAGTAGCAATCGAGACATTGCTTGATGTCCATGTCACACTCTTGTCAGTCGCATTATCCGGCTTAACTGTAGCTGTCAGCTTAAATCCCTCCTCGATTTTTATAGTCTTTGTTTCATAATTGAGAGTCACTGATTCCACGGCAATAGGCGAAACCGTCACCGTACATTCAGCCGATACACTTCCACAAGTTGCTGTAATCGTAGCCTCACCGGCCGCAACAGCCGTAATCACTCCAGTAGAATTTACTGTAGCTATCCTAACATCACTTGAGGTCCATACCACAGTCTTATCTGTCGCATAGTCGGGCTCCACTTGCACTTCAATTTTATCACTTTCCCCCGGATACAGAGACAAAACTTCTTTAGAAAGTATGACCGTAACGACTTTGCCTGAAGATGGATATATTTTATAAAATCCACTCCACACAGGGGAATTCATATAAGCAGTCAGACTTTCATCTGGAACCTTTAATATAGCCTCTTGATTCCTATCTGTAAAAACATTTATTTCCGATGAAGATGCGACTGGTGGTATCGCACTGTTTGACTCGACAGTTGAAAAATTACAGCCCGCAAACGGTGTTTCCCCTAACGTTTCTAAAGATGCAGGAAGAGATAATATATTATTTAATCCAGTACAATTTTCAAACGCGTTGTTTCCTATTAATGTAACAGATGCCCCTATAGTTAGTGATCCTTTAAATCCCATACAACCAGCAAACGCTGATGCCTCTATTGTTTGAACATTATCCGGAATTATAAGTGAGCCCTTAAACCCGACACAACCATGAAAAGTCCATTCCGATATTGTTTTTAGATTTTTAGGAAGCTCTAGGGTTCCATCAAATGAACAACTTGCAAACGCTAACTTCCCGATTTCCTGAACACTCTCGGGCAGAACCAGGGAACCAGTAAAATTACACTGCATGAAAGCACTCTCCTCTATTACCTCTAAACCACTACCTAGTACAAGTTCACCACTAAATCCACTACATGCACTAAATGCCCGCTTCCCAATTCTCTTTACACTGTTGGGGATTATTAGAGAGCCGGTGAAACGACATACGGAAAATGCCTGTTCACCAATTAATTCAATATTTTTCCCAAGTGTAAGAGAGCCGTCAAAACCAGTACACCGCAAAAATGCACTTCTTCCAATGGTTTTAACACTATTCGGAATGACTAGAGAGCCCTTAAATCCAGAACATCCAGTGAAAGCTTCATCTCCAATCACTATAAGTGATTCTCCTAAAGACAGGCTGGTCAACTGACTATTCCCAGAGAAGGCAATCATTCCTATTTCTTCGACACCATTTGGAATTACTAATGCCCCTTTTATTCCACAAGAATAAAAAGCAGAGTTCCCTATCGATTTAATCGTAGTAGGAATTGTCAAGGTCCCGTTTAATCTTTTACCATAAAATGCGCTATTTCCTATCTTTGTAACTGAATAAGTAATATATTCATTAGTCACAGCATCTGGTATCGTAATATCTCCAGTATATGAACTCATTGAAGGATTCATACCCTTCAAATAACACTCCCCTGTTGGCATTCCATCAGTTGAAAAAGATAATACACCACTATTAAATGTGATTGATTTAGCTTCCAGAGCGAATACTAAAAAAAGACAAGTAAATACATATGCGACTATGCGATTTGCGAAATGATTGGTTTTCATTATGGTTGGTTATATAATTATACCGCAAAAGTAGAAAGAATCACCCTGATTTTATTAACATTTTTTATTTACCCCCCCCCATTTTATATTTATTTAACTCATTCATCACATAATAAACTTAAAGCTTGCTTATCGACATCACTCCTCGAGAAATAGAGCCCCGGAGAGTCGGCGCTACGCGTCGCTTCTCCGGGGCTTTATGTGGGGTGCTATGTGTGGGGTTGGCAGGGATCAGAGCTTGCGCACAAACACGAGACCGTGGGAGTCGTTGCCTTCCGGACCAAACTGGTCTACAATGATTGTAAACGGTGTGCCGGCCTCAAAGGCATCAACCGAGAAGCGGTAGGTGGCGGGAGATGTCCCGGCCTTAATCTTGTTGTCGGCCACCACCTCGGCCAGCTGCTCGTCGCGTTTCATCAGGCGCAGGGTGCCGAGGTTGAGAGAACTTTCACCCTTGAGCGGAATAAATGTCACTTCATAGTCGCCGTTGCCCGAAATCTTGCCTGTAGCATCGATTGCCCATGGAGCGGCCACAGGCTGCACCTGAAGCGGTCCCCATTCGGCTGTCATCTTGCCATAAGATTCATAAGCCGAATAGTCGGGAGCGAAATGAATTGGGAGCGACATCATGCGGGGCGACATAACGGTTATGGCATGGAAGTCTGACTTGGAGTCTACGCGAACCGGAGCGCCGGTATAGAGGGTGGAGTGGATGGTGGGATAGGAGCCGTCGGTGGTGTAGCGTATCTCAGAGCCGGGCACAGATTCGGTGAGCTCAAACTCAAATCCGCCACCGGGAAGCTCGCGCATAGCCTTGATTTCAGGCTCGGGCACTCTGAAGCCGGCTCCCTTGCTCACAAGGCGCGGATAGTGGGCGCTCACACGGTTGCGGAAGTCGGGCCATGAGCGGTCGGCCTCCTTGCCCCATGCCACTTCCGACACTGCGAGGAGACGGGGGAAAGTGAAGTAGTCCACATAAGCCTCCGAACGGTTCTCATTGAGCGGCACAATCTCCTGAAGCACCGTGCCGTGGATAAACTGGTCGCTCCACAGGCATCCCTGCACACCTATCACGGTAGAGGAGTCGGAATAGTCGTTGACCGGCATCGAATAGCATTTCTCAAGCGAGATCGGGGGCATCCAGCCTGCGGCTTTCACCTCGCCGGGTGTAGACGATTCGGGGAAGTCGAGATACATATGTGTGGCGGGGGTCAGGATGGCCTTATGTCCGCCGGGCACGGCCATTGCAGAGTCGGCCACATTGTGCCAGATGAGAGCCACCACGGGGGTAGACACATCGCCACGTGTGATGATTTCTTCCCAGCCAATAACGGTGCGGTCTTTCCGCGCCATCATGCGGGCCACTGAATCGGTGAGCCATCCCTGAAGATCAGAAGCCTTTGAGAGGCCTTCGCGCTTCATGAGAGCCTGACAGTCGGGACACTCCTCCCAGCGGGTATAGACCGCTTCGTCGCCACCTATATTAATATAGTGGGAGGGGAAGAGCTCCACAGTCTCGTCGAGAATATCTGAGATAAACTTCATGGTGCTCTCCTTGCCCACGCAAAGAAGATCGCGGCTGATGAAATGCTGACGGGGAAGCTCATGCTGCAGGCCGGTGCAGGAGAGCCAAGGATAGGCCACAATGGCCGACAGGATATGTGCAGGAAATTCGATTTCGGGAATAATCTCCACGTTGCGCAGACGTGCGTAGTCGATTATCTCGCGGATATCATCGCGGGTATAATAGCCACCCAGCTTGTTGTGTTCCGGTCCGGCATATGCCCCCACTTCAGTGAGACGGGGATATTTTTCCGACTCCAGACGCCAGCCGGAGTCGTCGATCAGATGAAACTGCAGCTTGTTGAGCTTATACATCGCCATCATGTCGATGTAGTGTTTCACATAGTCTTTGTCGTGGAAATAACGGGCCACATCGAGCATCATTCCGCGCCAGGGGCGTTCGGGTGCATCGCTGATTTTCACACATGGAGCAGTCCATTCCACACCGCGCACACGACGGTCAGAGTAAATCTCGGGCGGGAAGAGCTGGAGCAGAGTCTGGATACCGTAAAACAGACCTCCGCGGTCGGCACCGGTCACAGTCACTCCTACGGTGGTTACATCGAGAGTATATCCCTCCGGTTTGCCCACTGCCACCGAATCGACCTTCAGCGAAATGCCGTTTTTGGCCGGCTTCCCGGAGAGGGCCAGCTCAAATCCGGTAGACTCGGCCACTGCATCGCGCAGATATGCGGCATATTCCTCCAGACCGGGGGCATAGCTGACTACGGTTGATTGAGTGAGCCGGAACTGGCCGGGCATCTCTCCCATACTCACCGGCTGCGGAACAACCGATATTTTTCCGGCCGCAGACAGGCCGGCACACACGAGCAGAAGAGCGACAAGTAGAGTGATTCTGTGCATGATAAGTTGGATAAATAATTTTTATGATTAGTTCATATTAAGATTCAACATCTATCTCCGCAAGATTCTCGCCGGCGAAGATTAGGCCCGGAGCATAATGACCGATGAGCGAGCAAGAAGAGCGGAAAAACGGAGGTCGGATCTATCAAATCTGACTACCGCCACTCATCCTCTGCCATATATCTGCCGGTGTTTCTGCCGGCCGTAAGACCGGGAGCCACTACAAAGTTATTAAATTTAACTGTTTTTTATGGCCGGAGGCTGTGGATTTTTGATACATTTTTTTGTTTTGACGGTTAATTTACATTAATTTTGCCGAAAGGAAAAGACGACCGAAGAATCCAAATAAACAAAAATAATCCAAATTTCACTATCACTATGTGGTTAACTAACTCATCCATAGGACGCAAGCTCGTGATGTGTATCACTGGAGCGTGCTTGATCCTATTCGTAACGTTTCACGTGCTGATGAATGCTGTGGCAATCTTCTGGCCCTCGGCCTACGATGTGATTTGCGCGTTTCTCGGTGCCAACTGGTATGCGCTTGTGGCCTCTATCGGCCTCGCAGCCCTCTTCGTGATTCACATCATCTACGCCGTATGGCTCACCCTGCAGAACCGTAAGGCTCGTGGCAATGACCGCTATGCCGTGACCTCAAAGCCCAAGCAGGTTGAATGGGCAAGCCAGAACATGCTCGTGCTCGGCATCGTAATCCTTGCTTTCCTCGTGGTTCACCTCATCCAGTTCTGGGCCAAGATGCAGCTTGCCGAAATCATTGGTTGCGACGCCCACCACGACGGTGTTGAGGTGCCCCCCGCCGCAGGTTCGCTTTTCCTTCACATCGCATTCTCTCAAATCTGGACTCCGATTGTCTACATCATCGGCTTCATCGCCCTGTGGTTTCACATGAACCACGGCTTCTGGTCAATGTTCCAGAGCTGCGGTTGGGACAATGACGTCTGGATCAAGCGCCTCAAATGCATCGGTTGCTGGTGGACCACCATCGTGATCGGTCTTTTCGTGGCTCAGGCCATCGTCTTCACCGTGCGTGCCAACACCACCACATTTGAAGAAGCCTGCGCAAACTACTTTGCCGAAACAGGCTATGCCGCCGCTGTAGCTCCCCAGCTCGGAGCCGCATGCACCGAAGGCTGCAACAACAACTGCACACCCGACTGCAACAACTGCGAAACTCCCTGCGAAGGCGTTGCTATCGAAACTGAAACCATCGTAATCGACTAAACACAATCACAGATATGGCAGACTTAAAAAGCATAGAGGGCATGATTGACTCTACACCCATCATGAAGGATTATGCCGACATCGAATCCTCCAATCTACCCGAATATCAGATTGACTCCAAGGTGCCCGAAGGCCCGATAGCCGAGAAGTGGACCAACTATAAGGCTCATCAGAAGCTGGTCAATCCCGCCAACAAGCGCAATCTCGACGTGATTGTGGTAGGCACAGGCCTTGCCGGTGCATCGGCCGCTTCAACCCTCGCCGAACTTGGCTTCAACGTATATAACTTCTGCATTCAGGACAGCCCCCGCCGCGCACACTCTATCGCTGCCCAGGGCGGTATAAATGCAGCCAAAGACTATCAGAACGACGGCGACTCCGTTTACCGTCTGTTCTACGACACCGTGAAAGGCGGCGACTTCCGTTCGCGTGAAGCCAATGTCTACCGTCTCGCCGAGGTGTCCAACAACATCATCGACCAGTGCGTGCAGCAGGGTGTGCCCTTCGCCCGCGAATACGGCGGCCTGCTCGCCAACCGTTCGTTCGGTGGTGCTCAGGTGAGCCGCACATTCTATGCCAAAGGCCAGACCGGCCAGCAGCTGCTGCTCGGTGCCTACGCTTCGCTCAACCGCCAGATTGAGAAAGGTCAGGTGCGCTCATTCAACCGTCGCGAGATGCTCGACCTCGTTATCATCGACGGCCGTGCCCGCGGCATCATCGTGCGCAACCTCGTGACCGGTAAGCTCGAACGCTATGCAGCCCACGCCGTGGTGCTCGCCACCGGCGGCTACGGACGCACATTCTTCCTCTCTACCAACGCCATGGGCTGCAACGGCTCTGCCGCAATCCAGGCTTTCCGTAAGGGAGCTTACCTCTCCAACCTCGCCTTCACTCAGATTCATCCCACCTGTATTCCCGTCCACGGCGAAGACCAGTCTAAGCTCACCCTCATGAGCGAATCGCTCCGCAACGACGGCCGCATCTGGGTGCCCAAGAAGAAAGAAGATGCCGAAGCTATCCGCGCCGGCAAGAAGAAACCCACCGATATCCCCGACGAAGACCGCGACTTCTATCTCGAGCGCCGCTATCCGGCATTCGGCAACCTCTGCCCCCGCGATATAGCCAGCCGCGCCGCCAAGGAGCGCTGCGATGCCGGATTCGGTGTCGGAACAGGTAATGCCGTCTACCTCGACTTCAAATACGCCATCCAGCGTCTGGGAGCCGATGTGGTGCGCGACCGCTACGGCAACCTCTTCGATATGTATCAGATGATTTCTGACGACAACCCCTACGAAACTCCGATGATGATCTTCCCCGCCTCCCACTACACAATGGGTGGTATCTGGGTTGACTATGAACTCCAGACCTCTATCAAGGGGCTTTTCGCTATCGGCGAGTGCAACTTCTCCGACCACGGTGCAAACCGTCTCGGCGCATCGGCTCTCATGCAGGGTCTCGCCGACGGATATTTCGTGCTCCCCTACACCATGCAGAATTATCTCAGCGACCAGATCAAGGTGCCCCACTTCACCACCGACACTCCCGAGTTTGACAAAGCCGAGAAGGATGTGGAAGAGCGCATCGCCAAGCTCATGGCCATCAAGGGCACAAAGAGCCCCGATGAAATCCATAAGCGTCTGGGCCACGTGATGTGGAACCTCGTAGGCATGGGCCGCACCCTCCAGAGCCTCGTCAAGGCTATCGACGAGCTTGAAGATGTGCGCAAGGAGTTCTACACCGACCTCCGCATCGTAGGCCGCGCCGACGACCTCAACACCGAGCTCGAAAAAGCTCTCCGTCTCGAAGACTTCCTCGTTATGGCCAAGATGATGGCTATCGACGCCCTCCACCGCAACGAATCATGCGGTGCACACTTCCGCGAGGAGTATCAGACCGCCGACGGCGAAGCCAAGCGCGACGACGAGCACTATATGTATGTGAGCTGCTGGAAATACACCGGCGACAACGCCAAGCCCGTGCTTCTCAAGGAGCCCCTTAAATATGAAGCCATACAGGTGCAGACCCGTAACTACAAGTCGTAAAACTCCACCATCTCTCACATCATCCAAAAAGCAACATCAGAAATGGAACATACAATAAGCGTAAACCTCAAGATCTGGCGCCAGAGAGGCCCCAAAGAGAAGGGCAGTTTCGTAAACTACCACCTCGACAATGTCTCCACCGGAAGCAGCTTCCTTGAAATGCTCGACATGCTCAATCAGCAGCTCGTGGAGAAAGGAGAGGAGCCGGTGGTGTTTGACAGCGACTGCCGCGAAGGTATCTGCGGCATGTGCTCCCTCTACATCAACGGTCATCCCCACGGACCCGTACAGGGAATCACCACCTGTCAGCTCCATATGCGTAAATTCAACGATGGCGACACCATCACCATCGAGCCCTGGCGCTCGGCCGCTTTCCCCGTGATCCGCGACCTTATGGTAGACCGCAACGCATTCGATAAAATCCAGCAGGCCGGCGGCTATGTGTCGTTCAACTGCGGTGGTGCCCCCGACGCCAACGCAACCCCCATCTCTAAGGAGGTTGCCGACGTGGCCATGGACTCTGCCACCTGCATCGGCTGCGGAGCTTGCGTGGCTGCCTGCAAGAATGGTTCTGCAATGCTCTTCGTTTCGGCCAAGGTGAGCCAGTTTGCCCTCCTCCCCCAGGGTCAGGTAGAACGCAAGCGTCGTGCCCGCGCTATGGTCAAGAAGATGGACGAACTCGGCTTCGGCAACTGCACCAACACAGGCGCATGTGCCGCAGAGTGCCCCAAGAATGTGCCTCTGAGCAATATCGCCCGTCTCAACCGCGAATTCATCAAAGCCAAGTTTGCTGACTAAAGCAAAGCTCTGAAGCAATAACATCCGTAAAGAGGCTGTGCCGAAATGAAAGTTTTGGCATAGCCTCTTTCGGTTTCTCACAACACTTTCCGTGTCTGCGCTTGTTATAACTCCGGGGATTCCCTCCCCGAGATAACAGTTTCAACCCACACACCCACTATTATGACCGACCCATATTCACGAATATTCGCATTCTTCGATGAGCTGTCGCTCAATAACAACCGACCCTGGTTTGCCGAACACAGACCTGAATTTGACGAGCTGCGCGCAATCTGGATGGCCGATCTCAGCCGCCTTATCAACGCCATGACTTCATGGATGCCCGCTCTCGAAGGACAGACGCCCGCTTCATGCTCCTACCGCATATATCGCGACACCCGATTCTCTCCCGACAAGACTCCTCTCAAAACCTATTTCTCGGCCGCCATATCACCATTCGGCCGCAAGACCCACTATGCCAGCTTCTATATCCAGATAGGTCTTGACCAGGCTTCCACCGGTCTCTACGGCGGCTTGTGGTGTCCGGAAGCGCCCCTGCTTGCCAAGCTTCGCCATGCGATTGTAGACAACATCGAGGAATTCACCGAAATCACCACCACCCCCGCCATTGAGCGCGACTTTCCCGGCTGGGTGGGCGACCGCCTGAAGACAATCCCTAAAGGATGGGACCGTAACCACCCCCAGGCCGAACTGCTCAGACTCAAAGAATATGGCAAATTCCACCAGTGCCGACGCTCATTCTTCGCTGACCCCGAGTGGCCTCTCAAAGCATCCGAGCTCTTCCACGAACTCCTTCCTCTCATAGACTTCATCAACTATTCTATCGACGAATAGCTCACCCTTGATTTCGCCGCCTCGTGATTTTTTGGTAACTTTACAGCTCGAAAACATACCCACCCTAAAGAGTAGACAGAAAGTTATATGGCAAAAAAGGTTGTGGAAACCCCTCTGATGAAGCAATATTTCGAGATGAAAGCGAAGCACCCCGACGCGGTGCTCCTCTTCCGTGTGGGTGATTTCTACGAGACATTCAGCGAAGACGCCATTACCGCCTCAGAAATTCTCGGCATCACGCTCACCAAGCGTGCAAACGGCTACGCATCAGACGTGGAACTGGCCGGATTTCCCCACCATGCGCTCGACACCTATCTGCCCAAGCTCGTGAGAGCCGGCAAGCGTGTGGCTATCTGCGAGCAACTCGAAGACCCGAAGCTCACCAAGAAACTCGTGAAGAGAGGCATCACAGAGCTGGTGACCCCCGGAGTTTCTATCAATGACAACATTCTCGACCATCGCGAAAACAATTTTCTCGCAGCCATCCATATAGGCTCCGGGCCTATGGGCGTGGCGTTTCTCGACATATCCACCGGCGAGTTTCTCACAGCCGAAGGCTCACCCGATTATATCGACAAGCTTCTGGCCAATTTCGCTCCGAAAGAGGTGCTCGTGGAGCGCGACAAGCGGCGTAAGTTTGAAGAAGCGGTGACCAACCGCTATCTCACCTTCGAACTGGACGACTGGATTTTCACCACCGAAGCGGCCACCGACCGCCTGCTCAAGCAATTTGAGACCGGGAGCCTCAAAGGCTTCGGCATCCATGCCATGCCCTCGGCCGTAATCGCCTCCGGAGCAATTCTCCACTATCTCGACATTACCCAACACACCCACACCGGCCATATCACCTCTCTCTCACGCATTGAAGAAGACCGCTATGTGAGGCTCGACAAATTCACTGTGCGCAATCTGGAGCTCCTCGAAGGGCTCGGCGACGATGGCCGGAGCCTCATCAGCGTAATAGACCGCACTGTCACCCCCATGGGTGCACGTCTGCTGCGCCGCTGGCTCCTCTTCCCCCTCAAAGATCCGGCAGCAATAAACCGTCGGCTCGATGTGGTGGAATATTTCTTTCGCTGCCCGGAGCAGCGCGACAAGCTCAAAGGTTGGCTTGAGCAGATGGGCGACCTTGAGCGACTCATATCCAAGGTGGGAGTGGGCCGCGTATCTCCTCGCGAACTCGTGCAGCTTCGTGCCGCCCTCACCGCCATCGGACCGGTGAGAGATATATGCCTCGCCTCCGATCAATCGGGAGTGCGTTCCATAGGCGAGCAGCTCAACCCCTGCGATGCTGCCCGCAATGCCATTGCCCGCACGATAATGGATGATGCTCCGGTGGCTTTGTCGCGCGGACAGGTTATAAAGCCCGGAGTAGACGCCGAGCTCGACGAGCTGCGCAGCGTGGCCTATTCCGGCAAAGATTACCTCATGCAGATTCAATCACGCGAAAGCGCCGCCACAGGTATCCCGAGCCTGAAGATTGGCTACAATAATGTGTTCGGCTACTACATCGAGGTAACCAACACCCACAAAGATAAAGTGCCCCCGGAATGGATACGTAAGCAGACTCTCGTCAACGCCGAGCGCTATATCACCGACGAGCTCAAGGAATACGAAGAAAAAATACTCGGCGCTCAGGAAAAGATAGCCGTGATTGAAGCCCGGATTTACAACGAACTCGTGGCTGCTGTGGGAGAATATATCCCCACCATCCTCACCGACGCATCCCAGATTGCGCGCCTCGATGTGCTCACCGCGTTCACTCGCGTAGCCATCGAAAACAAGTACAACCGCCCTGTGGTCGACGATTCTCTTGATATCCATATTATCGAAGGCCGCCACCCGGTCATAGAGAAGCAGCTCCCTCCCGGAGAACCGTATATTGCCAACACCGTGAGCCTTTCCAATTCCGGCACCCAGATTATGATGATCACGGGGCCGAATATGTCGGGCAAATCAGCCCTGCTCCGACAGACGGCTCTCAACGTGCTTCTTGCCCAGACCGGCTGCTTCGTGGCCGCCGACAGCGCCCGGATCGGAGTGGTCGACAAGATATTCACACGTGTGGGTGCGAGCGACAACATATCTCTGGGCGAGTCTACCTTCATGGTCGAGATGACCGAGGCCGCCTCTATACTCAACAATATGAGTCCACGCTCGCTAATCCTCTTCGATGAGCTCGGACGAGGCACCTCCACCTACGACGGCATCTCCATAGCATGGGCTATCGTGGAGCATATTCACGACTACGGCGATATGCATCCCAAGACACTTTTCGCCACACACTACCACGAACTCAACGAGATGGAGCGTAATTTCCCGCGTGTGGTAAACTATAATGTGTCTGTCAAGGAAATCAACGGTAAAATCGTATTTCTCCGCAAGCTCGCGCGCGGCGGCAGTGAGCATAGTTTCGGCATCCATGTGGCAAAACTCGCCGGCATGCCGCGAAGCATAGTGAGTCGCGCTTCAACCGTGCTCAAGAAGCTTGAGGAGTCCAACCGCGAGGAAAACAAAGAGCGCATAGAGCGCACCCTCGGTCAGCTCGGAGAGAGCACTCCCGGAGTGCAGCTTTCGTTCTTCCAACTCGATGACCCGGTGCTAACCCTGGTGCGAAATCAGATTCTTGAAATCGACATAGACAATCTCACTCCTATGGCCGCACTGAATAAGCTCCACGACATCAAGAGCATCCTCACCGGCAAATAGCCCTCTCCCACAAATCGTCAGAAAAAATTGCTCCCTGCTTCGGATTAGTCCGGGCAGGGAGCATTGTTCTGTCTATTTCTTTATTCTCAAATGAGTGGTTTAATTTTCAGAGACTGCGGTGGTCTCTTCAATCGCAATATCTTCGGCAGGAGAGATTGAATCAGTGTCGACCGACGGAACTGTCTGTGCATCGAAGCTGGCGAGAGATGTGCGGAACACTTCGATTACCTCAGTCGGGTTAATTGACATTCCTTCGGGAGTCTTCTCAGCCGCAAACTTCTGCCACATTTCCTGTGCTTTCGCGGTGTCTTTCTTCATTGCCTCGTCATAGCAACCCACTGCGCGGCGCATAGCGTCGGCCGTACCCTCGGTGTCATTCTGGGTGATGCCCACAGCGGCCAGAGTGATATAGCTGAGAGTCATATCGCCCAGAGTCTTAATGTTGCAATCGGGAAGCTGACTGTAGAGGCCATCGCAAACCTCAGCCACTTTTGTAAAATCCTGCTTCTGAAGAGCTTCGGCGATTTCCTTACATTTCTTCTCCTGTTCGTCGGCACACGACACTGCCATAACTGCCACTGCGGCAATCATGAGCATAGACATAATTTTTCTTATCATATGTTTAGATTTTTAGTTACGTTCACATATATTACAATCAATTTACCATGATTTTGTTCACTCAATCCCTCATTTTTTAACTTTTTCTGCATACTATCCCTCTGCACAATGCGTTATCTCTACATGAAAAAAATCCTCAGACTTATTCATATCCATTTCTCTGCCCTCTTTATTTCTATTGCTGCTACAGGGTGCATAGACGACAGCGTGACCACATCCGGGGCTGCTCAACCTGAATTTTCATCAGACACTATAAGCCTCGGCACAATGTGGGCCGGCGAAACATCCTCCACCGCCATGATGCGCATCTACAATCGCGGGGCAAAAGGCATCATTCTCTCTCGTGTGGCAGTGGCCGTATGCAGCGGAGGCAACCTCCGCCTAAATCTCGACGGCATGAGTGGCAATGAGTTTCACGACATAGAAATCCGCGCCAACGATTCCCTATTTTTTCTCGCCGAAGCAACCCCGGCACCCGGCTTCACAGCATCCGTAGAAGTAACCGCCAATGGATTAACCCACACCATACCGGTGAGCGGCACCACGATTTCGCCAATGGAACTCACGGACATGACCTTCACATCCGACTTCACAATCCCAGCCGGAAGCTCCGTGAGGATCGGAGGCTCGCTCACCGTGGCTCCCGAAGCCACTCTCACCATAGAGCAGGGTGCCACTCTCTATTTCCGCGATGGTTCCCGCCTGACAGTCGAGGGCACAATCATAGCCGGTGGCACTCCCGGAGCGCAGATCACTCTCCGTGGCGACAGGCTTGGCAATGTGGTCAGATCTATCCCATTCGATGTAATGGCCGGACAGTGGGAAGGCATAGATTTCGGCGATGCCTCATGTGGCAACGAACTCACATGCGTCTCGGTGCTCAACACCCGCTCCGGCATATCTCTTTCGTCCGAGTCAGACATTGCCCTCACCAACTGCCGCATAAGCAATAGCCAGTCTGCTCTGCTCACCGCACAAGATGCCCGGATTGACGCCACCGGATGTGAGTTTTCAAATGCAGCCTCGGCCCTGCTCCATCTCAGCGGAGGCAACACACAGCTCACACGCTGCACTCTCTCAAATCATTACCTCTTTTCATTCCCCACCGGAGCGGCCATTACCCTGCTTGGCGACGCCGCCCTGACTGTGACCGGAAGTATTATCCATGGCGACGGCCCGGAGTTGAGTGCCCCTGCTCCCCTATCCCCGGCAGTGCTGTTCAGCAATTGCCTCTTCGGATCCAACGGCAGTGATGATTCCAATTTCAACGGATGCATCTGGCAGACCGACCCCTTGTTTATGCTCGATCTCGACAACTATGTGATGGATTTCAGACTCAACCCCGACTCGCCCGCACGCAACAAGGCATCCCACGCGCGCACCGACCGCTTCGGGGTGAGCGGCACCTCACTCGGTGCCTACAACTGACTCCTCTCTATTCCTCCTCCCCTCCGAGATAATCGTCCGGTATGGTAGATGCATTGCCGTCGCGGCCCGCATAATAATGGGGCGACATTATCTCCACTCCGGCCTCATTGAATCTGTCCTGGATATTCTGGTGGAGATCAGACATTATCTGCCCCAGATTATCGGCATCACGTATATAGGCGTTTATCTGATAGCACGGGTAGTAGTCTTGCAGTTCGGTCTCAAGTACGAAAGGCTTAGGATGAGCCACCACCCCGGGAGTGCTTCGCGCCGCATCTATAAGCAGCTGATGCACCTGTCTCCACGGCACATCATATCCTATGGTCACGGATGTGTGGATAATCAGGCCAAACCTTCGGGCCGAAGCACTGTAGTTCACCGTGTGCGACGACATCATAAACGAATTAGGTATCGTCACCACCTCATTTTTCGGAGTGCGCAGGCGGGTGACAAACGGAGTCTTCTCTATCACATTGCCAGTGGTGTCATTGAGTTTTATGCGGTCGCCGAGTTTGAACGGACGCATATACGTAATCACCAATCCGGCAATGATATTGCCTATCACAGTGCTCGAACCAAGCGACACTATCAGACCCACAAATACTGATATCCCCTGAAACACCCCCGAATCAGACCCCGGCAGATAAGGATAGATCATCGCTATCATGAAAGCATAGAGCAGGAAGCGAACGATATTAAATGTAGGGTGCGCCCAATCGGGGTAGAAACCCGATATTTTCAGTTTCTCGTCGGCTATCTCACCGGCAATATACCGCAACCCCTTGATTATATATTTTATGCAATACCATATCACCAGGATGATAAACAGATTGGGAATATACTCCACGATAGATCTCACCACCATTTTCACCGGCTCTATTATATAGAGAAATATCCTCAGGGCGAGCTTTTCTGTCTGAGGAAAAATGGCAAACAATATGGGCACACTGAACATCAGCTGAATCAGCAGAATCAAATAGCGGAGTATATTGCTGAAGAAAATCAGTATCCGCCCCAGACGACGGGTGTTGAGCAATTCGTAGTCGCGTATAATTATCGGCTTAAGTTTCTGCTGCTTGAAACGGATTATATACCTCCGCAGCTTTCTGAAGAGATAGTTGGTGAGCTTAAACAGCAGATATTGCACCACAATCACTAAAACAAACAGCACCACCCTCTTGGCTATCGGCATCAGATTGTCGGCAATTCCCGCCTCACCCGCCTCACCTGCATCCACACCCGGCTGCACTGAGGCCGAGGCTATAGAATCGGTTTCCGCCACCTGCTCTACTGAATCGGTGGCTGCCCTGTCGTTTTTAAGTCCGGCAAGCTCCGCGCGCAGCATCAGCTCGTTGTGCTGCATCTCCCGCAGCCGCATCTCCATCTCAAGCAGCCGCAGAGAGTCTTGGAGCGCCCGTTCTCTCTCTGTCTGAACATCTGCAACCCGCACCTCCGCCAGCGAGTCGCCCTTCGCTTCGTTTATGGCCGTCTGAATAAACTGTCCGGCCCTCCTCATCAATTGCGCGTTGACGCTGAAGCCGGCAACGAGCATCCCGGCAAATATAACCAGACAAACCGATAATCTTTTCATAGCAAAAAATAACTGTAAGGTGATAAGATAAGCACCTCGCAAAGATAGCTATTTTGTTTGATTATCGGGAGTGCCCGCACCCTTTTTCAGCCCAATCTCACTGACGCGGCTCTATATCAGCAAGGATGGCCCGGAGCTCCTGGTCGGTGGCGGTGAGACGCGCACGGCATTCGCGAAGCAGTTCGGTGGCGCGGCGGGTATATTCGGCGAGTTTGTCTATATCACACGAATCCCCCTGCATTACGCGCAGTATGTTGTCAAGTTCAGCCACAGCCTGATTGTAGGTGAGATCCTTTACCGGTTTGAATTCCATATTTCAGTTTATTAAGTATGTTTGGTGAGTTTGTCTGTCTTAAGCCGTCCGGTGCTGTCGTGTAGTGCTTACTCCACTTTAGATGTTACTGTTCCTTCTGCAAGAGTTGTAGTGATAATGGTTCCGGAAGCAAGCTTCTCTGCCGAACGTACAGCCTTGCCGTCAACACGGGTTATCGAGTAGCCCCTGCGCAGAGTAGCCGCTGGCGACAAAGCGTCCAGAAGCTCCTCCATTGAGTTTAGTCTGTCGCCGCGACGGGCCATCTGATTGGCCACCGCAGGCACTATAGCTGTAGCCGTAGCCTCAAGACGGCTTAGACGCGGCACTATACACCTTGCGCTCACAGCCTCCAGAGTCATCACCGAACGGCTGAGCCGGTTTGAAGCTCTCTCTACAGCCGCCACCGGCGCTATCGGCAGCTGACCCTCTATATAAGCCAGCTGAGCCAGCGAGCCGCTCACTCTTTCAGTCACCGCATGGAGCATTTCCGAGCTCAGGGTGCGCAGGTGGTCGAGCAGCTGTTCGGCCCGCCCCACAAGCCATTCAGCCGCCGCAGTCGGGGTCTTAACCCTCATGTTGGCCACGAAATCAAGCACCGTCACATCGCGCTCATGTCCGATGCCCACTATCACCGGCAGCGGAAATTGCGCAATATTGGCAGCCAGATGATAGTCGTCAAACGATATGAGGTCGGAAGTGGCTCCACCACCGCGGATTATCACCACACAGTCCCAGCACCCTTCATCGTCGGCCGCTATACGCTCCAGCGCCTCTATGACGGAGGGCACGGTGCGTTCGCCCTGAACCACCGCCGGAAACAGTCGGGTCACAAACCTCAGCCGTGAGCTGTTGTTGTAGAGCTGATGGATGAAGTCGCCATAGCCGGCAGCTCCCGGGGCGGAAATCACGGCCACCCGCAGAGCCGGCACAGGCCACTCCAGACTCCGGTTTAGCTCAAGGATGCCTTCGGCCTGAAGCCGCCGCAGAATCTCGCGGCGCCTGCGCTCCACATCGCCCACCGTAAACGACGGCTCTATATCAGTGATTACGAAAGAGATGCCATAAGACGCATGATAGTTCACCGTGCCCCGCACCATCACCTTAAGCCCTGTGGCTATCTGCTGACCTGTCACGGTGGCAAACTTGCTGCATATCCGTGGTGCCTGATTGGCCCAGATGATACCTCTCATTCTGGCCGCCACAGCCCCTGTGGGCTCAATCTTCTCCATGAGCTCCATATAGCAATGACCGCCGCTGCGACGGAAGTCGCTGAGTTCGGCCGTGACCCACACATCTCTCAGCGACTGCGACGCGAGAAGACCCGCTATGCGCTGATTGAGCTGACTGAGCGTGAGAGCCGGAGAGACGTCTCCGGCAAGAGGCATCACACTCATTTGCGGCTGAATTTCGAGCCGTCCCACTGATAGGTGAGCGACGACAAAAGATAAGGTTTCACTATCTCATACAGGTCGGCCGACATAAAGCTACCCGTATTGTTGGTGAGAGTGAGTGTGCGGCTGTCGGGGTCATAGCTGTAGCTCACGAGCATGAAAGGCACCAGCATATCCACCTGAGCCGAATTTTTCTTACCCTCAGGTGTGAGCCAGTCTTTCACATCCGGACGCACGAACGCTGCATTGCCGTGTGTGGCGAAATCCCGGGAGTAGACCGTCAGCCGGCTGTCGGGAGCCGGAGTGGCCACTGTAGATATCACCGCTACCAGAGTGTCTGACTTGGCCGGCAGAAGTGCAATCTCATAGGTCGACGCGTCGGTCATCTCCAGCTCAACCTTCATCGGAGAGATCGAGGTCACACGGCTCTTTCCGTTGAGCAGATTGGCCGATTGAGTGGTCATGCCGTTATTGAAATAGTCTATCATGTCGAGGCGCGTGTTGCGATCAAGCAGCGGAAACACCGCCTGCGGCGCATCGGTAAAAGCCGATGCCGCAGTGAGCTGAGCTCTCACCACAGACGGCACATTCACGAGAGCCACGGCCGCAATCAGCACACGAAGAGCATGATTAATAAACGATTTTCTTGATGTCATAAGCAAAAAACTATCTTGAGGAAATGTGATTGATCTTAAAGGGGGGAGTAACTACGGCTCTACTTCCGTCGGGAGCTCTTTTTAGCACTCTTCTTGGGTGCACGGCTCTTTTTCAGGAAATAGTCGAACGTGGTCTCGGCAGGTTCGCCCGCCACCGCCTCACGCTTTTTGCGAGCCGAGGCGCGGGCATAATCCTTGTCAGGATCGGCTATCTCACTATAGATGCGCTTACCGGCGAAATCGGCGCCCGAAAGTCCGCGCACCACCCTTGCCGCATCTGCTTTCGGAACATCGAAGAGCGAATAGCCGGGCAGCAGGTCTATGCGACCCACATCCACACGCTTCCCTTCCACCACATGATTGAGCATATCTATCAGATTGCCTGCAAAGAATCCGTCGCTCTTTCCGGCGTTGACATACACTCTCGCCATCCCCTTCTCGGCAGTGCGGCGATCTTTCTCCCGGTCGCTGCGGGGCGAATCCTTACGCTCTTTGCGCTCCTTGCGGGGCTTTTCGTCGATAAAGTCTATGGTAGGAGCGTCGCGGTAATATTCGAGCAGGCGGTTAAACTCCAGAGAAAGCACCCTCTTGAGCAAATCTTCCTGAGAGAGCCAGTCGAGCTTGCGGCTCACTCCGGGGAGATATTTCATTATCTCTTCGTCATCCACCTTCACCTTCTCTATCCTGTCGGCCAGATTATAGAGCTGCTTCTCGATGATATGCTGCGGAGTGGGCACCTCCTTGCGTTCGAAAGTCTTGCCGATTTTCTTTTCTATCTCACGCAGCTTGCCCTTCTCGCGTGAGTGGATTATTGCCACCGACACACCCGTCTTGCCCGCACGTCCGGTTCGCCCCGAACGGTGGGTATATACGGCCGTATCATCAGGCAGACCGTAGTTTATCACATGAGTCAGGTCGTCCACATCCAGACCGCGTGCAGCCACATCCGTAGCCACCAGAAGAGAAATCACACGGTCGCGGAATTTCTTCATCACGATATCTCTCTGCTGCTGCGACAGATCGCCATGGAGAGCGTCGGCGTTATATCCATCCTGTATCAGCTTGTCGGCTATCTCCTGAGTGTCGCGGCGCGTGCGGCAAAAGATTATTGCGTAGATATTGGGAGAATCATCGGCTATACGCTTCAGGGCAAGATACTTGTCGCGGGCGTTGACCATATAATACACATGCTTCACATTGGCCGAGCCCTCATTGCGGTTGCCCACCACAAACTCCACCGGATTATGCATATACTTCTTTGCTATGCGGGCTATCTCATTGGGCATTGTGGCAGAAAACATCAGCATCTTCCTCTGTTCGGGCACCTTGGCCAGAATCTGGTCTATGGAATCAAGAAAACCCATATTGAGCATCTCGTCGGCCTCGTCGAGCACCACAGTGTGGACATCGCTGAGATCCACAACCCCGCGGTTTATGAGGTCTATCAGACGCCCCGGAGTGGCCACGATAATCTGCACACCCTCACGCAGCGCACGAATCTGGCTCTCGATGCTCGACCCCCCATACACCGGAAGCACCTTAACCTTGGGCATATATTTTGAAAAATCAGCGAGATCACTGCCAATCTGCAGACACAATTCACGCGTAGGCGATAGAATAAGTGCCTGCGGACGACGCACATCAGGGTCTATGCGCTGAAGCACCGGCAGACCGAAAGCCGCGGTTTTCCCGGTGCCGGTCTGAGCAAGAGCCACCACATCAGTATCTTCATTGAGCAGATGCGGAATCACCTTCTCCTGCACAGGCATAGGATTTTCAAAACCGAGCTCCTCTATTGCACGGCGCAAGTCATCTCTCACGCCTAATTCTTCAAAAGATTTCATAAGTATGTGTTATTTTAATTTACAAAGATACAACAAACTTCCGCATAAAGAGGTCTTCTCCCCACATCTTTTTAACAATGAATAGCAATCACTCATATCCACGCTTATAGCTCCGCAACCCTATTTCTAAACTTTATTTTATTTTGATAAAAGCGGGAATATGGTTAATTTTGCATCCGCAACAAAACCCACAACACGATGGCCCGAATTAACCTACGAGGTATGGGGGTGGCTCTCATCACCCCTTTCCGCAAAGACAAATCGATAGATTTCGAAGCATTTGCACGCCTGCTTGACTATCAGATAAAAAGCGGTGTCGACTATATGGTGGTGCTCGGCACCACCGCCGAGACTCCTGCTCTGAGCGCCAACGAACGCGAAGAAGTGAAGCGCTTTGTTGTCGACCGCGTGGCTGGCCGTGTGCCTCTCGTTGTGGGTTGCGGAGGAAACAACACCGCCGCAGTGGTCGAAGAAGCTAAAAACGTCAACCCCGACGAATTCAGCGCCATCCTCTCTGTCGTACCTTATTATAATAAGCCCTCACAAGAAGGCATCTATCAGCACTACTCCGCCATAGCCGAAGCCTCTCCGGTGCCCGTTATATTATATAATGTGCCCGGACGCACCGGAGTAAACATGACCGCCGAAACCACACTGCGCCTCGCCGCCCACCACCCCAACATCGTTGCCATCAAAGAAGCATCAGGCAATATCAGCCAGATGGACGACATCATCAAACACAAACACCCCGACTTCTGCGTTATCTCCGGCGACGACGGCATCACTTTCCCCCTTATCACCCTCGGAGCCGTCGGAGTGATTTCCGTAATAGGCAACGCCTTCCCAAAGGAATTCTCCAAAATGGTGCGACTCGCACTCGACGGCGACTATGAGCGCGCACGCACCATACACCATCAGTTCACCGAGCTTTTCAGCCTCCTGTTTGTCGACGGCAACCCCGCAGGAGTGAAATGTCTGCTCCACGCCATGGGCTTTATCGAAAACGAACTCCGCCTCCCGCTCGTGCCCACACGCATCACCACCTACGAAAAGATTCGTCAAGTGCTTGACTCGCTCAATTAAATTCACTATCTTTGCACCCGAAAAGAGACAACACCCTCTCCTGTGCCTCTCCCACACACATACAGCGGTCCGGTAGCTCAGCTGGATAGAGCATCTGCCTTCTAAGCAGACGGTCATGCGTTCGAGTCGCATCCGGATCACATAAAGGCCACAAATTCCCCACGGATTTGTGGCCTTTTTCATATCCCCGCCGGCCATCACCCTCATTCCCGCAAATTTTCCACGAGATTATGCCGCAATCCGGCAGATTCCACGGTTAACTTTGCACCATCAACAAAACTCTTATCACTATGGACGAGAACCCCGACAAAATTCCCTACGCCGGCTACACACCCACCCCGGCCTACATCCGGAGGATGATGATATCCATCACAGCCTGTTGGCTCCTCGGTTTCATTGCCTATCGAACCCTCCATTGGGTCACGCCGCTCTTCGCTGGCCCCGCTGTCGGATGGGCCCTCCCGCTCATCATCTCAACCGCAAGAAACCGGCTCGCCTACAGCCGGGATAAAAAATCCCGACTTCAAACTCCGCTCAAATCATAAATATATCGAACATTTTATTCACCAATTAGTGGGCATTCTTGAAAAGAAGTGCTATCTTTGTGACCGGGTTCCGACATTAAAGCTCCCATCGGGAGCACTCCGGAAAGAGTTCCGAGTTTCAACGGACGAATCCACGCAAAAGGCATCTTGCCGATAGTTCTCAATTTCGAAATCGCCAAAATAGTAGAAACAAGCAGACGGACTCTCGACGAAGAATGCCCACTTTATATATCCGTATATGCACCGCCATATCAGATATAGACGTGGGGCCAATTTCTTCAAGTCTTGTTTGTTATGGTGTTTGGCGATACCTGAAATTGAAGGACGTGACGCAGATTAGCCTCACGTCTTTTGCGTTTTATATACCTCCATCAAAATATAACTCACCCTATATAATACCACAATAACTTCTACCTCAAAGAAAAACGAATCCCATATAAACGGTTAGCTATGAATCAAGACAATATCAAACGACAATTCGAACAAGACTTCGAGCAGGCAAAGAAATCTATCGGCCGTCCCAACATACTGCTCATCGGAAAAACCGGTGTGGGTAAAAGCACACTTATCAACACCATCTTCGGAAAAAAACTGGCCGATATCTCTCATACAAAACCTCAGACAAGAGGCTTCCATAAATATTCATCACCCAATCTACCCGTCAACATAATAGACAGCGAAGGATACGAACTCGGAAAAGAACAGTATTTTCTAACTCAGCTCAAAGAATACATTTCCTCCCACCACGCTGATATAAAAGAGCAGGTGCACATAGCTTGGTATGCCCTGAGCGTATCATCCGGAAGAATCCTCGATTTTGACCTTGAGGTAATCTCAGTGCTCAAACAGTCTAAGATTCCTACTACTGTAGTTTTCACACAGTGTGATCTTGATGATGTGGATGGAAGTGCTGCCAAAGCGATGAGCAACATCGTCTATAAGAGATTCAAAGATACCGTTCCTTGCTTTGAGACAAGCAACGACCCCGAACTCAACAAGACTCTCGACATCGATGCTCTTGTGGAATGGTCGGCTGATAATATTAACGACGAAAATCTACGTTCCGGATTCATCGCGTCTCAATGCGCATCACTGAATCTAAAAAAAGAATCAGTAGATAAGTGTATACGTATATATGTAGGTCTGGCAGCTGGAGTTGCCGTGTCTCCAATACCGGTGTCTGATAGCATTCTACTCATGGGGTTACAGACAAAAATGGCAGCGGATATATATTCCAAATATGGAATCGACACCTCGACATCCGATTTAATCCAGCAAATGATAAAAAATAATCTTGTCAGCATAATCGGAAAAATGGCAGCCGGTAATCTGATAAAGATGATACCTATCATCGGCTCATGGGTCGGAGCGGGGATCAATGCACTTGTAGCAAGCTCCATTACCTATGGATTGGGACAAACCATCTCCTACATGTGCCGCAGTGCAATAAAATCTGCCTGGAAGGGAGAGCCATTCCAGCCCATCTCCGACGAAGCTTTCAAAAAGATGGCCGACCAATTCACCAAAGAATATAAAGAAAAGAATCAATGACCCACTACGGTAACACCAACGGTGCATTTACTTATCGCCGAAACATCCTCAACATGGTTGTTGTCGGTCAGTCCGGCGTGGGAAAAAGTTCATTCCTGAATTATGTCGCAGACAAAGACTACTTCCAGACCGGTGTAGGAGCGGCTGTCACCAAAGGATATTTTCATACATATGAGACCAAACGCAATAATGTGTCCTACGCCCTCTATGACACCGAAGGTCTCGAACCCGGTAAGATTGACGACTGGGAAAAGAATATCCATTCCGAAATCAAACGCCGGGACGCTTCCACAGATATGTCCGATTGGTTTCACTCCGTTTTATTCTGCATAAGCGCAGAATCAAAACGGGTGCAGCCTTTTGAAATTGAGGCTATACGGCGCATGGCTTCAACAGGTCATGTCATTGTTCTCCTGACAAAGATGGACAAAGTGAGTCCATCAGTGCTTGAAGATATGAAGACTGAGATTCACAAGCAGATTGGAGATCAGATTGACATATTGGCGGTATGTAGCGTGGCCCAGAAATTCCGCAACGGAACAGAGAGCCACAAGCAGGGGCTTGATGCTGTTCTAAAAACCACTTTTATCGGACTGTGGAAAAAAATGGCGATGATGGTTCCGCCAATACTTCTGAGAAGTATTATATCATACCACGGCACCATAGAGTATTATGAGAGAGTCAGCTCATTTATATCATGGAATATAATCAACGGTATTGCTAATTCGAAAAATTCAATGATTTCGATGTCCGCACTATGCCAAAAGCTCGGCTTGGATATGAATTCAATCTCCAGTAGCACGGTTATTCCTATCTCACGTTTTCGCGCAGCAAGCAAATTTGACTGCAACATGTGGAAACCAGATGATACCATTCTTTGGAAACCAGATGATACCATTCTTATTTCAGGTGACTTCAACTATAGATCCATCTTAGACCTCCCTTTCACCCCATCTAAAAGCATCTTGGACTGGGGATTGTTCAGAGCCGGCCTACACTCCGCTATAATTAAATATGCCTCTTTTCGTACTCAGCTGCTATCTGAGTTGAAAGCATTTAATGTCATATCCAAATTAAATTCATTGACCGCCACAATCAATGTTTGCAAGAGACTATACTTTGATGTCACAGGAGAGACTCTCAAGAAAGAGGTCTCAATGCATGATATCAAAAAGACGTTGGACGGATTAAAATGCCTTTCTGAAGAAGATGATCAATTGACTCGCCAGATAGACAAAGTGAAATCTGCTATCAGGGATGTTGATTCTTGCACCTTTTTCAGTAGCACGGAAAGAGATCGATTGATTGAAGAGTATAGTCAGCTTAAGGAATCGGTTGATAAATTTCGGAGTGAATATGCCGAGAGACTTACTGCCGTCATTAATTCCATAAAACAGGAATTGCGCAGCTTTGCCGATTATATGCTAAGACACGAAGAAAAGCATAAGTGTACTCTTGAAATCGACAAGGACGATTTATCACAATTCCTCAGATTAGTCAGAGCTACAATGACTGAGTCGGATTGGACAAATCTTATGGTGAAAATGTATGGCCATGGCTTGTTTGAAGACTATGTAAAGGAGATGATTACCCGTATCTAAATATTTTTAATACCGTCCTAAATCAACTATGATTGTTCGAACAGAAAAAGAATTTGAGAAGGCACTCGAAAACAAAGAGCCTAAAATCATTTATGAAGGCCCTGAAGCAGAGAAGATAGTTGCTAAAATTCAGGCCGCGGAGAAAAAACGCTCCCGCACTAAGAAGTGGGGCATAGGCCTCGGTATCTTATGCATCGCCGCAGCCCCATTTACAGGCGGAGGTAGTCTATTGGGACTCGGAGCTACCGCCGGCGCAATAGCTCTCTCAGAGGGAGTAATAATAGCTATTATTGGGGCGGTAGTAAGTATATCTGTGGCTGCTATCAACGCCATTAAGGAATATAAATTAGAACAAGAAAGAAACCGACTTATTCTGACACGTAAATAGAATCTATGATTATAATCGACGGAGAAGAACTAAAACTTGAATGCAAGAGCTGCGGGCAGCGCTACACCCACATCGTAGGTTATGGCCCGATGGCTCCCAGTCCATGGTTGCGCAGACAGCAGCTCAAGAATAATCCACCTGTTTGCCCGCGCTGTAAGTCATCGCTATATAAGAGACGGACATTTTTAGACAGTATTCTGGACTTCTTCAAATAACCACTCCTGATTCTTCACACTATGATTAACACTCATAATTCAGGTGCCCATTTCACCACGCCGCACATCTCTGACGGGGATGTGCCGGCGGGGTCGGGCGGAATAAATCGCGAGGGCTACACCTACGGTCAGCTGAGGCGGATGCCGATCATACCGGAGGTGATGCGCGGTGTGACAGACCCGGTGGTGAGACGCTGGGCCGAGGAGTGCAACGCACGCAATCGCGCAGGCTTCGTGATGAGAAAGACCGACGGAGAGTATTGCTTCGATGGTCTCCACGTAGGCCCGAAAGTCAGGCTCCCCGACAAAGACGCACTCCAGCGCAAGTTCGGCCGCATGCCCTCGGCGGCCGAAATCCGTGAGGTGTCATACTCCTTGCTTCGTGAGGAGATTGCCAGGCAGACCGGGCTGAGTGTGACCAAAGCAGCATCCGCAATCGGTAATATGCTCGACTGTGTGCCACACGAAGATATCTCCGGATGGGTTTATATGGTACCCAATTGGGCGCATAAATGGTTTCGCCATCGAGGCTACGTCTCCCGCATTCTGGGCGAGGAATAGGTGAGCTGCCTATTCCCCCCGGTAACGTTTCAATATCTCGCGCGCATGCCATTCGATATCCTCTCTCAGCCACTGCGGGGAGAGGACTTCGGCATCGCCCCCCAGACGGAGCACCGCATGCTGAAACTCATACTCCGGACGGAGAGTAAACTCATAGTCGGAATATTCGGCCGTAGACTCCACGCAACGCTGCGAGTTGTGCACCGGCAGTGCCTCAATATATGCACGCTGCGTGCCATATACCCTGAGCCTCACCGGCTGCACGCCGAAATCCTCATCCATGTTCACCCCTATTATATCTGAGAAATAGGCCTCCACATTGACCGAACTGTCACGCTTGAAAGTGTCGTTGCCTATACGGAGCGACGAAATACGGTCGAGTGAAAGCACCATGAGATATTTCGACCCCTGCCGCCGGCCTATCAGATACCATCGCCGGTCTGACTGCTTCAGCCCGTATGGTTCAACGACCCAATGCTTTTCGGCAGAGGAATTAAAGCGGAGATAGTCGATACTCACCACCCGGTCCTTATCCATCGCCTCTATTATCGCAGACAGATATCCGGTGTCGCCCAGTCCTCTTTCAAAAAAAATCCGGTCGGCCATATCTTTATTGGCCATCAATCTGTTTTCAATCGCCAGCCCGTTGAAGAGCCAGGAGGAGAAAGACGGCACAGACAGCTCCTCAACATTATCGATGTAGTAGACATTACCCTCAGACCTGCTGCACACTATATCCACACCGAATATATCTGCCACAGCCTGCCGATGTCTGTGGAACGTGCGCTCCGGTATCTCCCCCTCGTCTCCGAGCCTGATGCCGCGCTCCTCCATCCACTTACGATTGATTTCCTCAATGGTCATTTTCCCACCGCGACGGATAGTATCAATGAGCCAGACATACCTCCTGATCAGTCTCACAGATGTTGCCATAATCAGCCGTTGTTATTGTCATTGTTTTTCATTTGTCCATAGCGCAGATACAAGCCCTCGAAGCAGACCGTCAACACACCGCCGACCACGGTAGACACCGGCCCGACCAACCGCCCCCAGCCTGAATCGAGAAACTCTACCGGAGCGTGGAAGAGGATGCAGACATTTATGGCAAGCCCGTTCACGAGCCACCCCATGATGAAAAAGAAAAACCATCTCATGTCGGCTTCGGAAATCATTTTCGGGCCATCTGTTATTTTTTTCATAAGCATGCAGTTTGATTTGTTTTCCGGCAAAATTACGCAGCGGTGATGCCAGTTGGTGGCAGAGGGTGCGGAAATTTCACTTTGCAACCGTTTTCAGCCCTGCCGGATGCAGGGATGCCGTGCGCCGGTGGCTTTAACATATATTATCGGATTACTCCTAAATATTTTTAGATTATTGAGTATCTTTGCCAAAAAGATGCACAGGCTCATCTGCGCATCCCATATTGCCGTGGGAATATGTCAAAACTGCTGTTCAACCGATATATATGGCTGGTAGACACGCTCGACCGGGCGGGTCGGCTTGCATTTGAGGATATCGACATCCGGTGGCAGCACGCCACTTCGCTCAATCCGGAGGGAGAGCCGATGCCAAGGCGCACGTTCCACAACCACCGTCAGGCCATAGAAGAGATGTTTGACATCTCGATCGAGTGTGAGCGCACGGCTCCGTTCCGCTACTATATCGAAGACACATCCCGGCTGCGCGATAGCCGAGCTCGCGAATGGATGCTGAGCAGCTTCGCGCTCAACAATGCCCTCAACGAGCGCACCGAGCTCTCTCAAAGGATACTTCTCGAAGAGGTGCCCTCAGGACGCAAGTATCTCACTCCCCTGCTCGACGCCATGAACGATGGCGTGAGAGTGCGCATAACCTACCGCAGCTATCGGCGCAACGACGAAACCACATTTGAAATCGAACCTTATTGCCTGAAGATGTTCAGGCAGCGGTGGTATGTGTTGGGTAGAAATCCATATTTCGACACCCTCAGAGTCTATGCCCTCGACCGTATCCACGCTCTTGAGCATGCGTCCACCCGATTCCGCTATCCCGACGATTTCGACGCGGGAACATTTTTCTCCGAATGTTTTGGCGTGACCTATTCTCCAGACGAAGAACCGGAAGAGATTGTGGTGCGCGCTTTCGGCATAAAGGCTGACTATCTGCGCAGCCTGCCTCTCCACTCAACCCAGAGAGAGATTGGATCCGCATCATCCTCGGCCGACTTCCGGCTCCGGGTGAGACCTTCCTATGAATTTATCCACGAACTGCTATCCCACGGGAGCGAAATCAAGGTGATGTCGCCGCCATGGCTGGCCGACGCTATCCGAAATGAAGCTCTGAAGACGGCAGAGAATTATCTGAAATCCATTTAATTTTTTTTATATCCTGCATTCGCAATGGCAAAAAAAGACACCCAGCTTAAAGAGGGCCTCAAGATAAAACTTGAGGTTGTTGACGAGAATCCCCGTCATTATATTGTGAAGTATGACGACCGGACATTTCCAATAAAGAAATTTGACTTTCAGAAACGACCGGGCACATCACGACCGCTTAATCTTCAATGTATTGTGGACCGCACCGACGGTCAACGCATATTTTTCAAACAAGACCTCGCCCCCGTATTCGCCGAACGATATAAAGTCGGACAGATTTATGATTTCACTGTAGAGGCCGACATGACCGGCGCCACCCGCCCCCACTATAAAGTGTCTGACGGCTCGGGCTATTGGCTTCCGCTTCCCGCCCACGATGGCGACAACCTCAACAAAGGCGACAGAGTGAAGCTCCGTGTCACCGCCATCAAGGGCATATATCTCGGACTCCGCCTGGTGAAAGACTATCTTCCCGCAGACTCCAAGGTGATAAAACTCGCCGACCTCGCCCAGCGCTTCGGCCTCCGGTTTCTCAGGCTCGTGGCTCAGTTGCGCCGTGCGGGTGCCCTGCCCGAAACCACTCAGCTCTACGAGGCCGACGACCGTCAGTGGGTGCTCACCGCTGCCGGCGAAGCCCGCGAAGCGATATTCAGTCTCGACAACAATATCGTGAGCCGCAACAGGCTGGCCGAGGGGGTGAAGGTGTTTCGCGATGCGCTCACCTACCTGCTCGAAGATTCAGGCTTTTTGCGCGACACCCCCGATGCCGCCCGCGGAACCATTCAGGAAGATCTGGCCCGAACCGTGTCGAGAGCCGACGACCTTCTCACCGCCCTGCAGCTCAAGGAGCATGAGCGCGAAAGATTCGTGAAAGAGACATTTGAGAAAATACGCCGCTCCGGCTATCTCTACCATCCCGAAAGCAAGCTCCGCACCCTGATGTATATCTTCTCTCTACGCTCCGACCTCATTGACCGCAAGATGGACGAGCTCATTGAAATCATACAGCAGGGCGACACCAACAACTGGAAGGCCGAACCCTTCAGAAGCGCATTCGTTGAGCAGCTCCAGCTGTATATCGACGCCAACCATATGCAGTTTGACACCGTGAGCGATGCCGAGAGCGACGGAGAAATCGCCGACCGGCTCGATCGCATGATTCGTGCCCTCGCAATCCAGCAGCTGCTCGAAGAAGACACCGATCTCAGCCAGGAAGCCCTCATCAACCGCTCGCGCCTCTACCGCTACTACGCGTTTATGAAACACGCCGAGCGCGACAAAATGCTCGAAAAATCACTCCGAGTGCTCCTTAACGGCGACATAGAGTCGGGAGAATACTCCTGGTCAGATACCAAAGATGTGACCCGCCTCTCCCGCCGGCTGCTCCACGACCTTGACCAACCCGTAGGCATACAGCGCTATGAAAGCCGCGGATGCATGATGCGCATTTCCGACAACCGTATATCGTTTGCCGCCGCCGACGATGCCGCTACCCGTGCTATCCTCCCCAACCTCAGCCTCTGGCACGACATCCAGGTCTATCTCCCCACCCTCCTGCCACCCGACTACCGCACCCCTCGCAGCATCAGCGACTACAAGGGCGTGTGGAGCGAGATTGAACGCAACCTTTTCCAGCCGCGCCGCAAGGAGCTCCCCGAAGAGAAAGTTGTGGTGGTGCCGCGCACCCGGCAGCCGGAAGTGGGAGAGAGCGTGGGCATACGCATAGACGATGTGAGCGAGGAAGACCCGCTGGTTTATGACTGCACCGTCGTGGAGACCGGTTTCACAGGCTCCGGCACAATAGACGTGAAAGAGATTTCGGGTGCATCACGCGCCTTGCGCATCGAAGCGTTCCGCGACGAAAAGGGCCGGCCGATGGAATTTATGGCCAAAGTGATCGGCACTGCCGACGACGGCACACTCCATTTCAGCATGACCGACGGCATCCGCAACATGCTCCGCGACAACATCGGGGTAGACGATGAGGTGAATGGTGTGATCAACAATGTTCCCTCCCCCCGCAACGGTTTCACATTCACTGCCCTCACAGAGCATGGCTATATCGTGAGCATCTCTCCCGACGAAACCACAAGCTCGCTGGTGTGCGGCTCTCAGATAAAACTCGTCATCACCGGATTTCTCGACAATGGCCGCATAATAAAAGCCAAATATATCGGTCCGAGCGACGATGAAGAGATGGTGGAATACGAAAAATCTCTTGAAACACTGCTATTCACCTACGGACGCGAACTCCCCGACTCACCCCAAGAGTCGTCAGACGACGGCGGAGTAGACACCTCCGACTCCGATTCAGACGAGCCTCTCACCGACGATGTGGCCCGCGAGGTGATGCACATCATAGCGCGCAGAGCTGATATGGACACCGACCTGGTGCGCTCCTACAACTATTTTGCAGCCGCACGCCTGCTCGCCCGCATGATTTCCGACAAGCCCGACGACCAGATGCGACTCTACTACGACCAGCGCTGCCGGGTGCTTGAAATCCTCGACGACTTCGCCACCAACGGTCGCATTGACCTTGAAAGCCTTTCGGCATTCAATGCCGAAATCATGCGTGGCTCCGCTTCCAACCCCTATTCTATCAAGCTCAAGATTCTCGCTGCCATGGAGCGCCCCGAGCACACATCAAGCGTATGGGACATCGTGAGCAAGACAAACTCCGATGAAATTTCCCAGCTCGGACGCCTCGTGATTGCCTACAACGCTATCGACGGATTCAAACTCGGCGAGGAGCAGCGCAAAATCCGCGAACATATCTATTCGCTGCTAAAACTCGACATAGAGCGACAGCCCGACCAGATAGCCGGAGGCATCGAATCGCAGACCGTAGAGTTCAAAACGTCAGCCGCCTACCCCGCCGGAGGAGTGATGAGGCTCGATGTGAAGCGACAGATGGCCGAACTCGTGCAGGTGATATGCGGATTCCTCAACTCTACCGGCGGACGCCTATATATCGGCGTGAGCGACGAAGGCTATGTGCGCGGACTGGCCAATGACCTCGAACATTTCGGCTCGCTCGACAAACTGATGCTTGAGCTCCACAACTCCATCCATAAGCAGCTCGGATTCATTGCCGGATATGCCAACTATATCAATATCCAGCCCGAACACTATGGAGAGAAAACCATTGTGAGCGTAGATATAAAACCGCTCCCCACACCGGTGGCAGCCAATGGCATCTACTACGAACGCCAGGGCTCGTCTACAGAATATGTGCCTAAAGACAAAGAAGCCGAGTTTCTGCGCCGCCGCAACAACACCTTTGCACCTCCCCACGCACCGGTGTATCAAACCGTTAAGACACCCGTGCAACAGGCCGACATTCCCGACGAACAGAAACCCTCTGCCCCCACTCCCACTCCCACTCCCACTCCCACTCCCACTCCCACTCCCACTCCCACTCCCACTCCCGCGCCGGCCACTGTCAGCCAAAAGGAGAGCATTGCCACCTCACGGCTGCGTCGCAACTACCTCCACTACGATGGTTCCAGCGACTTCCGTGCCCCCAACACCTATTTGTTTATAAATCTCGACGCATCCTACCAGATTTCGCAAGACGAACTCTGGACCGACGAAGACGCAGCTCTTGCTCTCGGTCTCACCGAAGAGGAAGCCGCCGGATCTGTTGTGGTGGTCTACACCTCAGGCCATGTGGCGAGAGTGAGCGTCGACTCCCTGTTCAAGTCGCGGCGTGCCAAACTCTCGGTAAAAGAGCCCATCGCATTCATCTCCCCGGTGAGCCAGACCGACGGGCTGCTCGTGTATTTCAAAGATGAGAAAGGAGTCATATTCAAGCAGTTCTTCACCCCCGAACAGATTCCAAACGCCAAACCGACCGACATGGGAGAGCGCATCATCCCGGGGCGCCCGATTCAATGCGAGACCGTGTGTGCAGAATGTCAGTCGAACTTTGCCGCCATACAGCGCAACGGACAGAGAGTGGGACGCACCGCTTCCGAACTCCTGACCGACATCGACGACTCCTACCGCCGTCTCGGATAAAACCATACTTATCAAACAGATTTATCACCACCCGAAAACACCCTACCGCAATGGATTTCGCTGAAAAATGCAACCGCATATTCTGGAACACCGTGCAACTCTATCACCGCACGGACGATGTTGATTTCCAGCCCGTCAACCCCTACGACGAAGGAACCGTAGAACACACCCTGTTCGAAAAAAACTGGATTGACGCCGTGCAATGGCACCTTGAAGATATTATCCGCAATCCCGACATCGACCCGGTGGAAGCCCTGGCGCTAAAGCGTCGTATAGACCGATCAAACCAGGAGCGTACGGACATGGTTGAGGAACTCGATTCACACTTCCTCGACAAATATTCGTCTGTCACACCACTCCCTGACGCCACCATCAACACCGAGAGTCCGGCATGGGCCATAGACCGACTTTCGATTCTCGCTCTCAAAATCTACCACATGGATGCCGAAGTGCGCCGCACCGACGCCTCTCCTGCCCACGTGGAAAAATGCCGCGAGAAGCTACGGGTGCTCCTGATGCAGCGCGAGGACCTGACCTCGGCTATAGACACTCTTTTGGCTGATATCGAGGCCGGACGTAAATACATGAAGGTCTATCGCCAGATGAAGATGTATAACGACCCCTCGACCAATCCTGTGCTCTATGCCGCAAAATAAGACCGCTACAGCCATGACACCACCCCGCCGGGTGCTCGTTGCCCGGTTTTCAGCTCTGGGCGATGTGGCCATGGCTGTGCCTGTGGTCTACGGAGTGTGCCGGGCCAATCCCGGCACGGAATTCATACTCCTCACCAAACTTCCCACGGCGTCGCTGTGGGTGAATCCTCCGGCCAACCTCACTGTGGTGGGAGCCGACATGAAAAAACAATATGCCGGACTCCGCGGCACAGTCACACTCTTCAATGAGCTCTACCACCGCTACCGCTTCGATGCGATGGCCGACCTCCACCAGGTGCTACGCACCCGCATCATGGCTCTCCTTTGCCGGATGCGCGCCATAAAGGTAGCCACCATCAGCAAAGGACGGAGAGAGAAAGCCGCCCTATGCCGCACCAAAACGGTTTCCTCGCCGCTCCCCACATCGGCTCAGCGCTATGAGGCGGTGTTTGCCTCTCTCGGGCTTGCCACCGACACCCGCAGCGGATCGGTGCTCGGAGCCGAGGGTAACTCCCCGGCGCTTTTTGCCGACATCTCCTCTCCCAAGCTACCGGGCGAGAGATGGATCGGAATAGCCCCTTTTGCCGCCCACTCCACCAAAATCTATCCTACTGATCAGATGGAAAAGGTTGTGGCAGAGCTTTCTGCCCGAAAAGGCACAAAGGTGTTTCTGTTTGGTGGTGGCGACACGGAGCGGGCTCTCCTGTCGCAGTGGGCTTCACGCTATCCGGGAGTGAAATCACTCGCCGACCGCCGGCACGGATTTGCCAAAGAGCTCGCTCTTATGGCCTCACTCGACTGCATGGTGGCTATGGACTCGGGCAACATGCATCTTGCCTCCATAGCCGGCACTCCGGTGGTGAGTATCTGGGGCGCCACACATCCTGCCATGGGATTCACTCCGGCAGGCTTTGATGCGGCCCACGCGCTCCAGTCGCCCCTCTCCTGCCGTCCATGCTCCGTGTTCGGCGAAAAACCTTGCTCACGTGGAGACATGGCCTGCATGAACGCTATATCTCCCTACCAGATTATTGACACCATAGACAATCTCCTGAATGGAAGAAGATTTTGACATACGCCGCAATGCCCGCCAGTCGGCCTCCGAACGCGAGAAAGATATCGAGCGGGCACTCCGTCCGTCGGAGTTCGGCTCATTCAGCGGCCAGGACGACATTGTGGAAAATCTCCGCGTGTTTGTCCAGGCCGCACGCCTGCGTGGCGAATCGCTTGACCATGTGCTCCTCCACGGCCCTCCCGGACTGGGAAAGACCACCCTCTCCGGCATCATAGCCAATGAACTCGGAGTGGGAATGAAAGTGACATCAGGCCCCGTGCTCGACAAACCGGGCGACCTCGCCGGAATTCTCACGAGTCTGGAGGAAAACGATGTGCTCTTCATCGACGAAATCCATCGTCTGAGTCCGGTCGTGGAAGAATATCTCTACTCCGCCATGGAAGATTACCGCATCGATATCACTATCGACAAGGGTCCAGGCGCCCGCAGCGTGCAGCTCACCCTCTCCCCCTTCACTCTCGTAGGAGCAACCACCCGGAGCGGCCTGCTCACTGCCCCGCTCCGCGCGCGATTCGGCATCAACTGCCACCTGAAATATTACGACCACACGGTGCTGGAACGCATTGTGCTCCGCTCTGCTTTCCTGCTCCACGTGGGTTGCACCACAGATGCCGCCGCAGAGATTGCCATGCGCAGCCGAGGCACTCCCCGAATTGCCAACGCACTGCTGCGCCGTGTGCGCGATTTTGCCCAGGTGAAAGGCTCCGGCACTATAGACCTGCCGATTGCACGCTATGCTCTTGAGGCACTCAATATCGACAAATACGGCCTCGACGAGATAGACAATAAGCTCCTGACCACGATCATCGACAAGTTCAAAGGAGGTCCGGTCGGTCTCACCACCATAGCAACCGCACTCGGAGAAGATCCGGGCACGATTGAAGAGGTCTACGAACCTTACCTCATTCAGGAAGGATTCATTAAACGCACACCCCGCGGACGCGAGGTGACAGACCTCGCATATATCCACCTGAGCCGCAACCGTCCCTCAACCCACCACACTTTATTCTGACAAACCCATATGGGAGCTATAAAATCACTCGCTAAAGACACCGCGGTCTACGGACTCAGCAGCATAATCGGCCGATTTCTCAATTGGCTGCTTGTGCCACTCTACACTAATATCTTCGACCAGTCTGAATATGGAGTGGTGTCCTACATCTACTCAATCGTGGCACTTGCGCTCGTGATACTCACCTATGGCATGGAGACCGGCTTCTTCCGGTTTGCCAACCATGAGCGCTACAGCAGGCCCGATGAGGTTTATGGCACCGCCATCACCTCACTCTCCATCACCTCACTCCTATTTATGACAGTCGTGACCATCTTCATCTTTCCGATTTCGAGATTCATGGAGTGTCCGGATAATCCGGTATTCGCTCTGCTGATGGCCTATACGGTTGCCATAGATGCATACACCTGCATACCGTTTGCATGGCTTCGCTACCAGCACAGGCCAATGAGGTTTGCCACCCTGAAACTCGTCGGCATAGGGCTCAATATCGGTTTCAATCTCTTTTTCCTGCTGCTATGCCCGTGGTTGTGGGAGAATGATCCGGGCCTCATTGAGTGGTTCTACGACCCTGATTTCAGAATCGGATATATATTCCTGTCCAATATGCTGTCATCGTCTGTCACAGTCCTGCTCCTCGCCCCCGAGGCTGCCCTTGCCCCCTGGGGGCTCCGTCTGCGCCTGTGGCGTGAGATGCTCTCCTACTCCTGGCCCCTGCTCCTGTTTGGCATAGCCGGAATAATGAACCAGACCATCGGCAATATCCTTCTCCCCTGGATTCTCCCCGACAAAGCCACCGCCATGGCACAGCTCGGCATCTACGGCGCCAACTATAAGATTGCCATAGTGATGGTGATGTTCATTCAAGCCTTTAGATTTGCCTACGAGCCTTTTATATTCGCAAAGGGTAAGGGAGCCGCCAACGGCACAAACTCAAATCAGTCTACCGCTATGTTTGCCGACACTATGAAATATTTCGTAATCTTCTCGATGGTGATATTTCTCGGAGTGATGGCCTACATCGATATCCTGCGCCATTTCATCGGGAGCAGCTATTTCTCCGGCCTCAAGGTTGTGCCGGTGCTCATGATTGCCGAATTTTTCTTCGGAGTGTTCTTCAATCTGTCGCTCTGGTATAAACTCACCGACCGCACCATCTGGGGCACATGGTTCTCACTCATAGGGCTCGCAGTCACCATCGTGATGCTGCTCATTCTCGTGCCCCGAATCGGCTATATGGGTTGTGCATGGGCTGCTCTCGGATGCTACGGAGTGATGATGCTCACGAGCTATCTGTTAGGCCGCAAAAAATTCCCGGTTCCATATCAGACAACGCGGTTATCACTCTACTTCATCGGAGCCCTCGCTGCCTACGGGCTGATGTGTGCCCTCACCACCGGCCACAGTGCCACAGATATGGGTGTGCGCACCATACTGCTCCTTATATATATAGCTGTTGCCGTAAAATGCGAGCATATCACCTTCCGCACTCTCCTGCCCCGCAGAAATTAAGATAAAACCCATACGCTCTATGACAAACAATATAGGCAATAAAATAACCGACTTCTTTGTCAACTATTTCACCCTCACCCCCGACCTCGTGCCTCAGGATGAGGCCGAGAAGGCCATACGCGACGGTGTGTCGTTCAGAGGCACTAATATCCTCATCCTCATCATCGCCATCCTCATTGCCTCTCTCGGACTCAACACCAACTCCACGGCCGTTATAATCGGCGCCATGCTTATTTCTCCGCTCATGGGGCCGATCATCGGCATTGGGCTCGGAGTAGGTGTGCATGATTTCGACCTGATAAAAAGATGCGTGCGCAATCTGATAATGGCCGCCGGATTCAGTGTGATTGCATCTACGCTCTATTTTCTTATCTCCCCCGTCAACGAAGGCCACTCCGAACTGCTTGCACGCACTTCGCCCACCATCTACGATGTGCTTATCGGATTCTTCGGAGGAGCAGCGGGCATTATCGGGCTCGGCAGCCGCAATAAGGGCAATGTGCTCCCCGGAGTGGCAATAGCCACAGCCCTCATGCCCCCGCTCTGCACCGCGGGCTATGGCCTCGCCACATTGCAGTTCCACTATTTCTTCGGCGCCACATATCTCTTTATAATCAACTCCATATATATAGCATTCGCCACTTTTATAGGAGTGAAACTGTTCAAATATAAAGGAGTGAGCACTGCCAACAATGTCAGAGCCAGAAAAGTGCGCCGTATCGTCTACACCCTTGCCATCCTGACCATGCTCCCCAGCATATGGCTCACCTACAATATGCTTCAGTCCAATAAGTTCGTCATGAACGCCAATCGGTTTGTAAGCGAAGAATGCGTCTTCCCCTCCACCCAAGTGCTGAGCAAGGATGCCTATATGAGCAATGGTGAGCGCTATATCAGGATAGCCCTTATCGGCAAGACTATTCCCACCGATTCACTGACCATGGCGCTCACATCGCGGTTGCCATTCTACGGACTTGCCGGCACGAAAATCCAGATTGTGCAGGGCGATGCCGCGCGTCAGTCAGAGGCCATGACCTCATCGGCGAGCGACATCTATCAGCTCACTCAGGCCACAATCAGCCGGCAGCAGACAGAAATCGATTCTCTCAGAGAGATTGCACGCAATGCCGAGAGCGCACGGGCCATAGCCACCACAATCTCCCCTGAACTGAAAGTCCTGTTTCCGCAGGTAGAGGACATTGCCGTCACTCAGCCTGTCTTCGCAAGAATTGGAGCCGGAATCCCCGACACCGTCAATGTGGCCCTCGTCCACTTCTCCTCACCCCTCACCCCACAGCAGACAGAGCGCTTCCGCGATTATCTCAAAGCACGCCTTTCGCTGCCCGATATCCGCATTGTGGAAGTGAGCAACGGAATCACAGCTCCCGCCCACACCCAGAAATAACCACCTGCTTATGAAAGTAACACTCATCTGCAACAGCGATCTTCTCGGAGGAGCCTCAGTGGTCACCTACCGTCTGATGCAGGCACTTAACCATGAAGGGATAGATGCCCGTATGCTCGTCTATACCCGTCTCACCGACGACCCTCAGGTAGAGGTGGTGGGCACACGCACAATGCGCGGAGCCACGTTTCTCTGGGAGAGAGGGCTGATTTATCTCAACAACGGTATGAACCGCAAAGACCTGTTCAAGGTCTCAGTGGCCAACACCGGTTATCCTCTCCACAAACACCACTGTGTGAAAGATGCCGACATCATCGTAATCTCATGGATTAATCAGGGTCTGCTGTCGCTGGAAGGAATAAAGAGAATTGCCGAACTGGGCAAACCTATAGTCTGGACAATGCACGACATGTGGAACCTCACCGGCATCTGTCACCACGCTTATGATTGCCACCGCTACAAAGAGCAGTGTGGAAAATGCCCGCTGCTTGGCGCAAGGAAAGAGAATGACCTGTCGCGACACACCTGGGAGCGGAAACTCAACCTCTACAACACCACTCCAATTCATTTCGTGGCTGTAAGTCATTGGCTCGCCGACCGCTGTGCGGAAAGCAGCCTCATGAAAGGAAGAGATGTGAGCGTCATACCCAACGCCGTGCCGGCCGACTCATTCTTCACTTCCACCACCCACCGCCTCACTGAGTTTGGCATCGACTATTCGCGCAACCTGATAGTGATGGGAGCGGCCAGACTCGACGAGCATATAAAAGGCCTGCCATACGCCATAGAGGCACTCAACTATCTCTTCGACAACCACCCTGAAGTGGCTCGCCATGCCCAGATAGTGTTTTTCGGCGACCTCCGCCATCCGGAAGTGCTCGACACCATCAGATTCCCACACGTATGGACCGGCAGAATCAACGACCCCAAACTGCTGCGCATGATCTATGCATCATCAAAAGTAGTGCTTTCGTCCTCACTCTACGAAACTCTTCCCGGCACTCTCATCGAAGGACAGGCATCAGGGTGTCTGCCTGTGACATTCGGACGTGGAGGTCAGAGCGATATCGTGACTCATCTCAAAGACGGCTACATAGCCGAATATCTCAACCCAAAGTCGCTTGCCGAAGGACTCCGCTGGGCACTGAGCCAGAACCCCGACCGTCAGGCACTCCACGACAGTGTGCGCGACCGCTTCTCGTCGGCCGAAGTGGCCCGACGCTACATAACACTCTTTAACCGCCTACTCTCAAAATAATGCAGACCGTACTCTTCCATTCCACAATATTCGGCCCTATCCACAGCCGCCGTCTCGGCACCTCGCTCGGAGTGAATCTCTCGCCCGCCGACGGTAAGATATGCTCATTCGACTGCCTCTACTGCGAAGCCGGATTCAATGCACAGGGACCCGGCACTGCCGGCCTTCCGCCCCGTCAGGCTGTGTGCAGACTCCTCGAAGAAAAGCTCGCCGACATGCGCTCAAAAGGAGAAAACCTCGATGTGATAACCTTTTCCGGCAACGGTGAGCCAACCCTCCATCCCGATTTCGAAGGCATTATTGACGACACTATCCGTCTGCGCGACAAATATTTCCCTAATGTGAAAATCAGTGTGCTCAGCAATTCCACCCGCCTCGGCTCAGAGTCGGTGGAAAGAGCCCTGCGCCGCGTAGACAATAATATTCTCAAACTTGATTCAGCCATCACCCCCACAATGAGGCTCATAGACCGTCCGGGAAGTCCCGACTTCACATCGGAGCGTGTCATCGAACAGTTAGCCCGCTTCGGCAAAGACTGTATAATCCAGACCATGCTGCTGAGGGGTGAGCACAACGGCATACCGGTCGACAACACCACCCCCGAAGAAATCGAGGCGCTCACCGAGGCCTATCGCCGCATAGCGCCTGCATCGGTGATGCTCTATTCCATTGACCGGCGCACACCCGAACAGGCTCTTGTGAAAGTTGAAAAAACAGAACTCGAAGAAATCGCCGCACGCATCCGCAACGCCGGCATCAACGTAACCGTAAGCTGATGGAACAACCTCTCATTATCCCTGCCCCGCTCAAAGAAGGCGACCTGATTGCCATAGTGTCACCCTCCGGCACTGTAAAAGCCGAATTGGTCACTGATGCCGCCGAAGTGCTCCGCAGACACGGATGGCAGGTGCGCATATATCCCCACGCTCTCGGCAAATGGCGCACCTATAGCGGCACCCCCGAAGAGCGCTTCTCAGACCTTAGCGAGGCTCTGCTCGACCCCGAGGTTAAAGCCATACTCTGCTCCCGCGGTGGCTATGGAGCGGTCCATCTGCTCACACAGCTCAGCGCCCTCCCGCTCCGCGACAACCCCAAATGGATTATCGGCTACAGTGACATCTCGGCTCTCCATGCTCTCATGCACCGCAACGGCATTGCAAGCATTCATGCTCCGATGGCCAAACATCTTTCTGCGTTCGAAGGAAAGGATGATGATTCGCAAGCTCTCTTCGACCTCCTCACCGGCAAACCATTCTCCTATGAAATTCCCGCCAACCCGCTCAATCGCCCGGGCACAGCCGAAGGCCCTCTGGCAGGAGGCAATCTTGCCGTGATAGCCGACCTCATCTCCACCCCCTACGATGTGATTCGGCCCGGATGCATCCTGTTTATCGAAGATATTGCCGAACCTGTCTATAAGACCGAGAGAATCCTCTATCAGCTCAAGCTCAGCGGAGTGCTCGCCCGGATAAAGGGACTCATCGTAGGAGCGTTCACAGAATACAACCGCGACGTCGACGGCCATACGATGGACGATATGATTCACCGTATGGTGGCCGAATACGATTATCCGGTGGCCTTCGGAGTCCCCGTAGGCCATATAGACCACAATCTCCCTCTGCCCGTCTCATTCCCCACCCGCCTCACCGTCACCCCTCAATCCACCACCATCGCATTCCTCCCTGCCATCACCGACACTGTTTCTGAAGAAAGAGCCCCTGACACAACCTCCCACTATGTTCAGTGACCGTGGTACGTAGGCTTTTTTTCGGCAAGAGTGTGATAAAAGAGTTGGATATTACGCGGATATTTTATAATTTTGCAGCCGAAAACGGAATCGGGCAATGACATCCGAGCCGCAATAGTGGAAAAATTTGGCTGCTTGCAACCACTCAAAAACAATGCTAAAACCGCGCGACAGCTCTCAGGCAGAGCACCCTACACCAAACGCACAACGGCTTTAGCGCATCTCTGGCGCCAAAGCCGCTTTTTTTTCACTCTCGCTCCAAGGTTCATCCCGGTTTCTGCGTAAAGTATAAAAACTGCAACTATGGAAAAAAATTATCTTTTTACATCAGAATCAGTGTCGGAAGGACATCCCGACAAGGTTGCCGACCAGATTTCAGACGCTATCCTCGATGAGTTTCTGGCACAGGACCCAACATCTAAAGTGGCTTGCGAAACCCTTGTCACCACCGGTCAGGTCATAGTGGCCGGCGAGGTGAAAAGCGACGCATATGTCGATCTCACCTCCGTGGTGCGCAATGTGATTGAAGAAATAGGCTACAACCGCAGCGAGCTGAAATTTGATGCTCAGGCTTGCGGCATTCTCTCGGCACTCCATGAACAGAGCGGAGATATCAACCGCGGCGTGGAGCGCACAGCCCCCGAAGAGCAGGGAGCCGGCGACCAGGGCATGATGTTCGGCTATGCCTGCGATGAGACAGCCAATTTCATGCCTCTTCCGCTTGATCTCAGCCATATGCTCCTGCGTGAGCTCGCCATCATCCGCAAGGAAGGTAAAGAAATGACCTATCTTCGTCCGGATGCAAAGAGTCAGGTGACAGTGGAATACACCCCCGAGGGACTCCCCGTAAAGATTCACACTATCGTAATCTCCACCCAGCACGATGAGTTTATAGCTCCCTCCCACACCATCACTCAGGATGAAGCCGACATCATGATGCTCGAACGCATCAAGGAGGATATCCGCAATATTCTTCTTCCCCGCGTCAAGGCAAAACTCCCGGCCAAGGTGCAGGCCCTCTTCGACGCATCACTCATACTTCATGTGAATCCGACCGGAAAATTCGTAATCGGCGGCCCCCACGGTGATACCGGACTCACCGGACGCAAGATTGTTGTCGACACATATGGTGGACGTGGTGCTCACGGCGGCGGCGCGTTTTCAGGCAAAGACCCCTCGAAGGTGGACCGTTCGGCCGCCTATGCCGCCCGCCACATAGCGAAAAATCTTGTAGCGGCCGGAGTGGCCCGCGAAGCTCTCGTCCAGGTGGCCTATGCCATCGGGGTAGCTCAACCGGTGAGCCTCTATGTCAATACACGTGGCACAGCCAATGTTGCAATGACCGATGGTGAAATCTCAGCAAGAGTGGCGCGTCTGTTCCCTATGACCCCCCACTCCATCGAATCACGCCTCAAGCTGCGCAACCCGATTTATCGTGAGACTGCTGCCTACGGCCATATGGGCCGCGAACACCGCACCGTGATTAAGACTTTCGGACCTGCCAACGCCCCCGTGACACGCGAAGTAGAGCTCTTCACATGGGAAAAACTCGACATGGTTGATGCCGTAAAAGAGGAATTCGGCCTCTGAAACGCCATATAGGGGGTTGTTTTTTGGCATAACGCGAAAAAAAGCGTATCTTTGTGCGCTTTATCGCAATATCCGCGCCACCCCCCCCCGGAGGCACGGCATAAACCAATCTGAAAAATCAAAACACTACAACACTCGGATAATGGCAACATTAGAAAAAATCAGAAGCAAATCAGTGCTTTTGCTCGTGATCATCGGTGCCGCCCTTCTGGCTTTCATCATCGGTGACTTCTTCACTTCAGGCCGCACACTCTTCGGCACGGGAACCACTGTAGCCAAGGTTGACGGTCATAAAATCGACATCCAGCAGTTCCAGCGCCGCGTGGAGCAGGCCAATCAGCAGGCTCAGCAGAGCGGTCAGAAAATCGACCAGGCTCTCCTTCAGCAGCAGGTGCTCAACGCTATGGTAGCCGAGAAGCTCTACGAAGCTGAGCTCCAGAAGCTCGGTCTGAAAGTGACCGACGCCGAACTCACCGATGCCATGCTCGGCAGCGGTTCGTTCTATCTCGACCGCATGATTCAGCAGCAGTTTGGCATCCAGAGTGCTTCGGCTCTCCACGACATGGCATTCAACCCCGTGAAATACGGCATGGACGAGCAGCAGGCTCTCCAGCTCCGCAGCTATTGGGTGTCGCTTGAAAATCAGATGGAACAGATGCTCCTCCAACAGAAATTCCAGAATCTCTTCGCCGGAGCTCTTACTGCCAATAAGCTCGATGCTAAAGCTCTCTACGACGAAAACGCATCCACAGCCAATATCGCCTACGTCAAGAAAGAATTTGCGTCTGTGGCTGACGACGAATACCCTGTATCTGCCGACGAAATCCGCAATGAGTGGAACGCACACCGTGAGGCATATGCTATCGCCGAACCTCAGCGCAATGTGACCTACATCGACGTAGAAATCGCCCCCTCGCGTGAAGACCTCGTAGCTGCCGAGCAGAAAGTTGAAGATGCCATCGTGGCTCTTCGCAACTCTCCCGACACCGAAGGCCTTGCCGGACAGACCGAGTTTGTGGTAGACCGTCAGAAAACCAACAGCCGTGCCATCCGCGACGCTCAGATTAAGCGTTTTGCCGACACTGCCTCTGTAGGCGGAGCAGCTCTCGTGTCGCGAGTAGGCAACGATTTCACCCTTGCAAAGGTGCTCGGACGCACTACAGAAATCGACACCGTGACCGTAGATTTCTTCTATGTGACCGCTGCTGCATCTGTGGCCGACTCTATTATCGACGCCCTCAATTCCGGTTCCATGACTTTCGAGCAGCTTGCTTCTACTGGTCAGGCCGAAGGAATGCAGACCGCACTCACACTCTCGCTCATCGACCCCTCGATGTCGCCCCTCAAGGACGCCCTCACCAAGGCTGCCACCGGCCGCTACTTCACACCCGACACCGCCATGACTCAAAACCGTCGCGTGTTCAAAGTGACCAACCGCACCACACCCGCCACCATCTACGATCTCGCCGTAATCCAGTTTACAGCCGAACCTTCCAATGCCACCATCAATAAACTTCAGTCTGACCTTCAGGCCTTCCTAAATGGCAACACTACCGCACAGGCATTCAAGGACAATGCCCAGGAAGCCGGCTATCAGGCATTCCCGGCAGTGGTAAGCGCTTCAACCGGCCAGCTAGCACGAATCCCCGACAGCCGCAGCTCTGTCACCTGGGCCATGAATGCCAAGAAGGGAGCCGTGTCACCTATTTTCGGCGACGAAACCACCGGCCGATTCATTGCCGTGGCTCTCGACGACATCTATAAAGATTACATCCCCGCCACAGATCCTCAGGTTGCATCCTACCTCACCAGCGAGGTGCGCAACAATAAGAAAGCCGCCGCTCTCATCGAGCAGTATAAAGGCAAGGCTTCCGACCTCCAGGGCTACGCTCAGATTATGGACAGCCGCGTTGACTCTACATCCGTAAGCTTCGGCCAGTTCTCGCTCTACAATCCCGGAGTGGCCGGTTCTGATGTGGCCGCCCTCATCTCTATCACAGAGCCCGGCAAGATTACCGGTCCTGTGCAGGCCGCAACCGGAGTGGTGGTGTTCGATGTTATCAACGTAGACAATCAGGGCCGCCCCTATAACTTCGACGAGAGCGCAGCACTCTACGACCGCACCCGTGGCGCAGGAGCTCTCGGAGGAAATCTCCAGCTTATACTTCTCGGTAACGGCACCGTGACCAACAATCTGCAGAAATTCTTCCGCGACTGATTGCCGGAGCCGCACCACAAAAAACAATAAAATCTAAAGCCCGGCGCCCCACTGAGCGCCGGGCTTTTATAGTAATCCTACAAACTATTCCGGCAGCGCCTTACCATATTATTTCACTGCCGCATAACAACCTGCTGAAATCATGAAATCAATCCGCGAACTCTACCGCATCGGCACAGGCCCATCAAGCAGCCACACCATGGGACCGCGTCATGCAGCCCAGATATTCCTCGACCGCAACCGAGGAGCCGACAAAATCGAAGTGACACTCTACGGAAGCCTTGCCGCCACAGGCAAAGGCCACCTCACCGATGTTGCGATTCTCGACACTCTCCAGCCCTACACAAAAACCGAGATAATCTGGCAACCCACCATTTTCCTCCCTTTCCATCCCAACGGAATGAAATTCCGCGCTCTCGACACAACCGGCCGCGAACTGGACACCTGGACAGTCTACAGTATCGGCGGAGGCGAACTCGCTGAAGAGGGAGCCGACCGCTCGGCATCAGGCGATGTGTATGGCATGAACACCATGACAGAGATATTGGAATGGTGTGAGCGCACCGGCAAATCCTACTGGGAATATGTGGAAGAGTGTGAGGGTCCTGAAATATGGGAATATCTCGCAGAGGTTTGGAAAACAATGAGCTCGGCCGTTGAACGCGGTCTTGACCGCGAGGGAGTGCTCCCGGGGCCGCTCAATCTGCGCCGACGCGCGGCAACCTACCATGTGCGTGCCTCTGGCTATAAATCCAACCTCCAGTCGCGCGGACTGGTGTTTGCCTATGCTCTCGCCGTCAGCGAGGAGAATGCCTCAGGCGGAGAAATCGTCACTGCTCCCACCTGTGGCTCATGCGGTGTAGTGCCGGCCGTGCTCTATCACCTGAAGAAAAGCCGCGACTTCTCTGATGCCCGTATCTACCGCGCTCTTGCCACAGCAGGCCTGGTTGGCAACATCGCCAAGCACAATGCCTCGATTTCCGGCGCCGAAGCCGGCTGTCAGGCCGAAGTCGGCGTGGCATGCGCCATGGCTGCCGCTGCTGCCAATCAGCTCTTCGGCGGAAGCCCCGCACAGATTGAATATGCCGCAGAGATGGGACTGGAGCATCACCTCGGCATGACGTGCGACCCCGTCTGCGGCATGGTGCAGATACCCTGCATAGAGCGCAATGCCTATGCCGCGGCCAGAGCCCTCGACGCCAACCTTTATTCAGCCTTCACCGACGGCGGACACCGCGTGTCGTATGACCGCGTCGTAGAAGTGATGAAACAGACCGGCCATGACCTTCCCTCTATCTATAAAGAGACAGGCGAAGGTGGTCTTGCCCGCACATGGGAAGCGCCGAAATAATCCCCGAAAGGGTGATGCTGGTCAGCAAATTCTTCTATCGCCGGGGAGGAGCCGAAGTCCATGCCATAGAGCTTGAGCGGATTCTTGCCGGCCGAGGATTGCCCACTGCCGTTTTCGCGATGGCCCACCCTCTTAACCTATCTCCCTCCGGAGCGCTCTTCACAGCTCCGGAGGTTGCTATTGACGGCCCGTTATCACGGCGGATTAAAGGAGCCATGAGAGTGATGGGAGGCTTCGGAGTCGCCTCCGCATTCCGCAAAGCTCTCCACGATTTCCGCCCTACAGTGCTGCTCCTCCATAATATCCACTCCTACATTTCGCCAATAGTAGCCGAAATAGCGGCCAAAAGAGGTGTGCGTGTAATCTGGACCCTTCATGATTACAAACTGCTCTGTCCCTCATATTCATTCCTGCGCAACGGTGAGGAGTGCCGCGAATGCCTCACCTCCCCATGGTCGGTTATCCGCCACCGCTGCATGAAATCATCTGCCGTAGCCTCGGGCCTTGCGCTTGCAGAAGCACTCCGTTGGAACCGCCGCATGACCCTCCGCTCAGTGGAGCGTTTCATCTGTCCGAGTCGGTTTATGGCCGAAAGAATGACTGAAGGTGGATATCCCCCTGAGCGTCTCACTGTGCTCCACAACTTTCTCACCACCCCGGCTCCACGCTTGGCATCCGGAAAGAATCGCTCCGGAGTGTGTTATATTGGGCGCCTTTCTGCTGAAAAAGGGGTGCAGACTCTGCTGAAATGTGCGGTCGGAGCGCCATGGCATCTCACCATAGCCGGAACCGGCCCGCTTGAGAATGAATTGCGGAAATCCTACGCCTCTCTGCCTAATGTTTCCTTTTTAGGACGCATCCCGCCAGAGGAGGTCACACAGTTGCTCACCCAGTCAGAAGTGTCCGTAGTGCCCTCTGAATGTGACGAAAACTGCTCTCTTTCCATCATCGAAGCCCTTTGCTGCGGCACACCCGTCGTGGCCTCCTGCTCCGGGGGAAACCCCGAACTGGTTTCATCCGGCCGGGGGATTCTTTTCAAGCGGGGCGACATCACCATGATGCGCGAGGCCATCAGGCAGCTTCTCGCTCGCCCCATTGACCACAAGACACTTGCCGAAGACGCACAGGCCGAATTCTCACCCGAAGCCTATGCCGACCGCATCACAACGCTTATAGCACGAGGTCAGCCGGAGCAATAGTGCGCAGGGTGAGAAGCACCATCGTGTTGCGGTCAGAAGCATCAAGCACCACCGGCGGGAAATTGAAACACGGATTCATCAGGCTGCGGAAAGCCTGCAGATTGTCCACCTTAACCATCAGAAACTGACTTTCACACGTAGAATCAAAATCTGTGTGGCGGGTCAGAATCTGAGCCATATGATTCAGACGGTGGGTGATTTTGGCCAAGTCTGGTTTTGCCACATAAGGATAGGTCTCGGTGCGATGCAGATAATCCTCCATATTAAACGTCTCAGTCAGACGACCGATTGCCTTACGGGTCACACTCTCCAGACTTTCGCGCACCGCCTGCATCGAATGCTCGCTGAGATCATAATTGCGAAACGCAGCCACAAGGTCTATACCTGCCGTTATTCCGGCCACATTGCGCTCGAAAAGCGCATCAAGCAGCGCATCATCAGTGAGAGTCATAAACATTGTGACGCGCCTCTCAGCCGGCCTTGAAGCCCTGCGGCTATCCTCTTCGTGCCAGCATAGGAGATTACTGTTGAAACTCTCCAGACGCATGCACAATGTCTCCAGGCGTCTGCCGAGTTTATAAAACTCATCCACAACCATTCCGGCCGTGTGAAAGCACAGCTGCTTCTCCACGAGCTCACGCCTCATATGCTCCAGCCGAAGCGAACAGTCGTCTATCTCATCCTTAAGCTCACGGTCACGACGGCGCCGTGCAAACCGATAGTGAAGCCACTGCCCCACATTGAGCAGTATGCACACAATCATCGCTATCCACCACCACATGCCCATCTCACCTCCGAAATAATAGACCAGCCCACCCACTATAACCGATGCCGAAAGAGCCAGCGTCATGGTCCAGCACTTTTTCAGATACGTGTGGCAGAATTCACGGAGCTTACCCGGCTTTTCGTCAATAAGCCTGTTTTGCTTCTCCTGCATCGCCAGCACTCGTCCGGCCGAACCCTGCTCGGCATATCTCCGCAGTTCGTTGCGCACATACGGAAGTTCAAGCCGTGCCAGCAAATCACGGTAATATCTGTAGGCATCCTCATATTTCCCCACAGCTGAAGCCATCCTCACCTTAGCCTCATCCACAGCATTGCGCGTAGAAGCTATCTTTATCTGAGTCTCGGTGCCGGCAAAGGGAGCCACAAGCTGCGGTACGCTCTTCCGAGGAGCCGACCCATTGTCGTCGGTCGTGGAGGTTATTATACAGGCGAAATTATTGAAGTCCGGATCATCTATATACGATGCAGACACATAGCAATAACCATTCTCGCCAAAGTCCCTGCCCCAAGAATTGCGCACGATATAGCACTTGTCGCGCTCTGAATAGCCCACTATCACCATAGCATGGCCGCCCATTGTCTCCGCCGCTCCGTCAGGACGCGAGATATACGCCCCTTCCGCCCCGAAAGAATCATTTATCCGCAGAGACACCCCCACAGGATAACCCTCTGTGAGAGCCTGCGTTAGAATCTTATGATTAACCCTCAGAGCCTCATACTTATCGGAGCCATTATCAGCAAGAGGTATCTGAAGAGCCCGGACCACTCTGTGATTACGCGCCTCGTCACCCACGTCGCCACCCGGCTCTATCCCTTTCTGCGCACTCTCAAAAGAATACATTTCGCGCGGAGGAATTCCCTTTGACGACAGAATATCAAGCTGCTCGAAGAAATTGCTTCCACACTCGCCACGCCCCGATGCCACATTTGAGTAATAATACAGAAACCCCTCGCTCATTGCCGCCGGAGCCGACGAAACCGAGTGAAGATTCATTGCATACTCATACATGGCCGTGACCGCAAAACTCGTACAAGCACCGTAAGTTCCCTGATCACGCACCGGAGAGAAATTCTTACGTAAATCCACCGACGGCAACGGCTTTATCCCCCCCGCCGGAACATAGCTCTCCGCAAGAGGTTGCTCGGCAACCACCACCCCCCGTTCTATCATCGGGGCAAAACGTAGCTCGTTCTCCGTCAGGTGCCCCCCGGCCATATGTTCGCTGTCGAGAGTGTGCTGGAGCGATGCAATCTCCTCCTCCTTGTCGCGTATGTAGGCGGTCAGATCCAGTATATCCGACTTAAGTTCCTTAATCAGCGATAGCGGATTGAAAGCCCTGACATTCAGGGGATTCTCCAATATAGTACCATCCTCCGCCAGAGTGTCGGGAAGCTTTATGCCGGGATACTGTCCACGCAGAGGCAGCAATCCGGAATCAGGTGCATCCTCATTAAAAGCATCAACAAACAGTGCCACCGGACGGGTAAACACGTCGTCAAACAGTCTCACAGCCTGCTTGTAAAGATTACCTCTCAGGCGCTTGTTATCGCGTCCGAGCATCATGGCCAGAGTAGCCTCTTTCTCCGGCAGAGACACACCCTTGTCATCGATAAAAGCCGTGAGCTTATGCTCAACATCTCTCACCTCCCTCTTCAGCGGCTCTACGAGAGCTGCGGCAAGCTGACCCTCATCGCGGTTCTTGCGGAGCTCGTCGCTGATATATGTGTTGAAGAAACGGTCATAGAAACCATCTATACCCTCAAGAGTGTTGTGCGCGCGCTGAGCCACAGACTGTGAGTTGACATAAGGCTCGGTCACGCCCGCTTTTTCAAGAGCGGCCACAAACGAACGATGCAGCAACCGTCCCGTCACCTCATCATTGTCAAATTTCAGCCGCGACAGACCCACAGACATTATCCTGTCTTTTGCCGACGAGAACAAAGCCGGAGAGAAAATCCCCGAATAATTCTCACCCATCACCTCAAGGAATATCCCTAAAAATTCGCCGAGCATCGGCAGAGTGAAGCTCGCCGAAGCCCCGGAGGCCACATAATCGTCAATCACTGTCAGAGAGCACCTGAACGGAGCGCAGTCAATCGCGCGGAGAATCAGCTCTATGCTCTCACCCGCATCCTTACCGCCCGCCCCCGTCGGATCTATCACCCTCATAGCCGCTTGCTGAAATCCGAGGATATCGAAAGTCACATGATATTTCAGCGGCGCCACAACGCCGATTGCCTCCCTGACCCATCCCCTCATCGCATCCTCCGTGAGCGGAAGCATCACGATGATATGAAGAGTCGGATCGGCCACATTCATGTTGAGCATCTCCCGGTGTAGAGTCGCCACAGTTACCGCCAGATTCTCCGGCGCAGACTCATGGCTACCGATGGCTCTGTAGACCTCCGGTCCAAGGCCGGCCTCAGCCATATAGCCACTGCACGCCTCCATAAGCCGTGCTGTCGACCCCGAGGGCCAGAGTGTCACCAGAGGCATCATCAATGAAGCTTGATATTATCGAGAATATCTATCTCTTTCATCAGCTGCTCCTCCTCATCCTTATAGAGACTCAGCTGAGAGAAAGCTATTGGCGAACGCGAGATGCTCTCCACATAAGTGGGTCCATCGGCAGCCTTAGCCTCAGAAATAGCCTTCTGCAGACGGTTGTCGGGCCCCGGCACATCCATCTTCTCCAACTCGGCAATCACATCCGGCCCAACCACATCATAGTTTTTGGTGAAGAATGCGTAGGCATCCTTACGCTTTGAGCCGATATTCACCCAATAGCCATAGAGTTTCTTGCCTCCCAGACCCGGACTCTTCACTTTATACTGTCCGAGAGCCGCGTCATATTCCACAATGCCGGTGATAATGGCGAGCACCCAATAGCGCAACACCTCCTCTTCCGACTGTATATTGCGCGGATTTATATCATAGCGCTCCTCGTTCATCCGCTCCACCACTCCGCGATCCCAGTGAGACGTGGCAGGCTTCTGCTTCTCGAAGCGGTCATACTCCTCCCGGTATATATCGAGAGCATCAAGCATGAAAGGAGGAATCACACCTATCTGATGATAGATTATCACACGGTCTTTCACACCGGTGGCCGAGAAATTCATATTGTCGCCCACGGCATGATTCTTAAGATAATTGTTTCTCACTATGCGCGACTTCGACTTATCGGCCACACCCACATAATAGTGATTGTCCGGGCGTGATTTTATATCCATGTCATAACCGCGCGTAGTGTAAGTGAAGAGCGGTTTGGACTTCTTTATAGCTTTCTCGCATATTGCGGCAAACTCCTCCTCCGAAAGAGAGTCGAGCACATCGTCGATTGTCCGCGCCATCATCTCGCGGGCCATAGGCATCGAACGGGCGTACGATTCAATCGCATCCGCCACCTCCTTGGTGGTCAGCATCGAGAATGCAAACACCCCTTCGCTGCCGAGCGAACGGATAAAGTCATTGAACACCACCTCACCGGGAGCACAGCTCACCCTGTCAACCTCGCTCTGAGCAAGATCTATCTGGAAGAAAGAGCTGTTCTGTATGCCGTTGCGCAGACGCTCCACATTGCGGGCGCTCTCGTCATGCACTGCCTTGAGATTGTTTCTCACATTGTTGATGATATCAAATTTCTTCTCTATCTCCACAAGAAGCCACCCGTAGAACTGACGTGCCATATCCCTGCGGGCAATCTCCCTCCTGAGGGTAGCCACACGGCGCACAGAGTCGAGCACCTCCTGAGTCTTCTCCTTTTTCCCTCGCTTCAGAAATGTGCTGTAGCAAGCCTCAAGCTCCTTCTGATCCGAGTCAAGACGCCCCTCGGCCATAGCCAGGTCATCGCGTATGCCAAGAGTCTCGTCCTTAATCTCACGGTCACATTCATCCACCTGGTTACGCAGCACATAGAGAATCTGCTCTGTGTTATAGACACCACACTCGCGGCTCAACTGCTCTTTGAGAAAGGCCGTGAGCTCGGCNCCCACACGTTCCTCAAGCTCAGTCAGTTTCTGCTGAAGCGTCTCCTTCTTCTCCATAGCCGCCGTATTGAGAAACATATCACACTCAGCCTTCGGCGAATCAGGCGAATCAAGGTCCGTGAGCTGACGCGGAGAGTTTGGCGACATGAAATAGTCTATCACATCATCATGATTCTTATTCTCGCGTATCTGGGTCGTATCTATCCAGTTGTTGGCCAGAAGCGACGGGTCGTCACAACCACCGTTGAGCATATGGTTTATCACCTGCTGCTTAGCCTTGTTGATATATATTTCGGCCAGAGGCACACTGTTATAGATGATTTCGCTCACACCGAACCCCGATGCCCACGCCTTCTTGTTGAGCACATCCAGAGAACCGTCGCCAATCACCTTGCTCACATTGTCGGCCACCGACGCCACTGCCGCCCCGAGATCGCCCATAGAGGTGATGAGCGAGAGCGATATCATCTCGCACAGCTGATCCACATTGCTGAATATATCCCCGTTCTCGTTAGTGTTGTCAATGAAATAAAACGCGTCAAACGGACGCTTCTTCACCTTCTGAACCCTTTTGAGCCACTTGATATTCACCGGCTTCGACACCGCCGTGAGGCTCATCAGGAAATCAAGATCGGCAATCGCCCCGAGCGCGTTCGGACGCACGCGCGCCACCGATGCACCCTGCATCATGGCCCTGAACACTTCGGCCATCACACCATATCCCGAAATCTTCGCATCAGGCAGCAGCTCATGCAGGAGATAGGCCATATTGATAAATGTGCCACACCCCGTGCCCCCGCTTATTGAAAACACAAGATGAATCTCAAGGTCATTTGAAAGAGTTGAATATTTATCATTATCTATATTGGCTGCATTCTTAATCTGCTGCACCTTGGCGAGAATACGGTTTTGCACATCCTCCTCCTTCATCGTTATGGCAAATCGCCCGTTGGTCCTCACCTGGCCCGCACCCTTGTCGCTCAGAGTTTCAAGCGCCGACACATTGCAATCAGGCAGCCAGTCGAAATTATCCCGGCGACGGTTGAACGTGTCTATCGGATTATTCACCCCTATGGCCATCTGCTCATTGGTGTTCAGCCCTATCTCATTGCCATCCTTGGCCACCAGCTTCTGAGTGTAGACTCCCCCGTCGGTATCAATACCCAGAAAACCGATCATCGGTGGTATTTCACCATATGTGTCATAAAGCATCTTCTTGGCATTGAGGATAGTTTTCATGCCCGTACCGCCGAGACCTATAAGGAGTGTGCGTCTAAGTTTTGTAGCCATAAGTAAGTCGTGTAAATTAGTTGATAATGCTGTTTGTGTTATCGCCGATTTTATGCTGTTATCTCTGTTTTTTGCCGGGTAGTCTCATTCTGCATAGTGCATTTCTCTCCCGGACGCAGGAGAGCCATGCTGGTGAGCCAGCCGCGCGATAGGCAGATACGTACCGATTTCTTCGAACCTGGCACCACAACAACCTGCGGATTCCAGTGATCAGCCCGCATTCTTATCTCGCGCCCCTTGAATATACGGCTCAGAATCCCCTGTTTCCCCGGATTGGAGCTGAGTATGAGCTTATAGGCACCCTTCAGTTTCTTTGTCGCATANTATTCACCCGGGCCGCTGAAAGTAAGAGTNATTGCCTTGAAACGCGGGAAAAACATCCTCTGAAGCCACAGAAACCACAGCAACAGANCNGCNANNATNGCCACNCCNNNCCANNCAAGAACCACNGCCAGCGGATTCCACTCCACGGAGCGGCGGCCGGCCACANTGAGCTCGAAATCNTCGGGGTCACCGGCATTCACCCTATCAAGNTTNCCTGACCCGGCATATGTGAGGTTAATGCGTCGCTTACCATCAGCGGCATTTCGGTCGAACACAAATCCGGCAACCGCCGGCTCACCGGGTCGCAAGGTAATAGTCTCACCCGGAGCCACAGGGCTACCGTTAAAAAGCATCGTGAAATCGCGCCGCCCTTCCGAATCTGCCACTTTGAGCTGCATATAGGCGTTGTCGCGTGCGGAAGNATTGTTAAACACCGCGTTGAGGTCCACCGTCAGTGTGTCGGGCNCCGATTCGCCGCAGAAAAGAAAAGCCGGATNATANTGCGAGGTCGGAAGGTTTATCTGCCCCATANTCTCNTCNGAGAGCGAGAGCAACCGCTCCTCCTGATTNCTGATNTCCANATCAAACAGATTGTCAAGCAGATGAAGCTGGGCGGGGTCCGACTCAACCGTAAAGGTCATNGAGGCAGTGTCGCTTCCGAGAGCNTCATGAAGNGATGCGGTNGAAGTGTGAAGCGAAGAGATCACGAAAGTGGCATAGCCATTGTCGATAGCATTACCCTCCACCTCTACCTTAAGGTCGGGNGAGGCACACCGCACCGCCAGAGGGAAATGTCCCATGGTTGAGAACGGCACCCTCAGCTTCACGGGGAGTTCGAGTGTGTTGACTCTCAAGCTCCGGTCAGTGAAATTACCCACCGGCACTATACCGCCGGCAAGCTCCGCCACCCAGAGATTCTCACAGTCTTCTATCACCTGACGCAGCTCTTCGAGCTGCTTTTTCTTCAGAGGGTCATCGGAGCTGAAAGCGTTTTTGGTGAGGGCCACATATATGCCATAGGTATTCTTATACTTACCGCACCAGCCCTTGAGCCTCTTGGTCACCTCGGGAATGCCTCTCACATTGTCGAGTCCGTCGGTGAGAAGTATCATGTAGTTGTCNGCATCCTCGCTTATATATTTCTCTCCCTGNGCCCANGCNTCGCAGATATTCGTATTGGTCACGTTCTCCACGTAGCCGTCTATCTGCTTGGCAAATTTCTGCCACACATCGGTGGTCACATCCTCACGGGTCTCGCTCAGCGCCTGATGCACANCCGTCTGAAACGGCACCACGGTTACATGAGTCCCCGCAGGAAGCTTTTCTATCTCCTTGCGCAGAAATCCCTTGGTGTCGGCCCATATATCAGGCGCACCGTTATAACCGGCCATTGATTTGGTGCAGTCGAGCACATATATATAGTTGCGGTCACGCTGTCCGTAGGCAGTGAATGCCAAAGCCACACACAGCATAATTGCGTGAAGAAGTCTGTTTATCATCTTTACACTGTTATCATGGTGTATTTGGCAAAGTTAGGAAATTACTCCCTTACAGCCAACTTTTCCATGTGAAAATCCCTTTCCCTAAATCACATTCCCCACCCAAAAATCCCCAAACAATCACCCCTACGCTGCATCAACCCCATCATCAGCATAAGAGATAAGATATTCACGAATGGGCAAATTAGCAGTTTTTCACTCCCTCCCTACCCCTAACTTTGCATCCGGAAACGCACCACACTCAGGCGATTACCCTCAGAGGAGGGAATCAGTGGAAACGCATGTTGGTAGGACGGACTCGTGAAAAACGGAAGCGACAACCCGCCCGCGGAACAGGCAGCGACCTTCCGAAGCGAACATTGACACACTTCCATCCCCCCGAGGAATAATCTAAACGGAAACCCGAGAGATATCGGAAAATATCCGAGGACCTGACCGTACCCGCGATATGCAGATACGCTTAGGAGATGCGAAAATGGTTGAAATCCCCACATGCGGCGGAGCGAAATGTGGGGTATGGAGCGTTGAAGCAGACGGAGCTTCTATTGCGACCATCATCTCCCATCTCTAATTTCTCATTTCTCATTTCCCATTTTTCATTTCTCATTTTTAGATTTCCGCGGGTCAGCGCCTTCCGGCAGACACCACCGTCCACGCGATTGGGGAATCGCGGGCAAAGCTGTCTCAGCACCGATCGTCGTGCGCCGACTTCCCGGACCTCACCCCCCCACTACACTGCATATATGCGTTGTCGGTTTGTCAAATTGTCGGACCATATATGCCAACTCCGCGGATGGCCGGGGAGTATGCTATTAGTTTTTAGGCCTCTTTTAAGCGTGAACAAACGTTTGAAAGGGGCTTTTTTATTATCTTTGTGTCGTCATGACACACACAACTGACCCTATCATCGCCCACCTTCTTTTCAAGGAAAACCAATGGCTGATTCAGACCAATGAAGACCATTCATCAGGGGTGGCCACTCTTGCTTCGCATTTTGCCGAATCGTTCGGCATGTCTGGCTGGGCACGACTTGCCGGTCTGCTCCATGACCGTGGAAAAGAAAAGGAAGATTTTCAGCGATATATACGCATCACTTCTGGCTATGATCTATCTGCCGGTCGCTACTCCGACAAGACTCACAGCATGATCGGGGCTGCCATTCTCCATCGCTTTGGCCGCGAAAAATCAATGGTTCTGGCTAATATCGTGGGCGGACATCATCGGGGGCTATACAATCTTGACGAGCTTGAAAAGATGCTTACCGAAACCATCGTTCCTGAGCAAATCAACCACTCACTCCCGACCGTGAGTCTGGAATCTCCTCCAAAAACACTTCGTTGCCAGGAGCTTCACCATCTCACCCGCATGCTTTTCTCATGTCTTGTTGATGCCGACTGGCTCGACACTGAGAGATTCATGCAGCCTGATATAGCCTTGATGCGTGGCAAACATGACACTTTAGCTACGCTCTCGGAAAAACTCGACAGATATTGTCAGCGTTTTGAATCCGTTCCTGACACTCCTATCAACCGTCTTCGCACACGCATCCAGACTCTATGCCGTGAGGCTTCACATTTCGCCCCCGGCTTCTTTGACCTCACAGTACCCACCGGAGGGGGCAAAACCATAGCCTCGGTGATATGGGCTGTAAATCATGCTCTTGCTCATGGAAAAGAGAGAATCATTATTGCTATTCCATTCACGAGCATAATTGTTCAGACCGCGCGCATACTGCGCGACATATTCGGCGAAGCCAACGTAGTTGAGCATCATAGTGTGGTTGACGAAGAGACTGCCGGTGAAAATCAGCACACCAGACTCGCTTGTGAGAATTGGGATGCGCCTATTATCGTGACCACCAACGTTCAGTTGTTTGAGTCTATGTTCTCCAATCGCCCCGGCAAATGCCGCAAGCTTCACTCTCTCTGCCGGAGTGTGGTTATTCTTGACGAGGCGCAATCGCTCCCGCTCACTTTTCTTCAGCCCATTGTCGATGCGATGGCCACTTATGTGCGCCATTTCTCCCTGTCATTCCTTTTCTGCACAGCGAGTCAGCCTGTTCTTGACGGGATGCGCAAAGGGGAGGGAGCTGCGTATTTCAACGGCATCGATCCTCGGCAGATACGTCATATAATTCCCGGCTCCGAACTCCTTCATCATAAGCTTCGGAGGGTAAACATCAATATGCCCCGGGAACGCATATCCATTGAATCTCTCGCAGGCGCGTTGAGCTGTCACGACAGAGTGCTTTGCATCGTAAACACGCGCCCGATTGCAGCCGAGATATTCAGCCACCTTCCGCCCGACAATAATAATATTCATCTTTCGCGCACCATGTGTTCGGCCCACATAGCGTGTGTGATTGGCGAGATCCGTCAGCGTCTCGCAGAGTCTGACCGTCCTGTGAGAGTCATCTCCACACAGCTTATAGAAGCCGGAGTCGATATTGACTTTCCGGTAGTCTACCGGCAGCTGGCCGGACTTGATTCCATACTTCAGGCCGCCGGGCGATGCAACCGTGAGGGACGTCTTCAGCAGTTAGGCACAACCCACGTGTTCGACCTCGAAAACACACCTCCTGCCTGCCATTGCAAATCGTCGGTCTATGCTTTGCGCGACATGCTCACAGCCAATCCTGAAAGCGACTGGTTTGCTCCGGAAGTCATGACAGAGTTTTACACAAAGCTATACTCAAAGACCCGCTCATTTGATATTGCTGGCATTGCAGGCCTTGTAGCATCTCCCACCGAAATAGGCTATGAAAGCATATCCGATGGTTTCCGTCTGATAGATGATCATGGCAAGGCGGTGATTGTCAACTATGGAGCTGCTCCTGAGCTCATAGAGCAGCTCCGTCAGTATGGCCCGAGCTTGTCTCTCACAAGAAAACTCGCCCTCTACACAGTGAGTGTGAGCCAACACCAGTTCAAGGAGTTTGACCGTGCAGGTCTGATAGACCGTCCTTGCGAGGGATTTTTCTATATTCCCCTCCGCGATCAGTACGACGATAGCATAGGTCTCAAAGTCAATAACGAATATCTCGAACAGTCTTTTATATTATAATCACTCTCCGATTCCGGCGATGTGCTGCTGATTGAATCAGATGGATTGAATTTGGTTGGGCGGATGGGGATTTTTTTGTAACTTTGCGCCTCGTGTTGCAGCCTTATAGACTGAGCCGTATTGTTTAACCAACTTTTATAACTTTGGACACAGATCCTTTACCGGTCGCCGACAGCATAGCTGCTATATGGTCGGCGATAACTCTTAGTCTCCCCGTCTCTTTTGGTCTTAGTCAGGCCATTGCTCTGGCGTGCGCCGTTCTCGCTCTTGTCATATCCGGCTTTGTGTCGGGTAGTGAAATCGCATATTTTTCTCTCACCCCCGAACAGTGCGACGAACTTGAGAACACTCCCAAGGGAGCAACGGTGATGAGCATGGTCACCAAGCCAGAGAAACTTCTTGCCACGATTCTCATTGCCAACAATCTTGTCAATGTGACAATCGTTATCCTCTGTAATTTTGCGCTGGGGCCGATATTTGAGGGTATGAGCGCATTGCTCAGTTTTATTCTTCAGACTGTCATACTCACGTTCCTGATTCTGCTTTTCGGCGAGATTCTGCCGAAGCTGGTGGCAAATTCCAACAATATGCGATGGGTGCGCTGGTCTGCCGGCGCTGTAAAGGCACTGATGACAGTGTTTAGCCCGGTGTCTGCTCTGCTGGTCAGAAGTTCGGGTATAGTCAATCGTGTTGTCACCAAGCAAGAGCATGACGTGACCCCCGAAGAGCTTTCGCAGGCTCTGGAAATCACCGATGTAAAGGCCGGAGATGAAAAGGAGATGCTTGAGGGTATTCTTAAATTCGGAGACACGACTGCCGATGAAGTCATGACTCCGAGAGTCGATATGACTTGTCTGGATGTGGCCGACACGTTTGACGATGTGATGAAGGTGGTGACAGAGAGCGGCTACTCGCGTCTGCCTGTGTGTGACGGCACTCAAGACAATATCACCGGTGTGCTCTATTCGCGCGACCTTCTTCCATATATCGGCAAAGCCGACGCCGACTTCGATTGGCGCAAGCTTTTGCGTGAACCTTACTTTGTGCCTGAATCAAGAATGATTGACGACCTTCTTGAGGATTTCCGCCGCCGGCGCATCCACATGGCTATTGTTATCGACGAGTTCGGTGGCACTCAGGGACTGGTCACTATGGAAGATGTGCTTGAGGAGATTGTGGGTGATATCAACGACGAGTATGATGATGAAGAGAAGACATACCGCCGTCTGCCCGACGATACGTTTATATTCGAGGGCAAGACCCTGCTCGGCGATTTCTTCAGGGTCACAGGTCTCGATGAGGAGGATTATGCCGATGTGGCAGCCGACTGTGAGACTCTCGCGGGGATGCTTCTGGCTATAAAGGGAGATTTTCCGAAAGAGAAAGAGCCATTGGTCTATGGCCGGTGTCGTTTCCTGATTCTTGACATTTCGGGTCATCGCATTGCCAGCGTACGCGTTAAGGTGATGCACGAGAACCAGACGGATATACCTTTGCGGTGAGAACAATAGTGGTGTTCGCTCTGCTCCTCTTCATTGCATCGTGTGGTGGCAGGAAGGATGTGAGTGTGCCCCGTCCTTATGCGTGGCCGAGAATAGAGGTTTATCCCGACAGCATGGTGCCGGTAGCCGGTGTGCCGATTCGGTGGATGGCCAATTACAGTGCGCAATCCGAAATTAAAAGCCTGCTATCCGGAAGCGCATGGGCCGACATCAGATACCCCGCCTATCATGCCACTCTGTTTCTGACATTCATATGCGACAAGTCAGATGCACTCGACAGTGTAATGGCCAACCGCCGTTCGAGAATCGCCGTCAACCTTGGCGATACTCCGGCCACATTTGAAGAGGTGGTCAGTTCAGACAGACAGTTTAGGTCAGAGCTGATTACTGCAACCGGCCTCACACCCTCTCCTTTGCAATTTGTGTCGCGCGGTGAGCATGCGGTTGTTGCGGGGACTCTGTTTTTCGACATACCTCCGGTGGCCTACGACTCGGTGCGTCCTGTCATCAATGCTTTGCGTATAGAGATTGTCCGTGCGTTGAAATCCATGGAATATGAAACTGATATTTGAATTAGATAATATCAAAATATGGGGTGAGGAAATCTGCCTGCAACCCGACGAGCCGATGCGTGCGGCCGAACAACGGACTGCGGCAGAAATGGTTCGGAGCATTTTTGGGCCGGACTTTGCAATAGATCATAATACCGATGGTGCCCCCGAGGTCCACGGCACCGGTGCTGAGATTTCCGTGAGTCATGGAGCCGGAATGGTAATAATTGCAGTCGCTCCGGAGGGACATCATATAGGTGTGGACATCGAAGCTCCCAGACCGCAGTTGCAGCGGGTGGCACGGCGTTTTGTGTCGGCTGATGATTCAGCTTCTCTCTCATTGTTGCAACTCTGGACCGGAAAAGAAGCAGCATTTAAGGCTGCCGGAATAAGCGGACTCTATATCTCTGACATCCCTATTACCGGCAGCGGCAACTCGGCAGTGGCTCATCTGCCCGACGGCAGATTGCTGTCAGTTCACTACCATGACATGCCTGAAAGGAGCCTTATTGCGCTTGCTGAGGGAGGGGACGGCTCGCCCGCAGGAAGTAAACCATAAACAGGGCGGCCGCTATAAAGAGCGACACAGAAAAACTCAACACAATTCCATATATTCCGAGTTCAAGCGGGAAAGCAAGAATATATGTGGCGGGGAGTCCAATCACCACATAGCTCACAAAAGCAATCCATATCATGGGCATCACCTGCGATGTGCCTCTCAGAGCATTGGCGAAATTTATCTGGGTGGCGTCGCCGTATTGATAAATGACCAGAGGCACTATCAGCGACAATCCGGCAGCAAGCACGGCCGGGTCATTGGTAAACTGCCTGAGGAGGTCGGGCCCGAAAAATACAAACACGGCCGACGACATGGTGGCTAGCACAAGCAGAATTTTATATCCTGCAAATGCAGTATGGCGCATGCCTTTCGAATCGCCTGTGCCGGCGGCATTACTCACAACCACCGATACGGCGGCAGCCATACTGTAGTACACGCAGAATCCGAGAGTGCCGAGTATCACCGTGACTTGGAATGCCGCAAGCGACACAGCATCTATCCACCCGGCCATTATTGCCGCCGCAGAGAAAGAGCCCGATTCAAAAGTCATCTGCAATGCGACCGGCCATGATGTGCGGCTCACCTGACTCATGCATCGTCCTGTGAAACCGCCTTCGCGGAAACCAAGTTTATACTCCCTATAATCTTTTTTGCAGAAAAACACTACAATTATTGCAATCGGGCATACTAGCCTTGCAATTAGTGTAGACAGTCCGGCACCAGTCAGTCCGAGTTCCGGACACCCCCAATTGCCGTAGATAAGCAGCCAGTTGCCGAAAATATTCAGAGCATTGGCCGAAAGGATTATCCACATCGGCATGCGTGTGCGATTGATAGCATAAGCCCACTGAGCGAAAACATTGAACACCGCCACCGGTATGATTCCTGTAAGATATATGACATAGTATGGTCTGATGAGCGGAAGCAATTCCTCCGGCTGCCCCATACGATGGAGATTGAAATATACTATTGTCATTATTGCGGTGATGCCAAGCGCAAAAAATATATTGAGCAGCAAACCGTTGCGCAGCATCATTCCGATGGCCTTATATCTCCCCTGGGTGAATAGCGATCCAATGAGCGGAGTGAGGCCGTAGGTAAACCCAACGCTTGCGAATATGCACACATTGAAAAGATTATTTACAAACGACGCGGAAGCAAGTGATTCGGTAGAATATAATCCCACCATCTTAGTATCGGCAAATCCCACAATAATCATCCCGATCTGCCCAATCAGAATAGGCAGACCGAGACGGATTATACGCAGATATATCGAAAATCGGGAAGTCTTTGGCATAGCGGATGCAAAGGTACAAAAACTCCCTCTACCTCCCAAAATCCTACGCCTTTAGCGGCTGATGAGAATTTTGGTCCAGCCTTTGGGACTCTGCATAAGATAAAGGCCTGCACGTGCGGTAGAACGTCGACCTGCCGGTCGTCCCTGCAAATCATATAAATAGGGGTCTGACTCTTTATCGCGCTCTGCTGCTTCTATGCCCGATGGTATAGCTTCAAAGTCAACTGTTATCGAAGCAGGCCCATCAACGGTGTGGGTGGCATAGCCTTTTTTCAGGTCGTGTTCTGCCACAATATCGTTGACCCTTATCTCCTTCAGCTGATATCCATCGTCGGGGATGGGATGTATATGGAGTACGTCGCCATAGTGAGCAAAATATCCATCAACAATCTTCCCGTCGCCGGGTGTGCCGTCGGCATTCACTCCACGCACCACCTCGATTCTGCCATGGGCATGAATGCCAACTCTGACTGGATAGGCCATAGGTGTGAATCGGGCTGTTATATTCTTGTCACCATTCATTACGATCGTAAGCCCCGCATCACTTTCGAAATATTTTTCGGTCATGTCTGCATCATTGATCGATATGGATGCCAGTTGGTAATGTTGCTCCGGAGTGGCAGTTATACGTATTCTCGTATTTTCGGCTATGGATGTGGCGTCATCAGTGTTTTCTGCATACCACTCCAGATTTCCCGGTCCGTCTGTGGCAAGAGTCAGAGTATAGTTTGAGGTGAAATTTGCTGTCAGCAGCGCAGGAGCAGCCGACGAATATATAAATTCAGGTTCGGTAGACACCACGTTGCCATCCTCATCTGTCCAGTCGCGGAACATATGTCTTGGAGCGGAAGGTGTCGCAGTTAGGGTTACATAGCGGCGTGTAGTGGCTTTAGTGGACTCAAACTCTTTTATTGTGGCAGTTCCTTTTTCAGAGGCTGACACACGCACTTCTACAATGCGCGGTGCAGGAATGATGTAGGCAAACTCTGCAATCAGTGTCAGCCCATCTCTGACATTGTAAGTAAACACCGGAGAGACATTGAACGGAGCATCTGTGCCCGGTACTCTCCAGCCTATAAACTTACAGTCGGAGGCAGGTTCTGCATAAAATGTGTGATTAACCAGCATCTGTGATTCGAGATAGTAGGTTCCCGGGGTATCGATATACACTTTACCCATCTCAACACCCTCTATCCAGTCTTCAACAGCCACACGCAACTGGCGTGAGCTGGCTATAGTCCTCACAAACACCGCTTCTATTACAGTCGTAGCGCTAACGGCAACCTTACACATCCCATTGACATCTGTTGCACGTGACACGCCATTGATTTTAAGTTCGGCCAGATGATAGTTTTCTTCCGGCAAAGCGGTTATCGTCAATATTGTTCCCTCCTTGACCATTGTTCCGGAAGTAATGGCATCATCTTGTTCAGTTATAGATAGAGCCCCATGGTCTGTCTTAGTAAAAGTTACTTTATAGGTCTTGACCGTGGGATTTTCCGTATTGTCGGGAGTGGTGGGATCCGGATTCTCAGGCTCGGTAGGCTCCGGGGAAGTCGGAATGGTGATTTTCGGTTTGAATAAAGCAGTATAACTTGCTGAGGAAGTCACTGCAATAGATTTGTCGGCCGTTCCTTCAGGATTAGTGTAAGTGCCTGTAGAAATCCAACCGGCAAACTCCATTCCATCTACAGCTTTTGCATGGACAACAATTTGGGTAGATGTCGGAATCTGACAACTGCTGCCCTTATCCTCGCCATCCATCTCTATCCAAACTTTTCCTCCATTAGCCGGTGATGCGATTAATGATATTCGTGGAGCTTCGATACCATTCTGAAGAGTTGGTGTTTCTGTAATCAGAAGCATTTTCTCACCCGCACAATCGCCCACAACTCCAGTCACGGTATAATATCTGTTATCAATCAGACTCTCCGGGCCAATTTCGTCAAAGTAACAATAGGCCTTGACTGGAGGCTCGCTATTTGAATTTATTTTGCCATAGACCAACAGGTATGAGCGATTATTACTTTGCTCATCTTTAGTTGGCCCTAAACGTGCATTTGAAATCGTCACGTATTCCCCCCTCTTAGACAAGACATCGGCAACGCTTGAATCAATCGGATCGATTTTCGTATAATCTTCGGGCACCCCCTCTTCGTAAGTATTTATTTGGAAATATAAAACTCCACTCCCATAGTCAACAAAAGTGCCGGAGGAGTTTGTAATCACGGATCCTACATCCGGATGAACGACTGCTTTACAGATTACAACATTGCTTCCATCAGTGGCAAGGAATTCCGAACCTCCATTAATCAGATGAGTCACAACAGTCATGGGAGATGTGATTCTCATCTCCGCACCAGCGGTGGCATATTTACGTAGGTCTGCGACAGTTGTCACCGATTCCGGTAGGGGTTCAGGTCCCGGCGTGGGGAGCTCCTCGAAAATCACGTGAATCTCCATAGGATGTCTTACTGTCATTTCCACAGGCGACGAATCATATGTTGTATTTCCGGAACTAATCTTCGTAAGCTTCCAGCCGTTATTCGGCACTGCTTCAATATCCACATTACTTCCATCATCAACATTTCCGGTTACTTCGACACCATTCTGAGACACTATTACTATCCCTTCTCCCTCCGTGATTATATTGATGGGTCCAATTAATACGAAATGAGCAATATATTTCAAATTATCGGTTGCATAAACATCAGTTTCGGCCGATTCACTTACTAATTCTCCGGTTTCATTCGTCCATTTAACGAATCTTGCACCATTTTTAGCAACTGCCTTAATCGAAACTTTTTCTCCTTGTTCCACAGGCATTGAAGTGATAACTTCTGCGCTCCCCAACAAATCATCTGAACATTCTACAGATAGGACATATTTAGGAGTGTCTACCTTAAGAAAATGAGCTTCAAAAGTGGCATTACCAATCACTTTCCATTCAAATTCCGAATCTGTAGTGAATGTCTGACCATTGAGCGTCCACTCCTTAAACTCATATCCCGAATTTGCTGATGCCTTTAACACAGCTGTTTCTCCATCCTTGATAAGAACTTCTCTGCCAACATTCTCTTCTCCGTTTTCAACAATTACATTTCCGCGTTGTGTTTCATCTGCTTCGATTGAGACTTTTATAGTCCTTGCGGGTTCTTCACCCTCTTTCCAAATCTCTATTGCTTGAATTCCAGCAATTTCGGTTGACGTTGAATTGACCCAATATGAAACCGCGCCAATAAGCCCATTCACCGTTACCCGGCTATTATTTGTGGGCGTAGATGAAGATTCGAGGTATATAACATCACCCGTATCAAGTGTGAGTGATTTATTCTCACCGCTCTTCCTAAAGATCCCCGTCACTGAAATATATTCATTCAGATGTTCGTAGGTCACTTCTTCAGATGTGATTTCACGCGGGAAGATATAGACTGGAGGGATATCAACTTCTTCTAAAAACGATTCATATTCTGTGCCTGAATATTTATTTCTATTTATATAGAAGTAACCAGAAGATTTAGAAACTTGACCATATATACCATGATAAACTTTTCCAATTTGCAGGCCAGTTGCATTTGTTAGTAAAATCCTCTCATCCGGATTAGCTATGTCAGCTAAAAAATATCCATTTTTCTGTGCGATAACACAAAATGTAACATCAAGATAAGTCTTCTCTTCATGCACAGCATGTTCTTTAAATTCTGCAAATGATTTATACTCTGTTTCTGCTGACACTGTAAGATTACAGAATCCAACTAGGAGAGGAAAGAACGCTTTAAGAACTGCGACATACACAAATCTCAGAATTCTCTCAATAGAGAAATGATTGAGATTAACTTTTTTCATGGTAAAAATGAATACTTGAATTTTGGTTATGCGGGAGGTGTATTAGATGTTAATTCTCGTAAATAATTTCGTTTGAATTAACATGTGTCAAAAGTATCTATAATTATTCATATCACAAAATTTATCTCCATTTAATTGCTGTTTTTAATACTATTTAACTAAATAACGCTCTTTCCCTATCAACTATCCGGGTTAGAAGGGAGAGTATAGACTATCTTTAGCCGATTGCAAGCTGTAGAGCCACGGGATTAGGTAGGGTTAATCTATAAAAAAATTACCGATAATGAGGCTTAGGCTGTCCTTGCAGCTCATAAGTGATAGGTTTCAACTTGATTTGAAAAAACATTTCACTTGCACCTTATTATTTCAACCCACGCATACATCTCACTCGTACATTATATATATGACGATGCGACCCATTATAAATCCATGATTCTCGCAAAAATACTTGTTTCAATTCACGCGCCCGTGTGGGGCGCGACATATGCGGACCACAAACACAGCAGCCACGGCAAAGTTTCAATTCACGCGCCCGTGTGGGGCGCGACATATGCGGACCACAAACACAGCAGCCACGGCAAAGTTTCAATTCACGCGCCCGCGTGGGGCGCGACCTTGGTTCCATCGCTGGTGGTTTCTTTGGTTCCAAGTTTCAATTCACGCGCCCGCGTGGGGCGCGAACGCCTGTGAACGTTGAGGGTGGCTTCGGCCCCGAGTTTCAATTCACGCGCCCGCGTGGGGCGCGACATATCTATATCGGTAAGCCGATGCACCATCTGGAGTTTCAATTCACGCGCCCGCGTGGGGCGCGACAGCCCTTATGGGGCATATTGTGTTTCAAGAGTTTGAGCTATTAATTATGCGAAGATACAAATAATTTCTTTCTTGGTTGCTATAAATTTTATTCTTCACAGATAATTCTCTGATTATAACCTGCTGCGAGAGGTGTGCTTTTTTTTGCAGTGCTTCATCTTCGCATATCCTGCAACAGTTGCATCTTGATTAGGATTCTATCCGGGAAGTCAAGTCGCAACTCTTCGTATTCATGTTTGTTCAGACAATAAGCGGGGCATCAATATCAAAAGATGTCTGTTGGCCGATATGTTCAATTTTCGTGTGGTAGTTCTTCCCAAGCCGATATATGCGAATAGAATCTGTGGTTGGATTAATGAGTTGTGAGAGTTCTTGTTTGAACTGTACAAACATGGCTTCGGATATCTCGCATTCGAACACTGAGTTCTGCACTCTTTGTCCGTGGTTCATACAGCATCGGGCCACTTTTCGCAGGCGCCGACTTCCTTCGGGAGTGGATGTTTCCACATCATATGTGACGAGTATATACATGAGGGATGATAATTAAGACTTACTTATTTTGACAAAAATACCGGATAATCATCTAAATCTCCACGCAAATACCTGGCAAGCAACATTGCCTGAACATGGGGGAGCAATCCTAAAGATACCTTTTCGTTAAGAAACGGGTGGATTATTTCTGTGCGTTTCTTGGTCTGCCATGCACCGAGAAAATTCTTTCGACCTGCTTCGGTTAGCATCACCGATGCCGGGTTGGGATCATCGGTTGCTGTGTGGATATGAAAATCGGAGGGTGATATCTGACGGTTATTAATCATGGATAGCACAAAGCGGTCGACAATATATGATCTTAGTTCTTCCATGAGGTCGAGTGCGAGCGAGGGACGGCCGGGACGAAGTGTGTGCATATAGCCCACTGCGGGGTCTAAGCCTACTCCTTCGAGAGCGGCCGTGCAGTCTGATGCGAGAAGAGAGTAGCCGAATGAGAGCATAGCGTTTACGATATCTGTCGGGGGCCTGCGATTGCGTCCATTAAAAGCAAATTCTTTCTCTCCGCGAAGAATCAGATGGCGAAATGCTTTGAAATAGACGGATGCCGATTCGCCTTCTATTCCGCGAAGCATGGCTATATCATCTGTGGTGTGGCGTGTCTGCCGGTAATATTTACCCAAACGGTTGGCCGCGTCGATAACTTCAGCGTGACCCTGACGTTCGGGATAATCTCTTACGAACCTTCGCAGTGTGACTCTCGAATTGTAGATCTTGGCCGTGACGGTGAGTGAGGCCAGACGTGATGCCATCAAATGGTCAGTCAGAAGAGAATATTGTCGGGTGCGTAGAAGCACATTGCCGTTTATCGGGCCTTGCAGGCGGGAGATGAACTTGCCTTGGGGAGTGTGAAAGGAAATGCTCACTCCATTGTCGGCGCATAGCTTCATCATGCCCGGACTCACTCCCATATACCCGAAGGTGATGACCGACTGCACATTCTGCACCGGTATGCGGAATACCTCCTTCCCACTTACCGACACCACGATATTCGTGCCGTCTTTAGTGAGATAGGCTTCGGGGGTGGTGATATAAAGGGTGTTAAGGAGTTTCTTCATCGAGTAGGGTTGTAAGATAGGTTGCGGCACTGCGAGATGACAGACGCGGCATACATATATCTATAAGCGAACAGGACCGGCAGGAGGAGGTTTTCCTGGCCGGTGGAATCACGCCTGTGGCCATAATCGAATGCATGTCTGCAATTATGTGGTGCAACTCTTGACGCATTGCATCGGTGATATCAAAATATTCCCGGTGACGCGTCTCCCAATAGAAAATGGCTCCGCCGTGGGCTCTGACTCCAAGCATCTCTTCGAGAATCACAGCTTGCGCTACAACCTGCAGCCGATCGCAATCGGTGGGTTTCGGACGTCCGCGTTTATATTCTACGGGCAGGAGGGTGTAGCGTTTACTCTTCAACAAAGCTTTCTTTGAGGAGGGTGCATCGGGCTGAGGATGTAGCTCTACAGCATCGGCTATTCCTGTTATGCCCATGCGTGGTGAGGCAAGCCTGAGACCACGCAGAGTTATGACGGGCGATCCATTGGTCTGCCGAAGGGCAGGATTGTCTACATTGGTGTGGAGCATAGTGCCTTCGGCTGTGAGACGATTGTCGGTCCACTGCTGTTCAATATGAATCAATGCCCATTGCCGGGGACAGAACACATAGTGCTGTATCCCCGACAACTGGAGCATATCTTCATCGGCAAAGAGGGTCATCCTGAGCGCAAATCAGTCGATGAGCCGTTCTACGGTGACTCCCTTAGGGAGAGCGTCGGTATCAATCTTCACCTCATAATCGGCAAAACTGCGCGGAGCTACGGTTGGATCGAGACGTTTGATGCTCACGAGGTCAAACAACTTGTTGGCAGGAGCGTTGCCAAGCTCAGAAGAGTGGGTGAATACTATCAGACCGCGGGGCGACATGAGTCCGCGTGCGGCCGAACGGTCTATATCAAACATATTTTTCAGTGCTTCCCAAAGCAGAGCGAGGTCTTCCCGGCTAAATCCGGTCTGGGCTGCGAGGTTTGCCGAGATAAAACCGTGGGCCACATAAAGACCGTAGGGCACGGTGGCTTTGCGTCCCATGGTCTTTTCTTTATCTTTGTCGACCTCTTTTGTGACAGCCATACGGGTTATGGCATGAGTGTGACTGAATATCGGGTCTACGGAACGGGCAAACGTAAACTGGATGGGGCCGCGCACCTGTCCCTGTTTGTCTTTTGTAGCGATAACGGCCCCAAATGAGCGGATGTCGAAATATTTGTTGCACAGAGCCTTGCGTGCTTCTTCTTTCTTTTTGTCTTTGGCGGCCTTCTTCACGCTTTCTGATTCATATATATCATCCACCCGGTTGTCGAGCACGGCAGCCTCCTGAATAAATATATCATAGCCTTCCGCACCATGCTTGGCCACATCCACATAATTGCGGATTTTGCGTTTGAGACACACGTCGGTCACGAGTCCCTCGCCGGTCTCGGCGTCTACCCGGGGGAGATTTGCTGCATCTGGGTCGCCGTTAGGATTTCCGTCCTGCACATCAAAGAGATATACGAAGTCAATGCGATTCTTTATAGGTTCCATAATTATAGAAGTTTAGGCGTTAAGGTCGTTGGTATCTGCTGTTTCTTTCTTGGTGAAGAGATTTTCACGCTGCTGATAGTAGCCCACGAAGAATCGGCCCTGATCCTGAAGATTGAGCTGGGCCGGAAATCCTTCGGAAGGTAGTTTGGAGAAAATCTCCTGCTCAAGTTTCTGATAGAAGATGCGTGAAGGCTCTGAGAGATTCTCAGAATGATGGATGGAAAGGTTGAGCATGGCAGGGAAGACTGCGCCGGGAGTGGCTGAGGCCGCAGAAAGATAGCGTGTGCGTATTGAGTCACCGCGCTTTATATCTTCCTGAATCTTTTCGAGCACTGCTGCAAGACGGCCGCATAGATAGCCGATGTTGTCAAAATCTTTGTCAAGCATAGGTGTTAGAGGTATTGTATTTTTATTATGTTTGTTCTGTCGGTTGATATAAGCCTTGAGGATTGCCACACGAGCCGGAGAGACTCTATTGGAGGGGAGGTCGGCTCGGATACGCTCAAGAGCAGCGGTGTAGAGGGCAAAGGGGTAAGGAGTGCCAAACATCACTGCCGACACGACTGCCTCAACCAACGACGGTTGCACATCAGAGATTTTACCTCCGAGAGTCACCGTGGCCAGCATGGAATATATGCCTGCAACAGGACGTGGCGACGAGATGTCCATATCATCGAAATGCCGCAGGAGGTTTCCGGCAAACTCCTTGAGCGACATATCTCCCCAAGTCACCACTGCGATGCGACCGGCATTTGGCGCAAGACCGAGCACATAGAAACGATCATCGAGCAACGTCTTTATCTGGCCGGACCAGATGCTTTTGAGCAGTTTCTCTATCCGCTTGACTTTTTCATTAGGATTGTCTTTCTTTTCAAAAAAGTCAATCATCCCCTCTTCAACCTGGGCAGAAGCTTTAGAGCTTCCCCAGAATAGAATTGTCCGTCCTCCAAGATAGGCTTTGTTTTTATTCTGAGAATCCCTCCGAAGAAGATGCTTCAGTGCAGACGAATAGGCAAACTCCGCTTCCTCAGAAATCGGAGCATTGTAACTTTGGGTTTTGCCATAGGAATCATACCCTTGCTTTGTCTGGAAGCTGACAAGCGGGGTTGGAGAGCTCAAGCCGGAGATAAACACACCTGTATTCAGCCGGACAATCGGACCATACTGACCGGTAATCAAGCAGATACCCTCCGGAGTATTATCTGAATGCTCATCGGCTGGAGGAAATATATCATATTTTTCAGCTATCAGACGATCATCACCGTTTAACTGAAACGAGATGTTGGCGCCAAGATTGGTCTTTATCTCTTCAAACAGAGGGTCGGCACTCATCTGGCTCAACATTTCTTCACGCGGCTGCTCATAGAACAACCGCAGAGCCCGAACGGAAGGATCGTGGGGTGCAAAGTCGGCAATCTCTTTGACGCGGTCAACAAACACACGGTAGTACTTTTCGTGTGTGGAGTCAAGCCCCAACACATATTTGCCGTTATCCCAAAGAGTGTTTGGCATCGGTGCACTTGTGCGCGTCACCGACTTCGGCACAATAAATGTAGTAGAACGCTTCTTGTCGATGCGTTTTGATTCGAAGCGCAGGAATCGTCCCTCGGCATCAATCACAATCACATAGGCTATCTCCTTACCCTCCATACCTTGAGGAGGAAGAGTGCCCATGCGGTGATAATAATCATATAAAGCTTTCAGTATCATTTCATCACCTCCTCACTGCCGGGAGTCGGCACTTCTATAACGCCGTCGGTCATCCGGGCGTAGTAAAACATCGGGATTATATTGCGCGGGTCAGAAAAATCAAGATCATAGAGCATCAGTCCGAAATCGCGCGATTCCTTCAGGAGGTCTTCGCCCCCTTTGGCTCCCTCGGGCAGCAATGTGAAGAATGCCGAGCATTCCCGGGTGCCGAGATAAGGCATTGTAAAGCACTGCCCTTTCGAAGCACGACGCTCAAACATTGCCTGATATTTCGCAGGATTCTCATCCGGTCCGGGTTTATGGGCACTCTCTCCTTTGCGCAGACGCGGCGGCTGATAGACCATGCGTGCATAAATGCGATAGCGCACGTCGCGAAGCATTATCGAATTCTTCTGCTGTCGTTTTTCGGTAGCGATAATCGGAGCTGCATCCGGCTTGGCCGAACCTATCGCTCCGACCTCATTGCGTCTCACTGAGAAATGGCGAATCGGATTAAGAACCTCTATGCGCGTCACCTCCCATTGTATCGCCGGCTTCCAGAAGATGGCCTGAAAGATATTGCGGGCTGCCGAAGGAGTGATCACATCATAGCTCACACGTTCCACTTTCAGCTCCGGGCGGGTGAAACACGCCATGTCGCCCCACACCTCCAGACCGTATTCCTTGTCTGTGTATGTCATATCTGGATTGTTTTAGTTTCAGTTAACATGGTTATTTATTTAGGTAGCGGCAAATATAGGCATTTAGATGAGCAAAAATCGCACACTCCGGAGTTAAATAAATTTAACCCGCAGCATTTATTTCGCTAAGTAAGTCGTGATAATTAATATTTCCCCTGCCGGAAATATGCCTCCACCTGCTCGCGGTCGGCCTCAAGCTGGGAGCGAAGGGCTTCCACTGAGTCAAATTTCCGCTCTCCGCGCAGTCTCTGCATAAATTGCAGATTCAGCTGACTATCATATAAATTTCCTTCAAACCCTACAAGATGCGCCTCAACACTCAGAGGAGCGCCGGCCACATCGACTGTAGGACGGCGTCCAATATTGACCATTGCCGGATATGACTCCCCCGACGCAAGAGTGGCGCGCGACGCATATACCCCCTCTCCCGGTATCATCCTGGCCTCATCGGGCTGCAGATTGGCCGTCGGAAATCCGATAGTGCGCCCGAGCTGCTTACCGGTAGTCACGATGCCGTCAAGCAGATACGGACGCCCGAGAGCTTCCGATGCCTTGCCTACATCTCCTGCGGCGAGCGCACGGCGAATCATAGACGAACTTATCTGTTCGTCATCATCATCGCGCGGTGGCGCACAAGTTATATCTATCCCCGCACTTCGCCCGATCGCCGGTATGGCGGCTACTGATGGAGAGTCGCTGCCAAACCTATGATCATATCCCACCATCATCTTAATTATTCCGAATCTGTCATGAAGCAGATTCATAAACTGCAGAGCCGTGAGTTTCCTTAGTTGCGGGGTGAAGTCAAGCATCACAACCTCGTCGGCACCTGCATCCTTAAGCAAGCGGATTTTCTCGTCGGCCCCGGTAAGCAGTCCGGGCTCCCGTTCGGGAGATATGACTGCCAGAGGGTGTCGGCTAAAAGTGACGGCAACCGCGCGCAATCCCTGCTCATGAGCTTCGTCGGCCAGACGGCCGATGAGAAACCGATGGCCGAGATGCACACCGTCAAACATCCCTACTGCGGCCATGCCGCCATGTGACGAGCCGTTCACGAGGAGAATTATTTACAATCCACGTCTGAAAGCAATTCGGCGAATTCAGCTCCCGGGGTCACTGTTATGATCTTGAATCCGAGTTTTTCAGCAGCCGCGGTGTTTGAAGCGGAGTCATCAAGAAATATGGTTTCTTCAGGCTTTATGCCAAACTTCTCCACCACATCCTCAAATATCCGTGCATCGGGCTTCATACATTTGGATTCAAACGAAGTGACCATACCGTCGAAATAGTGGCTTATTGTCTTGCCATCTTTCTTAAACTCTCCGGCTATACGGTCATTCCACATTATCGGATTAGTATTGCTCAGAAGATAGACTGAAAACTTCTTGCGCAATTCTTCGAGCTCATGGAGCCTGTGTAAAGGTATGCCTATAAGGAAATCCTCGAATGCAGAATCGATTTCTTCGTCTGTCACTCCGGCGGGAAGCCATTTCCGGAGCTCATCGCGAAATTCTGCAGGCGAAATCTTGCCGCTTTCAAGCTCACCGAACGGACCGGCCTGAACATATTCGCCCAGAAACATTCCGGGGTCAGCCATGCCAAGACGCTTAAGCGATTCGATGCAATTCTCACGGCGGATATCCATAATCACTCCGCCGAGGTCAAAAAGAAGATTCTTTACCATAAGAAATACCTGGACAAATAAATATGAGATATAAAATTAATCAGCGCAAAGTTAAAAAAATATCCCGACATTTTATTCCGTGACATTGAAAAAGACCTGCATGCCGAGGTGGTGAGGCCGGCATGCAGGTCTTACTGTGTCTATTCAGATTCAGAGGGGACGCACGTAGTTATAGACCTTGAGGTTGGAAACGCCCGACTTGAAGTCGCCGGCCTGCTGCAGGGGAAATACGAGAGTCGAAACATAATACATTTTGTTTTTACCCTCGTTGTGCCACTGTGTCACCTTGTCGAGACTCTGATATTTCTGTCTGTTGACAAAGAGGGTTGTGCCCTCGTTTGTGCCGTCTATGCGGATGTGTACCTTCTCTCCCGGATAGGGACGGAAATTGAAGGTGTTGAGATATCCGTCGCGGGCAAAGCCCAGAAGGCCTTTCACCGGGTCGGCGAGATAGACCACTGCATCGGGAGAACTGAAGAGCACTGTGCCGGGCTTTTCGGCCACAGCGTCGAGGTCAAATTCCACGGTATAGCCATAACCGATCTCCGGAATTTCATTCCGGCTGCCGGGAGCCACCTTGGCCTGCTCCAGCACAAGCTGACCAGGAGTGCCCACACGGCCGAGACGGTTCAGGCCGGGAGCTTCCGATATGGAGGCGCGGGCTTCATTGAAATCGGCATAGGGGAGCGACACATTCAGACCATCCCAGAGCTTCACAGCCATGGTCTGAAGAGCAGGCATCACACGGTGGTGGATATCCTGAACCGAGATTCCGTTGCCCACATGGTCATTCCACACGGCGAAATATCCGCCTGCAATATTCGGATCCTGCTCCTCAAACTGCACATTGCCCACTTTGGCGGGAGTCCAGTTGTTGTAGAGCCACTCGGTGTTGAGATAATCATAGTAATATCCGGCCGCAGGCACGATATAGACCATTCCGTCGGGAATGGAATTGAGCTTAAATCCGAGCTTTATCATCTCTTTCGGGTCGGCATAACCATTATACCATGCGTCGAGCATCACACCCTCTGTTTTGATAGGTGTTTCGCCGGGAGCCGTTGAGAGCGAACCCCACACCCACGGCTTCTTGCCATAGCTCTCCACGAGGCGGATGTAGTGGTCCATAAAGCCACGGAACTTCTCGGCGGTCTCTTTCTTTTTGTCAAAGCCGGGATAGTCCTTGCCGAATTCGTCTGTGCCTATATGCATATATTCGTTGATAAACACCGGATTGTCTCCTCCGAGATATTCATCAAACACCTCGTCGAGAAAAGGCATTGTTTCCGGATTGAAAAGATCGAGATGATCTTCGCCAAACTCCTTGCTGCCGATTCCTTTCTTATAATGGCTGAATGCGAGAGCATGAGCCGGAATATCTATCTCGGGCACGATATCTACAAACTCTCCGGCCGACGAACGCTGAAAATCGCGGAATTCATCTTTGGTATAGTAGCCGTCGCGGGCTGTGAGACCCGGAAAACGGTCGCTCTCCATGCGGAAAGCAGCATAGGTCTTGTCCCAGTCGTTGCCGAAATAATAAGGAAATCCATTGTCGTTGAGATGTATGCGCAGAGAATTGAGCTTATAGTATGACAATGCCTTCACAAGGTCTTTGAGATAGGCCATAGGGATGAATTTGCGCCCCACGTCCATCGACAGACCGCGCAGGCCATAGTCTGGCCAGTCGGTAATCTTGCCTTTCGGCAATTCTCTTTCGGCGCTCTGCTCGGCAATCTGAAGCAGAGTGCGGGTGGCCCAGTAGACACCGACCGGTTTCGGAGCGGTCACGGTCACCTTTTCGGCGATATCAATAGTATATCCCTCCTCACCGAGCTTCTTGTCTGCTTTCAGCGAAAGAACGATATCACCCTTTTCGGCCTTGCCATCCACCACCTGCAGACGGCTGCCAAACATAGTGTGCCAGTCTGCTGCCAGACTATCGGCCACTCCGTGCAGCCCGTCGGAGGTCACAACGATACGGGTGGAGGCAGACGGAACGAAACTGCCTGTACGGCCCGCCCAAACCCGCAATTCAGGAATCACAAAAGGCTTGGGATTGATTGCGGCGAGAGCGGCCGGCATAATAAGCGCCAGCGCCAGCAGCAAAATCTTGAAACGTGAAATCATCGCTTTTCTATTTTTTTTAGTAATGTATCCACAAAGTTACAATCACCCGCCCAATGACGCAAGAGAAATCCCGCATTAACAATGCGATTTTTACCTACCGCAAACATTCCGCTGCTCCAAATAGCCCTTCTTACTCCAAAATTTTCCTTTTTTTCCTATCTTGTTAATGTTGCTTAACTTCCGGCTTCTTTCTCTCTAAAAGCTGTTTCGAGAACCCAAATAGTTGACTAACTTTGCACCCGGAAAAATTCGTCTTGATTTTTCCGCCCGTTTCAATTTCAGATCTGAATAAATCTATTGGTAATAAAGTTATATGTTTAAGGAAAAGACCGTGAATGCCAACGCATTCAAAGCCGCCGGTATAGTTATCGCCGGCGCTGCCCTATCCATTCTCACCGGCTGCGGCGGACAGCAGCAACAGATGCAGGCTCCCGCACCCTCCATCGCCACCGTCACTCTCGAGGCCACCAACTCTCAGCTTGAGAACACTTTCCCCGCCACCATCAAGGGTAAGACAGATATCGATATCCGCCCGCAGGTGACAGGTTTTATCACCAAAGTGCATGTAGACGAAGGTCAGACCGTTAAAAAGGGCCAGGTACTCTTCACTCTCGATCAGGTGCAGTTTAACGCCGCAGTTGATCAGGCCGAGGCTGCTGTCAACGCTGCCCGCACCTCTGTCAACACCGCCCAGCTCACCGCCGACACAAAACGTCAGCTGCTTGACAAAAACATCATAAGCGAATACGAATGGCAGCTTGCCGACAATCAGCTTCAGACCGCCAAAGCACAGCTGGCCCAGGCGCAGGCTCAGCTCATCAACGCCCGCAAGAATCTTGCCTATACCGTGGTGACCGCCCCCTCCGACGGTGTGGTCGGCACTATCCCCAACCGTGAGGGTTCGCTCGCATCTCCCTCATCGGCTCAGCCTCTCACCACGGTGAGCGATAATTCACAGGTGTATGCCTACTTCTCTCTCACAGAAAAAGACCTCCTTCAGCTGTCTGACAACGGCATGCGCTCTCTCAAGTCGGCCATCGACTCCATGCCCGCAGTTCAGCTCCGCCTGGCCGACGGTGTGATTTATCCCATCGAAGGCAAGGTTGCCACCGTGTCGGGCGTAATCGACAATAATACCGGCTCGGCAAGCGTGCGCGCGCTCTTCAACAACCCCAACGGACTGCTCCGCAGCGGTAGCACCGGCCAAATCATCATCCCCGAAAGCAAGACAGACGTAATCCTGATTCCCCAGAAAGCCACTTTCGAGCTTCAGGACCGTCGCTTCGTATATGTGGTCAACGACTCCAACAAGGTTGTGTCTACCCCCATCACCATCGAAGCAAACAACGACGGAAAGAACTTCGTAGTGACTTCAGGCCTGCAGCCCGGCCAGCGCATAGCTATCGAGGGCGTAGGCACCACCCTGAGAGACGGTCTGACCATTTCGCCCGTAGCTCCTCAGGCCGCACCCCAGCAGATTGTGGCACAGTAATCAGAAACCAGTCATTGTATAATTTCGCAAAGTCACATTCATGAAATTAGATACTTTTATCAACAGACCGGTGCTGTCTACGGTGATTTCCATTTTCATCGTGCTGCTCGGTCTGATCGGGCTTTTCTCACTACCGGTCACTCAGTTTCCAGACATCGCACCGCCTACCATCCGCGTGTCTACCACCTATACCGGTGCCAACGCTCAGGCTGTGCTCAACTCAGTCATAGCCCCGCTTGAAGAAGCCATCAACGGTGCCGAGGGCATGACCTACATGGAATCAACCGCCACCAACACCGGCTCGGCCGACATCACAGTATATTTCGAGCAGGGTTTTGACCCCAACATGGCTGCCGTAGACGTGCAGAACCGTGTGGCCAAGGCTCAGAACCTCCTCCCCGCCGAGGTGACTCAGGTGGGTGTGCTCACCCAGAAGCGTCAGACTTCGATGCTGCTCATGATTGCCCTCTATGACGAATCGGGCAACTACACCTCGGAGTTTCTCGACAACTATGCTAAAATCAACATGATTCCCCAGTTGCAGCGTGTGTCGGGTGTGGGCGACGTTATGTCGTTCGGCGCCGACTACTCGATGCGTATATGGCTCAAACCAGAGGTTATGGCTCAGTACGGACTCGTGCCTACCGACATCTCCTATGCTCTGGCCGAGCAGAACATCGAGGCTGCCCCGGGTGCGTTTGGCGAACAGGGCAATCAGAGCTTCCAGTATACCATGAAGTATAGAGGCCGTCTCACCACTCCAGACCAGTTTGAAGACATCGTGGTGTCTGCCAAGCCGACCGGCGAGGTGCTCCGCCTCGGCGATGTGGCCGATATCGAACTTGGCCGCGTGACCTACGGATTCTCCAACACCCTCAACGGCTACGCCTCCACCAGCTGTATTATCTTCCAGACAGCCGGCTCCAACGCCACCCAGATTATCAACGACTGTCTGAAGGTGGTGGACAACATGAAGAAAGAACTCCCCGCCGGCCTGAATATAGCAGTGCCGATGAACAACAATGACTTCCTCGACGCTTCTATCCATGAGGTTATCAAGACCCTCATCGAGGCTTTCATCCTGGTGTTCTTCGTCACCTATGTGTTCCTTCAGGACTTCCGCTCCACCATCATCCCTGCCATCGCCATTCCCGTGGCCCTTATAGGCACATTCTTCTTCATGAATCTTATCGGATTCTCACTCAACCTCATCACCCTCTCCGCTCTCGTGCTTGCGATTGCGATTGTGGTGGATGATGCGATTGTGGTGGTCGAAGCCGTCCATGCCAAGCTCGACGTGGGCTATAAGAGCGCACGCCGTGCATCAATCGACGCCATGGGCGAAATCGGCGGAGCTATCATATCGATTACCCTTGTGATGATGCTGGTGTTTATTCCGGTGTCGTTCATGTCGGGCACCACTGGTGTGTTCTATCGTCAGTTCGGTCTCACGATGGCAATCTCCATCGGTCTGTCGGCGCTCAACGCTCTCACCCTTTCTCCTGCTCTCTGCGCCGTGTTCCTCAAGGCTCACAACGACGACTCCACCCTCAAGGAGCGCATGGGCAAGGCATATGGAGCAGCCGCTGAAGCAGTGGTGGGCAACACCAAGCGCCGCTTCACCCTCAATATGCCCCCGCTCGTCACCTTCCTCTTCCTTGCCGCCACAATCACATTCATGGTGCTCGGATGGTATAATCTGGAGCATCCTGTGAAGCTCGTCATAGCTTCAATCGTGGCCGTCATCACAATCCTCGGCATATTCAACAAGCGCTTCCATAAAGGCTTCGACGTCGGCTTCAACCGAATCCTCAGCCTCTACAATAAGCTCACCGCTTTCTTTATCGGCCATAAGTTAATCTCATGCGCTATGGTTGGCGGTGCCGTGGCTATCCTCGTATGGCTCATGAGCATCACCACATCGACCCTCGTGCCCAACGAAGACACCGGCGTGCTGTTCTGCATGGTCGACATGCCTCCGGGCACATCGCAGGAACGCACCGAAGAGGTGCTCGACCAGCTCGATCAGATTCTTGCCCAGGTGCCCGAAATCCAGTATCGCCAAAAGATTGCCGGCTATAGCTTCCTCGCAGGCCAGGGTGCCACCTACGGCACATTCATCCTCAAGCTGAAGAACTGGGAAGACCGTAAGCAGGCCGACCAGACCTCCGACGCTATTCTCGGCAAGCTCTACGGCATGACCTCAGGCATCAAGGATGGCCGTGTGATGATTTTCGCACCGCCTATGATTACCGGCTACTCCATGACCAACGGTTTCGAGCTCAAGATGCAGGACCGCACCGGTGGCGATGTCAACGACTTCTTCGCCGTAGTCCAGGCATTCCTCGGCAAACTCAATCAGGATCCGGCAGTTCAGGTGGCCTACACCACATTCAATCCCACCTTCCCGCAGTATATGATAGATATCGATGCTGCAAAGGCAAAACAAGCCGGTCTGTCGCCCAAAGACATCCTCACAACCCTGCAGGGATACTATGGCGGTATGTATGTGTCAAACTTCAACCGCTTCGGTAAGATCTACCGTGTGATGATGCAGGCTGCCCCCGAAGCACGAATCAATCCGGAGACACTCTCATCCATCAAGATCCGCAACGGCAACGAGATGGCTTCCGTGGCCAACTTCGTGACCCTCACAAAGGTCTACGGTCCGGACCTTCTCAACCGCTTCAACATGTTCCAGTCAATCTCCGTCACCGGTCAGCCCGCCCCGGGCTACACCTCCGGCGACTGTCTGGAAGCCGTGGCACGTGTGGCCGCAGAGACTCTTCCCGCAGGCTATGGCTACGAATACTCCGGCATGACTCGCGAGGAAGCCTCATCAGGCTCCGGTTCGACCACCGCCATCATCTTCGGTCTCTGTCTGCTCTTCGTCTACCTGCTTCTCTCCGCCCAGTATGAGAGCTACATTCTCCCGTGGGCTGTGATTCTCTCGATTCCGTTCGGTCTGATGGGCTCGTTTATCTTTGCCCAGATATTCGGTATCTCCAACAATATCTACCTGCAGATCGCACTCATCATGCTTATCGGTCTTCTCGCCAAGAATGCCATCCTTATCGTGGAATTCGCGGTTGAACGCCGCCGCACAGGTATGTCTATAGTCAATGCCGCCATCCAAGGCGCCACTGCCCGTCTGCGCCCGATTCTCATGACCTCGCTCGCCATGATTATCGGTCTGCTCCCGATGATGTTTGCCAGCGGCGCAGGCGCCAACGGCAACCGCGCCCTCGGTACCGGCTCTATCGGCGGTATGCTCATAGGCATGATTCTTCAGGTTCTCATAGTGCCGGCTCTCTTCGTTATCTTCCAGTCAATTCAGGAGCGCATCACACCGCTCAAATGGGAAGACACCGACAATGAAGGCATCGAGAACGAAATCGAGCAGTATTCACGCTAACAGATTATCCACATGAAACTTCACAGCAACATCATAATTGCAGCCGCCACAGCGGTGGGTCTTACAGCCCTCACCGGCTGCAACATGTATGGCAAATTCAAGATGCCTACAGACACACCCCTCACAGCCGACTATGCCGAGGCCCGCAATGCCGAGATAGACTCAGCCGCATTCGGCAATCTCCGCTGGCAGGAGGTGTTTACAGACCCTGTGCTCGTAGACCTTATCTATCAGGCCCTCGACAACAACAAGGACCTCGCCAATGCCAAGCTCAATGTCGACATAGCCCACGCCCAGCTCCTCGGAGCCAAGCTCAGCTATCTCCCCTCGCTGGCCTTCACCCCCAACGGCGCCGGAGCGAAATATGCCTCCAATCCCTTCGGATGGACCTATCAGCTCCCGCTGGCAGCATCGTGGGAAATAGACATTTTCGGCAAGCTCCTCAACACCAAGCGAGGAGCGGCTGCCGCCTATCGTCAGGCCGAAGACTATCGTCAGGCCGTGCGCTCACAGATAATAGCCGCTGTGGCCAACTGCTATTATACCATAGCATCGCTTGAGAGCCAGCTAACCCTCAACCGACGCACCGCCGAGCTCTGGAGCGAAAGCGTGCAGACGATGAAAGACCTCAAGCTCGCCGGACGAGTGAACGAGGCCGCTGTGGTGCAGAGCACAGCTCAGTACTATAGCATCCTCTCCTCTATCACCGACCTCGAGGTGTCGCTCCATGAAATGAACAACACTATGTCGCTGCTCATGAACGTGATGCCTCAGACCTGGATTGTGAGTCCGGATGCCGACCTCATCGCCCCCGAGATTTTGCGCGAAGCGATTCCGATGCGTGAGCTTGCCGCACGTCCCGACGTGCGTGCGGCCGAAGAAGCCCTCGCCGCTGCATACTACACCACCGCCGGCGCACGCTCCGCCTTCTATCCCGGCCTCTCTATCACTGCCAACGGCGGATTCACCAATCTGCTCGGCTCGATGATTGTAAATCCCGGCGACTGGTTCATCCAGCTTGCAGGGTCGCTCACCGCTCCCCTCTTCTCGCGCGGAGCCAACATCTCCCGACTCAAAGCGGCCAAGGCTCAGCAGCAGCAAGCGCTCAACAACTTCGAATATGCCCTCATGAATGCAAGCGCCGAAGTGAGCAGTGCCATGACCGTCTATGAAAAATCTATTGAAAAGACCGCCTATCTCGACAAGCAGGTGGAGAACCTATCCAAGTCTGTAGAGATTACCGAAGAGCTTCTTTCGCTCGGAGGCACATCAACCACCTATCTCGAAGTGCTCACAGCACAGCAGAGTCTGCTTGCTTCGCAGATGTCGGCCATAGCCTGCCGTCGCACCCGCGCTCAGTCGGTGGTAAGCCTCTATCAGTCGCTCGGCGGCGGACGCTAAATATGTCTCACTTAAATCTTCCGGAAAAATGGCAACTTCAATCAGCCCTCTGGCCCACGTAGACCCCGAGGCGAAAATCGGCAACAACGTCACCATCCACCCCTTTGCCTTCATCGACAAAAATGTGGAGATTGGCGACGGATGTGAAATCATGTCCTACACCAGCATTATCCGCGGCACCCGTATGGGCACCGACAACAAAGTGTATCAAGGCTCCATCATCGGTGCCGATCCTCAGGATTTCCGCTGGAAAGGGGAGGAGACCTATTGCTACATAGGCAACCGCAACGTCATCCGCGAGCATGTGATCATCAACCGCGGCATAGCATCTGAAGGTGGCACCCGCATCGGCAACGAGTCGTTCATCATGGCCGAGAGCCATATAGGTCATGATTCGCACCTCAAGGATCACTGCGTGATAGGCAACGGTGTGACCATAGCCGGCGATACCGAGGTGGGTGAATGCACCATTCTCTCATCGGGCGCAATGCTTCACGAAAACTCCCGAGTGGGCGACTGGGTGCTCATCAAAGGTGGTTGCCGTATTGCCGGCAATGTGCCTCCTTATATCATCATGGCTCACAACCCCGCTTCATATTTCGGGGTCAACGCTGTGATTCTCCGTAAGGGCGGCTACACCGAAGATGAGATTGACGACATAGCCAAAGCTTACCGCCACATCTACCAGACCGGCACCTCGGTGTTCAACGCCCTGCGCCGCATCGAGGCCGACGTAAAACCCGGCAAGGTGCGCAACGGCATCACCGAATTCATCAACGATGTCAACCTCAAGATCGTGGCCATACCCCGCGACCTCGAGTAAGCTCACTTTTGCTTAGGATTTCCCAAACTAGAGCCTCCAAATAAAGATTTGAAGGCTCTAGTTTTTAGTTTCGTCAATATCTTCAGTTGGAGAAAGGAGTTTCTTTATTTCATCCAAATAGTGCCATCGGTAGTCATATGAATGGCACACATTCTTGTTCATATTAAGTATTAGTTTATGCATGTAAGCACAACACTATTCATTGGAATAGCTACCGTCATACTGACCGGATGTTCCACTCCATCCGAGACCGTGGAGTTTAGTGACACGTTTCTTGATGAGATTCCTCACATCGCCGTCACCTCAACCCTTATCAATGGAGATCTGGAGTGTATATATCCTTTCAACCTGATTGCTACAGACTCTCTTTTAATTGTTCAGGAGCCCTCTTTGGCGGGAGAAGAAACTGTCAATGCATTGTCACTCCAAGGAGAAAAAGAAGCAACAATCATACGCCGCGGACAAGCACCATTTGAAATGCCAAATTTGGTAGCACGAGCAATCTTACATTCAGGAGATACCCTCACCGCCTACGATAATCCGTATCTTGGCTACTTCCCGATCGCTGAAATCCTAAAAAAAGATGTTGCAGCGGTAAAGAAACTGGAAGTGTCTGCGGAATTCCGCTCATTTGCCATTGTGGATGTGATTCCTTTAGGCGAAAGCCTTTTGGCTCGAGGTACCACGCCGGAGAACAGATTCATAATAATGACCCCTGACAGTCAATATGTATCTACTGATTACTTTACACCAATCACAGATGATACTCCGGAGATAAATGCCTCTGTCTGGAGTTATGCCTCTTCTATGGTCATAAACCCCCGACTCGACAGATGGGCCGTCGGCACATATATAGGAGGGTGTCTGGAGATATTCGAATATAGTGACGATAAGATTAACCGAATCGGAGGCTCATACATATCCAAGCCTGAATACGAGTACTATGACAATCAGGCCAATTGGACGGAGAATACGATAATAGGGTTTGATGATTTATCAGCTACCGATCGCGGAATATACGCCCTCTACAGCGGCGCCAAAGGCAAGAACCTCAAAACCGGCACAATGCCTGTATTTGGCAATCGAATTATCGTCTATGACTGGGATACCAACCCGGTGAAGGTGATTGACGTAGACTGCCAGATCAAAACGTTCGCGGTTTCACCCGATGAAAGTATGATTTATGCAGTTGCATTCAATCCCGACAGTATGGGATGGGAGTTGAGGATGATTCCACTCCCCCAACACTAATTTCGTATGACTTTATCGCTGAAATCGTCTCTGGCTTCACTGCCGGGGGCGATTTCATTTTGCATAATTTTGAAGAGATTCGTAAATTTGCACGTTAAATCACATTCCACCTGCTATGAATATATCTTACAACTGGCTAAAACAATATATACCGCTCTCTCTCACACCGACCGAGCTCGCCGCTGCTCTCACATCCATCGGACTCGAAACAGGCTCCGTGGAGGAGGTCGAGAGCATACGCGGAGGTCTCCGGGGAATAGTGATCGGCAAGGTGCTCACCTGCATTGATCATCCCGACAGCGACCACCTCCATATCACCACCGTTGACCTCGGACTCGAAGCCCCCGTGCAGATAGTGTGCGGCGCCCCCAATGTGGGCGCCGGGCAGACAGTGGTTGTGGCCACCGTGGGTACCACTCTCTACGACGGCGATAAATCTTTTCAGATAAAGAAATCAAAGATACGCGGTGCGGAGTCATTCGGCATGATTTGCGCCGAAGACGAAATCGGCATCGGCACATCCCACGACGGCATCATTGTGCTCCCCGACAACGCAGCCGCTCCCGGCACTCCCGCCGCCGAATATTATGGCCTCAGCTCCGACTTCGTGCTCGAAGTTGACCTCACCCCCAACCGCATCGACGCCGCCTCACATTTCGGAGTGGCACGCGACCTTGCCTCATATCTCGCCTGCCATAAGGGAGCCGCCGAGCTCAAGCGCCCCGAGCCCGAGGGATTCCATTCCGACAAGGTCGAGGGAGCCGTGAGCGTCGAAGTGACCGACGCCGCTCTCTGCCCGCGCTATAGCGGAGTGACCATCCGTGGTGTGAAAGTGGCCGAAAGCCCCCAGTGGCTCAAAGACCGCCTCACCGCCATCGGCATGCGTCCTATCAACAATATCGTAGATATCACCAATTATATACTCCACGGCATCGGCCAGCCGCTCCACTGTTTTGACCTTGCCAAGGTGAAGGGAGAGCGCATTGTGGTGCGCACCTGCCCTGAAGGCACCCGCTTCACCACCCTCGACGGTGTGGAACGCACCCTTTCTGAGGCAGACCTCATGATTTGCAATGCCGAGGAGCCGATGTGTATAGCCGGAGTGTTCGGCGGTCTTGACTCGGGTGTGACCGACACCACCACCGACATCTTCATAGAAAGCGCATATTTCAATCCCACTACCGTGCGCAAGACCGCGCGCCGCCACGGCCTGTCGACCGACTCTTCATTCCGCTACGAACGAGGCACCGACCCCAACGCAACCTTTTGGGCTCTGAAACTCGCCGCCCTTCTCGTGAAGGAACTCGCCGGCGGAGAGATATGCGGAGAGCCGGTTGATATCTATCCCACACCGGTGGCTCCATTTCCCGTGACTCTCTCCTATGACTATTGCGACGGTCTCATTGGCAAGCATATTCCTGTCGACACAATCAAATCGATACTCCGCTCGCTGGAAATCGAGATTGTGGATGAAAACGACAAGGAGCTATCTCTGCTTGTGCCCACCTACCGTGTAGATGTGAAGCGTCCGTGTGATGTGGTGGAAGACATACTCCGCATCTACGGCTTCAACAACGTGGAGATTGGCTCGACACTCCAGTCTGCACTCTCATATAAGTCAGCAGCCGATGCAGACCATCAGTTGCGCCGCATCATAGGCGAGCAGCTCACCGCCAACGGCTTCAACGAGATAATGAACAACTCGCTCACCTCCGAGCGCTATTATGCCGATCTGGAGTCATATCCTCTGACCACATGCGTGCGGCTGCTCAACCCCCTCAGCTCCGACCTCTCGGTGATGAGACGCACGCTTCTCTTCGGCGGCCTTGAATCGCTGACTCATAATATAAACCGCAAGCAGCCCGACCTGCTTATGTATGAGATAGGCAACGTGTATACTTTCAATCCCCAGAGCGAAATCACAGCCGAGCGTCCGCTGGCTCCTTTCAGCGAGTCGACAAGCCTCGGAATCTGGATTACCGGAGACCTCCGCACCGGCAACTGGGCACGCGCCGCACAACCATCCACTATTTTCGACCTCAAGGCTACGGTGGCCAACATCCTCGCCCGGCTCGGCATAAGCGACCGCGAAATCCGTCTGAGCGTGGACACCCCGTCGCCCGACATCTTCGCTCAATCGCTCACCATTGCCACCCGTTCGGGCAAATCTATCGGCCGTCTGGGCCTCATCTCGCGCCGAATCCTCAAGATGATGGACATCAAGCAGCCGGTGGCTTTTGCCGAACTCGACTGGACCGCACTCGTGAAACTCGCATCAGGCCGTCAGGTGAGCTTCACTCCCCTGCCCCGAACCCAGCCGGTGAAACGCGACCTCGCCCTGCTGATTGACAGCGCCGTGACAATGGAGCAGATTGAAGCGGCAGTGCGCGAAAGCGAGCGCAAGATGCTGCGCGGCATAGAGCTCTTCGATGTGTATGAAGGCTCCAACCTGCCAGAAGGCAAAAAATCATATGCCATCTCCATCACCCTTCAGGACGATGAAAAGACCCTCAACGATAACCAGATCGAGGCTATCATGAGCAAAATCACCGCCAACCTTGCCAAAAAGACCGGCGCCACACTCCGATAAAAACAATATTCAAAAAATAAACGACACAACAACACCATTATGGGAAGAGCGTTTGAATACCGCAAAGCAAGAAAACTGAAACGCTGGGGCAATATGTCCCGCACATTTACCCGCATCGGTAAGGAAATCACCATCGCCGCCAAAGCCGGTGGACCCGACCCCTCGACCAATCCCCGTCTGCGCGCCCTCATGCAGAACGCCAAGGCAGCCAATATGCCTAAGGACACTGTGGAACGCGCCATCAAAAAAGCCACCGACAAGGACGCAGGCGACTATAAGGAAATAGTCTACGAAGGATATGGCCCCTACGGCATCGCCATCGTGGTTGAAGCCGCCACCGACAACAACACCCGCACCGTGGCCAACGTGCGCTCCTATTTCAACAAACATGGAGGCAACCTCGGCACCCAGGGCTCACTCGCATTTCTCTTTGACCACAAAAGCGTATTCAAAATCAAGCCCAAAGAAAATGTAGACCTCGATGAGCTCGAACTCGAACTCATAGACTATGGTGTTGACGAACTTGAGCACGACGAAGACGAAATTGTGCTCTACGGTGCTTTCGAGGAATTTGCCAACATACAGAAATATCTCGAAGACAACGGCTACGAACTCATCAGCGCCGAATTCGAGCGCATACCCCACGAACTCAAAGAGGTGACAGAGGAGCAGCGTGTGCAGCTCGAAAAACTCCTTGAGAAGTTTGAGGAGGATGAAGATGTGCAGAACGTGTTCCACAACATGAAAGAAGCTGAAGAGTAATCTCTCGCCTCACTCCAACCCACAGCGGATGCAGCCCACAAGCTGCATCCGCTTTTTTTAGGGATATAGAAAAAGCCTCTCCCGTGCGTTGCTCAGGCGCATGGAAGAGGCTTGATATGATTTCAGATTTAATGCTTTCAGATGTTTTGCGTCCGAGACCCGACAATTTGACAAACCGACAGTGCGAGGACGCGTGCAGCCTGCCCGGCTGCGTGGGAGTGAGGTCCGGGAAGTCGGCGCGACGACAATCGGTGCTGAGACAGCTTTGCCCGCGATTCCCCAATCGCGTGGACGGTGGTGTCTGCCGGAAGGCGCTGACCCGCGGGAATCTAAAATGGGAAATGAGAAATGGGAAATGGGAAATGAGAAATGGGAAATGGGAAATGAGAAATATAA
>JAAVDA010000006.1 GCA_014802045.1 Bacteroides sp.
ATGGGAGATGGGAGATGGGAGATGGGAGATGGGAGATGGGAGATGGGAGATGGGAGATGGGAGATGGGAGATGGGAGATGACGGTCGCATCTCCGACGCTCCGTTTGTATCTACGCTCCATACCCCACATTCCGCTTCGCTACATGTGGGGTTTTCAACAATTTACGCTTCTCCGAAGCGTATCCGCATATTGCGGGTCTGAGGGAGTTGGAGGCGAGTGGGTATCTCAGGGACGACGCGGGCTATCGTATTTTTCTGTGACATGCTCGACGCGGGGATGGGGGGGGAGGTTGTTTATCATTTTCATTTTTCGTGGCAAAGCGCTAACTTTGCAACATGAACTATACACGAACGAAAATACTCGTGGCAACGGCTCTGTTTGTCTGTTGCTTGATTGCTCTTCTCACTCTTCAGAATCATGTGCTGTTTTATCAGGAGCAACACACACTATTCTTGTTTACCGGCGATTATTTCCACTCGCGCGCGCTGCTCGACTGGCTTTCTGACTTTGTGGTTCAGTTCTATCATATCCCTTGGCTCGGGGCAACCATTACCTCACTTCTCCTGACGGCTGTCTATCTCCTGACGGAGGGTATCATAGGCCGTTTGACAGGGCTTCGCGATTGGCTGCAACTCGGTGTGATTGGGGCTGTGGGGCTTTATTTCACTTTTGACGGGGTGGATGAAACTCCCCGCATGCTTATCGCCGCGCTCCTCGCATTGCTGCTGATGTGGCTGCTCTCTGTGGCCGCCGGCCGCTTTCTGCCGATATTCCGACCACGACGCGCCCTCTTCAAAAAGCATTTCTCAATTTTCGGTTTACAGCTCTCTATCCCTTTCATCATATCTATCGTGCTCACTGCCGCATATATCTATGGGGGGCTGCTATGGGAGATGCATGACTACAACCGTCCTGAACGAGCAATGGTGCGGGCCGACCGCGCCGTCAAGGCAAAAGACTGGGACGAAGTGCTCGCCATCACCGACAAATATCTCTCAACAGGGCGCACAAACCGACTGATGCTCTATTTCCGGAATATCGCGCTTGCTGAGAAGGGGGTGCTTCTGGAGCATATGTTTGATTTTCCGCTCAGGCCGGGTGTGTCGGCTCTCGTGTTTCCGTGGAAGGGAGACAGCCGCGACTCTGAATACGGGCATCTCGTGCATGAGGTGACGGGCAATCTGAATGCAGCTCACCACTGGGCGTTTGAGTCGATGACCTCGTGGGGAGAAACCGCACCTCATCTGCTTGATCTGGCACGCTATAATATAGCGATGGGACGCCCGCGGGTGGCACAGAAATTTGTAGACAGACTCAGCCACTCGCTCTTCTATCGCGACGATGCCGAGACACTCCAGCGTCAGATTGACGGTGTGGAGCCGCCCGAGCTCCACTATGCATGGAGCGGAAAGCAGGAGGAGAAAATACGGTTTATAAATGTGTACAATCCCCTCCGCGACCTAATGGAGATTGTGAATGCAGACCCTGATAATCATATAGCCAGACAGTATCTGAAGGCAGTGCTTCTTGCAGCCAACGATCAGGACGCGCTCGTGACTGTGCTCGACAAGGGTGCCACAGACCCCTCAGCCATAGAGGAGGCCAAGCTAATCTACAGTCTGTATCCGCAGTCTACACCGCTTGATACGCTCGGGCTGACGCTCACCCAGGAGGTGCGTGACCGGTTTGCCCGATTCAGAGCTCTGCGGAGCCGCCCGATAGAGATGGAACCTCAGTTTGGCAAGTCATTCTGGTATTACATCTACAACTACTGCCCCACCGGCCCCGACAAACGCAACTCATTGCCTTCAGACACCATTATTCCGGGGGCAGCTCTCAAACATTAATATCAAACAAGTCATGAAACGACTTTTTATCATACCCCTCCTCTCCGCTCTGCTTTGGAGCTGCGGCGGCAAGCCCTCAGACGCCTCAATCTCTGACAAGCAACCCACTCTCCGCCCCGATTATGCCGGAGCCACGTTGCCTCGCGATATTGCCGCTCCCGCTTTCGTGATTGCCGACACCGCCTCACGCTATTTCACCGAGATAGGGCGCTGCGGCGAGTTGCCGGCCATGACCTTCTCGTCGGCTTCGGGCGAGGTTGTGCCACCGCTCGGCAAATGGCACTCTCTGCTCGATGAGGCTGCGGGCGACAGCATATATATCCGTGTGACCCTCACCGACGCGCATGGACGCAGCGAGCAGCTGCGGGATGTGGTGTGCGTGGTGTCGGCCGACAGCATCGATTCGTGGCTCGTGTATCGTCTGCTCTATCCCGGCTATGAGCTCTGGCGCGAGATGGGCATCTATCAGCGCAATCTCAATGACTACACTCAGGAGGCGGTGATTGACAACAAGGAGATAGACCTGCAGTGTGTGAACTGCCACAACTTTGCCGGCGGCGCTCCCGAAACCATGATGATTCATGTGCGCGGAGCCAAGGGGGGAACCCTTCTGCGCCGCGACGGCAAGACGGTGAAGGTAGACCCCAAGTGTGCGGCACTCGAAAACGGAGCCACCTATCCGGCCTGGCATCCTTCAGGACGGTTCATAGCCTTTTCGGCCAATGAAATCCGCCAGTTCTTCCACACTTCAGGCACAAAAGCCATAGAGGTGAGCGACCTGATGGCCGACATGACTCTCTATGATGTGGAGGCCAACAAATCAGAGGCTGTGGCCGGACTGGAGGGTGAGGAATGGATGGAGACTTTCCCCACATGGAGCCCCGACGGCACCCGGCTCTATTTCTGCCGTGCGAAAGGCTACCGCGAGGGAACGCCGCTCGACAGCATACGCTATGACCTATGTTCGATAGGTTTCGACCCCGCCACAAGCACGTTTACCACCCCCGAGGTGGTCTATCCCGCCGCCGAGCGTGGCGAATCAGTCTCCTTCCCGCGTGTGGACCCCACCGGACGCTGGCTGCTCTTCACCCTCTCATCCTACGGCAACTTCTCCATCTGGCATCCGGAGAGCAATCTGATGCTGCTTGACCTCACTGACGGCACTATCCGCGAGGTGACAGAAATAAACAGCAATGATGTGGACAGCTACCACTCGTGGGCTCCTAACGGCCGGTGGGTGGTGTTCAGTTCCAAACGCATGGACGGCCTCTGGGCGCGCCCGTTCATAGCCTCGTTTGACCCTTCAACAGGCCGTTTCGGCCGCCCATTTCCGGTGCCTCAGGATGAGCCGCGCTTCTACGATGATTTCATGAAGACCTTCAATGTGCCCGAACTCATTGCGCGGCCAATTACCGAAACAGCCGAATTTGTTGAGACGGTCAATAAATAATTTAGACCACATAATTACTTAATTTGCTAACTTTGCCATCATGAATGAACGACTAACCGACGCATGGACCTGGAGTCGCCGCTACATCCGTTTCAGCTTTATGGCTATGGTGGGGGTGCTTGCCTATGTGCTTTTCTTCAACGACAATTCGGTGATGGAAAACTACACATATCAGAAGGAGATAGACCGCCTCCGGGCAGAGATTTCCGCCAACCGCGACACCTTGCAATACTATGAAGAGATGAACCGCCGCCTCCAGACCGATCCCGAAACAATGGAGAGGATAGTCCGGGAGCAGTATCATATGCAGCGTCCTAACGAAGATATATATATAGTGGAATGAAACAGACCGACCTTGCACCCGTGGCCTGGGCCACATGGCTCGCTGTAGCGGGTCTTTTGATAGTGGTTGTGGCCACAGCTCTCCCTCTTTTAAGAATTGGAAGTGATGTGATGAAATGGATTTATGCAGCCGGAGCCATAGCTGTGGCTGTGGGCCGCGGCTTCTGCCGTGCGCCCGAAGGAGCCTCGCTGCGGCTGCGCCGGCTCTACCGGCTTGAGATGTGGGCGGGCATTATGTTTTGTGTGGGAGCATTCTTCCTCTTCTATCAGGGAGCCGGCCACATGGACTATATGGCCTTTACCCTCGCGGGAGGAGTGATAGAGGTTTATGCCTCTCTGATGATTCCGCGTATAGCCGCTTCAGATTCGAAACGTTAATATTTGTTTTCGCAGTAGCGGGCAAGCGTCAGGAGGGTGTGGGCGAATGCCGATGTGACGGAATTTGATAAAAATCATATAACGGGATCGGGGGGATACGTAATTGTGTATTAAAGCAAAAGGGCACCTTCTCATCGTATCTCTCCGGCGGTTTTTGCCTTGTGTGTGGTGATGGAGCGCCAATGCGTTCTTTCATCACAATACAAAAATAGCTCGGAGATATGCGCCCCCAGCGCTAAAAAATATTGTGGAACGGGGTCTAAATAATTCTAAATCTAAGTCGCTAATTACAGACTATTTGCTAATTTTGCGGCGAAATGTCACTCAACCTAACCATAGACCAAGGCAACACCGCCGCCAAAATGGCGCTCTGGGAGGGGGAAACCCTCGTGGGGCTGGCTATCGAGCAGACTCTCACCCCCGGCGCGGTGGAGAGTTTTCTCGCGCCCTATCTTCCGGTGGCTGAGGCAATGTATTGTTCGGTGGCTTCGAGAGGTGAAGAGATAGTGGCCGCTCTGGGCAACCGGATTCCACGCGTCACTCGCCTGACCGCCCGCACCCCTCTGCCCATAGCCATAGACTACCGCACCCCCGATACCCTGGGCACCGACCGTATTGCGGCCGCAGTGGGTGGCTGGACCCTCTTCCCCGGGAGTCCGCTTCTGGTGGTGGACGCCGGAACGGCAGTGACATATGACGCAGTGTCGGCCGACGGCCGATTTCTCGGTGGCAACATAGCTCCCGGCATGCGCATGAGGCTTGAAGCGCTGCATCGCTTCACCGCCCGGCTGCCGCATGTGGAGGTGCCCCGCGATCTGGCCTACGACACCTTTCTCGGCTACGACACCCCCTCGGCCATGATACTCGGAGCCGTCTACGGGATTGTCGGAGCCATATCATATTACCGCGCCCATCTACCCGCCTCCACAAAGGTGGTGATGACCGGCGGATGGGCGGCCGAGCTCAGCAAGCTCGTGGATTTCGACGTGACAGTCGACCCGGAGCTCGTGAGCAAGGGACTCAACAGAATTTTATTATACAATGAAAATAATTAAGAAACTCTCTGCGGCTCTGGTGGCCGCCATGATTCTCCTCACCTCCGGCGGCGCTCTGGCCCAGAACACCGTAAGCCCCTATTCGCGTTTCGGCTACGGACTCCTCGGCGACAATGCCACATCAGCCCAGCGTCAGATGGGCGGTGTGGGCTATGCCATGCGCTCAGGGCGGCAGGTCAATGTGATGAACCCCGCGTCATATGCCCGCATCGACTCCCTCACATTCCTGTTTGATATGGGAGTGGCCGTGTCGTTTATCAACTCATCTGAAGGCTCGACCTCGCTAAAGCAGTATGGCGGGGGTCTGGACTATGTGACCATGCAGTTTCCTGTGGGCAACCGTTTCGGAGCCAGCTTCGGCCTTCTTCCCTATTCTTCGATGGGTTATTCCTTCGGCTCCGATATAAAAAACGGTTCCAGCGCCCATGAGGGTGTGGGAGGTCTCAATCAGCTCTATGTGGGCTTCAGCGGCCGCATCATCGACAATCTCACCGCCGGATTCAACTTCTCATATCTTTTCGGCAACAATGTAAACGATGTGTTTGCCTATACCTCATCGGGGTCTTCGTCGGTGTTCGAGCAGTCAATTCAGGTGCGCGACTGGCATCTGCAGCTCGGCCTTCAGTATGGCATCAAGATAGACCGCGACCGCTCCATCGGTATCGGCGCAGTGTTCTCGCCCGGCAAAGACCTCCGCGGGCATGCCGACGTGGTGAAATATGACATCTCTTCAAACGAGACCCCCGATACAGTGCAGACGCTCGCTCTGCGCAATAATTTCTCTCTGCCCGCCACAGTGGGGGGCGGCATCAACTACCAGTGGGGGAACCGGCTCATGGTAGAAGCCGACTTCACGTGGCAGCCCTGGAGCAAAGCCAAGTTTGCGCAGATGGCCGATTTCCCCGCCACCCGTCTGGCCGACCGCTATAAAGTGGCTCTCGGCGCCCAGTATATGCCCAACCCCCGAGGCAACTACTTTCAGGCCATAACCTATCGTGTGGGCGGCTTCTTCAACCGCGACTATATGATGGTTGGCGACAACCATGTGCGTGAATACGGGGTGTCGTGCGGTTTCGGTCTGCCCACCCTCTCCACCAAGACCGTGATAAATCTCGGATTCGAATACCGCCACCGTCAGGCCACCCCCAATCCTCTTGTAAAGGAAAACTACTTTAATATCACGCTCGGCATCAATTTCAACGAACTCTGGTTCCTGAAACGTAAAATCAACTGATGCACAGCATTCCCTCACCGCTTAGGACTATGCGCCTGCTCCCGGTCATAGTGGCCGGGACAGTGATAGCTCTCACCGCCTCCTGCGGGGGCGACGAGGGGAGGGAATATACCTCGAATGTGGACTCCGAGAACTTCGCCACCATGACCACCCGCAATGTAGAGTCGCTCGTGTCTGACTCGGGCATCACCCGCTATCGCATCGTGGCTCCGCTTTGGCTGGTGTATGACGAAGCCCGCGAACCCCGGTGGCGTTTCCCCGAAGGGTTGCGGCTCGAACGGTTTGACGATTTCTTCACCCGCGAGGCAACGGTGGAATGCGACTCGGCCACCTATTTCAAGAACAAACAGCTCTGGCGGCTCGACGGCCATGTGTCGGTGGTCAACACCATCGGCGAGCGCTTCCTCACCCAGCAACTCTACTGGGACCAGCGGCAGCAGACCGTCTATTCCGACTCATTTATCCACATTGAGCGCGCCGACAGGGTGATGGAAGGCTATGGCTTCACGAGCAATCAGCAGATGACCCGCTTCAAGGTGAACAATGTCTCGGCAATCCTCCCGGCCAATCAGTTCCGCCCCGGATTGACGCGCACAGACTCCGCAGCCGTGAACCCGCCCGGCGCTCCCCGCGACTCAGTTTCCTCTAATCCCGAAATGTCATGACCCTTTCAGCCTGGATAATCCTCGCCCTCGTATCGCTCCTCTTCTCGGCCCTCTTTTCGGGCACAGAGATAGCCTATATCACCTCCGACCGCGTAAGGGTGGAGCTCGATGTGAAGAAAGGGGGTGGAGTGAACGGCATAATAAGCCGCTTCTATAAAGACCCCGACCTCTTCATCTCCACAATCCTCGTGGGCAACAATATCATGCTCGTGGTCTATGGTATGGGAGCCGCCGCCGTGCTCGAACCTTGGCTCCAGAGCTTCTGCCCCAATCAGGCTGTGATTCTTGTGCTCTCCACCCTCATCTCTACGGGAATAATCCTCCTCACGGGCGAATTCTTCCCCAAGTCAGTGTTTCGCATCAACCCCAACACGTCGCTCAAGGTGTTTGCGCTTCCGGTCTACATCTTCTATATTGTGCTCTATCCTGTTTCGGTGTTTACGGCGTGGCTTTCGAAACTCCTGATGCGCATCTGCGGCATCCGCACCGAATCGCAACGCATGGGGATGCTTTCGGTGGGCGACCTCAGCAGCTATCTGGAACGCACTATCGATGAGGTGAATCCCGAGAAAGCTCCGGTGGAACATGAAGTGAAGATATTCCACAACGCCCTTGATTTCTCCCACACCCACCTGCGCGACTGCATGCTTCCGCGCAATGAGATAGTGGCCGTGAACATAGACACCACCACCCGCGAGCAGCTCAGCCGTCTCTTCACCTCCTCAGGCCGGAGCAAGATAGTGGTTTATCGTGAAGATATCGATGATGTGCTCGGATATATCCACGTCAGCGAGCTATTTGTGCCCGACAGCGACTGGAAGCAGCATCTCAAGCCGGTAGTGTTTGCACCCGAGACCCTAATGGCCAACAAGATGATGCGCCGCCTCCTTGCCGAGAAACGCTCAATGGCCATTGTGATAGACGAGTTTGGCGGCACAGCCGGAATGGTCACTCTCGAAGACCTCGTGGAAGAGATATTCGGCGACATTCAAGACGAGCATGACACAGCCCGCGCCATGGTGCGCGAGGTTGAGCCCGGAGTGTATGACTGCGCCGGACGAATCGAGATAGAAGCTCTACGGGAGAATTATCATATAGATATTCCTGAAGATGACAACTATCAGACTCTCGCCGGCTATATCCTCCATTCTGTAGGGGAGATTCCCGCTCAGGGAGAGACCATAGAGATAGACTCAAAGCTCTTCACCATAATGAAGCGCACGGCGACCCGTCTGGAGCTTATCCGCATAGCTCCGGCGCAGGAAGTTGCTGCCGACTGAATTCTTTCCGGGGGAGGGAAAGGCTTGTGTGTGTCGGAAAATTTTTGTAATTTTGTGGCGTAGAACATAAAATATCGCTATTTGCCGCCCCGAGGCGGCCGCGTGAAGGGTCTCGCTCTGTGGAAGCAGGGTTGAGATTCTAATTTTTTTCTACCTTCAGAACTACTAAAAATCCTTAACTTCAGAAAATTAAAATCCACACTACTATGGCTATAACTTATATGACCAAGGAAGGGTATAAGAAAAAGATGGAAGAGATAGCCTATCTCGAATCTGTTGAACGCCCCCGCATATCTCATGCCATCGGAGAAGCCCGCGACAAAGGCGACCTTTCCGAGAACTCCGAATATGATGCAGCCAAAGAGGCTCAGGGCATGCTTGAAATGAAGATAGCCCAGCTCAAAGACCTCGTGGCCAATGCGCGAATCATAGACGAGAGCACTCTCAACAACGAAGAGGTGCAGATACTCAACCGCGTGAAAATCAAAAACGTGGCCAACGGCATGACTATGGAATATACCATCGTGGCCGACAGCGAGGCCGACCTCAAAGCAAAAAAGATTGGTTCGAGCACTCCTATCGCTCAGGGTCTTCTCGGCCATAAGCTCGGCGAAGTGGTTGAAATCAAGGTTCCTGCCGGGCTTATGAAATTTGAAATCGTAGAAATCAACTTCTGATATGGCTACCATCTTCTCCAAGATAATCAGCGGCGAGATACCGTGCTACAAAATAGCTGAAGACGAGCGTTATTTCGCATTCCTCGATATCAACCCTGTGGCTCCCGGCCACACTCTCGTGGTGCCCAAGCGCGAAGTGAGCTATCTGTTTGACCTCACTGATGAAGAATATGTGGGGCTCGAACTCTTTGCCAAGCGCGTGGCCGAAGGTCTCCGCGAAGCTATGCCCTGCAAGCGTATAGGCGAAGCCGTTATCGGACTCGAAGTGCCCCACGCCCATATCCACCTCATCCCCATCAACACCGAGCGCGACATGGATTTCTCTAACAAGCAGTCGCTCCCCGGAGAGCAGATGGCATCTATCTGCGCCCGCATCAAAGAAGCCGTAGACAAAAAACTCGGCGCATAGCCACAGACAACACATAGTGCTCTAACACACATATTTTTCCATGCGGAGGCTGACCCACACCGGTCGGCCTCCGTGATTTTGCCCGAGCGGGAAGCCCGGACAGGAGTAATAATCATGTTTTGCAGCGGATATAACGCGAAAAGAGATTTGGAGGGGCGGGGGATTTTGTGTAAATTTGCGATATAATTGCATGAATAAGAATATAAACTAATATTCACGACTTACTTAGATAATAATTCAACGATATGAGCGCTAATATCCTCGAACTGAGCGAACAGGAAATCGTTCGCCGCAATAGCCTCGACGAGATGCGGGCTTTGGGAATAGACCCTTATCCCGCTGCCGAATATAAGGTGAATGCCTATACCGACGAAATCAAAGAGAATTTTGCCGATGACGCTCCGCGGCGTCAGGTCACTGTGGCGGGACGCCTTATGAGCCGCCGCGTGATGGGTAAGGCTACTTTTCTTGAAATTCAGGACTCCCGCGGGCGAATCCAGATCTATATAAGCCGCGATGACATCTGTCCGGGCGACGACAAGACTCTCTACAACACCGTAATAAAAAAGCTGCTTGACATAGGCGATTTCATCGGAGTGGAGGGCTATGTGTTTCGCACTCAGATGGGCGAGGTGACGGTTCATGCCGAATCGCTCGCAGTGCTGAGCAAGTCGCTTCGTCCGCTTCCGATAGTGAAGGTGAAGGACGGTGTGACCTACGATGCTTTCGATGATCCGGAGATGCGTTATCGCCGTCGCTATGTAGACCTTGTGGTCAACGACAAGGTGAAGGATATCTTTATCAAGCGCACCAAGGTGTATAACTCCATGCGTGAGTTTTTCAACTCCCACGGCTATATGGAGGTAGAGACTCCTATACTTCAGGCTATTCCGGGGGGTGCCTCCGCACGTCCGTTTATCACCCATCATAATGCTCTCAACATTCCGCTCTATCTGCGTATAGCCGACGAGCTCTATCTCAAGCGCCTGATTGTGGGTGGTTTTGAAGGGGTGTATGAGTTCTCTAAAAACTTCCGCAACGAGGGTATGGACCGCACCCACAACCCGGAGTTTACGGCCATGGAAATCTACGTGGCCTATAAGGACTACAACTGGATGATGGACTTCACTGAACGGATGCTTGAGAAAATCTGTATGGATGTGAACGGCACCACCGAAGTGAAGGTGGGCGACAACACCATCAGCTTCAAAGCCCCCTACCGCCGCGTCACAATGATCGATGCCATAAAGGAGTTTACCGGCATAGATATATCGGGCATGGACGAGGAAAACCTGCGCATGGTGTGCAAGCAGCTCGATATCGAGGTAGACCCCTCGATGGGCAAGGGCAAGCTTATCGACGAGATATTCGGCGAGAAGTGCGAGGGCCACTATATTCAGCCCACATTCATCATAGACTACCCCATAGAGATGTCGCCTCTCACCAAGCGCCACCGCTCCAATCCCGACCTCACCGAGCGCTTCGAGCTTATGGTGAACGGCAAGGAACTTGCAAACGCCTACAGCGAGCTCAACGACCCGATAGACCAGTATGAGCGCTTCGTGGAGCAGATGCGTCTTTCTGAAAAGGGTGATGACGAGGCAATGATCATAGACGGTGACTTCATACGCGCCCTCGAATACGGTATGCCCCCGACATCGGGCATGGGCATAGGAATGGATCGTCTCGTGATGCTAATGACCGGCCAGACTACTATCCAGGAGGTGCTTTTCTTCCCCCAGATGCGCCCCGAAAAGAAGCCTCAGCGCGACACTCCGGCTCAGTTTGCCGCAGTGGGTGTGGGCGAAGAGTGGGTGGCTCCGCTTGCCAAGCTCGGCATCCTCACGGTGACTCAGCTCGGAGCCGCACAGTCGGCGGGCAAGCTCCATCAGGAACTCTGCGGCCTCAACAAGAAGTTTAAGCTCGGCTATGAGAATCCCACCGTCGAGGCGGTGAAATCATGGATAGCGGCCGCTGCTCCGGCAGACTCTTCTCAGGCATAAGGCCAGAAAATCGTGAACTCCTTTACAAACCCGATTGTTTCTCTCACATGAATTTTCCAGGAACAGTGGCAGTGATGGGCGGCGGCAGCTGGGCAACAGCTCTCGCCAAGCTCCTGCTTGATAATTGCGAGTCGATACTCTGGTATATGCGCCGTGACGACCGAATAGACGATTTCAAACGGCTTCGCCGCAATCCGGCCTATCTGAGCGACGTGGTATTTGATATCGAACGAATCGAATTCTCGTCAGACATCAACTATGTGTGCCGTCACGCCGACACACTGCTCCTTGTCATGCCCTCGCCATATTTCAAGGCTCATATCGACAAAATCAATGTGGATATATCGGAGAAGTTTGTAGTGTCGGCCGTGAAAGGAATCGTGCCCGACGACAATCTGCTCATATCCACCTATATGCAGCAGCGGTTCGGGGTGAAATCCGAACGCACACTGGTGGTGAGCGGCCCTTGCCATGCCGAGGAGGTGGCGCTCGGACGCCAAAGCTATCTCACCATCGGCGGCAACGATATATTTCATGCCGAGAAATTTGCCAACTGCCTGAGCGGGAAAGCCCTCAAGACCATCACTTCGCTCGATGTGGACGGTATAGAATATGCCGCCGTGCTCAAAAACGTCTACTCCATAGCCGCCGGTATTGTCCACGGACTGAAAAACGGTGACAACTTTCTGGCTATGCTCGTGAGCAACGCAATCAGGGAGATGGAACGATTTGTAGACACGGTGTGTCCGCGTCCGCGACAGATATGCGATTCGGTGTATCTCGGCGACCTTCTGGTCACATCCTACTCCCGCTTCAGCCGCAACCATAACTTCGGCTCCATGATTGGTAAAGGCTATTCGGTGAAGGCCGCCCGCATGGAGATGGAGCAGACTGCCGAGGGCTACTATGGCACAAAGTGTATCCACGAAATCAATTCCAAATATAGAGTGACGATGCCGATACTCGACGGGGTATTCTCCATACTCTACCGTGGGGTGAATCCAGCAAAAGCTATCCGCGATATGGCCGACACTTTTATCTGAGAAACGAGAACAACAAGCAAACTAAAAAACATCTCCACATATGAAAACCAACATCAACGTAAACATTGCTCAGGCGGCTGCCGTAGCCCCCGAATCGGCTGTAAAGGCATTGCTTCCTGAGGCCGCAGACGCTCTGGCCAAGGTAGACAACGGCACCGGTGCCGGCAACGATTTCCTCGGTTGGACAGACCTTCCCACCCACACCACCCAGGCGGAACTCGAAGATATCATAGCTACTGCCCGCAGTCTGCAGAAAGATTGCGAATATGTGGTATGCATCGGTATCGGAGGGTCGTATCTCGGCGCTAAAGCAGTCATTGAGGCTCTGAGCGATTCTTTTGCCGCATACCGTATAGACTACACCAATCCCAAGGTGATTTTCGCCGGTCAGAATATAGGCGAAGACTATCTCTTCGAACTCCGCAATCTGCTTGCCGACAAAAAATTCGGTATCATCGTAATCTCCAAGAGCGGCACCACTACCGAACCCGCCATCGCTTTCCGCATACTCAAAGAGCAGCTTGAGCAGCGTGTGGGCAAAGAGGAGGCTTCACGCCGCATCGTGGCCATAACCGACGCCAAGCGCGGCGCTCTCCGCCAGCTTGCCACCGAAGAGGGGTATAAGACTTTCGTGATTGACGACAATGTGGGTGGACGCTTCTCAGTGCTGTCGCCCGTAGGACTGCTGCCCATCGCAGTGGCCGGATATGATATCATGGCCCTTATGGCAGGCGCTGCCGAAATGCAGTTGGCCACTAAGGAAGCCACTCTTGAGAATCCGGCTGTGGTCTACGCCGCCACCCGCAACGCCCTCTACCGTGCCGGCAAGAAAATCGAGATTCTCGTGAACTATAATCCGAAACTTCACTTCCTCGCCGAATGGTGGAAACAGCTCTATGGCGAGAGCGAAGGCAAGGATGGCAAGGGTATTTTCCCCGCCGCTGTGGATTTCTCTACCGATCTTCATTCAATGGGTCAGTGGATTCAGGATGGCGAACGCACCATCTTCGAAACCGTGATATCTGTTGACGCTCCCGAGCATGAGACCATCGTGCCCACAGACAATGACAATCTCGACGGTCTGAACTATATTGCCGGCAAGAGAGTGGACGAAGTCAACAAGATGGCCGAAATCGGCACACGCATAGCGCATGTGGACGGCGGCGTGCCCAACATCCGCATCACCATTCCGGCTCTTCGCGAGCAGTATCTGGGACAGCTCATCTATTTCTTCGAGAAAGCCTGCGGCATAAGCGGCTATATGCTCGAGGTGAATCCTTTTGACCAGCCCGGCGTGGAAGCCTACAAGCGCAATATGTTTGCCCTTCTCGGCAAGCCCGGCTATGAGGCGGAAACTGCTGCCATACGTGCAAAAATCTAAGAGCTAATAACCAATATATATCCGCCGGGACGGTCTTTTGAGGGACGTCGCGGCGGATATTTTTCTACACAAACCATCATGATCAGATTCTTTCTAACCGCCACCGCTATCCTCTCTGCCCTCTTTGCCGGCGCGACTGCCGCTCCGGCCGACACCATCACCGTGATGAGCTATAATATACGCAACTCCACAGGGATGGACAACGTGCGTGATTTCGACCGCACGGCCGCAGTGATTTCGGCGGTCAATCCGTCTGTAGTGGCTATACTTGAGGCAGATTCCATAACGGGACGCAGCAAGGGCACCTATGTGCTTGGCGAACTGGCTCAGCGCACAGGGATGCAGCCTTTCTTCGCCCCCGCTATCGACTATGACGGAGGACGCTACGGCATCGGACTGCTTACGGCCGAGACCCCGCTGTCGGTGGTGCGCCATGCTCTTCCCGGCCGCGAGGAGGCCCGCGCCCTGATAATCTCTGAATTCAAAGATTTCATATTTGCCGCCACCCATCTGTCGCTCACCGAGGAAGACGCTCTCGAATCGGCCTCGATTATCTCAGGTCTTTTCGCCGACGCAAAAAAGCCGGTAATCATAGCAGGCGACTTCAATGTGACTCCCGGCTCAGAAACCATATCATTGCTAAGCAAGCAGTTTACAATGGTCAATAACCCTGAGACACCGACCTTTCCGGCCGATGAGCCCAATACGACAATCGACTATATAATGATAAAGGGGGAGGGAATGGAAGCGATTGAATGTGAGGTCGTGAATGCCCCGACCCAATCAGACCATCGTCCGCTTGTGGCTAAATTGCTCGTAAAGTAAGATGAAAGAGCTCAAATGTCCTAACTGCAATCACGTCTTTCAAGTGGATGACGACGTGTTTGAATCTCTCGCCGCCCAAGTGCGTAACGCAGCCTTTGCCGAAGAGCTTCATCGGGCTGAAGAGCAGCTGCGCCGTCAGGCAGACGCAGACAAGGAACTTGCATTGGCGAAAAAAGAGCGTGAGCTCCAGAGCATGCTCGACGAACGCGATAGAAAGCTCGCCGACGCTCTGGCTCAGAACCGACTCACCACCGAACGCCTCAAAGAAGCCGAAGAGCGCAAGAAGCTCGAACTCGAAGCCATAAGGCGCGAAAGCGAAGCCCGCCTCTCGGAAACCGCAGGCAAGAAAGAGGCCGAAAAGGCCAATGCTATCGCAGCCAAAGACCGCGAACTTGCCGACCTACGAGCTCAACTGGACAGAGCCGACGACACAAAACGGATGGCCCTGCTCGAACAGCAGCAGGCAGCCGAGCGCGAGAGCCGCGACAAAGAGAACACAATCACCGGACTACAGCTGAAGATGGAAGCTTTCAGGCGGGAGACAGAGCATGAAATCGCCGCCCTGAAAGAACGCCACTCTCTGCAGCTGAGCGAGCGTGACGCCACCATTGAGCTATATAAGAATTTCAAAGCACGGCTTTCCACCAAAGGGATAGGAGAGAGCCTTGAGGTGCATTGCTCAGACGAATTCGAGGCTATCCGTGCGGTGGCCTTCCCCAACGCCGTGTTTGGCAAAGACAATGAAGTGGCCGAGGGTACGAAAGGCGACTTCATATTCCGCGATTATATTGACGGAGAGGAATATATCTCGATAATGTTTGAGATGAAAAACGAGGCCGACAATACCGCGGCCCCTCATCGCAACGAAGAGTTTTTTGCCAAGCTTCACCGCGACCGGTGCAAGAAGAATTGCGAATATGCGGTGCTCGTAACCATGCTTGAGCCAGAGAGTGAGCTATACAATAAAGGGATCGTGGATGTGTCGCATCGCTACGAAAAAATGTTTGTGATCCGTCCGCAGTTTTTCATATCTCTCATCGGGCTTCTCACCAAAGGGGCACGGACGGCCTTTGCTTACAAACGCAAACTCGCTGCAAAAGAGGAAGAGAATATAAGTTTTGTCAACTTCCGCAATAAAATCCTCACAATTCAGGAGGGGATATTCGGCAACTATGAGAAAGCCCATGCCAGCATTGAAAAATCAGTGAAGCAGATAGACTCTTCCATCAAGACCCTCAACTCCCTGAGAGAGGAGCTGCTCCGCTGGGAAAAATATATGCGTCTGGCAAGCGATAAAGCAGGCGGCCTGACAGTGAAGAAGCTCACCTACGGCAACCCTATAGTGCGCAAAGCCATAGAGAGCGCCGAGACCGCGTCAGACCCCGAATCGCCTGATATATCAGAGAGTCCGCTCATACCCTCCGAGTGAATTCAGGAGCCGGGAGGTTTGCAAACGCAAATTTAACAGCTCATCTTTAAGCGCCAATCAATCTGAAAGTTATCAATACTTACACACAGTGTTGATAACTTTTTTGATTTTTAAGGGCTTTTTTTACTGTTTGAGTATGTAAATTTTTCTTGAAAAATAGCTAACTTTGAGTTCCAAAAACTACTCTCGCGTGATGCTACAGGAAGTTTATCATATTCCCGCCCTGCTACCCCAGACCATCGACGCCCTTCAGGTGCGCCCGGACGGAGTGTATGTCGACGCCACTTTTGGCGGAGGCGGCCATTCGCGTGCCATTCTTGAACGGCTCGGCCCCGAGGGTCATCTCTATTCATTTGACCAGGACGAGGAGGCTGTGGAGAGAGCGATGTCAGACCCACGGTTTACCATCATCCACTCCAACTTCCGTTTCATCACCAACTTCATGCGCTTTTACGGAGTGAACGCCGTTGACGGTATATTGGCCGACCTCGGAGTTTCGTTCCACCACTTCGACGATGCATCACGCGGATTCTCTTTCCGCTGGACCGGACCGCTCGACATGCGCATGAACCGCCGGGCCACCCGTTCGGCCGCCACACTGATTGCCGAAAGCACCGAAGAGCGTCTGGCCACAATCTTCAAGGTTTATGGCGAGATGAAAAATTCGCGGCGCATAGCTGCCGCAATTGTCAAGGCACGCGGCGAGCAGCCTGTGGGCACCGTTGAAAGGCTTCTCGAAATAGTGCGACCCTTCATCAGCCCCAAAGCCGAGAAGAAGGAGCTTGCCATGATATTTCAGGCGCTTCGGATAGAGGTGAACGGCGAACTGGATGTGCTCCGCTCCTTCCTCTCCCAATCAGCCTCGCTCCTCTCACCTCAAGGACGCCTCGCCGTGATAACCTACCACTCGCTTGAAGACCGCCTGGTGAAAAACTTCATGCGTGCAGGCAACTTCTCAGGTGAGGCCGACAAAGACTTCTTCGGACGCACCAACTCTCCGCTGCGGCTTCTGAACTCAAAGCCGATAGTGCCCGACGAAGAGGAAATAATCGCCAATCCACGCTCACGAAGCGCCAAGCTTCGTGTGGCCGAAAAAAATCTCTGAATCTCTCAATATTCAATCATCTCTCAGCAACAATGGCCGCCGCCAAAAAGAAACACACAGATAAAAACATATCACCTTCGCTGGTTGACCGCCTGCTTTACGGGCAGATAATCTCCAGCGACTTTTTCGCACGCCACTGGCTCACGGTGTTTTCCGTGGTGATTCTCATCATGGTCTTCATCACCAACAAATATAACTGCCAGACAAAGATGGAAGAGATACGCCGACTCCACACCGAGCTCGAAATAGTGAAGACCGAGCGAGTGAGAGTGCGCTCAGTATATATGAGCCGTATCCGCGAATCATCAATGCAGCAACTCGTTGACTCCCTCGGACTGAATCTACACGTGCAGGAACGCCCACCCTACAAACTCGCATCGGTAAAATGAGCAGAAAATCCAAATCCAACCGCCGCCATATCCTGATCCGCTACGCCTGGATTGTAGGACTCATCATACTGCTCGCCGCAGGCATACTGTGGAACCTCGTCCACACCACCGTGATCCATGCCCCCGACTGGAAAGAAAAGGCCATGGTGGAGCTGTCGCGCAAAGACACCATCGCACCCGAACGCGGCAATATCCTGGCCGCCGACGGCAGTATCCTCGCCACCAATCTCCGCTACTATACAGTCAGAATCGATTTCCGCAGCGAGAGATTCATGGAACTGAAATATCGCGCGGCTCTCGACACCATAGCCGACTCGATGGCACGCTACTTTCCCATACGCAACGCGAAAGAATGGCGCGACCACCTCGCCAAGCCCCTTTCCAAGCCCAAGAATGAAAGACCCAGGGCATATCGTCTGATAAGCAATATAAGCTATGCCGACTACATGCGTCTGCGCACCTTCCCCTTCTTCAATATCCGCAACCGCAACCGCAACGGCCTCTCTACGGAGAACCGCATACGCCGAGTGAATCCCTATGGCGATATGGCACGCCGAAGCATCGGAGGCGTGGGTGCCACGACTCTCTGCAAGGAGGTGCATGGTATTTCCGGCCTTGAGAAAGCGCTCGACACTCTCCTTTTCGGCAAAACCGGACTTTCAAAGAAGGTGCCCCTCACCAAGGGAATTGTCAACTGGACGGATATTCCTGCCGTGCCGGGCTATAATATCCGCACCACCATCGACATCAAGATGCAGGATATTGTGGAAAACGAGCTCAACGACCTGCTGAGTTTCTGCAATGCCGACTGGGGAGTGGCTGTGCTCATGGAGGTGGCCACAGGTGATATCAAGGCAATATCCAATCTGGAGAAGAATCCTTCCGGCGACAACTACATCGAGGGAATGAACCGCGCGGTGCTGGGTTTTGAGCCCGGATCGGTGGTGAAGACGCTTTCGATGATGATTGCTCTTGAAGACGGGGTGGTCAACAATGTGAACGAAGTGCTCACCACCGGGTCTGCCTTCGCCTATGCCGGCGGGCGACCGATCACCGACTCTCACGGGGTGGGTTCGCTGACTGTAGCCGAGGTGATCGAACGCTCCAGCAATATCGGCATGTCTAAAATCATAACCCGCAAATATGATTCTCATCCAGGCGGCTTCTATCACCGTCTAAAAGAGATTGGTTTTCTCGAACCGATGCACACCGGCATAGCCGGCGAGACTGTGCCGAGGGTTGACAGTGTTCCTTCCAACCGTGGAGGCCGCATTGCCCTCTCCCGACAGTGTTACGGCTACGCCACCGAGATTCCGCCCCTCTCCACCCTCAGCATCTATAATGCGATTGCCAACGGTGGCCGCTATGTGCGCCCCAGGCTCGTGAGCCGTCTCACGGGTCAGGGGGTAGACTCCATTCTGCCCGTCACATATATACGCGACAGAGTGTGCAGCGAGGCAAATGCCGCCAAACTCCGCGATATGCTCACCAGAGTGGTGTGGGGTGAACATGGCACAGGCCGGCGTCTCCGCAACGAGTATGTGCGCATAGCCGGAAAGACCGGCACCTGCTACATGATTGAGGGGGGAGCCTACAACACCTCAAAGAAGCGACTGGCTTTCTGCGGATTTTTTCCTGCCGAGGAACCTAAATATTCCTGCATCGTGCTCACCTGCAACCCGAAGCAGAATGCCATGGGAGCTGCAAGCACAAGCGGCGAAGTGCTCAAAAACATAGCCCTCAAACTCTATTCGCGCGGCATGCTCGGCAATTCGTCTGACTATCGCGCGGAGGAAGCCCGCGAAGATCCGCCCACGCTCTATGCCACAGCATCGAAGAGCAAGCACTCAACCGTGAGGTCCGAACTGGCTGTGAACGGTCCACGCAAGCAGCTGGCCCACCCTGCGGAGGTGAAGAGCGGAGTGCCCAACGTGATAGGCTTCGGTCTGCGCGATGCAATAGCCGCCCTTGAGCAGGCGGGCTACAATGTGTCGTTTCGCGGAGCCGGCTATGTGGCCTCACAGCAGCCCTCGGCCGGACATGCCTCGGCAAAGGGCACAAAAGTAACACTAACACTCACTGAATAAACCACCATATGAAGTCATTGTCAGAACTGATTTCGGCCATTACGGTCGAAGAGATAATAGGAAGCGAGGATAAAGAGATAACCTCGCTTGTGTGCGACTCCCGCAAGATTGAGCTAGGGTCACTCTTCGTGGCGGTCAGAGGTGTGAATGTAGACGGCCATAAGTTTATACCGATTGTGACTGTGGGAGGTGTTTCAGCGATTGTCTGCGAGGAGCTTCCAGAGCGCCTGGAGTCGACAGTCACTTATATCCGCGTTTCCAATTCGGCTGTGGCTCTCGGATTTCTCGCCTCGCAGTGGTATGACAATCCTTCACGCCACATCACTCTTGTGGGGGTAACAGGCACCAACGGCAAGACCACCACCGCAACACTCATCTATGAGATGGCCCGCCTCGGGGGGCATAAGGCAGGACTGCTGTCGACCGTGTGCAACTATATAGACAATGAAGCGATTCCTGCCGAACAGACCACTCCCGACCCCCTGACTCTCAACCGTCTGCTCCGCAAGATGGTGGATGCGGGATGTGAATATGCCGCCATGGAAGTGAGCTCTCACGCCGCCCATCAGCACCGTATAGCCGGTCTCCGTTTTGCCGGCGGCATATTCTCCAACCTCACCCGCGACCATCTCGACTACCATAAGACCGTAGACGCTTATCTTCAGGCCAAAAAGTCATTTTTCGACCTTCTTCCGCCGGATGCATTCGCACTGACCAATCTTGACGACAAGGTGGGCGAGGTGATGCTTCAGAACACTGCCGCACGTCGCTTCACATATTCTCTCCGCACAGACGCCGACTTTACCGGCCGTGTGATTGAGAGCCGCTTGGACGGCACTCTCATCGCTTTCAACGGTCATGAGGTTGAGGTGCTTTTCACCGGACGCTTCAACGCCTATAATCTTACGGCGGTCTATGGTGCGTCGATTCTTCTGGGGTGGAATCCGGAGAAAGTGCTCGTGGATATGAGCATGCTTGTTCCGGTGGCCGGACGCTTCCAGGCCTTCCGCTCCGGCAAGGGAGTGACAGCAATCGTTGACTATGCGCACACTCCCGATGCAGTGGTCAATGTGCTTTCTGCCATCCGCGATATCGTGGGAGCCAAAGGCAATATAATCACGGTGGTGGGCGCCGGAGGCAACCGCGACAAGGGGAAACGCCCCATCATGGCCCGCGAAGCGGCTCTACGCTCCGACCGCCTGATTCTCACCTCAGACAATCCGCGCTTTGAAGAGCCGGCCGATATAATCCACGACATGGAGGAGGGCCTTGACGCACGTGCACGCGCCATGACCATCAGCATCGCCGACCGCCGTGAGGCAATCCGCACCGCTGTGGCTCTCGCCGCTCCCGGCGACGTGATACTCATAGCCGGCAAAGGCCACGAAGACTATCAGGAAATCAAGGGTGTGAAGCACCACTTCGACGACCGCGAGACAGTAAAAGAAATTTTCAGCGAAACAGAATTATAAATTCCCCAATCCCGATATGCTCTACTATCTTTTCGGATATCTTGACACACTCGGCTTCCCGGGAGCCCGACTCATGGACTACATCACCGTGAGGTCGGGAGCCGCTTTTGTTCTTGCACTTTTTATCGCCATGGTTTTCGGACGCCGTATAATCGACCGCCTTCAGCTGATGCAGGTGGGAGAAATTATCCGCGACCTCGGGCTCGAAGGACAGATGCAGAAAAAAGGCACACCCACAATGGGCGGCATAATAATCATCATCTCTATCCTTATTCCTTGCCTGCTGATAGGCAATCTCAGCAGCGTCTACATGGCTCTGATGCTTCTCACCACCGTGTGGCTGGGGCTGCTCGGCTTTCTTGACGACTGGCTCAAAATCAAGCGTCACAACAAGGATGGAATGAGCGGTAAGGTGAAAATAGTGGGTCAGGTGGGTCTCGGTCTCGTTGTGGGGGCGGCCATGTATTTCAGCCCCGATATAGTGATGCGCGAGAATGTAGAGACGGTAGATGTGGAGTCTACCGAAATCACCGTGACCTACAAGGCAGAAAATGTCAAGACCACACAGACCACCATTCCCTTTGTGAAGAACAATAACTTCGACTATGCATATCTAACCTCATGGGCCGGCAAATATGCATCGGCAGGAGGGTGGATCGTCTTTGTGATAGTGGTCATCTGTGCGATATCGGGCACTTCAAACGGCGCTAATCTCACCGACGGTCTGGACGGGCTCTGCACGGGTGTGTCGGCCATAATCGGCACAGCCCTGGCCATAATGGCCTATCTGGGCGGAAATATCATCTATTCGTCATATCTTAATATAATGTATATACCCGGCAGCGAGGAGCTGGTGGTGTTTATGGCCGCCTTTATCGGAGCGCTCGTGGGATTCCTATGGTATAATGCTTTCCCGGCCCAGGTGTTTATGGGCGACACCGGAAGCCTCACTCTCGGCGGCATCATAGCCGTGTTTGCGATTCTCATACGCAAAGAGCTCCTCATCCCCGTGCTCTGCGCCATATTCTTTATAGAAGACCTCTCGGTGATGATTCAGGTGGCATATTTCAAATATACCAAGCGGCGCACCGGGGTGGGTAAACGCATATTCAAGATGACTCCCCTGCACCACCACTTCCAGAAACCCGGCAACAGTGGTATCGACGCCCTGCTGCAGGCTCCCCTGCGGGCTATACCGGAGTCGAAAATAGTGACCCGCTTCTGGATTGTAGCCATCCTCCTGGCGGCCGTAACATTCGTAACGCTAAAAATCAGATAAAAATCAATGGAATATCCTGCAAACAATACATCATCCTCTCTCGGTCATCGTCTTGTTGTGCTCGGAGGCGGAGAGAGCGGCGTAGGAGCCGCAATTCTCGGCAAGGAGAAGGGCATGGAAGTGTTTCTCTCGGATATGGGCACGATAGCTCCCCGCTACCGCCGGATGCTCGACGAAGAGGGTATCGAATGGGAGGAGGGCACTCACACAATGGCCCGTATCCTTGCAGCCGATGAGGTGGTGAAGAGCCCCGGTATCCCCCCGACGGTGCCTGTGGTGAAGGAGATTCTGGCTAATGGGATTCCGGTGATATCCGAAATAGAGTTTGCCGGTCGCTACACCGATGCAAAGATGGTGTGCATCACCGGAAGCAACGGCAAGACCACCACCACCCTGCTCACCTACCATATACTCCGCAACGCCGGAATCAATGTGGGGCTGGCCGGGAATGTGGGCCGCAGTCTGGCTCTTCAGGTAGCACGCGAGCATCATGACGTCTACGTGATAGAGCTGTCGTCTTTCCAGCTCGAAAACATGTATGACTTCAAGGCCAACATCGCCGTGCTGCTCAATATCACCCCCGACCATCTCGACCGCTATGAATATCAGATGCAGAACTATATCAACGCTAAGTTTCGCATCATCCGCAATCTCACTCCCCAGGATGCTTTCATCTTCTGGGAGAATGATCCCGTGATCAGCTCGCAGATGAAGCAAGTGGCCACCGAGGCGCAGCTATTCCCATTTGCCGAGAGGCATGAGCCGGGAGTGGCGGCCTATGTGGACGATGAGGATTATCTCATCCTCGACACCCCTGCCACCAAGCTGCGCATGCCCCGCGCGGAGCTGTCGCTCAATGGTCTCCACAACCTCTACAACTCTATGGCGGCCGGCTTATCGGCATGCCTGCTTGATATCCGCAAAGAGGATATCCGCAAAGCATTGAGCGACTTCGAGGGAGTGGAACACAGACTGGAGTTTGTGGAGGAAATCAACGGAGTGAGATATATCAACGACTCCAAGGCCACTAACGTAAACTCCTGCTGGTATGCTCTCGAAAGTATGCCTCAGAGCGGCGTGGTGCTCATGCTCGGAGGTAAGGATAAGGGCAACGACTATACGGAAATCGAGCCTCTCGTGCGCGAAAAGGTGAAGGCCATAGTGTGTATGGGCAAGGACAACAGCAAGCTCCTCGACTTTTTCAGCGGAAAGGTGCCCGCAATCGCCGACACCCATTCGCTGAGCGATGCCGTGGCAGCCTGCGCCGAGATTGCGTCGGCCGGCGACACAGTGCTTCTTTCGCCCTGCTGCGCGAGCTTCGACCTCTTCAAGAGCTATGAAGACCGCGGAGAGCAATTCAAAGAAGCAGTGCGCAAGATGAAAAAATAGTATTCATATTCAGATATCAGAACCTTAACTTTCGCACACACTATGGAAACAATAGAACTCAACACTCCTCTGGTCACTCCGACCAAGGAACCCACAAAACAGCTTGAGGCTGTGGCTCCTCCAGACAAGCATATCTGGGGCATCTACATACTTCTCTGCATCATCTCAATCATCGAGCTCTACAGTGCCAGCTCCCGCGAGGTGGCGTCATCGTCGATAGGGGTGCTCGGCCCGATATTCCGCCATGTGATGATGCTGGGGGCAGGCTGTGTCATCATCCTGCTGATGCAGAGAGTGCCCTACAACAAGCTGATGAATTTCAGTAAGATTTTCACATTACTCAGCGCAGGCATGATGCTATATGTGATGCTGTTTGGCGATGTGGTGAACGGTGCGCGCCGTTCGTTCAATCTCGCAGGCATCACTATCCAGCCATCAGAATTCCTCAAGCTCGCCGCAGTGCTTATCATAGCACGCTACACCTCCCTTTATATGCAGAAGAACGGCGGTGTGCATAACCGTGGCGTAATCATCTCGGCTGTAGCGGTGATGCTGTTCGGCGGTCTGCTCATACAGCAGGGCATGACCAACACCATCCTCCTCATGGCCATCAGTTTTTCGATGATGCTGATAGGGGGCATCGAGCTAAAGAAAATCTGTATAGTGGTTGGTGTCTACATAGTTTTCGCCCTCGCGGCCTACGGTGTGGTGCATGCGAGCAGCTCTGATGATGCCGATCCGGCGATAGAACAGGTGACTTCGTCCGGCGAACCCGTAGTCAACTCCTCGGGAGAGAAGGTGAACCGAAGCAGCACATGGGGTAGCCGTCTCTCGCGCCATTTCAATCCTGTGCCTCCCTACGAACAGCCCATCACCGCCAAAAACCGTCAGGAGCAATATTCCTACATGGCGCAGGCAAACGGCGGCATAATCGGTGTGTTTCCGGGCAACTCCCGCGAGACCGCCCGCCTGCCACTCGCCTTCTCCGATTATATCTTCGCCATCATTGTGGAAGACACCGGCCTGATAGGTGGCTTCGTGGTGCTTCTGCTCTATCTGTGGCTACTCGGCCGCGCAGCAGCAATAGCCATGGGGTGCAAGCGTGCTCTTCCGGCTCTGCTGGTGCTTGGAATAGCAGTGATGATAGCCTATCAGGCAATGTTTCACATGGCTATCGTGAGCGGCTTCTTCCCGGTGTCGGGTCAACCATTGCCGCTCATATCAAAAGGAGGCACATCCATCCTCATCACCTCTATAGCATTTGGCATCATGCTTAGTGTGAGCCGCTATGCTGTGCGCAAAGGCACCCGCAAACAGATTACCGACGAGATGAACGCTCTGCCCGAAGAGATGCGTGCCGACAACCCCACAATGCTCCACTGATGAAAAAACAAACCTCTGAATCACAGATTGGCCAACGCCCGCTCCGCGTGCTTATAAGCGGAGGGGGTACAGGTGGCCATATATTCCCCGCACTTGCTATCGCCAACGCCCTCCGCCGCCGCGATCCTTCGGTTGAAATCCTTTTTGCGGGAGCCGAGGGCAAGATGGAGATGGAGCGTGTGCCGGCGGCAGGATATAAGATTATCGGGCTTCCGGTGGCCGGATTTGACCGCCGTCGGCTCTGGCGCAATGCTGCCGTGCTTGCAAAACTATGGCGAAGCATGCGCAAGGCTCACCGCATTGTGGCCGATTTCAGGCCTGATATAGCAGTGGGAGTGGGGGGCTATGCGAGCGGACCTGTGCTCAAGGAGGCTCAGAGACGTGGCATCCCTACGATGCTTCAGGAGCAGAATTCATATGCCGGAGTGACCAATAAACTCCTTGCCGCCAAGGCTAAGGCCATCTGCACCGCCTATCCGGGCATGGAGAGATTCTTTCCGGCCGAGCGAATCACTATAACCGGCAATCCTATCCGCTCAGAGCTCCTGCAGTGTACGCTCACTCAGGCCGAGGCAAAAAAAGCTCTTGGATTTGACCCTGCGCGTGCGCTGGTGTTTGTGACCGGCGGAAGCCTTGGCGCGCGAACTGTAAATGAAAGCGTGGCCGCAGCTCTGCCGCTCCTGGCCGAGCATGATATCCAGCTTCTGTGGCAGACGGGACGCCTCTATGCCGACGAATTTGCCCGCCGCTCAGAATCATATCGCGATGTGCGCCCGCTGCCATTTATCTCTGACATGGCCACAGCCTACCGCGCGGCCGATCTGGTTGTGGCGCGCGCAGGTGCCGGCACAATCTCAGAGCTTCAGCTCCTTGCCAAGCCTGCGATACTCATACCGTCGCCCAATGTGGCTGAGGACCATCAGACCAAAAACGCCCTCGCTCTATCCTCGCGGGAGGCCGCCGTGCTGATACCTGATGCCGAAGCTACGCAACGGCTCGGAAAAGAAATAACAGAGCTCATAGCCTCGCCGGCACGCCGCCACCTTCTGGCTACCAATATCTCGGCAATGGCCTGCCGCGGAAGCGACGACCTGATTGTCGATACACTTCTGTCAATAATCACACCACAAGAGAAATGAACGCTGACTCACGACATAACTTCACCCATATCTACTTCATCGGAGCCGGAGGCATCGGCATGGCGGCTCTCGAACGCTATTTCCTGAGCCGCGATATCGCTGTGGCCGGCTATGACCGCACACCGTCGGCACTCACTGAGGCGCTGACTGAAGAGGGTGTGAAAATAACATTCGGGGGAGAGCCGGAAGAGATACCCGCCGACTTCCGCAATCCGGCAACTACTCTTGTGGTCTACACTCCGGCCGTGCCCAAATCGTTGCCGCTTTTCCGCTGGTTCCGCGAGGGAGGGTTCACAATCATGAAGCGTGCGAGACTGCTTGGTGAGGTGACCCGCACATCAAAGGCTCTATGTTTCGCGGGTACCCACGGCAAGACCACCACATCGTCAATGGCCGCTCATCTGCTGCATTCGTCTGCGGCCGGATGCAACGCATTTCTCGGAGGAGTGCTGCGCAACTACGGAACAAACTTCCTGCTCAGCGCCACATCGCCATGGAGTGTAATCGAGGCCGATGAATATGACCGCTCTTTTCATCATCTCCGTCCTCATATCGCAGTAATCACCTCTACCGACCCTGATCATCTCGACATCTACGGCACTGAAGAGGCGTATCTTGAGAGTTTCGCACATTTCACCGAACTCATACAGCCCGGTGGACACCTGATTGTCCACACCGGTCTGAGCCTTCGCCCGCGCCCGGCAGAGGGAGTGAGCCTGCACACCTATTCGCGTGACGCCGGCGATTTCCATGCCACCGACATTGTGCGCAAGGATGGACGCATCACTTTCACTTTCGTAACTCCCGACAGCTCCATAACCGGGATTGAACTCGGAGTGCCGGTGGAAATCAACATAGAAAATGCCATAGCCGCTCTTGCCGCGGTTTATCTCACCGGAGAGCTCACCCCCGAGATGGCACGAAGTGCCATGGCCTCATTTATGGGACCTAAACGCCGCTTCGAGTATCATCTCCGTGAAGATGGACCGCAGGGACGGGCAATCATCGACGATTATGCCCATCACCCCGATGAACTGAAAGCATCGATCAGCTCAGTCAAGGCACTTTATCCCGGCCGTCATCTCACTGTGGCATTCCAGCCTCACCTCTATTCGCGCACCCGTGATTTTGCCCCTCAGTTTGCCGAAGCCCTCTCACTGGCCGACTCGGTGATACTTCTCGATATCTACCCTGCAAGAGAGCTTCCCATACCGGGAGTGACCTCAAAAATCATCTTTGACGAAATAAAATGCACGGACAAGATGATGATTGATAAGAAATCGTTGACCGATACGCTAAAAAGTCGTAACTTTGACATCCTGCTTACAGCAGGTGCCGGCGATATCGCCGATATGCTACCACAAATAGTTGCCAATGCAAGTAAATGAAATCGCGCTCTAACAACTCCGACAGCCCACGCCCTGCCACACGCAGAGGCTCAATAGTTCCCGGTCTGGTTTCGATCGGGCTGGCTGTCTATCTGGTTGTTGCGCTGGTTTTCGCTACCCGTGCCGGAGCAGAACGCACTTGCACCGGCCTCCGGATTGCAGTGAACGACACAGCAGCATTCCGCTTCGTGACTCCCGCCGAACTCGCCCGCGAACTTGGTGAACTCCCCTCGGCAGCCACCGGAATGCGTCTCACCGACATCAATACCGACAGCATCGAGCAGCTTCTTGCCGCTATCGATAAGATCGAAGATGCAAGAGTGGTGCGTCTGTCGGACGGAGAAGTGCTCATCACAGTCAATCCCATGCACCCGGTTGCAAGAATATTTGACGGCACCTCTTCCTACTATATAAACCGTCAGGGCAAACGCATATCGGCATCGGCCCGCTATCACGTAGATGTGCCCCTGATTCTGGGTCATTTCAACGACTCGGTTTTCTCTCCTCTGCAACTCCTTCCACTCGTGGACTACATAGCCGCCGACTCTCTCTGGAACTCTCTTGTGTCGATGATCAAGGTAGATTCGCCCACGGATATCCTTCTCGTGCCTATAGTGCGCGGCCAGATTATCAATTTCGGCGAGCCCAAAGATTTCGATAGCAAGTTCTCCCGGCTCCGGCGTGCATATACTGAAATCCTGCCCGTGAAAGGATGGAATTTCTACGACACCATATCCGTGAAATGGGGCGGCCAGATTGTTGCCACACGACGGCACAAGCAATTGCCGCGACCGCGCTTTCTGACCGAAACCGACGATGATGCCGACGACATCACGACCATGCAAGTGGCCGAAAACGTGGCTCCAGGCCAAGCTCTCCCTGGCAAAAAAGCAAAAAACGACCGACCCATTCCCGCTGCAAAAAAACAAGAATAAATTACCCCTTATGGACGACATAAATCTTATCGCAATCGAAATCGGCAGCTCCAAAATAAAAGGAGCCATCGGAAGCGTTGACTCCCACGGTATTCTGACCGTAAAGGCCGTAGAGGAAATGCCCCTCAGCGAGAGCGTGCGCTATGGTCAGCTCAGCAATGTTGCCATGGCGGCCACAACCATGCGCAATATCATCCAGAAAATCGAAAACCGCATGGCAGCCACAGATAAGAGCCGTGCCCCCCGAAAGGTGGAGAAGGTTTATGTGGCCGTAGGCGGCCGCTCTCTCTTTGCTGTCACCCATGAGGTTAACCGCTCTCTTCCTGCCGACTCCGAGGTAACTCCCGAAATCATCACCGCGCTCAAGCGGGAGGCTCATGGTGCGGGAGTGCCGGAAAGAGACGTGCTGTGTGTGGAACCGCGCGAATTCATTATCGACAATACGAGAGCCGACCGTCCCGTAGGGATGTATGGATCAAGCATCCGTATGGTAGCCAACCTCATTGCCTGCCGGCCTCAGATGAAAAACAATCTGCCCAGACTTTTTGAGGATAAACTGAAACTTAAGGTGAATACCTATGTGGTGCGTCAGCTTGCTATAGCCGATCTCGTGCTCAGCAACGATGAGCGCAAGCTTGGATGCATGCTTGTGGACTTCGGTGCCGAGACCACCACAGTGTCGGTGTATAAGCACGGTAGCCTCCAGTATCTCGCCACCCTCCCGATGGGTTCCCGCAACATAACCCGCGATATAACGGCCCTCAACTGCGTGGAGGAAGACGCCGAGAATCTCAAGAAGAACTATGGCAACGCATATCCCGATTCTCCTTCGGGCACAGACGATGTGAAGTTTACCGACCTCAACAACTATATATCTCATCGTGCGTTTGAGATAATAAAAAATATCCAGAAACAGCTCGAATATGCCGGTTTCACTCATTCCGAGCTGCCCGCCGGCATAATCATTGTGGGTGGCGGAGCAAAACTCAACGGCTTCAACCGCCGGCTTGAGGAGACCACCAAACTCCCGGTGCGTCAGGGCAACGCCGTGGCTCAGGGAGTGCGCATAGCCGAGGGACGTATTGCCCCCGCAGACAGTGTGGATGTAATCTCCATACTGCTTCATGCGGCCAAAAACGACCCTCAGGAGTGTCTCTCCGAGCCGGAACCGCTTCCCACCGATCTTCAGCCTGAACCCGAACCGGAGCCGGAAAAACCCGCCAAACAGAAATCGGGCTTCTTAAAAGATGTCTGGAAAGGCTTCCGAAGAGCAATCATTGATGATATACCCACCGACCCCGACGGTGTGGATCTCGGCGATGACGAGGACGCTTAATTCCTCTCCAATTTAACAATAGCTTAACTCACTCTACTACAAATTCTCTTCACACTGACACCACATGGACGAAGAAAACAACATATATTCCGATCTCGGAGCCGACGACCTCGCTGAGAAATTTGACAGCCAGCTTGCCAACGATGAGCGCGGCAAGATTGTGATCAAGGCCATCGGCGTTGGCGGTGGCGGCAGCAATGCCGTGAACCATATGTATAAGCAGGACATTGCCCAGCTGCAGTGTATTGTGCTCAATACCGACCGTCAGGCTCTGCTCACCTCTCCCGTCCCCAACAAAGTGCTGATTGGTTCCGGGCGCGGTGCCGGGGGTGTGCCCGAAAAGGCTCGCCTTGCCGCTGAAGACGACATTAACAAAATACGCGCTCTGCTGACCGACGACACTTGCATGGTGTTTATCACCGCCGGCATGGGCGGAGGCACCGGCACGGGAGCGGCTCCTGTTGTGGCGCAGGCGGCCCGCGAAAAGGATATCCTCACTATCGGCATCGTCACCATCCCCTTCTTTTTTGAGGGCGATAAGAAAATCGAAATGGCGATGCAAGGCGCCGATGAGATGCGCAAGTATGTGGATTCGTTGCTTATTATCAACAATGAGCGCCTTACTGAAATCTACGGTGGACTATCATTTATCAACGGCTTCGCAAAATCTGACGAAACTCTCTCTATGGCTGCACGCTCAATCTCCGAGCTCATCACCGGCGAGGGATATATAAACCTTGACTTCGAGGATGTCAACACGACTCTGCGCAACGGTGGAGCCGCCATCATCTCTACCGGTTATGGCGAGGGTGAAGACCGTGTGACCAAGGCCATCAAGGATGCACTCTACTCTCCGCTGCTGCGCAACCGCGATATAATGGGGGCGAAGCGACTGCTGTTTAATCTCTACTTTTCGCGTGATGCCAAGCAGGAATTCGTAATGTCGGAGATGCAGGAATTCACCGATTTCGTGCAGGGAATCGACAACGGTGTGGAAGTGATCTGGGGAGTGAAATTCGACGAAACTCTCGGAGACCAGGTGAAGGTGACTATTCTTGCCGCCGGATTTGAAGTGACAATCCGCGAGGAAGAGGACGAACTCCGCCGCCAGGCTCAGCCTAAGGCACGTCCGAAGAAGACCACCGACTCGCCCATGGTTTCCACAATCAGAGACCGCATAAGCCAGGAATATGGCGCAAGCGTGGAGAAATATCGCACCAATTATATCATCCTCACTCCGGGTGAGATGGACAATGATATGATTATCGACGTGCTTGAAAAAATACCCGCCTACAACCGCGAGAAGAAGATTATCGAAGATATCAGACGTGCCACAGCGGCTGCCGCTGGTCGCCGCGACACAGTGGTGCGAAAACCGGGCGAAGGCACAAGCATTACTTTCGGTGAGGAATAAGCCGCCCATAGGGAGTGTCAGCTTCGCTGATACTCCGTTGGGCTCATACCGGTGATGTGCTTGAAATATTTGCCGAAAGATGATTGGTTGGAAAAATTAAGCTCATATGCAATCTGCTGCACATTCTTTCCTGAGAATCGCAGCAGATTTTTTGCTTCCAGAATAACGAACTCATCTATCCAGTCGGCTGCACTGCGCCCTGTGGCTTCCTTTATGAGCAGCGATAGATATTTAGGGGTGATGAAGAGTTTACCCGCATAAAAGGCCACAGAACGCTCCTGACGGTGATAGCGGTGGATAAGGCCCATGAAATCTTTCACATAGTTTGAACGACGTGAGCGCTGGTGGTCGGTCTTCACTCTCTCACTCTGATGGTTTTTCACAAACTGCATGAGCTGATAGACTGTGGCCGCAATAAGATTGCGCGATATGCCTCTCACGTAGAGTGGGTCGGCATTATTGAGGGTGTTGAAATGAATCATGTTGAGATAATTCCGTATAAGCGTGACCTCTTCATCAGTGAGACCCATAGTGGGCATAGGGTCAGGAGCCACCTTTACAGAATAGAGCAGATTCACATCAAGATTTATATCGCGAAGAAAGTCTGGAGAGATAATGAGCAGGTAAGCATCAGTTGATTCATCACTTATGGCCCGCAGCTGCACAAGGCTGTCGGGGCCAACGGTAAGAATTGTATTGGTCTTCACCTCATATCTTGACAGGTTGACATCCATATCCAGTTCTCCTCCCACTGTGAGCAATATCGTCAGACCGCTTACTCTCACCGGCACTTCCAACTGAAGATTTCGGATGCCGCTATCAACCAGATGGGCAAACAGATAGTCGCTCCCGAACCTGCTGAATTCCGAAGAATACTCTTCAAGCATCTCAAGGTCGGATAAAAAGAATGTCTTTTCCATATGCTGATACTATTTGGGGCAAATATACCAAAAAAACGCCACAAAAGTCAACAGAAAGACTATTTATTTCTAATAATTACCAACGGGAAAACTTAGGAGTTGCCCTCTTTGGCACACTTGATGATGCCGCTCTATTTCTTTTCCAGCAGAGCGGAGGCTTCGGCAAGGGCTGTTTCACGTTCGAGACATGTGGCGCAGCGGCCGCAGGGAGGCACGGTGCCTTTATAGCATGAATAAGTGAGGGAATAGTCCACTCCAAGACTCAATCCGCGCCGTGCAATCTCGGTTTTGGTGAGATTGGTGTAGGGTGCCCGCAACTCGACGGGAAGATATGTTCCAGCCTGAATGGCACTGTTCATGGCAGTGATAAAACCCGGCCGACAGTCGGGATAGATGGCATGGTCACCGCCATGGTTGGCAATCATTACTGCTTTAAGCCCTCTGCTCTCGGCAAGTCCGGCTGCGATGGAAAGCATGATTCCATTACGGAATGGAACGACAGTGGAGGTCATGTTGGTATCAGCATAGTGCCCCTCGGGAATAGCCTCAGCTCCTCTGAGCAGAGAGCTTTCAAAATACTGTGACATGAAGGCAAGATCAATCTCAATGAGCTCTATACCGAGCATAGCACACTGCCGGCGGGCGCATTCGGCTTCAAGAGGATTATGATTGGCACCGTAGCTGAAATTCACAGCAAGGGCTATGGAAGATTTATATTCATGGAGCATGGTGGTGGAGTCCATGCCGCCGGACAACACTATCAGGGCATCTTTTATCATGACCGAGAGAACGAGTCAAAGTTGTTGGGAAAAACATCGAGGAGTCTGCGACGAACCATTTCCTGGTGTTCCTGATCGCCATAATTGGCAAAGGGATAGATTGCAATGCCTCCACGTGGAGTGAAGATTCCTTTTACCTCAAGGTAACGAGGGTTCATAAGTCGCACAAGATCTTTCATGATTATGTTGATACAGTCTTCATGGAAGTCTCCGTGATTACGAAAGCTGAAGAGGTAGAGCTTCAGGCTCTTGCTCTCTACCATTAGCTGTCGAGGAATATAATTGATGATTATTTTTGCGAAATCGGGCTGGCCGGTCTTTGGGCAGAGCGAGGTGAACTCCGGACACATGAATGTGACCAGATATTCGTTTTCGGGGTGCTTGTTAGGGAAAGTTTCGAGAATTTCGGGGGAATAGCGGTCAGGGTAGCTCACAGATGTGTTGCCGAGAAGGCTTATACCCTGAAGTTCGTTGTCTTGTCGCATAGTGTGAGGTTTAGTTGGTCTGAAATTTTACCATGTCGGCAAATAGTCCCATAATTCTGTCGGCATAATGGTCGTTTGCCGCCCATCGGCGGTTTAGTCCGGACCATGTTGGGGCTATGCCTCTCATCACTCTTGAGAAGCGGGGGTCTACCAATTTTTCTCCTTTCGGAAGAGGAAAAGAGGTTGCATAAGCATAAAGGTGCTGAATCTGAGCAGTGACCCCCTCCTCAACAGTAGGAAAGGAATGGCCCTTGAGGCCAAGCTGCGTGACGCCAAGCCCACAGAAATTATTTTGAGAAAGAGTGACAGCCGTGCCACCCGTGAAGCGGAACCAACCAGTCTCAAGAATCGACTGGCAGAGAGCTATGTCGCCCCTGACACCATAACGACGACCGATTTCGTAGAACGCTTCGGCAATTTCGCGGGGGAATTCAGGATTGCGTGCGGCCACAAATCTATACATCTGCTCGGCATCAATCTCAGGTTCGCCCATGATAGGAGTGTTGATTCCAAGGGAGACCGCAGTCTTAGCTTTCTGTTTCTTCGGTTCCGGTGATGGTGAGGCAGGTTCCGGAGTAAGAGATGGTTGGGAGAGAGTTTCTTCAGAGTGGAAAATCATGTCATCGGGGATGACAATTGTGTCGGTGTGGATTTTTTTGAGGGGGCGTGCAATACGTGTGCGCCTCTGAGCCTCTGCCGATGAGCAGAGACTCAGAAGGGCAAGCATAAGCATTAACCACCTACGCATTATTTCCCATTAGATGTGGGAGCTGTAGCGGAATTTTCGCCGGAGTTCTCGGTCTTTATAGCCGTCTTGAAACTTCTCACGATATCACGTCCGAACAAGACCCAGGCAGACGCTGCCACTATAGCAAGAAATACACACCCGACAAGAATGAGCATCTTGGAGGGTTTTGAGGGTGTCAGAGGCACAGTGGCCGGCTGGACGATGGTATAAACCGGAGTTATCTCCTGCACTTTAGCTTTAGCAATCTGGAGCTGCTGGGCAGTAGTGTTGTAGAGATTGAAGGCCAGCGACATTTCATTCTGCAGGCGTTCTTCCTCTGTGCGCATTGACTGAAGGATAATACCTTTGTTTTTGTCGGTGTAGTTTGCATAACGCTGCTGAGCGGCATAATAGTCATCTCTGGCCTCGTCGTTGAGTTTTTGAGCGTATTCAAGGTCGGCACGAGCCTTATTGGTACGGTAATTGACCACATATTTTTTCAGGCGCTCGGCAACGGTGTCGGCAAGCATGGCAGAAACCATAGGATCCTGCATAGTGACGCTGATAGAGATGGTGGATGTTTTGCCATTCACATCAACACTGACTCTTTGAGCGAGAGCTGCAGCAATCCCGTTTTCCTCAGGTGTGAGCCTGAAGAGATTGGGCTCAGCATTATCATCGGTGGCCGGAGCGTCTGTGAAAAGCGACATTATTCCTCCGATGATTCTACCGGGGAGAGAGGTGATGACACTCCACCAGGGTGTGGAAATATCGTTTTTGATATATTCGCGAACCGTCTCACTCTTATCGCCCTTGATATTTGTGACTTTAACGTCAAACAGTTCGATACTAAATGGGAGAGATGAAACGATATCCGGATAGAGTTGAGGGCTTACAGCATCCTTACCACCACCGGAACTCATGGAGATACCGGCCATGGCAGCGAGTGCCCCGAGATTGCCGGCGGATGTTCCTTGCCCGGTTGATTCCGGTGCAAGTCGGATTTCTGTGGTATATTCCTTCGGTATGGAAAATGCTATTATAATCCCGGCAACAGCGCCGAGTATAGCCCACTTGATTATGAGACGACGGCTGTCCCACAGCTTTTTTGCAAGTTCAAGCAGGTCTATCTCCTGTTCGTCGTCAATATCCTGACGTGGGTCGATGGAATTTTCCTTCATGCTTTCAGCTTATTTCTTGAATATGGAGTAGATTGTAGCAGCCATTGTGCCGAGAGAGGTGAAAGAAGACACATAGCCAAGTATCTGAGCCCAGTTTGTACCACCATTTTTAGGTTTGGAGGGTACGATAATTTGACATCCCGGCTCTATAGTGCTTCCTCGTTTTGCCCGGGCCACAGTACCATTCATATAAACGATAAATGCTTTGTTCTTACGAGCACGTTCGCCGTAACCACCTGCCTGATCTATGTAATAGCCAAGTTTTTTACCCGGTACATATCCAACAACATTGGGATACATTACGTCGCCTGATATTTTAACTGTGGTAACTTCTTCGGGAATGGTGAGTTTGTCGCCGTCTCTGAGCACTACATCATAATAGCTGCCCGGTTTTTCAAGAGCTTTTTCCAGATCAATACCCACGCTATACAGATCGGTGAGATTGAGCTGAGACATAGAGATTGAGTCTTCATTATTCTGCAAAGCGAGTCTAACAGACTCATCGCGCGCTGCGACTTCTTCTTCTGTCATTTTACGCATGAGTCTGGCTCCGCGCAGATAAGCTCCGTCGATTATGCCGCCCGCACGGTTGATAATTTCTGAAAGACGTTCGTTTCTACGCTGTAGAGCATATTCTCCCCCAAACAAAACACCTCCGTCTATTTCTATCAGTTGCTGGCTGACATATCCCGGAGACTGACGAATCTCAACTATATCATAGGGCATGAGTTTGAAATTCGGATCACCTTTCAGCATATGACCATCTCTGAGAGCGAAAGAGAACACTTCGGCAGTCTGCTCTGTTGGAGTGAGGCTCTCGGGATTAAGAATTCGCCGCGCTACGTCAACGCGTGCAGTAGAAGCTCCCTGCATCAAACCACCGGCCATCACAATCAGATCTTCAACCGTTATGCCTTCGGCATAAGGATAATCACCGGGATTGGTTACTTGTCCGTTGATAGTAAGCTCTCCCTGATCCATAACTTCTTTAACGTCATAGACCATCACGATATCATTTCGGCGCAAGGGTATATCTGCCGCCTTACCGTTCATAACATCTCCTAAGGCTACACTCACAGCTTCAAGGGTGAGGTCGTCGCCTTCACGATAGATGATAGCTCTATCGAGGTAGGCTCCCTCGCTGAGGCCCTCTGCGGATTTCAGAATCTGGCTCAGGGTGGAGGTGTTGGGAGTGATGGCATACATTCCCGGACGATTTACCGCACCGCGGAGTTCTATACGATTGGCAAACCGGTCAACTACCGCTCCAACATTTACTATATCACCATCTTTAAGCTTATAAGATGCATATTCTCCGTTAGCCACATTAAATATCTCATTCTCCTTTCCGGTCTGACGGCTCACTGAGATATGATCCGTATATGCATCTCCGGCAAATCCACCGGTATATTCAAGTAGCTTCGCAAGAGTTTCGCCATCGCGAAGCTCATAGTACATGGGGCGCTTTACATTTCCCTCTACATTTACAAGCTCTTCATATGGTGGAACTATAATCACATCACCTTCCTGCAACCTGACATTACCACCTTTTCCACCGAAAAGATAGTCATAGACATCTACATTCATTATGCGTCGTCCGTCGCGGAGAACGTTGATATTGCGGAGAGAACCGATATCGTTAATGCCACCCGCACGATAGAGGGCATTAAACACTGTGGAGAATGGTGAAAGGCGATATGATCCAGGCACTTTCACCTCGCCCATCACATTGACAAGAATAGAACGAATCTGGCCCAGAGTAAGATTTACGTCTGTTTCTTCGTCGGCAACGCCGGCATATTTAGATGCGAAGAGCTGACGTACACGCTTATTAGCCTGGTCAATGGTCAATCCATTAAGGTTTACCGGCCCTATCTGCTCTACGATAATGCTTCCTTCCGGAGATATTATTTCACGAATCTGATCTTCACTTGCTCCCCAGACATCAATTATAACCTCGTCGCCGGGGCCAAGACGATAGTCGGAAGGAGTGGCCATGTTTTCATTCGGCTCAAAAGAGAGCGATTTATTGCTGAACACATCATGACCGAAAATTTTCTTCTCAATAATCGAGTCGGTTTCAAAAAGATAGGCCAATGAATCGGGCGCCATCTTAGCAAACACCGAATTCATTCTTCCGATAGTCTCTTCATCGGGTGCCTGTGCGGCCCTTAAACGGCTTTCTCGAGTGCCCTGAAGTTTTGCTCCTCTAGTGGAAGCATCTGTTTTATCTTTTCCGTTTTTATTCTTACTGTCGTCGGTCTCTGTGTCATATTGGGCGCGAAGACGCTCAATCTGTTCAGGAGTCACTCCTTTGGCAAGAAGCTCTTTGCCTATCTGCTGTTCGGTTTTACCTATGGCACTCTGCCTCTTAATATAGTCTATCACTTGCTGATCAGTCATCTTAGCCACAGCCGTCAATGAGACAATCAGCGTGGTGATGAGGAGTCCTATCCTGAGAAGCGGTTTCAACATTTTATATAAATCGTTTTATTGTTTATTATTTTTTCCAGCTTCATTAGCCTGGTGGAGGCGAATACGTCTTGATAGCCAGAAATTGACTAAAGTCCATATAATGATATCGAGCAAGAGAAGGAGGTTGACCTCAATATAGCGCGATATAAAAATATTAATCAGACTGAAAAGCACGGCCGAAATCACAATCACCACCATAGCCACACGCTGGGGAATTCCGAGAGCCAAGAGTTTATGGTGAATGTGGGTTTTATCCGGGAGGAAAGGATTGCCGTGACGACGGATGCGATGGAGGAACACGCGTGCCACGTCAAAGCAAGGTATGAGAAGGGGGGAGAGGGCGAAAATAATTGGATTGGTATGGAACATGGGTAACTTCTCGGGAGTATCATGCAGAATTGTGAGTCCCTCGAACACAAGGAGCAGACCGATTGTCAGACTGCCGGTGTCGCCCATAAATATTTTCTTACCACGGTCAGGGTTGCCAAACACGTTGTAGTAAAAGAACTGCATGAGCACTCCAAGAGATGCAAAAGAGAGCATTGCGTGGACAGGCTTACCCATCATGAGAAATGCTATGCCATAAATAATGAATGCTGCGCTCGACAGGCCGGAGCACAAGCCATCTATACCATCAATAAGGTTAATGGCATTAATCACATAGACTACCACCAGAAGTGTGAGCGGTATACCAAGCCATGGGGAAATCTGATTTAGTGCGATGACTCCGTGAAGATCCACTATGCACAGTCCACCCCCGACGAGGAGAACAGCGCAAAAAATCTGAATAATAAATTTAGCGCGATACCTTACACCTATGAGGTCGTCGGCCATACCGGTAAGGTATAGCATCAGGAGCGCACAGAATCCAAACGCCACGGATTGGGCATTCATCCGCATAAGATATTCTATCTCGATATCACCCAGAAGATATGCCATTCCGAGAAGAAGGGAGACTGAGAAACAAATCACTGGGGTGAAAGCAATTCCGCCGAGACGAGGCACGGCTCCACGATGAATTTTACGTTCGTCCGGCACGTCGAACAGTTTTCGCCGGTAGGACACCAGTAAAATCTGCGGGATTAGAATTCCTGCAAAGAGTATGCTCAGAAGTAGAGCAAGCAATGATTCAATTATCCAGGACGTCATGGCGTGGTGTTTTTTAGTTTAGATTCAAGAATGAGGTTTCTGAGAAGTATAGTAAAGAGAAGGACGGTCGGGAATACCCCCCCCCATGCACAACACAAGCAACTGTGTATCAGTAGCTTTATGGCCGCCGACAGTGTCATGCTTTATTTGGAGAGCAGTAGTCATACGCGTAATCGATTAGTGTGTCTGATGGCCGAAGAGTCAAGCGATGCGGCCTAAAGAGATGCCACGTAAGCCCCAAAAGGGAGTTGCGCGACACACCCTTTGTTTGCAAAGTTAATGTATATTATTTAACAATCCAAATTAATATTTACGGAAAGTTATCCTTACCTTATCGGAGAGAAGCACCATGTGACTTCCTGAAAGAGATTCAACCTTGAATGTGGTGGTCTGGTCATATATATACCATTGACTTAGCTGTGCGACCGATGTGATGGGAAATTCGAGGGTAAGCCGGTCGCCTTCATACGTCATATTTCCGGCCACCATTCCGGCACCGGTTAGGTTTACGGTGTGGAGATACAGGCAATAATATAGCTGCTGGGGGCCGGTGACCTGCTCTGTAGACAGGTTTTCCACCTCCATCACTTGCCACTGACCGTCGAGATCGCCATTGATTCCGCCCTTACGGCATCCGGACATTAATGCCAGAAAGGCCATTATGGAGATTGCGACAAGCAGTCTATGGATAGGAATAATTATCGTGGTTTTCATAGCCATCCTGTTTTTTTAATTGAAAGCATCATGCCGAAGCTGGGGCCAAGCATCGCCCCTCCATCAGAGGCTATGGAGAATGTGGCCTGCCACCCCGGAAGACGCGAGGGTGTAAAGGTGGTTTCGAGCAGTGTGTTGAAATTTCGGGCAATCTCACGGGTAGGCGAGCCATATGTCCCCCAGCTACGGGCATAGCTCAGGAGCACACGATAGCTCAGCCATGAAAGAGGTTGGCCTTCCCATCCGAGGTGATGGCCTTTCACACGGTTGTGGCGGAAGCGTATATACCCGTCCTGATTATAAATCGGAGAAATTATGAGTGGGTTTCCGATACCCATGCCCCAGTGTTGCCAGGCATTGTAAATTCCATGATTATAGTAGTCGTCGCGGCCACTCACCTGCTCGGGAATCTCAGGAGTGTGGTCCCAATAGACAGGGCCGGCCTGATCTTTCGTGTAGAGATATTCGTAGACGAGAGTCTTTATAAAGGGATTGCGGGGGAAAGTCATTTCATAGCCAAGCAGCATATCGCGCCATGTGTAGTCAACAAACATCATCGAATGGTCTTCGAAGAAGTGGTCATAATACAGGCGTGCAGACCATTCGCTGTCGCGTGGCACCCAACTGAGACGGAAATTCCAGTCGCCCGTATGGTTTCCATACACATTGGTCTGCTCCCCGATCGGCGTGTCATTTCCGCCCGATGACGGATAGAGCACCTTCAGCCAGTCTTTTATCCCATTAGGCATATCAATCATCTTGTCGCCATTGAAAGCCTTTCCGCCAAACTGGGCACCCATCTCCAGACCTCCCTCTATCTCAAACGGCATCACATCAGGTCTGGCTATACGCAAATACCCTCCCTTTGCATGAAAGAGCACATCTTCGGTGTATATCCGGCTGGATTTTGCAAAATCCTTCTGCCATTTGTCGTCAGTGAAAAAACCATAGGAAAGATAACCCTTGACCGCAAGCCAACCCCGTGTGAACGGCACGCTTACATATTCGGGGATTGCGATGCGAGCCTGCGGTATTGGTCTGGCGTTGGTGGAGAACAGCATATTCCCGCTTGAGAGACGCGGGTTATTGAATCCGCTACTGCGCTCCTTGCTGCCCACGCTGAGTTCGAGACACCTATAGCGAAGGTCGGCATATAGTTGCTGCACAATAAATGGCGAAGTAAAGTTCCATGCTGCGGCAAGATCAACCCCGGCTCCCCAACTCAGCTTTTTATCGTAGCGACGTGTTGCGTCGTGGAACACTCCGGCTCTCACATATCCGCTGTTTTTTTCTATAGAGGAGAGTCCGAAGCGATTGTTCACAAGCCAGAAAGGAGTATGGGCGCCGGTGCTCAAGCCGGCCGAAACCTCAGCAGAGTAGCGCACCAGACTATCGGGAACTGTGATGGCACGCGCAGTGCTCCCGCAAGCGACAATAAGCACAGCGAGGAGAATACGCATAACTATAGTTTTGGGTATGGTCATATCCGAAATAGTTTAGCGGCGCAAAGTTACGCATTTTTTTCGTTGTGTCACAGCCCTATGGTTCTTTTAGTCCTCATTTACAAAAATTAATGAATAAATCAGACCAAATTCGACCTATGCATCCCAGGCATTATATACCTTTGCAGGAGTTATGGATAAAGACTGCGCGAAATCAGATGCCGACTGGCTCAGAATAGATGTGAAAGGCGTGGTGCAGGGAGTAGGATTCCGGCCCACGGTCTATCGTGTAGCCACAGCCATGTGCCTTGACGGCACGGTTGAGAACACATCTTCCGGAGCCACTATATTAATGAGAGCCGACCGCTCTACCGCTTGCCGGCTCATTGAGCGCGTGGAGTCGCTCTTGCCACCTATGGCAACCATAGAGAGCATCGAAATCAGAGCTTGTAGCCCTCCAGAAAATATGCGCGGCTTCCGGATTGCAGGAAGTAGCGGAGGTGAGGCTATAGATGTGGCCCGTATAAGCCCTGATGTGGCCATCTGCAGAGAGTGTCTGCGCGATTTTGCCGGTGCGCCACGGCGGCGCGACTACCCCCTTACCAACTGCACCCATTGTGGTCCTCGATTCTCAATAACCACTGCAGTGCCCTACGACCGGCGGCAGACTACCATGGCATCGTTTGCCATGTGTGAGGACTGCGCACGCGAATATTCCGACCCTACCGACCGGAGATTTCACGCCCAGCCAGTGGCATGCAATCACTGCGGCCCCACCTACTCTATGCGGCTGCCGGACGGTGGCGTCACGACTGATTTCAATGGCATAATTTCGCACTGTGTGGAAATCATCACTGCCGGAGGCATCGTGATGGTGAAAGCCATGGGAGGATATAATCTGCTGACTGATGCGACCGACAATGACGCCGTGGAGCGTCTTCGATTATTGAAACACCGCCCGAGAAAACCGTTTGTGGTTATGGCTCCTGACATTGACATGGCCCGGGAAATAGCCGCTACAACTCTAGAAGAAGAGCAGCTGCTCTGCTCTTGGCGGGCGCCGGCTGTGATCTGTCGGGCACGAAGCAGCAACGAGATTGCGCCCGAGGTTGCGCCCGGCTGCCACACTATTGGAATAATGCTTCCTTATATGGCATTCCAGCATCGGTTGCTTGAGCGGCTACATGGGCCGGTGGTGGTGACGAGNGCTAATTNTCCAGGCGCTCCGATTATCGCGTCAGATGACGANGCGGAAGCTTATGCCCTCCGCAACAACCTTCCGCNGGTGAGCTACAACAGGGAGATAGCCAACNGGGAGGACGATTCGGTGGTAAGGGTGGTGGANGGTGTGCCACGGCTCTTGAGGCGCTCACGAGGCTATGTGCCCGAACCCGTCGGTCTCCCCGACCGCCCCGAAGGNGTGGCAGGAATGGGAGCGGACATCACCTCAGCCTGGGCACTCACCACACGGTCGGGAATCGTTCAGGGACAATATGTGGGTTCGCTCCTGTCGGAGAGCGGGGAGAACTTTCTGAAAGAGTCTGTTGACTGCCTGAGCCGCCTGATGCGTTTCCGGCCGAAGATNGTGGCAGTTGATGCCCACAAGGGATATGCGTCCTCCCGTATAGGCCGCCAGCTTGCTGCAAGACATGGCGCTGAGGTTGTGGAGGTGTGGCACCACCATGCCCATGCACTTAGCGTCATGGCCGAGTACGGTCTTGAGGGAGATGTTATAGCGGTGGTGCTTGACGGTGCCGGAGCCGGCCCCGACGGCACTGTGTGGGGGGCGGAACTGTTGCGCTGCAACAGCAGTGGCTTCACCCGCCTTGACCATGGCCCTTATATGCCATTGCCGGGGGGAGACAAAGCCTCCCTGCAACCATGGCGCATGGCGGTGGCGCTCACGTGGATTCTCGGCAGAACAGACCTTTTGCCCGAACGGCTGATCAAAGCCGTGGGTGGAGAAAANGTGGAGGTGNTGAGACGCATGATAGAGAGAAGTGTCAATTCACCGCTTTCATGCGGCGCAGGCCGACTTTTCGATGCAGTGGCCGCGCTGCTCGGCCTAGCTTACGACAACGGATATGAGTCTGAAGCCCCGGTGCTGCTCGAAAATATAGCTTCAAGNAGAATATCTTCACCATACCATAATGACAGCACTAACCCCTTGCGACTATCCTTTCTCACCGAGATGCTTGAGGATATAGCCGCAGGCTGCCCTGCAGAGATTGTAGCGGCACGATTCCACGACACCTATGCCGATGCTTGGTCTCTTGCTGCTCTGCAGGCCGCAAAGGCCCATGGACTCAATCGTGTGGTGCTTGCCGGAGGAGTGATGAACAATGCCCGTCTGACCGGACGCATTGCATCCAATCTGCGCAATGAAGGCCTTNAGGTGATGTCGCCCATGGCAGTGCCGGCCGGCGACGGTGGCATCGCCGTAGGGCAAATCGTTTACGCTTGTAGAAAAATTTAACTGATATGCATGAATTGTCATTAGCCCATAGTGTGATGGAAATCGTGGGTCGGGAGATGGAAAAATACCCTTCACGACACCTCAAAAGCATCGAACTTACCATCGGAACTCATGCCGGAGTAGAAACCGAGGCATTCCGCACGGCTATTCAAGCAGTGATGCGCTCGTCTCTCTGGCCCGATGCCGAAGCGGTGATTGTTACAGTGGCGGCCGAGGCTCANTGTATAGCCTGCGGAGCGAGATTTGCCCCCGACGGATATATCCCCCAATGCCCGGAGTGTGGCAGCGCAATGTGTGGAATTGTGGCGGGAAATGAATTCCGCGTAAGCGCCCTCACTCTGCATGACGCCTGAATCCTGATTTTGTCGGAATTTGCACCCTCATTNCACAATCTCACCTAACACACTAAATAGTAGCATTTTATATTGAATCANCAACCTNTCGGAAAAGGNTNNCAAAAATTTTTTCTCAAAAAAACATCATTTTTTTTGCGAAATATTTGCACAGATGAAAAACTCTNCCTAACTTTGCAGCGCAAAACAACGGAAGACGTTGCTTAGCAAGCTCAGAAAAGAGTTTCTGGTGTGGTAGTTCAGCTGGTTAGAATACCTGCCTGTCACGCAGGGGGTCGCGGGTTCGAGTCCCGTCCATACCGCAGAGGAGAGAGGAGAATGAGTGAATGTTAAACTTCGGTTTGCTTCACTCATTCTTTTTTTTCAGCTGACTCAACNACTCCCNCAATAAGCCTCTCCTACAGATCCATGATAAANATCGGGNCAGTAGCAAAACCTGATTGCAAAGTNAAAAAATANCCCTGCTGCNAAGAGCGATGAAAGTGATCCGCAACCGTATCATCCCCTTTGGCTCTTTCTATGCCATCAACCTCTTCGGTGTGCTTTTTGCCAAAGGCCCATGCGATGAGGTTATGATCAATCATGAGCGCATTCACACCGCCCAGATGAAAGAGCTGCTTTATCTGCCATTCTACATTGCCTATGTGATAGAATGGAGTATGAGACTCCTTCAANATCGCAATCTTATCGAAGCCTATCGCAATATCTCATTTGAGCGCGAGGCTTATGCCCGACAGAAAGACTCGGATTATCTTGTCTCNCGACCGCGTTTCGCCTTTATGAAATACATCTCTATCGGGTAATTGTATATTTTACTGTTGCAANAGGCGGTTGATAGGCTAANAAATAGTCCGACTCNCTCCGGGGGCATGGGAGATATGTGATATACACCCCGCACGCATNCTTACGAAGTNTNCAAGANATCAGGCCGGTCTGACACATTGCTTTCATGAGCTCAACAATCCCTTATAAAAGCCGCTTTAATCACATTGATCNCCCCCCGATATCCGGGTCATACAAAGCGCCGCGCTTTATAGAAACCAATTCATTAATTCCCAATATTTTCGTTTTTTACGAACTAATTTATTTGGTAATACAAACTTCACTCACTATATTTGCAACAAATTAACCTCACAAACTCGCAGATGAAAAAATCTGTCATCGCCACTGCCACTGTTGCAGCCGTAGGCGTCTCAGCCTACCTCGGGTTCCGTCCCGACCCCGCCTCATCCCTCACCGAGCTCCAACTCGTCAACGCCGAAGCCCTCTCTAACGGCGAGCATAACGAGTCATACAAAACGGTTTCAGAGTTTTTACCAATGAACCTGTTGGGCTTACGACTGTGAAAAATAAGGCGAGAATACAAGCCTAATCCCAATTATCCCTATCTTTAACTAATCTTCAAAAGTTTGTAGGGATGTTATTCCCACAGATTTATATTATAATCTCTCAGAATGAATCTAATTAAAATCGCATGTTGGCTGACTTTACCGGTTGTATTTTCTTGTAATTCACCTCGGTCTGAAAAAGCTCAAACATCAGAAAAAGTTCGTGATGCCCAACTTATCGACTCAATAGTGATAAAAGACAATGTTGCACGTATTAGTAATATTACCGTGACAGGTAACGCCGCTCTTATTGTGACGAATGAGCGGGAGAATTTTATCAGGGCATTCTCTTATCCGGAGTTTATGAACATCGACAGCACAGGAACGCGGGGACAAGGACCGGGAGAATGGGTGAGTGTTATGACCGGGCAATCGGATGTAGCAGGAGAAATACCGGTTTATGACATAATGAACCGTTTGGTCAGGATTGCTTCTGTCAATGATTCGTCGCTCACAGTTGATGACTACTGTATGCTTCCTATTGATGACGAGGGAGATGCCTTGCCTTATGGCAACCTCATTAAACTGCCGGACGGCCACTGGCTTGCTAAAGAGAATGATATTCGCCGTTCCAAGCTCTCGATCATAGATTTAACGACCGGGGATGAGAAGGCCACATTTATACCACAGCTCGAAATTAATGATAGAATCAAAGGGTATCCTTCTGATGACTATTGGATTGCAGAGAGTGATGGTAGAGTAGTGGTCGGATATGTGCAGTTTGAAAGGATAGATGTGCTCAATCTTACCGATTTATCGACCATAGCTTCGATTGGTGAAAAAAGCATATTTAATAAAGACAAGATATATACGATTAAGGCAGTGGCACATGACGGGCGATTTTATTTGCTGCAGTCGCCGGAAGAAAGTGGGGAAGGCCAAATTATACGCGTGGTGGATTGCAATGGGAATGAGGAAAATCCTATCAGGTTGACACGCCCGGCATATGCTATAGCTTTCGATGCTGATGGAATGCTTCTTGCTATTGAGGAGACCCCGGAGGCGAATATCTGTTTTCGATATGCATTGTAATTATCTTTAGCTTCTGTCTGATTTTAATTTTTGGCCGAGACCGAAACCCTCTATAGATGGGATATAAGCGATCTTATCAACCAATTCTGACACAGCACAACCCGGGATTGAAGCTACAGCGGGGAGGCCTCATTCGGTGCCTCCCCGCTTTCATCCCCCGGTTGCGTGATTTCTGCCGAGGCAACATGTGGCCGCATAGCGGGCTAATATGCCAGACCCGGGTGAGAGAGCCGTAAGGCGAAAATAACCCGGGGGAAAGATGCGAGAAAAGAAACCAATCCCTTAGGCGGTCGCAGTCCCTCCTTCCCTGTCGAGGCATTATGCCCCCTCACAGAGCTCCGCAGGAGCGATTTATCGAGCAACCCCACATGAAGCGAAGCGGAATGTGGGGTGAGACAGCCCCACCAAAAGGGCTTCGGAGATGCGATTGTAAGTTTACTTTACGGCATTGCCCATGAAGACCTTCGCGTGGCGCCCCAATATCCCCCGGGGTAAAGAATCCCCCTCTCGACTCCGCAGGCGGTAGCACATCGGAGACGCTTGCCGGGCCGGAGGAATGGTGTGGTCAGAAACTCCGGACTTCAGTCCGGAGCAAGTAAACCACAGAGCCACAGCGTTCCGGAGGCACGTCTTGTGAATTTCTTCCTCCGATATCCGGGTCATGCTAAGCGTCGCGAGTCTCCCCACCCTCATAGAAATCATTCATTAATCCCAAATATCCCCTGGTGGCTGTCGGGGGGGGACTTTGAAGTGTGGGAATTTATGCGTAACTTTGTGGGCGTGTGGGCGGCCATGTATGGGCGCCTGTCTACCAATTAAGTAAAATCACGCTATGGATAAAAGATTTCTTGCACTCATACTTTTTATCGTCTCCTGCGCAGGGCTCACCGCATCCGCTCAGCAGACGGCCACTTATTTCCCCTATCCGATTGTGCCTGACTCCATTTCCACACTTCAGGCTCGCACAGACTATCTTCTTGAACATTTCTGGGATTTCTGCGATTTTAAGAAGGCTTTTTCCTCACGGCAGAAGATGGCCGGAGCGTTCAAAGATTATCTGTCTTTCATGCCTCACGCTTCGGCCAGACAGGCTCACCGCTCTGTTGCAAAACTGCTGAAATCGCTTGACAAGCAGCCCGATGACTTGCTTTTCCTTGCACGCAAAGCGGAAGAATATATCCATTCCGACACGTCTGATATATATAGCGACGAGCTCTACCTGCCGTTTGCCGTGGCCGTTTCGTCCAACAAGCGAATTGAAAAGGCTATCCGCGACCGCTATACTCTTCAGGCCCGCATACTTTCCGGCTCTCAGACCGGCATGCCGGCACCTTCATTCGCCTACACCGACCGTTCGGGTATGAACGCTATTTTTTCTCCCGACTCTACGGCAGAAGTGACCATCCTTTTCTTCAACGACCCCGACTGTATGGATTGCACCATCGCGCGATCACGGCTCAACGCTGACATACGCGCGTCTAACTTCATAAAAGAGGGGGTGATGCGTGTGGTGGCGATTACTCCCGGGGAAGCCGATGAAAACTGGAAGCAGATGGCAGAGTCATATCCTGAATCATGGATTGTAGGAGCCTCATCTGAAGTGGATGAAATCTACGATATTCCCACCACCCCCACATTTTATGTGATAGACGATGAGCATAAGATTGCTCTGAAGCGCATAGATATCAACACTCTTCTCAATCTCATCTCACGGCTCTGACCACCACAGCATGACACGCTTTCAGCAAATAGTATCAGACACGTTTGTCAGATGCACCGGCTATACTTACTCCAACATGGCGCGGCTATTCATGCGTCTGTTTGTCGGGGTGATGTTTCTTCAGTTCGGCATTCGTCATCTCGTTGGCTTCTCGCAGCTCAGCACAGATTTTCCCTCGATGCTTGGCATGAGCTCATCGACCTGCCTCATCCTGATGATTATTGTTGAGATTGTATGCTCACTTTTCATAATGGTGGGCTTTCTCACCCGTATATTTGTCATTCCGCCTATCATCACAATGATTGCCGCAGAATATTATATTCTTCACGACCTTCTCCCTCACACTATGGTCTACGGCATCGATTCCACCCAGCCGGGCTATCTGCCGATTATGTTTATCGGCATATATCTGTTTATTCTTCTGGCCGGCCCGGGAAAGATTTCACTTGATTATTTCATATCTATCTTCCTTATCTCCCGCAATGGTAAGGACGAAAAGGAAGAGCTCGACGAAGTGTGATATCACCATGAAAGTTGCAGCCCTTATATCAGGAGGTGTAGACAGCGCGGTCGCTGTGCATCGGCTCGTGGAGCAGGGTCATGATCCCCACCTCTTCTACATACGCATAGGTCTCGATAACGGTGAGGGGGATTGCTCGGCCGAAGAAGATATCGAGATGTGTTCGCTGATTGCTTCACGATATCATCTTCCGTTTGACGTGGTGTCTCTCCATCAGGAATATTGGGATAATGTGATGGAATATGCCCTCCGCACCGTTAGGCAAGGGCTTACTCCGAACCCCGACCTGATGTGTAACAAGATGATCAAGTTCGGTTTTTTCGAACAGCGCTGGGGTCACGAATTTGACCGTACAGCCACGGGGCATTATGCCACCACCGTAACCGGAGCTGACGGACTCATATATCTCGCCACTGCTCCCGACCCGGTGAAAGACCAGACCGATTTCCTTGCACGCATCGACTACTCCCAGCTCTCTCACCTTATGTTTCCTATCGGCGACCTCCCTAAGAGCGCTGTCAGGGAAATTGCCGCACGCACATCAATGCCCAACGCTTACCGGCGCGACAGTCAGGGCATATGCTTTCTCGGCAAAATCAACTATAACGATTTTATCCGCCGTCATCTCGGAGAGAAACCGGGGGCTATCGTAGAGATAGAGACCGGGCGCAAACTCGGAGAGCACCGTGGCTATTGGTTCCACACCATTGGCCAGCGCAAGGGGCTCGGATTGAGCGGGGGGCCGTGGTATGTGGTGAAGAAATGCGTGGCCGACAATGTGATTTACGTTTCCAACGGCTACGACACCGAAAAACAGTATGGCCACACGCTTCATCTCACGGAGATGCACTGGATTACCCGCGATCCATGGCCTTCGGACTGTAATGGTGTGGAAATCACATTCAAAAACCGTCACAGCCCGGAGTTTCTTCACGCCACTCTCACCCGTCTTCCCGACGGCGACTATGTGGTGGAGAGCCGCGAAAAGGTGCAGGGCATTGCCCCCGGACAGTTTGCCGTGATCTACTCTCCCGACAGCCGCATCTGTTACGGCAGCGGAATTATAACCGGACGGCGCACAGGCCGTCAAGACCAATCAAACATAACATTATCAACCTCAATATGAGCCAATCTTCGTCACAACGGATCAAACTGAAGGTTATGGGCATTTCCTATAGCCAGATTCAGAACGGAGCCTACGCACTCATTTTAGCCCAGGTGGACGGCCCTTACCGCATACCGGTGGTTATAGGGGCTCCCGAAGCCCAGTCGATTGCATTAAGGATGGAAAGCATCACCCCTCCCCGTCCGATGACCCATGACCTGTTTGTGAGCTTCGCACATGCCTTCGGAGTAAAACTCCGCGAGGTGTTTATCTACAAGTTTGAAGACGGGATATTCTCTTCCGAGCTTACCTTTACCGACGGCGAACGTCAGGTTGTGATAGACTCCCGCACTTCCGACGCTATCGCGATTGCCATGCGTACTTCCGCCCCCATCTACACCACACGTGAGATTCTCGACGAAACCGGATTTATCATGGAGATGCAGACCGAAGAGGGTGAGGATGCCGATTCACGCCATTCGGGTGAAGACATCGCCGACGAATCTGCCACACTTCAGGGGCCTAAACTTGAGAACTATGCTGTGGAAGAGCTCGAACGCACACTCGAAAAGCTGATTGCCGAAGAGCGCTATGAAGAGGCGGCCGAGGTGAGCGAGATTCTTAAACGCAAGCGTTCGGCCAATTCATAACCGATTGCAAAAAAACGACCATTGTAACAGCACAACACCAATGTCAAGCATAAAACTTCGTCTCACAATCTTAAGCTTCCTGCAGTTTGGCGTGTGGGGAGCCTATCTCGTTTGTCTGGGTCAGTATCTCGGGCCTGCCGGGCTTGGCGGAGATATCGCATGGTTTTATTCCATTCAGGGCATAGTGTCTATCTTCATGCCGGCTGTGATGGGCATACTGGCTGACAAATATATTCCGGCTCAGCGGCTACTGGCCATCTCCCATCTGCTTTCCGCCCTGTTCATGGGCTGCGCATGGTATTACGGCCACACTCACCCGGTGCTTGAGTTCGCTCCCTTCTTCACACTCTATACCCTCAGTGTGGCGTTCTACATGCCCACCATCGCCCTCTCCAATTCCACCGCCTTCAAGGTGCTCAAGTCGTCGGGACTCAACCCTGTGTCGGCTTTTCCTCCCATACGCACATTCGGCACTATCGGTTTCATCGCTTCAATGTGGTTTGTGAACTGCGCGTATTTTCATGACGGCACTTTCGGCTTCACCATGAGCGAGTCAAATCCCATGGCCGAATATCGCTTCCAATATACCGACATGCAACTCTTCACCTGCTCTCTTCTGGGCATACTTCTGGGGCTGTTCTGCTTCACTCTCCCCGCATGCTCCCTATCGCCGAAAGGGGAGAAGCGCACCGTGTCGCAGACTCTCGGCCTGCAGGCCTTCCGACTCTTTTCGGACCGCCGCATGGCAGTGTTTTTCGTCTTCTCGATGCTGCTCGGAGTCGCACTCCAGATTACTAATGGTTTTGCCACCACATTCATATCAAGTTTCAAGGGAGTGGAGGAATATGCCACCACTTTCGGCGCCAACAACTCCACTCTTCTCACCTCTCTCTCTCAGATTTCAGAAGCCTTGTGCATTCTTCTGATTCCATTCTTCCTCAAGCGCTACGGCATAAAGAATGTGATGCTTATAGCCATGGGAGCATGGGTGCTCCGTTTCGGCCTGTTCGGTCTCGGCAATCCCGGGAGCGGCCTCTGGATGTTTATTGTCTCCATGATTGTCTATGGTGTTGCGTTTGACTTCTTCAATGTGTCTGGCGCTCTGTTTGTGGATCAGGAGACCGACGACCAGGTGAAATCATCGGCCCAGGGACTCTTCATGCTCATGACCAACGGCATCGGTGCATCAGTAGGCACCCTCATTGCCGGACATATTGTCAACAGCTACTGCAGCTGGCAGACCGTAGAGGGTGGCTCCTATATGCTGGGCGACTGGCGCACACCCTGGCTCATCTTTGCCGGCTATGCGCTCGTGGTGTGTATCATGTTTGCCTTCCTTTTCAGATACCGACATATTCCACCGACATCAGCCGAAGTCCGCAAGGCCGAGGCCGAAACAATTGAGATTGAATGAACCTTTTCTACGCTCCAGATATAGAAACCACGCTCACTCTCCCGGAAGGAGAGTCGCAACACTGCGCACGAGTGCTGAGAATGCAGCCCGGCGACGAAATCGAAATTATCGATGGCCACGGCACATTCTATTCATGCCGTGTAGTGGCGCCTCACGCGCGCCACACGGTGGTGGAGATCATATCATCCCGCCACGCCGAAGCCACATGGCCGCAGAATATCACCGTGGCCGTGGCTCCCACCAAACACATGGATCGCATGGAATGGCTCGTTGAGAAACTCACCGAGATCGGTGTGAGCCGCATCGTGCCACTCCTCTGCCGCCACTCCGAACGTCGTGAAATCAAGACCGAACGCCTCGAAAAGATAGCTATTTCTGCTATGAAGCAATCGCTCAAAGCCCGCCTCCCGGAGATATTGCCCCTCACCTCCGCCACCGAATTCATAGCCTCATGTGGAGGCAACCGCTATATGGCCTATTGCGACCGCTCTATTCCGCGGCGCGAACTGGTGGAGGTCTACGCCCCTCTGGCCGACTCAACCATCATGATCGGGCCCGAAGGAGATTTTTCTCCCGAGGAAATCAGACTTGCCCTTTCGTCAGGGTGGCATCCTGTGTCGCTCGGTCCACACAGACTCCGCACCGAGACCGCGGCTCTTACTGCCTGCGAGACATTCCATATACTTGACGCCGCAGCAGCCTGCGGGCGCCTCACAAATCCCAACACTGACTCCATATGAAATCCATACCACAGTCTTCCAACTTCTTCCTCCTTGCAGGTCCGTGTGTGATTGAAGGTGAGCAGATGGCCATAGATATAGCCGGACGCATTCTTGAGACCACCCGCAGCCTCGGCATTCCCTACGTGTTCAAGGGCTCCTACCGCAAGGCCAACCGTTCGCGCATAGACTCCTTCACCGGTATCGGCGACCTGAAGGCTCTTGAGATTCTCGACAAGGTGCGCCACACATTCGGCATTCCCGCAGTGACCGATATCCATTCTGCCTCCGAGGCCGCCATGGCCGCCCCCTACGTGGATATGCTCCAGATTCCGGCATTTCTCTGCCGTCAGACCGATATTCTTGTTGCGGCAGCCGCAACCGGTTGCGATGTCAATATCAAGAAAGGCCAGTTTCTTTCGCCTGAGGCCATGGAATTTGCCGTGCAGAAAGTGCGCGATGCCGGTTGCGACAATGTAGCGGTGACCGAAAGAGGCGTCACTTTCGGCTATCAGGACCTCGTGGTTGATTTCCGAGGCATTCCGGTGATGCAGCGCTTCGGCTGTCCGGTGATTCTCGACTGCACCCACTCCCTCCAGCAGCCCAATCAGGCTTCGGGTGTGACAGGCGGACGCCCCGACCTCATCGAAACCATCGCACGCGCCGGTATTGCGGCCGGAGCCGACGGTATCTTCATCGAAACTCATCCCGAACCCGCCAAGGCCAAAAGCGACGGCGCCAATATGCTTCCCCTCCATCTTCTGCCGCAACTTCTGGAGCGCCTCAGCGCCATCCGTGCGGTAATCACTGATTTCTAATTCTATTTCATCACATCCAGATATGAATCTCACCTTACGCTCACTCATTGCCGCTGCGACCCTCACCGCCGCTCTGGCCGGCAACGCACAGTCCGTATCCACAGCCGACACCCCTATGACCCGCGCAGTCATGCAGGTCTATGACAAAATGATCGAAGCAGACCCCACCGACTACGAATCGCTTCTTGCCCGCGGTCAGGAGTATTATAACCAAGACGACTATGTGAAGGCTCTCGCCGATCTCAATCAGGCACTCCGCTATGCGCCCGACGAGGACAAGGAGCTACGCTTCACCGCCCTCTCACTCCGCGCCGCCGTGCTCGAACGCAGCAACAAGCCTGAAGAAGCCCTCGCCGACCTCAATGCAGCCCTTGCCATAGACCCCGAATCATATACCAATCTCTATCAGCGCGCAAATGTGCTCTACGCACTCGGACGCTACACCGAAGCGCGCGAAGACTATATGAAGCTCCTTCGCCGCTTCCCCCGCAGCCAGGAAGCAATGTTCGGCCTCGCCCGCGTGGCCGTGAAGGAAAATAATCTCGGTCTGGCCAACGACTACGCGGACAATGCTGTGGAACTCGCTTCAGCCACTGCCGAATCCTACATACGCCGCGCATCGGTGCGCACCCTCATGGGCAATGCCGAAGGAGCCGTAGACGACTATATCGTGGCTCTCTCCACCGACGACTCCGGCAATGGTCGCGCCCTGCAAGCCCTCGTAAACCTCGCCCGCACCAATTATCCGGCGGTGATGAACGGTCTCTCGCGCGCCATCCGGCAGGCTCCCCGCGTGGGAATGTTCTACTACATCCGCGCCGCCATCGCCGAAGCCCATTTCAATTACACCGCCGCCATTGCCGACTACGACAAGATACTCAACGACGGCCTCTACTCCTATGCCGGCCTCAACTCTTCGCTCGCCAAATGCTTCTACGCCCTCGGCCAATATGACACCGCTCTCGCCAATGCCGACTACGCCATAAGCGCCACTACCGACAATGCCCCCTACTATGCTCTCAAATCGGAGATTCTTTCCGCGCAGGGCGACTATAGCGAAGCTCTCGCCAACGCCGACCGTGCCCTCACAAAAGATCCAGATTCAAACGATGCACTCCATGCCAAAGCCATGGCACAGATAGGTCTCGGGCAAGCAGAGGAAGCATCAGTAAGTCTGGCCGAAGCCCTCATCAATGCACCCGACAGCCCTTCGCTGCTTATGACCCGCGCATGGGTGTGCGGCACTCTCCTCTCGCAGCCCAAAGTGGCCGACGCATTGTTTGCACGCGTGATTGACAACGCCTCCAACCCCGACGACGTCAACACCCTTATGGGATTTGCCCTCTATCTCACCGGCAACACCGAAACTGCCGACCAATGGATGGAAGCTCTCCTCCAGCAGCAGCCCGACTACGACGGAGCCATCCACTACTACGGCGCATGCTACTACTCCATGAGCGGCGACACTGAGCGCGCGCTCGACTGTGCTGCCCGCGCCATGGACAACGGCTATGCCGACTATCACAACTGGATGGAACTCACCACCGGCTACATCAACGTAGCTCCGCTGCGTTCAAATCCCCGCTTCCTTGAGCTTATAGACCGTCACTCGGCGATATTCAACCGCTGATACATATAGGCATCCGCGTAGCTCCGCCCGTCGCGAATCCACGACTTAAAGCGCCCTGTCACTCTGTAGCCCAACGAGGCAAACAGACTGCGACAGGGCGCGTTGTCTGCAGGCACCACCGCCCAGAGCTGATGCAGGCCCAATCGCAGCCCGCAGTAGCGGCCGAGCAGAGCCACCGCGCGCCGGCCGTAGCCGAGCCCCTGACACGAGCTGTCGATAAGTATGCCCACACCCGCGCGGAGATTCACCGGGTCAAACTCATAGAGGTCTGCCGCCCCTACAGGACGTCCGGATGACTTCTCAACCACCATGAGCCGGAGCTGCCGCGCGGTGTAGATGTCGGCCTCATAGCCCTCCACATAGGCGCGGAGCATCTCGCGCGAATAGGGCGTGGTGGTGCGTCCCACCCTCCAGAGGCGGGTGTCATTCTCCCAGGCGTAGAGCACCTCCACGTCGGCCGGTTCGAGCGCGCGCAGCGCTATTGTGTCGTCTTCAAGAAGCGGTCTGTTCATGATCTGAAACTGTCGGTGAATAGTGTGCGCTGCAGCAGCGAGCGCCCGAGGGTGAGCTCGTCGGTATATTCTATTTCGTTGCCCACGGCCATGCCGCGAGCCAGCTGAGTAATGCGCAGGTCCGTGAAGGGAGCGAGCTTGCGGAAGATATAGAAGTTGGTGGTGTCTCCCTCCATCGTAGCGCTCAGCGCCAGAATCACCTCGGTGATGTCCCCCGCAGCCACACGCTCCACGAGCGAATCAATCTCGAGCATATCGGGCCCCACGCCGTCCATCGGCGATATCAGACCGCCGAGCACATGGTAGAGCCCGCGGTATTGCCCCGTGTTCTCGAAGCTCATCACATCGCGCACATTCTCGACCACACACACCGTTGAGCGGTCTCTTGACGGAGAGGCACACACCGGGCACACTTCCGACTCAGATATATTATGGCACACAGAGCAATATCTTATGCCCTGCCTCAAATCTATGATTGCCTGACCGAGGGCCACCCCCTCGCTCTCGTCGCGCCTGAGCAGATGAAGAGCCAGCCTCAGGGCAGTCTTGCGCCCCACGCCGGGAAGTCTCGACAGCTCCCTCACCGCATTTTCGAGAAGTGATGATGCAAACTCCTGTTCCATTAGTGCAAAGTTACAAAAAGCCGCCCACGCATCAAAGCGCGGACGGCTCAAAATGAGGTGCAGCCAAGGAGTCGTCACTCGGCCGACGAAGCAAGCGGTGCCGGCTCGGTATAGGTGCGTGCGGCGAGCTCGTTGTCGAGCATGTAGAGACCCATGCCGTTGTCGCCCACAAGGCGGAACTTGTCGATGAGCTGACGGCAGTTGTCTTCCTCTTCCACCTGCTCTGAGATAAACCATGTGAGACGGTCGCGGGTGGCGTAGTCGTGCTCAGCCTCGGCGAGAGCGAAAAGCTCGTTGATGAGCGAGGTCACCTTCTGCTCATGCTCGAGAGTGGCCTTGAAAGCGTCGAGCGGGCTGGCCCATGAGGTGGGCACAGCGTCGATAGGCTTGAGCTCCACGCGGCCTCCGCGCTGATTCACATAGTTCATGAAAATCTGGGCATGAGCCTGCTCTTCCTTAAACTGGATATGAAACCAGTTGGCCACCCCCGCACGGCCTTCGGCCTCGAAGTGCATAGCCATGGAGAGATAGAGATATGCCGACCAGAATTCGGCGTTGATCTGCGCATTGAGCGCGTCTTGAACTTTGTTTGTAAGCATAGTATGTCGTTGTTTTATCGTTTGTTTCAATGGCGGCGCTTGCCCTTGGCCTGCTGACGCTCACGCTCGCGGAGCATGGCCTGCTGCTGGCGCTGAGCCTCTTCGAGACGCTGCATCCACGCGCTCTTCTTGCGGGGCTTCTTGGCATTCTCACGCATCATGGCGCGAACCTTCTCCTCGTTGACCACCTTACGGAACACATAGGTCTGCGCAATGGTGATGAGCAGCGAGAGGAAGTAGTAGTAGCTGAGGCCGGCGGCATAATTGTTGAAGAACACCAGGAACATCAGCGGCATCAGATACATCATCCACTTCATGCCGGGCATAGAGTTGCCTCCGGGCTGATTCTGCATATTGATGCGGGTATAGATAATGTTGACCGCGGTCATGAGCAGACAGAAGAGGCTTATGTGATTGCCGAAAGTGGATGAGATGAGCGGAATATTGGTGGTCCAGCTCACTATCGCGTCGGGAGCCGAGAGGTCGTGGGCCCAGAGGAACGATTTGCCGCGCAGCTCGATAGCCGAGGGGAAGAAATTGAACATCGCGATAAGCACCGGAAACTGGAGCAGCATTGGCAGACAGCCTGAGAAGGGGCTTGCCCCCGCGCGGCTGTAGAGAGCCATCGATTCCTGCTGACGCTTCATGGCGTTCTCGTTGCCGGGCCACTTATCGTTGATTTCCTTGATTTCCGGAGCCAGCACACGCATACGCGCCTGCGACATATAGCTCTTGTAGGTGAACGGGAAGAGGATTATCTTGATAAAGATAGTGAGAAGCAGGATGATGATACCGTAGTTGCTTATGAATCCGCCGAGGAATGAGAACACCGGTATGATAATCAGTGTGTTTATCCAGCGGAAAAGCGCCCATCCGAGAGGAATGAGGTTGGTGAGATGGAGATTCTGTCCGGGCATAATCTCCTTCTGCAGGTCGGAGAGCAGAGGATATGAGTTGGGGCCGAGGAACAGGGTGAATGAAGCAGGATTGGCCAGTGTGGACGAATATTCGAGAGTGGCCTCTGTGGTGAGCTTCTTCAGATAAGACGGGTCATGCTCCAGCACCTCCGAGTCGAGATTGGCTGTGGTGAAATAGGTGTCGGGGATTATCACGGCCGAGAAAAACTGGTTTTTGTAGCCTATCCATTTCACCCTTTCGTTCACCTCCTTTAGCTCGGAGCTGCCCTCCTTGAGATTTTCCACATCGCCGTTGGCAAACATGTAGTAGAGAGCCGAGTTGCGCTCCTCAAACATTCTGCCGGCCTCATTGCGGGCCATCTTCTGGGTCCATGTGAAATCCATGGAAGCCACACTGGTGGGAATCACGGCATTCATGCCGGTCTGCACCACCTCCATGCGGGCAATATAGCTGTCGGGCTGAAGCACATAGCGGATGCCCCACACAGCGCCGTCGCCGAGATTGAGCTGCATCACCACCGAAGTGTCGCTCTCGGCCACCGGAGTGAAATAAAATTCGCGGGTGTCGAGGCGCTGGTTGGCGGTCATGAGAGTAAAGGAATATGAATCAGTGTCGGGAGCCATGAGGGTCACGGCTGTGGAGTCGTAGCGCTGATAGTTTTTGAGAGCCGCACGGCTTATCATGCCTCCTTTGGTGGTGATATCGAGCTTCACGAGCGAGTTTTCGAGAGTGACGGTCTGCTCAGTGCCCGAAAGATAGCGGGCAAAACCCTGATAGCGGGCCACCGATGCGAGGGCACCTCTGAGATTAGCCACAGCCTTGGCAGCGGTAGCCTCCGGCAGACCCTTATAGTCGGAAGTGAGGATATCGGTCATCGGCACCTTTGTGTCATCGGCCATCACATAGCCGCCAATGGTTGTGCCATCGGTAGCGAGCGTGATTGTAGCGTCAGAAGCCGAGAGGGTGTAGCAGCCTGTAGAGTCGGCCACTCCGAAGCGGCGCACGGTTGATACGATAGTCTGTAGCTCGGCGGGGCTCACCGAGTCAACTGTCAGGAGATTGTTGTCGGCCGACAATTGCCTTTCGCTTGCGGCCATCTGTTCGGCCTGTTCGCGCTGTCGGGCAAGTTCGGCTTCCGAAGGCTTGTTGAGCCACATGAATCCGAAAATCACGCCAGCCATGAGCAGCATGCCCAGAATTGTGTTTTTGTCCATTCGTCAGATATGTGAGTGATTGGTGGTTATTCTATTGTTGTTTGGTCGGTCTCTGCCGGGATTGTCTGCAGCAGCTTCTCCTCGTGATATTTCACCGCTGCTGCCACAAAAGAGAGAAACAGCGGATGGGGCGACAGGACGGTGCTTGAATATTCGGGGTGATACTGTGTGCCCACCCACCAGCGCTTGCCGGGTATCTCCACAACCTCCACGAGACCTGTGGCCGGATTCTCGCCCACACATTTCATGCCCGCCTGCTCAAAGAGCCGGCGATAGTCGTTGTTAAACTCGAAGCGGTGGCGGTGGCGCTCCTTCACATCGGTGGTGCCATAAGCCCCGGCCACTCTCGAACCGGGCTGCAGGCGGCAGTCGTAAGCGCCCAGACGCATCGTGCCCCCCATATTGTGTATGCTCTTCTGCTCCTCCATGAGATCTATCACATTGTGGGGGGTAGACGGATTCATCTCCGTGGAGTTGGCCTCCGGAAGTCCGAGCACATTGCGCGCATATTCAATCACCATACACTGCATGCCCAGACAGATGCCGAAGGTGGGTATGTCGTGCTCCCGACACCATTTCAGCGCCGCAAACTTACCCTCTATGCCCCTCTGGCCGAAACCGGGGGCTATGATCACCCCGTCGAGCCCTCCGAGCATCTCGTCCACATTGTGGTCATAGAGCTTCTCGGAGTGGATGTAGCATAGGTCGAGCTTGCGGTCATTATAGACGGCGGCATGGAGCAGCGCCTCGCTGATAGACTTGTAGGCATCCTGAAGCTCCACATATTTGCCCACCAGCCCTATAGTCACGGTCTCTGAAGCCGAGTGCAGCCGGTCAACAAAATGCAGCCACGCGCCCATGTCGGGTGCCGACTTCACCTCTACACCGGTCTTGCGCAGCACAATCTCGTCGAGATGCTGGTCGTGCATCCGCAGCGGCACCTCATAGATAGAAGCGCAGTCTATGGACTGTATCACCGCATCGGGAGCCACATTGCAAAACTGCGCAATCTTTCTCCGCATCTGCTGCGGGATATCCTTCTCCGTGCGGAGCACCAGAATGTCGGGCTGTATGCCAAGCTCCTGAAGCTGCTTCACGGAGTGTTGGGTCGGTTTGGTCTTTAGTTCCTTGGCCGCATGGAGATAAGGCACATAGGTGAGATGGATACAGAGACTGTTGTCGCCGAGCTCCCAGCGGAGCTGACGCACACTTTCGAGAAACGGCAGCGATTCGATGTCGCCTACGGTGCCACCAATTTCGGTGATCACATAGTCATAATCGCCCGTCTTGCCAAGCAGCATTATGTTGCGCTTTATCTCGTCTGTGATATGAGGCACAATCTGCACCGTCTTGCCCAGATAGTCGCCCCGGCGCTCCTTGTCGATCACGCTCTGATATATGCGTCCGGTGGTCACATTGTTGGCGCGGGTGGTTCTCACATTGGTAAACCGCTCGTAGTGTCCGAGGTCAAGGTCGGCCTCATGTCCGTCTACAGTCACATAACACTCACCATGCTCATACGGATTGAGGGTGCCGGGATCGATATTGATATACGGATCGTATTTCTGAATTGTAACCCTCTGCCCATGAGCCTTAAGCAGACAGGCGAGCGATGCAGAGATAATGCCCTTGCCGAGCGATGACACCACTCCGCCGGTCACAAATATGTATTTAGTCTCCACGCTTGATTCATTTTAAGTTGCAAAGGTACAGAAAAATTGCGAAACCCCTTTACAAAATCGGGTCAATATAGAAAAGTGGTTGTTTAACGGGATTGTTGAGCTCATGAAAGCAATGTGTCAGGCCGGGATGGCCTGATATCTTGTTAGCCTCGTACGCTTGCGTGCGGGGTGGAGAGTATCACACATCTACCACGACCCCGGAGAGGGTCGGACTAGTTGTAAACAAATATGTTCTTGAATGTTATGATAAGTCTGCGCGGTACGACCCGCTCCGGGGTCGGAATTTGATCGGGGCTGGCTGTTCCCGGCACGTGCCGTGCCGGGTTAACAAAATAATGGCCCTCCGGGCCTTTTTTAACTTATAAACTGAGGCTTGCCACTGACCCGTTTTTTAACAATTCAACCGGGGTTTGCTACTGACCAACAAAATCCTGCTCTAAATCTGAGGGGGCATTTTCGTATTGCCGTGGTCAAAAAAAGAGAGAGCCGGGATGCTCACGCATCTCCGGCTCCCGCCAATCCATGAAAAGAATTTAATTTATAGGTATTTATCAGTATCCTACGTTTGGTTAGGTATATTAATTATACCCGGGGTTCTGGGTGATGTTCTTGTTGAGGTCGATATCGTGCTGAGGCACGGGGAACACATAGTTGTGAGGACCATAAGAGAAGAACTGCTGAGTGATCTCCTGACCTTCGCCAACGTAAAGCTCTACGACACGACGCATAACGACCTTGGTCTCCTTATCGAGTGTGAGATCCTGATACCATGAGGGAGTCTCACCTTCCTTATAGGCAGGTACAGTTTCGCCGAATTCGGGACAAGCAACATTAGTAACCTTAAACTTCATAGAGTAGCGCGGGGTGTTGAGCACCTTTTCAGCAATATTCCAGCGACGGATATCCCACTGGCGGTGGTCGCCTTCAGCGAAGAACTCAATACGCCATTCGTTGCGGATACGCTGACGGAGGTCGTCCTGAGTAGCGCAATAGGTGGGCTTGGTAGCATCAGTGTTCTGAAGGGCGGGCATACCTACGCGGGCACGAACACGGTTGACCGCTGCGAAAGCTTCCTCAGAGAGTGGGCTAAGCTCGTTCATAGCCTCAGCATAGGTGAGGAGCACCTCGGTGAAGCGCATGTCGCAAGAAGCTGAACGGTGGCTCCAACCGGCGGTTTCGGGATATACATCGGGGTTAAGCCATTTGAGGGTATAGTAACCGGTGAGGGTCTGGTCACTGCAACCATAGGGGTAAAGACCGGTGTTGCCAGACGAGGTGAGAGGTTCTGTGTGAACTTCCACGCCATAGTATGTCTGGCCGGAGAAGAGCACGTTGGCTTCGAGACGGGGGTCACGGTTTTCATTGGGCTTGAGGGGATTGTAGAGCTTGGATGTGGCGATGGGAGCACCCTCAACATCCTCGAAGCAGTCTACGAAATCCTGAGTGGGGTTAGTACCACCCCAACCGAGTTTCGGGAATGCAGAGAAACCGATATAGTAGACAGAACCGCTTACACCGGGGATACGGTGATATTCCATAAGACCCTCCTTAGAGTTGTCGACATTGAAATCCCAGAACATAGACGCATAGTCTGCGGGATCAAAATCGGCAGCTGTGCCGGTATAGTCACCTCCATAGAGGTCATACTTGCCTGAGTCAATAACGGCCTTAGCGTTATTAGCAGCAACCTGGTAGCCATCAGCAACATAGTGCTGACATTCGGGGTTAGCGAAATAGAGGGCGGCACGAGCCTTATATGCCTGAGCAATGACGCTGTTCACACGACCGGTGGCGGCATCAGCAGGAAGGAGTTTGATAGCATTGTCGAAGTCAGACATTACGTTGTCATAGACAATCTTCCAGTCTGTGCGGGTGATGTCTTCCTGATCATCAAGGTTGAGAGGTTCAGTGAAGTAGGGGACGTCACCAAACTGCTTGATAAGCATAAAGTAGATATATGCACGGAAGAAGTATGCCTGACCAAGGACATTATTGCGTGTAGCCTCATCCATATCCTCTACCTCGTCGATATGAGCAAATACGAGGTTGGCATAGCGGATGTAGGTGTATTCACCGCTCCAAGAGAAAGCGGTGGGCTCCCAAAGGCCTGAGCAGCGGGCATCAACAGCCCATTTGATGCCATAGGTGGAGTTGTCGGTGTATACATCTTCAGCTGCACTCCACATAGCATCGGGCATGTAGTTGTAGAGGATGGAAACACCCTGCTCGGCGTCCTGAACGGTCTGCCACATGGTGGCTTCCGATTTCTGAGCGAGCGGTGCGGTGTCAAGATCCACGCAGGAGCTTGCACCAACAGCGAGCGCTACCGAAGCAAATATGCTGATATATTTATTTTTCATTGTTGCGTAAGTGATTAGAATGTTACCTTAAGACCGAGTGAGAATTTCTTCACGTTGGAGTAGTAAGCACCACGTCCCTGAGGAGCCTCGGGGTCAATGTTCTTCTTATAGAGACCTGAGATTGTGATGAGGTTCTCACCGTTGAAGTAAACACGCACCTTGTTGATACCTGCTTTCTGAGTGATAGCTGTGGGGATGGTATAGCCGAAAGTGAGGTTCTTAAGACGAACGTAGCTTGCGTCGTAGCACCAGAAAGAGTTGGTGACCTGAACGTCGGGCGAGCTCGAAGAGTTCTCATAGAGACGGGGATATGTTCCGTTGGGGTTTTCGGGTGACCAACGCTCGCGCTCCTGCCATTTGGTAGCGGTACCGCTGTTGTAGAATGCCTGAGAAGCTTCACCGCTCAGATAACGATTGAAGTCGAAAGCGCCCTGCCAGAGCATAGAGAAGTCGAAGTCGCGGAAGTTGACACCAACATTCACACCACCCATCCAAGAGGGGTTCATGTGACCGATAACGGCACGGTCGGCAGCGTCGACTACTCCGTCGGCACCTTCTACAACCTCACCATTTTCATAGTGAGCCCAGTCTTTGAAGCGGAGGTTACCGGGTTTTTCCTTACCTGTGCGGAGAGGACCGGCCTTAACCTCGGCCTCATCCTTGAAGATACCGTCGCATATATAGCCGTAGTATGAACCGACTGCCTCACCTTCGAGGAACCATGTGAGTGTGTTAGCGGGATTTTCACCTTCAGTACCTGCAAGGTTGGTGATTTCGTTGTGGTTGTAACCTACGTTGAGAGTTACGTTGTAGCTCCAGTCTTTGTTGATGCGGTTGTTGTGGCCGATTGTGATGTCAATACCCTTGTTCTCAACCGAACCGGCGTTCTGAGCGGGTGCGCTTACACCGAGCACAGAGAGAATGGGAAGGTTAAGAAGCATACCGGTGGTCTTACGCTTGTAAATAGATCCTTCGAATGTGAAGCGGTTGTTGAACATTGAAGTCTCAACGCCGAGCTCCCAGTTGGTGACGGTAGCCCATTTGAGGTTGTTGTTTACGAAGCTGCTCTCATAGAGGGCTGAATACTGGTTCTGACCGAGGAGCAGGGTGTAATATGAGTAGGTGGCTACAGCGGGATAGAGGTCATCGATTTCCTCATTACCTGTGCGACCCCAGCCGAGACGAAGCTTCAACTGATTGAGCCAGTCGCGTGTGCCTTCCATGAAGCTCTCCTGAGAGATGCGCCAAGCGGCAGAAACTGCGGGGAAGTAACCCCAGCGATTTGCTTTCGGGAAGCGTGAAGAAGCGTCGGCACGAAGATTGGCTTCAAAGAGGTAGCGGGTGTCGTAGTCATACTGCACGCGACCAAACCAAGACTGACGGGTGAGGTCATTACCGTTGTCACCATTCTGCCAGTTCTCCTTAGAAAGTGCATCGAATACCTGGTCGAGAGCGTTGTCACCTCCACCTTCGCGGGAAGCGGTGGTGTAGCGATACATATAGCGCTGAGACTCATAACCGGCGAGAAGACCAATATTGTGCTTTCCGGCGATTGTGGTGTTGTAGTTTGCAACAGCCTGATAGGTCATGCGGTCCCAGTTGTAGTAGTTGTGGTCTGCACGACGTGTACCGTTGTCACCGCCATTGTAGCTGCCACCATAGAGGAGCACCTTACGGAAACGATAGTAATCGCGGTAGTCGTGACGCCAAGAGAAGAGGGGACGGATGCTAAGACCCTTGATGGGGGTGATGTTGAGATAAACGTTGGTGAAGAGCTGATCGTCTTTAACCTTGTAGATACCTGTAGCGTTTTTCTCAGCCTCGGCAATAGGGTTCTGCATACCGCCAGGTGCCTGCAGCTCATCATTGCTATTGTAGGGTGAGAGGGTTGCGTTAAGACGGTTGGCATGCTGCATAATACCTGCTACGCCATTGTAGCCGTCCTTCTGGATGCCACGGTAGAATGAGGTCTGGAGACCGAGAGCAAGCCAGGGCTTGAGCTGTGAGTCGAGGTTTACACGGGCATTGTAGCGGTTGTAGTCATTCTGCGAGAGGATACCACCCTGGTAGAGATAGCCGAGAGAGGCCATGTAAGTGGTATTTGCAGAACCACCGTTGATCTGAACGGTATGAGAGGTCTCAGTGCCGTGGCTCTTGAAGGTTTCGCCATACCAGTCAGTACCGATAGGATCGAGAGTACCGTCAGCGTAGTCAGAGAGACGCTGGTCATAGATACCTACATCAGCATTGGGATTTCCGTTGAGGATGGCCTCACGCTTCATTGTGGTATAGCCGATTGCGGTAACGGGGTCAAGCTTCGCGGTAGGAGTAACGATGCTTACATTGCCGGAATATGTGATAGTGGCGGCAGTGTTGAGCTTACCCTTCTTAGTGGTGATAAGGATAACGCCGTTGGCAGCCTGCACACCGTAGATGGCGGCTGAAGCGGCATCCTTAAGCACGGAGATTGACTCTACGTCCTGAGGATCGATGTTGTTCATCGAACCGGGGACACCGTCGACAATCACAAGGGGAGAAGCGGAGTTAATTGTGTTGTTACCACGGATAGTGATTGAACCGGTCTGACCGCCGGGGGCGCCGGAGGACTGAACGACAACAACACCGGGCATCTCACCGGCCATAGCTGCGGAGATAGAACCGACAGCACGGTCTTCGATAGCGGATGCGTTCATTGTAGAAACGGCTCCGGTAACGTTAGCTTTTTTCTGGACACCGTAGCCGACGACTACCACTTCGTCGAGCACGTTGTCTTCTTCCTTAAGTGTGAAAGAGAGTGAACCACCGGTCCATTTCTTTTCGGCGCCGGTGTAGCCGATGGCAGTAACGCTGATGGTTGAGCCGGACTTAACTCCACTGAGGGAGAAGTTGCCGTCGATGTCGGTCATAGTGCCGACTGTGCCGCCAACCACCTTTACAGAAGCGCCGATAACGGGGTCGCCATTCTGGTCGATTACCGTACCAACGCACAGACCCGTCTGCTGCGACGCGCCTGCAACTTGCTGAGCATTAGCTAAATACCCCCCCCCATTGATAAGGAGGCAGGCTGCAAACACTCCTGCTAAAATGCGTTTAGACATTGTTTGTTAGTAGATTTAGGTTGATACTATATTTGCATAAAATGGGCATAGAGATCCCCATTTCGACGCAAATTTAGGAATTATTTTTATAATGAAAGCATTTTTTCACATAATTTTCTCTCGATGCAGGGAAAAAGGAGGGGAGGGGGAGAGCGGCGGAGCCGTGTATTAGCGAGTAACCCCGTACGACACGCCGGAGGCGGGAGTGCGGGGATGGAGGGGGAGGGAAGAACGGGAGCTACGGAGTTGCGACTTGAATGCCTGGGCTATATCGCTCCTCCGGAGCTCTGAGAAGTGGGGCGGGCTCTTCCCCCCGCACTCGTGCCTGCGGCACTTCGTACGGGGTTACTCGCTAAAGCGCGGCTCTCGCCGCTTTTATGGGGTAGGATGAGGGGGGCTGGAGGGGGACACCCGCGGCAGCGGGTGGCGGAGATAATAGCCTATGGTTGAGCGGGAGCGAAACCATAGGGTACAAGGTCATAAAAAAAAGACGCACCCGCAGCAGCGTGGTGCGAGTATGAGGAGCCTACTGGGGATCCTCCGGGAGGTCATATTTCGATGTTGTGAGTCCGAGTGAACGTAACCATCCCTCGTATTCCTCCCTGAAGGTTTTCACACGATGGTGCTCCCATTGGTTGTCAATATATGCTTTCAAGCGCGGCAGCCCAGATGGCGAACAGGTGATGCGGGCTCCTCCTCTCTGCCATCCGAAGCGTCCGAGAGTCCATCGTTTCTCATTGAGCCAACGTGAGGATTCCGTTTTTAGCCGCCGGACAATTTCAGTATCGGCTATCATCCCACGGGTGCTGTAAAGCACATGCACATGATCTCTGTAACCATTGATTTTCAGTGGGCGCACTCCATCCATATCATTTAGAATCTTCCCCATCATCGCGTAGAAATCAGGAGCCCACCGGGAATCAATCATACCCAACCGGTATTTTACGGCAAATACCGCCATCACATATTGCTGAGTTATGGAGTTCATGCGGCGAAGATAGTGATAATCATTCAATTTACAAAATCCCCGCACCCGCGCCTGCGGGTGCGTTATTATATTTCGATTTAATCCTATGGTTTCGCTCACGCTCAACCATAGGCTATTGTACGTTCACCGGCGTTGCCGGTGACGCAAGAAGGGGGGATGGAGGGGGACACCCGCGGCAGCGGGTGGCGGATGTGTCGGAGATGGGGTTTCACAAATTTAGCGCCTACGGCGCCCTTACCCCGGGCTACAAAAAGCCATGCCGCCACGCGGCATCAACGCGCCGAGGGCGCTTGAAGAGGAATCAGAGCGGGAGAATCAGTAGGCGGGGTAGGGGGCGGGAGTGGTGAGGGGATACATGGCGATGCATTCCATTTCGACGAGCCAGCCGGGGCGGCACACGGGCGCGAGAACGGCTATGGTAGGGACTCCGGGATAGCGTTCGGCTATCATGTCGCGGGCTATGGGGGCATCGGCGAGGTCGCGGACGTAGAGCACGATGTGCATTATATCGGTGGGGCGGGCGGCTCCCTGCGCAAGCAGGATGTCGACATTGTCGGCCATACGTGTCATCTGGGCTCGGATTAGACCCGGGGCGTGAATCTGCCCTTGAGCATCGATGCTGGCGGTGCCGGAGACGATGATCTGACGCCGGTCGCCATAGGTGACGGCGGTGGCGCGCTCGAAGGCTACGCCATAGGAGATGGTGTCGTTGAGGTGGGAGGGGGCGCGGAGATAGGCTATCTGGTCGGGGTCTATGCCGAGCACGGAGTAGGCTTCGAATGAGAGGGGGCTGTATTGGGTGAGGCCTTGGGCGCCGATGCCGGTGGAGGCTATGAAGTGGGTGGAGGGGGTGAGACCGATGCGGGCGAAGTAGTGGTTGCGGGCGCTGACGAGGCCTGAATAGGTGGCGTCGATGTCGCGGACGAAGAACCAGGTGCGGAGGGTGGTGTCTTTAATTGGGGAGTGAGAATTGAGAATTGAGAGTTGAGGAGTGAGAATTGAAGAGAGGGTGGTGTCGAGGTCGGTGAGGAGTTGGGTGGTGGCGGAGGAGGAGGTGCCCGACTCAGGGGCGCGGGTGGTGAGCCAGCAGTCGGTATAGTGGCCGCGGCTGACTGTGATGATGCCTGAGTCGCTGCTGACATTCGGGGTCTCTATGAGGATGACGAGGAGCGCAAGCCTCTCCCCTCCGAGAGGAGGCTGACCGGCTACGGAAAATGCGGGAAACGGGGCGGCTGCGCGGAGCTCGGGCAGCCGGTTGACGGGGTCGGAGATGTAGAACCGCGAATAGGCTATCTCCATGCCGGGATGGGCAGCTCGCAATTCGGCGAGGGCACCGGTGATGCCATCGAGCTGCCCGAGGAAATGGCGCGAGGCTGCGGGAACAATCACCGCATGGAGCTCGCGGCGTCCGGGGCCGGGATAGAGCGCGGCGGTGACTTCGGCAGTTTCGCCGGAGGCCGACGACATGAATGCGTGGAATCTCTGAATCATCCTTTATCGGGCGGCGGGGGCGGTTGTGTCGGGGAGAAACATTCCTTCGCGCGAAAGCTGATGGGGAAGGTTGGCTATGCCGAGTGCCACGATGGCGGTTACGATGGCTGTGTGCTGCTGATATCGGGGGTTCTCGCGGTTGAGGATATCGTTTTCGGTGTGCCAGATTTCGCCGTAGCTGAAGTTGGTGCCGTCTACGTCGCTGAGGCGGAAGTAGTAGGTGGGCACACCTTCGACGGCAAAGACGGTGGCGTCGGTGCCTCCAAACTTGGTGGGGCGCTGACGGGGCTTGGCTTCGGTGACTTCGAAGGGAAAGTCGGGATTGATGGAGGGGATGGGCTCGCAGACTTTCTGCATGTCGGCGAGCATGGCTGCGGGCACACTGATACCTACCGGGGGCTCGGGACCGCCGTCGCGGTTGAGGAGTATGGAGATTTTGTCGAGTTCGTTCTTATGCTTCTTGCAGTAGGCCTGGGCTCCAAGGAGACCGAACTCCTCGCCGGCAAAGGCTACGAAGCGGATGGTGCGCTTGGGGCGGACTCCCGCGGCTGCGAGAAGGCGGGCGGCTTCGAGCATGGGGCCGATGCCTGTGCCGCAGTCGATGGCTCCGGTGCCTACGTCGTAGGCATCGAGGTGGCCGGAGATGATTACGTATTCATCGGGATGTTCGGTGCCGGGGATTTCGGCAATGACGCTGTGGTATTTGATGGGGCCGAGGCGGAAATGATTGCGGATATCAAATTCGAGCATGATGTCGCGGCGTTCGCGGGCGGCGCGCTCAATGAGGGCAAACTGGTGTTCGTCGAGTTTGATTTCGGGCTGTGTGGGGAGATTGTCGAAGTTGGTATTGGGGTCGTTGACGAGGGGACGGTCGTAGAGGGCGCGGATGGGTGTGGCGGCTGCCTGAACGAATCCGAGCACTCCGGCATCGCACATCTCGCGATAGAAGAGAGCCGGGTCTTCGCGGAGGGCCACGAGGGGTGTGTCGGTATGATTTATGTAATTATTGCGCGATATGCGGCTATTGATTGCGGAGACGGAGTCATTGTAGTGGCGGGCGGCGGCGCGGATGGAGTCGCCTTTTGCCGATTTGTCGATAGGGAATCCGGTGCTTTTGCCACGGAGAAGCACCCATGCGCCTTTGAGCTTCCCTTTCATCCGCTCGAATTCGGCCTTGGTGGTGGGCTCTGGGAGCACGTGGCCGAGCTGGCGTCCGTGGGTGCCGGAGGTGTAGGAGGGGGTGGCGAAATGCAGATGGTCGACACCGTCCACACCGTAGGCGCGTCCGGTCCAGGCGTCGCGGTTGAAGCCTACCGGCACCTCTCCGGCTTCTTCCTTATAGGCTTTGATACCCCACTGGCCGTATTTATGTAGCATCCAGTTGGCAGCGTCGTCGTAGGCGGCTGATCCGACCAGACGGCCGCCGAAGCGTCCGGTGAGGATGTCGAGGTGGTCGGCCACCTGAGGATTGGTCTGCCCTTCGGCTATAATTTTCTCGATATAGCGGTCTTTGGCCGAGAGTTCGGGCGCAGCTATGAGGAGGAGAAGCAGGGCCAGAGCCTGCATCAGATTTTTTTTCATAGACAAAATCAATTTTCACTGCCTGCAAAGGTAATCAAAAAAATGCTCTTTTGTGCGGAAAGTCGGCCTTTTTGTGTAACTTTGCCATAAGTAAGGCTCAGCAGCCTGACGGAAAGAATGAGATTATGGAACAATATATAGTATCGGCACGCAAATACAGGCCGTCGACGTTTTCGTCGGTGGTGGGTCAGAGTGCGCTGACGTCGACACTGAAGCATGCAGTGGCGAGCGGGCGTCTGGCTCACTCCTACCTGTTTTGCGGAGGCCGCGGGGTTGGAAAAACTTCGTGTGCCCGCATATTTGCCAAAGCCATCAACTGCCAGCATCTGACTGCCGACGGAGAGCCATGCAATAATTGCGACTCGTGCAGGGAATTCAACAGCAACACCTCGCTCAATATAGTGGAGCTCGACGCGGCGTCAAACAACGGTGTGGACGATATCCGCGAGCTGATAGAGCAGGTGCAGGTGGCGCCTACGGCGGGTGCCAAATACAGAGTGTTTATAATCGACGAGGTTCACATGCTGTCGTCGCAGGCATTCAACGCTTTCCTGAAGACTCTGGAGGAGCCTCCGCGCCACGCGGTGTTCATACTGGCCACAACGGAGAAGCACAAGATTATCCCCACCATTCTGTCAAGATGCCAGATATACGACTTCAACCGTATCACGGTGGCCGACACTGTGGCTCATCTGCAGATGGTGGCCGACAAGGAGGGGGTGAGCGCCGAGCCGGCCGCACTGAGCCTGATAGCCCGGAAGGCCGACGGGGCGATGAGAGACGCGCTGTCGATATTTGACCAGGTGAGCGCGTCGAGCAGCGGCAACATCACATTCAAGGCTGCTGCGGAGAATCTGAATGTGCTCGACAACACTTACTACAACCGCCTGCTGGATGCTTTTCTGGCCGGCGATGTGCTGCAGACATGGACTATATATAAGGAGATTCGCGATGCGGGGTTTGACTCGCAGTTTATGATAAACGGACTGGCGGAATATCTGCGCAACCTGATGCTTGCCACCGATGCCCAGACAGCCACTCTGATAGAGACCGACGAGGAGGAGAGGCGAGAGCTGAGAGAGAGGGCGGCGAAATGCACGCCGGGATTTCTCTACCGCGCCATGAGCCTCTGCAACGACGCCGACCTCAACTACCGCACCGCTTCGAGCAAGCAATTTCTGATAGAGCTGACGCTCGCCAAGATATGCCAATCACTCAGCCCCTCCCCTAATAGCGGCAGCGACGGAGAGGGGCGGCTGAAACCTATCAACGCTGCCCGCCGGCCTATGCCTCAGGCCACGCCACAGGGACAGGCTCCGGCACCCCAACCTCAGGCACAGGTCAATGCCTCCCCCGCTCCTCATCAGCCTCCGCAACCCCGGCCGGCTCCACAGGCGCCCGCTATGGCTCCGCGCGCTGTGACTCCCGGCCAGACCCCACGTCCGACAGGGGGCGGAACGGTGCTCAATGTGCCGAAAGTGTCGCTGAGACGCGTAGGCGCCCACAACACACCGGCCGGAGCAACCCGACCGGAGCAAGCTCCGACGACAAGCGCCCCCTCCAGCGGGCGATCTGCCGACTATACGGAGTTTGACTTCACTCTGGCCTGGGAGAAGTTCAGAGACGACCACCCGAAGGAGCATATACTCTATCATGCCATGCGGTCCGGACGACCGGAGCTTACGGGCGAACGGAGATATACGATGTATGTGGTCAACGAGGTGCAGCGCCACACTATGGAGGAATGGCTTCAACCGCTCACACAATGGATGCGCGAGACACTGAAGAATGACTCTGTGGTGATAGATGTGGCGGTGAAAGAAGGCGACACTCCCCTGCATGTGCTCAACGACCGTGAGCTGCTGGGCACACTGATGGAGGAGAATCCGATGCTGAAAAATTTTGTGGAGGCTCTGGAACTGAAACTGTCGTAGAGAGCGGATGTTCAGACTTATCCTTCTGCCATAATTTACAAGACTTACTTATATAACGAATACATACGACTTACTTATGAGGCTAAAGCTTTTTCTAAAAGTCATAGTGTCGGCAATAGTGCCCCTGGCCTTCTCAGCCGGGTGTTCGCCTGTGGCTGAAGACCAGATGGAGATTGAGCTGCGCGATGCGGAGATGGCCGTGGCTCAGGGCGATATGACCACAGCCAAGAGTATAGCGAGCCATATCAGCAACGGGAAAAATTTCTCGGGACTCTCGGCACGTCAGCTCGGAAGGCTGTCGCTGGTGTATATGCATCTGGCCGATTCGGTGGATCAGCCGGAAAATGTGGGAGCCGCCACCGAGTGCTACCGGCAGGCTTTTGAGACAAATGCCGACAGCGCTACGAAGTTTTATTCGGAGGTGGGACCCGAACATACCGGTCACGCTGTGATGCTTGGAGCGATAGTGCGCTCACTCGACACACCCTCCGATTCAACACTCATGGAGCACGAAGAGCCAGACTCTATCTGAGCCGATGGAGCCACAAAAATAGAGTTGTGCCCGTACATGCTACACCTCTTTTCACCAACTACACAATCAATAATCACACACCACCTGAGATGGACTGGCAAGATAAGCTGAGCGCCCTGCGCGATTCGCTGCCCGAAGGGGAGGAGCCGACCCCGGCCCCCGGAAACAGCGAAGCCACCCCCGATGCACGCGGGGTGCTGCTCATTACGTTTGAGAAAAAAGGGCGTGGCGGCAAGCAGGCCACAATCGTGAGCGGATTTGACTGCGACGACGACCGGCTGCGAGAGATTGCCTCGCAGCTCAAGAAGCGTCTGGCCACCGGCGGATCGGCGCGCGGAGGGGAGATACTGGTGCAGGGCGACAGGCGCAAAGATGTGCTCTCCGCACTGCAGGCCATGGGACTGAAAGCGAAAATTGGTCAGCCATGCTGAAAATCTATAAGGCATCGGCAGGAAGCGGCAAGACCTTCACTCTGGCCAAGGAGTATATCAGGCTGCTGCTCGGGACTAAGAGTGACGACGGAAATTTCACACTCAATCCGAACCCGGTAAATACTCATCGTGCCATTCTGGCCATTACTTTCACCAACAAGGCCACCGATGAGATGAAGCGGCGAATAGTCCACGAACTGGCCGTGTTGGCCGGAGCCGAACCGGGGTGGAAGAAAGAGAGTCCGTATGCAGGGGAGCTGATGAGCGAATTCAGGTGCTCGCGCGATGAGCTGCGCAATTCGTCGAGGCTTGCGCTCCATAGACTCCTCTTTGACTTCAATTTCTTCCATGTCAGCACCATCGACGCTTTCTTCCAGACCATATTGCGCACCTTTGCCCGCGAGGCTGAGCTCACCGGCAACTATGAGCTGCAACTGAAGGGGGAGGATATGGTGGCGGAAGGAGTGGGGCGCCTCATCACTTCGCTCTCCACCAATCCAGACACCAAGGAGACCCGCGAGGTGACTCAGGCGATAATCGACTTCATGCTTGAGAAACTGGAAGACGCATCGTCGGGCAATGTGCTCGATAAAAGCGGAAGCGTCTACGGGCAGTTGCTTTCCACCCTTGAACGCCTCAACGACGAAGTGCTCGCTCTCAATCTGGACGCATTCAGCAGATATATCTCCGACCCGCGGAAAATCAGGGATTTCGATGCCGCTCTGAAGATGTGGAGAGACTCGGTGCGCGAGACGGCCGCAACTGTCTGCGGGGAGTCTCTGGCGATTATCGGAAGCTTCGGCGACGATTTCGTGAAAAAGAATTTCGTCTCCCACTTCCTCAATGCCATAACCAAAGAGTCGCAGGGAGTAGCCGCCCCCCAGACCACCATCGACAAGGTGCTTGATTCTGACGGCGAAGAGGGAGTATTGTCGGTTTTGAAAAAGGGACGGTTCAGAACCGAAGGGGGCAACGCCGCCATTAATGACGCCGTGCTTAAGGCCGCCCTCGCAGTGAGAGAGAGAGCCACCACCGACGCCACTGTAGATGCCATCAGGAAAAACATCTTCGCCATGGGACTGATGAGACGCGTGACGGAAAAGATGGAGGAATACAGAACCGAGAACAATGCCCTGCTCATAAGCGATACCAACTCTCTGCTTCAATCGATTATCGGTGATGACGATGCTCCGTTTGTGTATGAACGCATGGGGGTGTGGTTTGACCATTTCCTCATCGATGAGTTTCAAGACACATCGCGGATGCAGTGGAACAATCTCCGGCCGCTCGTGGGCGAAGGCATAGCCGCCGGAAACGACAGTCTGATAATAGGCGACGAAAAGCAGTGTATCTACCGTTTCCGCAACAGCGATCCTACTCTGCTCGGCCACACAGTTGCAAAAAATTTTGCCGGAAGCGTCACCACCATTGGAGCCGGCGAGGCCTCCAATTCCAACTGGCGCAGCTCGCAAGAGGTGGTGGCATTCAATAATGACCTTTTCGAGGCTATGGCCGCCAACAACGGAATGTCGGGTATATATGCCAACGTGAAGCAGGTGATAAAACGCACCGACCGTAAAGGATATGTGAAAATCACCCGGATAGACAATTCCGAGAGCGATTTTGAAGAGCAGTCGCTCAAACTTCTGGCCGAAGATATAAAGCGTCAGCTCGATGACGGCTATCAGCCGGCGGATATAGCAGTGTTGACCCGCACAAACATCGAGGGCCAGAAGGTGATAGACTTTCTGCTCGAACTTCAGGCCACTCAGCCGGATTTCCCCCAGTTCGGCATCATTTCCGACGATGCCATGAGCCTCAATTCATCGCCGGTTGTGAAGATTATCGTAAGCGCCCTCCGCACATATGCCACAAATGACTCAGCCGAAGAAAAGAATTATTACTCCCGCTCGCGGCTTGATCAGATGATAAGCCGCTTCGAGAGTGGTATCGGCCACGGAATGCAGCCGTCGGAAGCTTTGAGAAATGCTATTGATTCCACTCCCGAGCGAGCACCGAGTGTGAGCCACCACCGCGCATGGAGCCTGATATCGCTCGTGGAAAGCATAATCGGCAGCGAGGTCCCTGAAACGATGTGGACCACCCAAAACGGATTTGTTTCTGCGTTTATGGATGTGGTGCAGGACTTCTGTTCCCGCAATACGGCAGCCGACATACACGGACTGCTGAAATGGTGGGACGACCATGGAAAAGACTGTAAGGTGTCTGCTCCCGCCGACACTACGGCCATAAGAGTGATGACCATCCATAAGTCAAAAGGACTTGAATTTCCATGCGTTCATCTGCCAATGGTGGCTAAAGAGGTGGTGAAATTCAAGAATTCAGAATGGGTGTCATCTGACGGATTAAATTTGCCGGGCATCAATCCAGACTGCATCCCGCCGCTGCTCCTCATCAATCCCGGAAAGACTCTTGAAAAAGGAGTGTTCGGTCCATACGTGCGTCAGCGCACCGACGAGCAGATTCTCGACGAACTCAACACGCTCTATGTAGGATTCACACGGGCGATATATGAGCTGTGTGTGCACTATACCGTGACTGTGACAAAAAAAGGAGACAGCGAATCGCTTACGGAAGGGAAACTGGTGAATGACGCAATGCGTACGGCTTTCGGGCTCAGTCTGTCTCCCGGCACCGAATATGTGGCCGGTGCCCCGACTACTCCGATATTTGAAGAGAAGAAGACCACCGCGTTAGATCCGCACCTCACCGAGCGGATGGACTCTTTCTATACCATACAGCGCGATGACCTCTGGAAAGGAATTGAAGTGTCTGCAGACGATAATAGCTGAGCATCATCAATCATAATAAGGAGATCTTGAAAATTAGTTTGCACAACTCTATGCGGCTTCACAACAATCTCCGGACTTACTTATCCGCCATTTTGGAACTCCAGGTGTGTGTCATAAATCAAGAATTTGCATATACGGATGAGATTTGATACCGTTTTCCATGATGGCGCATATTAATTAATTTGTGACACATACTTACCATACAAGACTCACTTAAATGAAAAAACAGACAGAAGCAATCCATACCGGATTTCAACGAAGCGACTCCTACGGAGCGCTGAGCATGCCGGTGTATCATACCGCGGCCTACGAATTTCCGGACGCGGCATCTATGGTGGAATCATTCTGCGGACGCAGCACAGACCCCGACTATTCAAGGGTGATGAATCCCACCGTCACATTCTTCGAAAACAAGGTGAAGCAGCTCACCGGAGCCGTGGACGTGATTGCTTTCTCATCGGGAATGGCAGCTATTTCCAACACGCTGATTGCCCTCGCTGCTGCAGGAAAGAATATAGTCACCTCGCGCCACCTTTTTGGCAACACGTATGCACTCCTCTCCAAAACTCTCTCACGCTTCGGTGTGGAAACACGCCTCGTAGACCTAACCAACCCTGCGGCAGTCGAGGCAGCCATGGATTCGTCAACATGCTGTCTCTTTCTTGAAATCATGACCAATCCGCAGATGGAGGTGGCAGATATTCCCGCTCTGGCGGCAATAGCGCGAAAATGGAATGTGCCTCTGGTGGCCGACACCACGATGATACCCTTCACAGAGTTCAGCGCATCGGCGCTCGGGATAGATATAGAGGTGGTGTCGAGCACCAAATACATATCCGGAGGCGCCACCTCTATAGGCGGACTCGTGATGGACTACGGCACCTGTGAGGAATTCGGGAAACGGATGCGCACCGAGATGCTCCTGAATCTGGGTGCGTATATGACACCCCACGTGGCTTACATGCAGACCATCGGACTTGAAAATCTCCATGCACGCTACCTCCTGCAGAGCGCCAACACAATGAGACTCGCCGAAATGCTTCGCACACTTCCGGCTATCAAAGAGGTGAATTATCCCGGCCTTGCCGACAATCGGTTTCATGAAATCTCCCGACATCAGTTCGGCTCTACATTCGGCGCTATGATCACCATTGAGCTTGCCAATCAAGAAGCATGCTTCAAGTTTCTCAATGCGCTGAAACTTGTTCGCCGCGCCACCAATCTTTTCGACAATAAAACTCTCGCCATTCATCCGGCAAGCACAATTTTCGGACCATTTACCGCCGAACAGAAGCGCGAGATGGATGTGAAAGACACCACTATCCGCCTCTCCGTCGGACTGGAAGACATGGAAGATGTATTTAACGACATAAATCAAGCACTCAATGAAATATAACTTCGACACCGTAATAGACCGCCGCGGCTCGGGAGCTCTGAAAACCGATGCACTCGCTGAGCGCTACGGCAACTCCGACCTGATTCCACTCTGGGTGGCCGATATGGATTTCGCCACTCCCGATTTTATAATCGATGCCCTCCGGCATCGGCTGGACCACCCGGTGTTGGGCTACACGGTGGAACCAGCCGACTATCGTCCGGCCATAATCGACTGGATCAGAGAACGCCATGGCTGGCAGATAGAGCCCGACTGGCTCTGCTACATACCCGGTATTGTGAAAGGAATCGGTATGGCCGTCAATGTGTTTGTAGGACCGGAAGAGAAAATTATAATCCAGCCGCCGGTCTACCATCCGTTCCGTCTCGTGCCTGAAGGAAACAACCGCGAGGTGGTGATGAATCCCCTGATCGAGAATGCCGACGGAAGCTATTCGATGGATTTCGACCATCTGGAGAAAATTACTGCCGACGGCTCCTGCCGTATGCTCATCCTCTCCAATCCTCACAACCCGGCCGGAATCGTATGGGATCGTGAAACCCTCGTCAGACTCGCCGATATTTGTCACAGCAGAGGCATAATCGTGATAAGCGACGAGATTCACTCAGACATGGCTCTGTTCGGTCATCGTCACATCCCGTTTGCAAGCGTCTCTGAAAAGGCCGCCGCATGCAGCATCACCTTCGGCGCACCGTCCAAGACATTCAACATCGCGGGGGTGGTGAGCTCATATGCCATTGTGTCTGACAATGCTCTGCGCGACCGATTTTATGGATGGCTCAAGGCCAACGAATTCGGCGATCCCGATATCTTCGCTCCCATCGCCACGATAGCCGCATATCGTCAAGGCAATCTATGGCGAGAGGAAATGCTGAAATATGTGGAGGCCAACATTGATTTCGTCATCAACTGGTTTGCCGCAAATATGCCTCAGGTCAAACCCTTCAGGCCTCAGGCATCTTTCCTTGTATGGCTCGACTGCCGCGCGCTCAACCTAAGCCACGACAGTCTCGTGGAACTGTTTGTCAACGGTGCGCGGCTCGCACTCAACGACGGAGAGATGTTCGGCCACGGAGGCGAGGGTTTTATGCGTCTGAACGTGGGGTGTCCGCGTTCTGTTCTCGCCACCGCTCTTGAGCAGCTTCACACAGCCGTCGGAAATCTATAGACATATACCGCACAAACGTTTACAACGGATATTATCCGCTGCCAATCTTAAAATGGGGTGCCGACACGGTCAAGCCGATGTCGGCACCCCATTTTTATATTCCCGCCATCCGGGCGCAATCAATTCTCACTTCACACAATTTTACTTAAAATATGGTGATGTAATTCAATAAATCTTGCAGGATTGAAATAATTCTCATAAATTTGTGGCGTAAATGGGATAGAAGCCCCCATAAAATCAAAAGACACATAATGAAGTAAATTTCTTATTTCCGGATTACTTTGGTCCGGACTCCAACTGCCGCCTCCCGCACACGAGGCATCCCCCGAAAAAAGGTCCCTCCTACCGGACTAAAATTGTTTCCATCACAGTTCCGCTTCATCGCGGAGCAGTCATCTTTATTGAATTTTTATAACCTTCAAAAAACGTTTCAACATGAATAATTCACAGGTGATAAAGTACTTCTGGCTTCTTGACAATCTTATCAGAGTGGGCGACCACGGAATCACACTTGAAGAGATAAACCGATTGTGGTCACGCTCCAAACACAACGACAGCCACACTGAGTTTGCCCAGCGTACATTCTACCGATATATCAACGAACTGAGAACAATTTTTGGTGTAGACATCCGCCGAAGTTGCGGCAGATATAAAATCAATGCAATCTACTCCTCTGAGTTTGACATAACCAGCAATATCGTCAACAATTTGCTCAAAGGTTCGGACTCATCCTCGTTCAAATGCCCTGAATGCGCCGCGTGAAATCAGCTTAATTCCCTAATCAAGGCAGCGGCCTATACGACTTCGGAGAGACACCTTTCAGTGCCTCTCCGTTTTTTCTTTAGCTTTTATCTCTAAGAAGATGTGCAGCGAGAAAAAAACACCGCTCTTGCATAAGAAAGCGCAAGAGTGGTGTAAGAGTTTTGAAAGGGGAGGATTACTTTTTCTTCGTAGCCGTTTTTCTTGACGGAGCTTTCTTTGCTGCGGTAGACGCCGATTTCTTAGCTGTGGTTTTCCGGGCAGAGGCTGTGGCGGTCTTTTTTGCCGGGGTCTTTTTAGCCGGTGATGTCTTTGCGGCCGGCTCAGATTTTACGGTTGTATTCTTAGGACGTCCGGGACGACGCGGCACAAGGCGGAGCACCTGAGCCGAACGCGCCGGCAGATAGAGCTTGAGCCACTCCACTCCGTGAGGCGAATAGAGCTTGTCGGCCTGAGTGAGATGACGCACACTCATATCGATATTGCCGTAGCCGCCAAACTCCGGAGCATCGGATGATAGCACCACTTCATACTCACCCGGAGGGGTAAGAATGCCGTAATCGCTGAAAGATTTTACGGGGTTGAAGTTGAAGACAAACACCAGATTGCCCCTCTTATATGCCAGAATCTGATCATCATCTTTTTCCCAAAGTTTCTCCACGGGGAGCGCCTGGAAATTGTAGACACCGGATATGAGGCGGATCATCGCATTATCAAAGTCGTTGAGATAGACATATTTCAAATCCGGACTGTCTACCAGACTCCATTGGCGCCGGGCATATTTGTAGCTCCAGCCGTTGCCCTCGCGTGGGAAATCAATCCACTCCGGATGCCCGAACTCATTGCCCATGAAGTTGAGGTAGCCGCCATTGATGGTAGATGCGGTGACGAGGCGAATCATCTTGTGGAGTGCCATGCCACGAGCCACCGTGAAATTATCGTCATCTTTCATCATGTGCCAGTACATCTGGTCGTCTATAAGGCGGAATATAACTGTTTTATCGCCCACCAAGGCCTGGTCGTGGCTTTCCACATAAGAGATGGTCTTTTCGTCGGCGCGGCGGTTGGTGAGTTCCCAGAATATCGATGTGGGGTGCCAGTCTTCATCCTTCTTCTCCTTTAGGGTTTTGATCCAATAGTCAGGAATACCCATTGCCATGCGGTAGTCGAACCCTATGCCTCCATCCTTCACCGGTGTGGCAAGTCCGGGCATACCGCTCATCTCTTCGGCTATCGTGATGGCAGATGGATTTATCTGATGGATAAGCTGATTGGCAAGGGTGAGATATGTTATGGCATTGGTGTCCTGATGGCCATTATAGTAGTCGTCGTAAGAACCGAACGATTCGCCGAGCCCGTGGGAATAATAGAGCATCGAGGTGACGCCGTCAAATCTGAACCCGTCAAACCGATACTCCTCAAGCCAGTATTTACAGTTAGACAGCAGGAAATGAAGCGTCTGATTCTTGCCATAGTCAAAACAGAGCGAATCCCATGCCGGGTGTTCGCGACGCGAATCGGAGTAGAAATATAGATCGGAAGAGCCGTCAAGACGGCCGAGTCCCTCCACTTCGTTTTTCACCGCGTGAGAATGAACTATATCCATAATCACGGCAATACCCAGCTCATGGGCGCGGTCTATGAGACTCTTCAGCTCTTCGGGAGTGCCGAACCGCGACGATGCGGCAAAGAAATTTGACACATGGTAGCCGAACGAGCCATAATAAGGATGCTCCTGAATAGCCATTATCTGAATGGCATTGTAGCCGTCGGCATGAATTCGTGGCAAAACCAGATCGCGAAATTCAGTGTAAGTGCCCACTCCCTCACGCTCCTGAGCCATGCCTATATGGCATTCGTAGATAAGCAGGGGCTTGGTGTCTGGCTTAAACGACTGAACCTTCCACTCATAGGGGGCAGAGGGATTCCACACCTGAGCCGAAAAGACGTGCGTATCACTGTCTTGCACCACTCTTGTGGCATAGGCCGGCAGGCGTTCGCCTTCTCCTCCCGGCCAGCGCACTATCATCTTGTAGAGCTGTCCGTGGGTCAGGGCATCGGCAGGAAGGGTCAGCTCCCAAGTGCCGGAATCTCCGAGGCGCGAGAGGGTGTAGCGGGCTTGCTCTTTCCATCCCGAGAAGTCACCGATGAGGGTGATTTCAGAAGCATTGGGCGCAAACTCACGAAATGTCCATGAATCGTCGGCATTACGGTGAAGGCCGAAATAGTTGTGGGCATTGGCAAAATCGTCGAGCGTACCGCCGGCAGAGGTGAGCTCTGCCTCTTTTTTCATGGCATCCCCATGTCGGCCTTCGATAGCGTCGGCATACGGCGCCAGCCAAGGGTCATTTTTGATAATGTTGAGGGTCTTTTTGATTTTCGGCATGGTGAAGATATGTTTTTGGTTTTCTGTTTCCGATTCACAAACTTACGCAAAATTCCCAATACTTCCCCCCTTTTTGGAAAAAAAGATTCTTAAGAGCCGTATCGAATGTTAAGCGCCTGACTGTCTAAACCAGCAACACCGCAAGCAGACCCCAGATGATAAGCAACACATTGCTCACGGCATAGGTAATCGTATAGCCGATAGTAGGAAGAGTTGAACCCAGAGCATCCTGAACAGCTCCGAGCGATGCTGTGCAGGTGCGGGTGCCTGCGCAGCAGCCCAGAATAAAAGCCGGATTGAACTTGAAAATCTTATGTCCCATCCAGATGCCGATAAGCAGAGGAATCGTGGTGGCAACCATACCGGCGATAGGCAGAGCCCAGCCAACGGTCTTTATACCTGCCACAAATGTGGGGCCGCTGGTGATGCCCACCACCGCAATAAAAACATTCAGTCCCATCTGATTCATGAGCCACAGCACAGAGCGGGGTATGTGGCCATAAGTGGGTCGGCGCGAACGCAGCCAACCGAACACCAGACCGGCAATGAGGGCGCCTCCACCGGTGCCGAAGTTCACAGGCACACTGCCAAACCGGACAGTGATGGTGCCGATGACTCCACCGATAAAAATCGCGAGGCAGAGAAACATGATGTCGGTGTGAATGGAAGGGCGGTCAATATTTCCGAGACGCCCTGCCGCACGGTCTACCATCTTTTTCGCTCCCACAAGGGTGAGAGTGTCGCCGGGGCGAAGCTCCGTGGAATCACTGAATTCGATTATGGCGCCGGCACGCTTGATTTCCTTGATAAGCACACCATGCATATATTTACGTGAGGACAGATAACCCACGTTTTTTCCAGAGAGGTCTCGGTTGCGCAACAACACGGGCACCTGCTTCACAGGATAGTTAAGCACCTCAGCATCTACAATCTCATGGCCGATAAGAGGTGAGGCCTTCACCATCTCCTCCACACGTCCCGACAGCACTATCGTATCGCCGGGCTTAATCATACACGACGGGGAAGCAAGTACGTCCTGCCGACCGGGACGATGCACCCGGTCTACGTATAACCTCACCCCTTCGGCAAGAAGCATCGATTCGGTTTGCTTAACAGTCATTCCGTCGGCAAAGCGCAGTGACGTGACGTTATAGGCTCTGAACGCCACCTCATGCATTGCGCTGATATATGCCGGATCATCACGCCATGGAGAGTGAGAATACTCCTTCTGCAATTCCGCCACCTGCTGCTTCACTTTGTCGAGTCCGCCGAGCAGACGTGGTCCGAGCATGGCAAGAATAATGATTGTGCCCAGCGTACCGTAGACATAAGTCACGGCATAGCATATCGGCACAAGATTCAGCTCACGGAGTTTCTCTGCGGCAGAACCGATTCCGTTTTCTATCGCTTCGGAACCCACACCGATAAGCGACGAGCAGGTCTGAGAGCCCGAAAACAAGCCTACGGTCTCGCCCGGAGAATATCCCATAAATTTCGCTACTCCCACAGTCACTGCAAAGCAACAGAAACTCATAGCCACGGCAAATATGGCTTGTTTCATTCCCACTCCACGGAGCGACCGGAAAAATCCCGGTCCCACACTATAGCCTATAGAGAATAGAAACATCATGAAAAACACCGTTTTGATTTCGCCGGATATGGATATACCGAACTGGCCGACCAATATGCCCACCAACAGACTCGAAGTGACGCTTCCGAGGGAAAACGCCTTGTATTTTAACTTGCCGATGAGAAAACCCAGTCCGACAGTGAGAAATATAGCAAGAGCCGGGTACTCTCTAAGGATGTCGCCTAAATAGTTCACGTGAATAGAATATTAATAAAATAGAAGATATTTAATTAACGCCAACAATATGCAAAACGTTCCACACCGCTTGCAAAAGCGCGAAAGATTGCGTAACTTTGCAACCGCATACTGAAACAGGCCCGGATGGCGGAATCGGTAGACGCGCCGGTCTCAAACACCGGTGGAGCAATCCATCCCGGTTCGATCCCGGGTCCGGGTACAAGAAAGCACCTTTACTATTTACAGTCAAGGTGCTTTTTTTAATAATCGCCGGAAAACGCGCAGCTGCCGGATGTCTCCGTCTACATCTACAATCATCACTCTCTGCAAGCTATTAATCTTCAAACATATCCTATTATCATGAAATCATATTTCCGATATCTTGTTTTCGCGCTTACTCTCTCCGTCTCACTCACGGCCGGAGCCGCCTCAAAATTTACAGCCAACATAAAGATGCTCAATGGCCACGAATATTCCGCAGTAGAGTTTACCACCCCCAAAGCCTGGGACAAGGAGGTGACCGTAAAGATCGATGGAGAAAAGCTTAAGATAAGTGGTGACTCGATTGACCACATTGTATTCTGGCCTACGAAATATCCTGACAACAAACAGATCATCTGCTGGCATACATATGGCTCGCTCGACACCGAAAACGGCGAATACAAACCCAATTTGGGTCACAACAGCAAGAAAGGGGAGCTCTCCAGACAATGGTTTGCCCTTCAGAATGTGGGTGAGTATGTCAATCTCTGGTCTTGTTTTTCCGAAGTAAAACTTGTTAAGGACCAAGTGAATCTATCAACAACTCTTAGCAGTCCGTACTTCTTTCAGAAGCAGGACGGTAGATTTGTTCATGTCCCGTTCTCTCTTTTCAAGAGCGGCAAGACAAGAAAATGGCTGTCTGAATTTTTCTCTGATGATGAGGTGCTGGTCGAATTGCTCTCTGATAAGTCGCAGCTTTATGACAAATCTTCCGGATTCCGCCACGGCTCGCTCTACACTCCCTATCAATACGAGGATATTGTAAAACTATACGTTGCCGACCGGAAAAAACAATAATACACGGATTACCGTCCTATTCCACAGCCGAGTCCTCCCCTCGAAGCGTCATTCACCCTCGACTAATAATTTGGCATCAAGATGAATCGAAATAAAATTCAGCAGTTTGGCGGCTTCTTTAGTCGTATTCAGAATAGTCAGCCACCGGTAATCGGCTATTTTATGTTGATATGATTATTACACCGTCAGCAAACGTTACCCACAGTCGTTTCTTCGGACGTTTTATGAGACCTTTTTCGCTTTCATCCGTTACCTCAAAATCCGGGTCAATGTAAAAAAGAGGTTGTTAAAAGCGGTTTTTGAACTCATGTACGCTATGTGTCAGGCCGGGATGGCCTGATATCTTTTTAACCCCGTACACTTGCGTGCGGGGTGGATAGTATCACACATCTCCCACGACCCCGGAGAGGGTCGGACTAGTTGTAAACAATTATGTCCATAAATGTTATGTAAGCTGTTCCCGGCACGGCACGTACCGGGTTTTCAAAATAATGACCCTCCGGGCCTTTTTAACTTATAAACTGAGGTTTGCCACTGACCCGTTTCTTTTAATGTCTCCGTTGAGAAGCCATATGAGTTTAAATCTGTTGATTTATGTTTCGCAAGATTAAATGGAGGTGACGTTGAAGTGGAGAGTGGAGGGATTGAAGTCGAGACCGGGGCGCTCGAAATAGCGGGCTATGGAGCCATCACCGGCGAGCCGGGCAGGAGAACCTGTTGTGAGCCCCTTCTCACGGTCAAGGAGCCATAGATTATCTGAAAGAGGAATGGCTATCTCCAGATCGTGAGTAGACATGAATATGGTCTTGTCATACTCATGGGCGAGACGGTGAAGAAATTGTAAGGTCTCTACTTTGCTCGGGTAATCAAGAAACGCGGTAGGCTCATCAAGAAACACAATTGGGGTGTGCTGAGCAATTGCTTTTGCAATCATTACCTTCTGTCTCTCCCCATCGCTGAGTGTCGACACAGGCCTTTTGCCTAAAGATAGCGCTCCTACCGATTCTAAGGCATCTCTCACGGCGTTTCTATCTTCAATTGATAACTTCCCCCAGAATCCCGTGTAAGGACTCCTACCGGTTGCCACAAGCTCCTCTGCCGTCATATTAGCCACATCAGTCCGGTCAGTAAGCACAACAGCTATCATTTTTGCAAGTTCCACCGGTTGATACTCCCCTATATTCCGTCCGAAAATCTGAATACTGCCACGCAGCGGTGATTGAAAAGCGCAGAGCGTGCGCAGAAGGGTTGATTTACCTGAGCCGTTCGGGCCAAGCAGACAAGTAAGCTCACCACAGGATAAAGACGATGTGAGATTTTCAGTAACCGGTATTTCGGTCTTACCCCGAAAATATCCCGTGGTTAAATCAGAAAGGAAGATGGAATGTTGGTGAGCCATAATCAAAATCTATTGCGATGCAAAGATAAGATAAAACCAGCGGAACATAGAGAAGGTAGGGGTATAAAAAAGAGGGAAGCCGCAGTCTCTTGTGGAGTTTGCGGCTTCCCTTGGAAGGGGGCGGTTACCTACTTTCCCGCTTTCGCAGTATCATCGGCGTGGTAAGGTTTAACTTCTCTGTTCGG
>JAAVDA010000007.1 GCA_014802045.1 Bacteroides sp.
CAGAGCCTTGAGGGTGGTGTCCTGAAGCAGGTCGTAGGCGTCGTCGCGGTTTGAGGTGAGCATATACGCGAAGTTGAGGAGGTTTGCCTGAAGGTCCATGAGACGGGTCTGGAAGGTTGCGGTTGCCATGATGAAATGTTATTTGGTGGTTTGTGATGATGTCTGTCTGTTTGAGTGTGTCAGCGGGGTTGTTGTTCGTTGACGATGCAAAGTTACGGCAAAAATAACGGTTGCAAGAATTTTGAGGTTAAAGGAAGTTAAATTCGTTACGAGGTTGTTACAACGAGATGTAACAACCAGGGAGTAACATAAGTAATGATTTGAATATTAGCGCATTGTAGTATTACAATAATGTTGTGCGGTTGTTACACCGAGAGTAGGGATGAGCGAAAAAAATTACCCGANTGAGCGAATTAGCAGCTTTTCGCCCTCCCTGTCCACTAACTTTGNAATCGGAAACGCACCACACACAGACGATTATCCTCAGAGGAGGAAATCAGTGGAAAAGCCGGTTGGTAGGGCGGACTCGTATACATCGGCGACAACCCGCCCGCGGAATCAGCAGCACACTTCCGAAGAGAACATTGACACACTTCCATTCCACCGAGGAACCAATCGAACCCCTCCCAGACCCGCGGCGGGCGGGTCGCAGACCCTACATCTGTGAAGCCCCTTCTCCATCACCGGCATCGCCGGTGAGAGTATAATAGCCTATGGTTGAGCATTAGCGAAACCATAGGACTATAAGCGGAATATTATTACGCACCCGCAGGCGCGGGTGTGAGTATTAAAGCCGGAGCTTCACACCTTGAGCAAAGCGTGGGTGAGGGATGATTCGATTGCCCCGCGGGTTCGCGCCTTCCGGCAGACTCCACAACGGAAATTGAGGAATTTCCGTTAGGCACCCTATAGGTGTATGGGTTGCCTGTCTCAGCACCGATCGTTGCGCGCGGACATCACGGACCTCAATCCCGCNCAGCCGGGCAGGCTGCACGCGTCTCCGCACTGTCGGTTTGTCAAATTGTCGGGTCTCGGACGCATATCATACGAAAGCATCAATATCAGTAATCATACCAAGCCTCTTCCATGCACCTCAACCACGCACGGAGGAGGCTTTTTTATTTCCCCCCTCACGTATATAATAACCACCAGAACGGCAGAGGCCGAGCCGGATGGCTCAGCCTCTGCGAGGGTTAGTTTTTTTCTATGTGGGGTACAGACGTGAATCAGTCCATAGCCATGTAGTGCTGGTAGGGATGGTCGCAGCCCGGACATTTCTTCGGGGGCTCTGTGCCGGTAAATTCGTAGCCACACACAAGGCAGCGCCAAACGATTGCGTGGTCACGTTTCCACACTGTGCCATCCTGCACCTGCTTGAGATAGCGTTCGAAACGGTCGCGGTGGGTAGATTCCACCTCTGCGATAGCATTGAAGTGAGAGGCGATTTCGGGGAAACCCTCTTCTTCGGCTACAGCAGCAAATTTTTTGTAGGCATCGACACCTTCGGCATTTTCCTCNTTNATAGAAATCTGAAGATTGGTGGCGGTGTCGCCAATCACTCCGGCATCAGCATCCATAGGCACCGAAACTGTGCCACCCTGAAGCATCTTGAAGAATACTTTGGCGTGGTGGAGTTCATTGTCTGCGGTTTCGCGGAATATCTGACCGATGGGGAAATATTGTTCTTTGTCGGCCTGCTGCGCATAATATGTGTAGCGAGCGTAGGCCTGAGTTTCATTGAGGTATGAGATCACGAGATTTTTCTCGGTCTGTGTGCCTTTAATNCTTTTGGTTGGTGTTGCCATAGTTGGTTATATTTTTAGTAATGATGATTTGTTGATTTCTGTCAATAAAACACTGTTGGCCGANATAATGTTCGTCAGTCTTCAAGATAATATGTGAGAGATGTGACCACACGCACCTTCTTTATATAAGGTGTGGTGGCATCACGGTCGTCGATAGTGAATTGTCCCTGNCGGGCAGTCTTGATTTTGCCGAGACGCGAATCGGAGTCATCGGCAAATTTCTTTGCGGCTTCGCGTGCATTGCGTGTGGCCTCGGCTATCATTTCNGGCTTGATTGTGTTGAGATCGGTGAAGGAGTAGGTGATTTGATAATTGTAGTCTGTGCCGATAGCTATGCCTTTACTGAACAGTTCGCCCTGACGGTTTATGAGCGAATGAACCTGCTTTACCTTATCGGAGCTGACGGTCACGACAGATGTTAGGGCATAGTTATAGGGTAGAGGCATATTATTATAGCGGTCGGTCTGAAGGTCGCGNACGGTAGGAGCGCCAATAGAAATCTCGGCAGANTCGATACCGTTGGAGGTGAGGAAGTCGATTATCTGGCGATTTGTGGCCGACACCTTATTATATACGGATGGGAGATCATTGCCAACCTCCTTGAAAAGTATGGGCCATGTGACCTGGTTGGCATTGACTTCGCGCTCGGCGAGTCCGCGCACATCGACCACACGGTCGCGATCGGAGAATGATTTGAGTCCGCTACGGATACAGAGACCTAATGCAAGAATACCGGCGGCAATGACAACCGAGCCGATTACTGGAGCAAGTTTCATACAAACGGGTGTTAGTTAATGAANGTTTTNGAGTTATAACACCCGGGGGAGATGATGAGTTCTNATTGAATGTTAAACCGGTTCTAAATATTGAAAGACAGCATCGAGTCTATGAGATGGCGGTCGTTGGAGAGACGGGGCACCTTACGCTGGCCTCCCAATTTGCCTGTAGATGCGAGCCACGAGTCGAAAAGGCCACGTCGGGCCACTGTNACCGTGAGCGGCGACAGGAAAATGGAACCGGTGCGCTTGGCCTGATAATCGCTGTTTTCTTCGCAGAGACAGCGGTCGAGAGTTGCGGCGAAACGGGCAAGGTCGNCCGGAGGTTCGGCAAATTCGATGAGCCACTGGTGANGGCCTTTTGACCCGGCGGAGGTATAGACGGGGGCAGCTGTATAGTCCAGCACACGGCATCCTTCCTCACGGCAGGCGCGTGCAAGNGCGGCATCAGTGTTGTGAACCATCACCTCCTCGCCAAACGCATTGATATAGCTCTTNGTGCGTCCGGCAATAGTTATTGTGATGACCGGCTNTGTCGATTCTATACGCACCACATCGCCNATTTGATAGCGCCAAAGCCCATTGGGAGCGGTGATGACAAGAGCATATTTTCGTCCGCGTTCGGCCTGCCANAGCGGAATAGGGGTGGAGCAGGAGCCGTCGGCAGGAAGCAGCTCATAAAATATGCCGGCGTCTACCATAAGCATCATGCCCGGCGCATCGGGCGAGGTCTGCACGGCAAAGAAGCCCTCGGAAGCATTGTAGGTTTCAAGATAGTTCATTCGCGAGGGGTCGGTGATGGAGCTGTATAGGTCGCGGTAGGGGGCAAAGGAGATGCCACCATGGAAAAACACTTCGAGGTTGGGCCAGACATCGTGGATAGTTTCAGCTCCACGTGATTTGATTACCTCACGGAGCACTGTGAGAAACCACGATGGAACTCCTGATATATTGGTCACATCGGCAGAGGCGGATTCTCTCACGAGAGCCGGAAGTTTCTCTGACCAGTCGGCCATGAGAGCNGTGGACTTGGAGGGAACTCTCACGAGATTGACCAGCGGATTGATAGCATCGATTAGATTGGCGGAAAGGTCACCGACTTTCACACGCGGGTCTGGCAGACTGAGCTCATTGGCAAAACTGCCTCCTAAGATGAATGCCCGCCCATCGAACAGCCGCGATTGTGGATGATGGTTGAGATAGTGGGCCACCGCCTCGGCTCCCCCGCGATAATGATTGAGGCGGAGAGAGGCGGAAGTGACGGGGATATATTTGCTCTTGCCATCGGATGTGCCCGACGACTGGGCAAAGCGACGGGTCACTCCGGGCCAGAGCAGGTCGCGCTCTCCTTTGATTGCACGCATCACATAGGGACGCAGTTTCTCATATGGCGACACCGGAACCGAACTGCTGAAATCGGCATAGGANCCTATCTGCTCCATCCTGTAGGTGCGCCCCCATAGGGTGTGGCGGCCATGCGACAGCAGCATCCTGAGAGTGCGGAGCTGGGCTGCCTCAGGGTCGGAAGCTGCAGCNAGACTTTTGCGAGCTTTGGCGGTGAAAAAGGGGCGGATGAGCGTGGTCAGATTCATTTTCGTAGTGTTTGGGGGCAAAAATAATGAAAAATAGGGAAAATATAAGCATCTCACGGAACTTTGACAGGAAGAGCGGTGTTTAGAAATCATAAATTCATTACATCGCTTACATAACACACACAAACCCCTATGAGCACACCAAACCTGACCACCACCAAGCGGATTATTGCCTTCGCAACCTTCGCCTTCATCCTCATCTCACTCACCGGATGCGACACCGACGACGACTATTACTACTCTCCGCTGATCGGCGATTGGGTGCTCGTGGCCGATGACTATGGACCCGTGGAAATGAATCAGAGCATATTCACCTTCTATGGCGACGGCAGCGGAGTGTTTACCGACTACGATGAATGGGGATATGAATATAACTATGACATCTTTTGGGAACCCGACGGCGAGCTGCTCTATGTGAGCTTCAGCAATGCTGAGACCTGGACCTATCGCTGGGCCATAGCCGGCAGTTATCTCTATCTCACCGATCTCGACACCGGAAGCAGGCTCACCTACCAGATATTCTGATTGCTATATAAAATCTGNAAATGAGCGGGCGGAAAAAAATCCGCCCGCTCATTTTTGAATAGATTCGCAACATTTGCTTAACTTTGCACAGATTAATGCTCTGAAACAAACATTATCCCCATCACCCGCGAACATATATCTATGAGCGAACCGAACCAGAATCATGACGCCAGGAAATGGACTGAAATAGAGCTGCTCCCCGAATGGGACGAGGAGTATTACGACGTGTATACCGCGCGAAAGCATGGTAAATGGGTCATGCTCAAGACACTCAAGCCGGCCTATAAGGACGACCCACGGTTTGGTGCTATGATAGAGAAGGAGTTTGACGTGAGATATAATCTGGCTCANCCCAACATNGTGATGATCAATGATTTCGAGGATGTGCCGGGATTGGGACGATGTATCATTACCGACGATGTGTATGGNCTGTCGCTGCGCAAAATGATAGACCGCCATAAGGTGGAGCCTCATCACCTTGACAAGGTNACNACACAGCTTGTCGACGCTCTCGACTATATCCAGCGCAACCANATTGTGCACTTCCCGGTGAGACCCGAAACTATCATCTTTACCGANAATATAGAAAACCTCAAACTCATCGATGTGGGGTTTGACCAACGGGAACACCTCACTCCGGCCGACGCGGAAGAGGATATCTATAACTTTGGNCTNGTGCTCAAGGANGTGCTCGNCGAGGTGGATGGANCCCCCTCATATCTCCATAAGATAGCCGAGCGCTGCACAGCATCCAATCCTAATGAACGCTACCATAGCATCCATGCTCTGCGGATGGCTCTGGCTCACCGTTCAGACAATAAACTTTACATAGCCATCATCATATTCCTGATAGTGATGATTGGCATTCTCGCATGGTTCAATTCGCCATGGGCTCCCCTGCGACCCACCTCGGAGGGTGTGGCTCAATGCAATATAATCCACTGAATATGGCTGTAGAAATCCTTACTGTAGCTCCGACCCGGAGCGAACTGAAGAAATATGTGCGCTTCGGCATAGACCTATACCGCGGCAACGACTGCTATGTGCCACCGCTCATCATCGACGAAATAGAAACNCTCATGCCTGATAAGAATCCGGCATTCGATTTCTGCGACGCGCAGTGTTTCATGGCCTACCGCGACGGGAAACCAGCAGGACGCATCACAGCGATAATAAACCGCACCGTAAATCTGCGCACGGGGCGCAAACAGGCGCGTTTTGGCTTTGTAGATTTCATTGACGACGATGAAGTGGTCAACGCCCTTTTCCTTGCCGCCGAAAACTGGTGCAGAGTGCGGGGCATGGAAGAGATTATCGGACCGATGGGCTTTACAGACATGGACCACGAGGGTATGCTCGTGGATGGTTTCGACGAACTCGGCACCATGGCCACNATATATAATTATGCTTATTATCCCCGGCAGATCGAACGGTTGGGCTATNAGAAAGACACCGACTGGGTGGAATATCGTATGACAGTGCCCGATAAGGTGCCCGACAAAATAATGCGTGTGGGTGAAATCGTGAAGAAGAAATATAACCTNCGCAATCTCCACTTCACCTCGCGCAANAAACTCAAAGACACCTACGGGGTGGCTCTATTCGAACTCATCAACGAAGCCTACGACGGACTCTATGGCTACTCACCGCTATCNCCCCGGCAGATAAACTATTATATCAGCAAATATATAGATGTGCTGAGGCTTGACTGTATCAGCGTGATTGTGGATGAAAACGATGCTCTTGTTGGTGTGGGCATATCGATACCTTCATTCTCGCGGGCGCTCCAGAAATCNGGCGGCAAGCTGCTGCCCTGGGGCTGGACCCACATACTGAAAGCCATCAAAGGGAAGAATGATGTGGTAGACCTCATGCTGGTAGCCATACGCCCCGAATATCAGAGCAAGGGAGTGAATGCATTGCTCTTCTCAGACCTGATTCCGGCCTATATAAAGAACGGATATAAGTTTGCAGAAAGCAATCTGGAGCTTGAAGACAACGCCAGTGTGCAATTACAGTGGCAATATTTCGAGCGCCGNCTGCACCGCCGCCGCCGCTCCTACCGCAAATCTCTCTGAAAGGAGAAGCCCGAAAACCTATTGCGGGNGGCAGAGATGGACGGTTCGGCTGGGGGAATGCCGCCTTCTCCGGAGGAATGAATTTTGAAGCCGGATTACGCACCGCTCTCTATANCACCCGCNACTATACCGTCGTAATCCCTCAACCGCGCATAAACATCGGATTCACAGCCGGATCCAACACAACTCTATATGCAGGCTATGGCCTCACAACGGCTACCACTCGCCTGATTCAGGAAAGCACCNGAAGTCTTCCTGCCGATTTCTGGNTCTGTGCAGGAAAAGATATCCGCCCATTATACTCCCACAACTTTGAGATTGGNGCCGCCGGCTATCTCCCATTCGGGGGTATAAATTACCAAGCTGAGGCATACTACAGGAGGATGAGCAACTGCATAGAATTTGCAGGCTCATTGATGGACCTTACNAATAGCGGCTATAATCCGGTGGACGATGCTGCAACCGGCAATGGATATGCAGTGGGGATTTCGTTGAGCCTNATGCGGCAGTTCGGAGCAGTAAGAGGACGTCTGTCATATAATCTCGGTAGTTCGCGGGCACGTATGGAAAGATTCGGCAACAGGTGGTTTCCACTGGCTGCAGACCGTCTGCACGACCTGACAACGACCCTTACGTGGCAACCGATCCGCCTCCTTACTCTCTCAACAACATATACCCATGCCACAGGGTTGCCCTACACTAAAGCCAAATACGGGTATATTTTGAGCGAAAACCTGATATGTGAGTATTTTCCCCATAATTCCTCACGTCTGCCATCGTATAACAGACTGGATGCGGCGGCCACCATCACTTTAAGCTCCGGACCACGGGTGAGGAATATAATCCGAATGTCAGTATACAATATATTAGCTTCAAAAAATGTTCTTTTCGAATATACATCCTATAATATCTCTAATGGTATATTACAGAAGCAATCTATCATGAAATCTGTGATTCCATCAATTTCCTATACTTTACAATTTTAAGTATGTGTANGAANTTATTTGATGCATTGTCTTTCTGAGGCGAACATCCGAATCCGGCTTCAGTTGCTATGGAACCCCATAACGCCATCNGGCAAATGCAAAATTTCATCCACATGCTTTCAAATCCGTTACAATAAATAATTTAGAACCACATACTTAATGAAACNCTTTATTGTTAAGCTGATTGCGGCAATCACTATTTTGTTGCTATATGGATGTGACACCGGTGATGACCTCTGNAATGATGCGACAAACAGTCCTCTCGTGGTGGAAGGCTGGATTGAAGAGGGAGAAGCACCGGTTGTGATTGTGACTCATGCCGCAGACCTGACAGTAGANGAACCCTCTTTTGACAATCTTGTGGAAAAATGGTGCAGGGTATCAATATTCGATGGAGACCAGCAATATGTGCTTACCTCACATTTCAATAACGCATATATGCCACCCGTAATATATACAACATCACGTCTGAAAGGGAAGAAAGGACATAGCTACAGATTGACCGTAGAGACAACCGAAGATACCCTGACGGCTCAATCCACAATCCTTACCGCTCCTAAGATTGAAAGACTTGAGGCAGAGAAAGTGGACGGTAACGATTCGCTATATTCGGTAAAGGTATTCCTTACCGATATAAAAGCCGACGAATACATAAAGCTTTTTGTGAAAACGCTTCCTGACGANGGACGCTACTATCCGTCATTTCTCGGAACAGTGTGCGGNCGAGACTACAATCCTGAAAAAGGTATAGTCGTCACCCGGGGAAAACGTGTACAGACAGATGATGANGCTGTGAAAAATTTCTCTCACTANTTCAAAATCGGCCAGACGGTTATCGTTCATGTCTGCTCTATGGATAGAACCATGTATNACTTCTGGAAGATTTATGANTCTAATATNTCGCTCAATGAAAATCTNTTTTTCACTTTTGCNGAAAATCTTCCTACCAACATAAACGGTGGTCTGGGATATTTCGCAGCCTATGGCATGAGCGAAGGCGTGCTAAGGATACGGTGAGAAAGTTCAGTCGGTGGTGAANCCTTCGGCCGCGAAGAGGGTNAAATCGGAGTCCATGTTATTGCCAACGGTGGTNAGGAGGTCGCCAATCATGGCTCCGTTGAGACCACCGTGGAGTATGCGGCGGGTTGCATCGAGAGAAAGGCGTGCNCGTCCGCCGGCAAAGCGTATCACTGCATCGGGGGCAATGAAACGCATGAGGGCTATCGTGCGGATGATTTCCTCTTCGGTGATGAGAGGGGTGTCTTGAAGCGGAGTCCCTTTTATCGGCTGGAGAATATTCACGGGAATGGAAACNGCTCCGGCCTCACGTGCCTGCTCGGCGAGTTCGAGCCTGTGGCGNAGATTTTCGCCCATACCTATAATACCTCCCGAGCAAACGGTCATGCCCGCATTGCGTGCGGCCCGGATAGTTTTGAGCTTATCTTCGTGGGTGTGGGTGGAGCAGAGTGTAGGGAAGAAAGAGGCTGAGGTTTCGAGATTGCANTGGTAGCGTGTGACTCCTGCCTCACGGAGTTTGCGAAGTTCAGGCTNGTCAAGGAGACCCATCGAAGCACAGAGCTGCATCTGCGGACTGCGGGCCGCACAATGTCGGAANAGATTGCAGAAGCGGTCTATATCGCGGGAGGAAACCTTCCGGCCGCTGGTGACGAGAGAGAATCTGCGCACACCCCGGCTTGTTGCAGAATCAAGCACACGATCCATCTCTGCTGTGTCTACAATCTCATAGATGTCTATCCCCGTGGAATGGTGGGCTGACTGGGCACACCATTTACAGTCTTCGGAGCATCGCCCCGAACGTCCGTTGACAATAGAACATGTGTCAATATCGCTGCCGCAACGCGCCTTCCTTATCTTTTCGGCGCCATCGCAGAGGGCGTCAGTGGAATAAAGAGAATCGAGAGCAAGAGCTTCGTCAACGGAGAGTGGTGTGCCGCCCATCGCTTTGGCAATGGCTTGGTCAAGGNTGTGGTTATTTTGCATAATACGACAAAATTAGTGTGGATTTCGTCGGCACTANGCATTGTTAACATGAATTAACCGCCTATACACCATTATTGCCCCTCGGTGTGGCTACCTTTGCAGTCAATCATTACCACAGATAAGTAAGTCATGAAATTGATTCGACTGTATATATTAATAATCTTTCTATGTGTTTCAGGCGGGGAGCTTTTCCGGGCAGCGGCAGAGGTGACCGTTGGGGCNGCCAGGACAGATGTNTATCTGCCAATGCTCGAAGGGAAAAGAGTGGCTCTGCTGAGCAATCACACCGGNATGGTGGGCAATGAGCATACACTCGACCTGATGCTGCGCCACGGCATAAATGTGACCACNATCTTTTCTCCCGAACATGGCTTCCGTGGCACAGCCGATGCCGGAGAGCATGTGGCCGACGGCAAAGATAAAAAGACTGGAATTCCAATAGCATCGCTATATTCCGGAAAAACGAGGATGCCGGCCAAAAGTGTGATGGACGGAATAGACGTGATTGTCTGCGACCTNCAGGATGTGGGGTTGAGATACTACACCTATTATATCACGATGNTCGACCTCATGAACGCAGCCTCGGCCTATGGCAAAGAGTTTGTGGTGCTCGACCGTCCGAATCCCAACGGTATGACCGTGGATGGTCCGTTGCTTGACATGAAATATTCCTCAGGAGTGGGGCGTCTGCCTATTCCAACTCTCCACGGCATGACCTTGGGCGAGCTCGCCCGGATGATTGTAGGGGAAGGGTGGCTGAAAAATAACGGAAAGCTGAATCTGACTGTGGTGGAATGTCTGGACTACACGCATCAGACCCGCTACCGGCTGCCTGTGGCTCCATCGCCCAACCTACCCGACATGAAAGCCGTGTATCTTTATCCTTCNACCTGCTATTTCGAAGGNACTCCTATAAGTCTGGGACGTGGCACGGATATGCCGTTTACGGTGTATGGGCATCCGGCTATGAAAGGATGTGATTTCTCGTTCACACCCCNGAGCCGNCCCGGAGCCAAGACTCCCCCGCAGATGGANAAGCTNTGCCACGGACGCGATTTGCGCTCACTGCCCGACGAGGAAATNATAGCCAAGGGAGTGAACTTCGAGTATGTGATTGACGCTTACCGCAACAGCGGTCTCACCGGCGAAAAATTCTTCAAGCCGTTTTTCACNCTCCTGGCCGGAAANGCCAATATCCGCAAGATGATTGAAGAGGGGAAGAGTGCTGAGGAAATCAAGGCCACATGGCAGCATGATGTGGCGCAGTTCAGAGCACAGCGCGCTCCCTATCTTCTTTATTCCGAATGANCCCGATAGCTGTAATCCTCACCATAGCCGGCTATTTCGCCCTGCTTCTCGCTATCTCCGCCATAGCCTCGCGCGGCGGAGACAATGACACTTTTTTCACCGGCAACCGGCGTGCGCCATGGCCCGTGGTGGCCTTCGCAATGATAGGAGCCGCAATNTCCGGNGTTACTTTTATATCAGTGCCGGGAATGGTTGTGGGAAAAGGACACGCATATCTGCAGATGGCACTCGGTTTCATTGCCGGNTATGTGGTGATAGCGTTTGTGCTCGTGCCTTTGTTCTANAGGCGCGGACTGGTGTCTATCTATGGTTATCTCGACCAACGGTTCGGACGCCAAAGCTATCGCACGGGGGCATGGATATTCTTCGTGTCGAAAATCACGGGAGCTTCGGTGAGGTTTTTCGTGGTGTGTGCGGTGTTGCAACTGCTTGTGTTCCGCCCGCTGGGCATACCGTTTGAACTCAATGTGCTCGTGACCGTCGGGCTGATATGGCTATATACGGTTAACGGCGGGGTGAAAGCCCTCATCTGGACCGATCTCCTCAAAAGCTTCTGCCTGATTGCATCGGTGGTGCTGTGCATAGTATTTGTAGCAGACAATCTCGGACTGGGAGCCGGAGAGCTTGTGAGCGCAGTAAAAAATCATCCTTCGTCGCAAGTGTTTTTCTTCGACAATCCTAAATCCGGCTCATGGTTCTGGAAACAATTTGTGGCCGGCGTATTCATGGCCATAGCCACCAACGGACTCGATCAAGACATGATGCAGCGCCATCTTGCCTGCCGCGATTCGCTTAGCTCACGAAAAAACATGATATTCAGCGGAGTGATGCAGTTTTTCGTGATAGCTCTGTTTCTTGTGCTCGGCACCCTTCTCGTTATCTATGCGGAAAAAACAAATCTCACNCTCCCTGAAAAAACCGACGAGCTGTTTTCCATGATTGCCACCCATCCGTCTATGCCTCTCTATGTGGGCATTGTGTTTGTGACCGGCCTCATTGCGGCGGCCTATTCAGCCGCCGGTTCGGCACTGACCTCGCTCACCACCTCATTTACTGTCGACATACTCAACGGCAAGGAACGCTACGGAGCGGAGAAGCTCAAGCGAGTGCGTCGGGGAGTTCATGTGCTTATGTCGGGGCTGATGGCTATCGTAATAGTGGCGTTCTACCGTCTGAGCAGCGATGATGCGATAAGCGCAGTCTACACACTCGCCTCCTACACCTACGGNCCGATTCTCGGTCTGTTTGTCTATGGGATGATATGCAAGCACCCGGTTAACGACCGCCTTGTGCCNGCTGTATGCATAGCCGCTCCCCTTCTCGCCTGGGGCATCACACGGCTCCTATGGCATATCTGGGCATATGAAACCGGATTCGAGCTGCTGATACTTAACGCACTGCTCACCATGCTCGGGCTTCACCTCACATCGTCTACACAAAGAAAAAAGAAAGATTATGTCGCTCAATCTGTTTAACCGGTATATCTGGATAATAGACACTATCAGACGTCACGGTACGCTGACACGCGACGAGCTCAACGAGCTCTGGAAGCGCTCGCCTCACTCTCAGGGCGATGCTCTGCCGAGGCGCACTTTCTACAACTACCGCAACGCTATAGAGGAGATATTCAAGATNTCCATACAGTGTAATCCCACCACATTTGAATATTATATCGACGAGGGGGGCGACTCTCACATGGGAAGTGTGACAGACTGGATGCTTAGCTCGGCATCGATGAGCAACTCTATGACCGATGCCCGCGAAATATCCCACCGGATTTTTCTCGAAGATGTGCCATCGGCACGCTACTATCTCTCCGATATAATCTCTGCCATAAAAGAGTCGCANAGCATCAGCTTCACATATTCTCCCTACACCCGNAGCAATCCTTCGCAGGGGGTTGTCGTAGAGCCATATTTCCTGAAGCTCTGGAGGCAGCGGTGGTATATGACCGGGCGCAATGTGAAGGAAGACACTATAAAAACCTATGCGCTCGACCGAATGACCAATGTGAAAATCACCGGACAGACATTCACACTNCCCGAAGATTTTGACGTGGAGGCCTATTTCAGAGATTCGTTCGGAATCGTTTTCTCTCACGGAGAGGCAAAAAAGGTGGTTATAAAGACTGATCCGCGTCAGGCTAAATATTTCCGCGCTCTCCCGCTCCACTCCACNCAGTCGGAAATGATTCATGATAATTATTCAATATTTTCATANCGGTTGAAACTGACTCCTGACTTTGTGCAGGAGCTGCTGTCGTATGGGCCGAAAGTGGAGGTGGTGGAGCCTCCCGAACTACGGGCCATGATGATTACCAACCTGAAAGACACTTTGAAATATTACGAACCCACAAACAAAAACTGAAAAATGAGAATCGACATACTCACCGTGCTTCCTGAAATGCTCGAAAGCCCGCTCAACTGCTCAATATTGAAACGTGCCCAAGACAAGGGGCTGGTGGAAATCGCTGTGCATAATCTCCGCGACTACACCANCAACCGCCACCGCAAGGTAGANGACTATCCTTTCGGAGGCGAAGCGGGAATGGTGATGCAGATAGAGCCTATAGACCGTGCAATCTCGGCTCTTAAAGAGCAAAGGGAATATGATGAGGTGATTTTCACTTCGCCCGACGGCGAACAGTTCAATCAGCCGATGGCCAATTCGCTCTCTATGGCCGGGAATCTCATNATACTCTGCGGGCANTANAAAGGNATNGACCATCGCATCAGAGAGCATCTCATCACCCGTGAGATTTCTGTGGGCGACTATGTGCTGACCGGCGGCGAGATTCCCGCTATAATCATAACAGACGCTATCGTGAGGTTGATTCCCGGTGCTATCGGCGACGAGCAGAGCGCTCTGACCGACTCATTTCAAGACGGCCTTCTTGCCCCTCCGGTCTATTCCCGNCCTGCCGTCTACAAAGGATGGGAAGTNCCCCCGATTCTTCTCTCAGGCCATCAGGCCAAGATAGACGAATGGCGCCATGAGCAGGCTTTGGANCGCACCCGCCGCCTGCGNCCCGACCTCCTCGACTGATTATTTCGTAGGGGCAGGGGTGGTNNNNGCTTCGGCGAGCTCGGTGAAGTAGACTGAAGNCACTATCATTATCACNGCAAGCATCTGCCACCAGTCGAAACGGTCCTGGCCGGTGATATAGCTCACCACCATTGCTACCACAAGAATCACATAGCCGTAGAGAGCCACGACGGTTGTGGAAAGACGTTTGAGACCCACATCCACAAGAAAATAACTTATGGTGCTGGGNAAAATGAGCACGAAAAGCAGAGCGAGCATCGGCAGAGAGAAAATAGACTGGTGAAGCACCNGAGCATCCCATCCGGTAAACATCGTTACAATCACTGCCGATACAGCNCCCCCGAGGAANCTCCATTTNGACACCGTGACCATATCTATGCCCTTGAGCAGCTTGGCAGAGAAAATCAGATAGAGGGAATAGAGCACCATAGAGGCCGCACAAAAGAGGTCGCCGAGCATCGGGTCGGAAGCTATATCGGAGTGTTTCTGGGTGAATATGCACACCATTGCNCCCGCAAAACCGAGGGCTATACCGAGACTTTTCATGCGNGTGGCTTTCTCTGTGCCCATAAGCAGGCANATGACGAATACCATCACAGGCTCAAGACTGATAAACATGGCCGACGAAATCGGGGTTGTGTAGCTCAGACCNTTGAGAAGGGCAAACATATAGCCGTAAATCACTATTGCTCCAAGACCGAAGAGAATGCCCCGCTGCTTCCAGCTGACTTTGGTGGCCGATTTGCGTGTGAAGAGGCCTACCAGCCAGAAAGCCGCTGCCCCGAAACATAGGCGTAGAGCCACACCCGATGTGGCCGACATCCATAGAGGCAGAAGAAAACGGAGAGCATTCTCGTTGAGACCCGAGCATACTTTCGAAAATGTCATGGCAAGGTTGCCCTCAAGTTTCGGTGTCATAAGTTTATTGTCAGCAGTGATTCTGTTTTTAAGTTGATTATACATTATTTATAATGTGTGTAGACGATAAAAAGTTTCTTAACTAAAAATTTAGTCGAGAATAATTGCTCAACTAAAATTTTAGTTATACCTTTGCCGCATGACACGAAAACGTAAACCTGAAGCCTTGACCGAAAAAGAGCAGCAGATCATGCAGATTCTGTGGGCTCACGGTCCGATGCATGTGCGCGAGATGCTTGCCTATTATCCCGAGCCGCGCCCGCATGTAAATACCGTATCCACCCTTGTGAGAATCCTCGAGCAGCATGGCCATGTGGGGCACACAGACGAAGGAGGGAGCTACCGCTATCATGCCATCTCACAGATGGAAGATTTCCGCAGACGCTCACTCGGCGACCTGATACGAAATTATTTCAACAACAGCTATCTCTCCGCAGTGTCGACTCTTGTGGAAGAGGAGGCTCTCAGCGTGGACGACCTCAAGACGCTCATAGAGAAGATAGAAAAGAAAGAAAACGATACGCCATGCACACGATAGCCCATCTGCTCAGCCTTTCGCTTGCAGCTACTCCGCTGCTTATCGGATTCTATCTTGTATATAAGCTGTTGCTTGCCGGCGACGCCCGTCATCGTCTGAATAGGTTGCTGCTTGCCATAGTGCCCCCGCTTTCATTTGGAGCGCTTCCGCTTGCAAGATACCTCATAAGTTTATCTCATTCGGCTCCGGATAATGTGATTAGAATAGTTTCGGCCGAGGCTATAAAGAAACCTTCTGAATGGATTTTGTGGGTATATGCGGCGGGAATGGCTGTGATGCTGCTCCTTACAATTATCACCTATATCAGGATAGTCTGTGTTATTTCCCGCGGCAAGAAAGAAACATGCGGCAATTATACACTTGTAGTGACAGACAATACCGCCATAGTTCCTTTCAGCTGGTTGCGATATATCGTAATTCCCAAAGCGGATTTTGACAAAAATGCCGATGTGATTGTGCTGCATGAGAAATACCATCTCAACCATAATCACTGGCTCGACTTGGTCATCTCACAGATAGTGATTATAGTAAACTGGTTTAACCCTGCTGCATGGCTGATTATGGAGGAACTGAAAAGTGTCCATGAGTTTCAGGCCGACAGTGCCGTGATAGCTTCCGGTGCTGATGCCCGCAACTACCAGATGCTGCTTGTGGCAAAAGCAATGGGAAGCAGATTTCCCACTCTTGCCAATAGTTTCAGCCATTCCTCCCTAAAGCGCAGGGTGAATATGATGATCACACCCCGAAAGCACCGCGACATTGGCTTACGCATAGGTGCAATTCTTCTGACGATAAGCGCTGCTGTGTGTCTGATTCTCACCCCTAAGTCTGATGCCTGTTTAAGAACTATCGAACTGATGGGGATTCGTCCGCAAGTGGTTGATAGAAGTCTGGATGGAGTGAGCCTGTTTGTTAACGGAAAAAAGATTTCGTCTGATGAGATGGAGTCTCTCAAACCCTCTAACATCAGAAGTATAACAATAAATAAAAGCGACAAAGACAACACTATAATATCAATAGACTATGAAAATCAATAAACTCCTCTCTACTGCGGTGATGCTTCTGATAGGCGTGACCGCACACTCACAGGTGGAAGTCGTTGGGGTAGGCACTACCAGAAAAGGCGGCAGCGACGCTCCGATGCCTCTACCTGAATCTACAAAGAGCTACACCCGGCTCGCCCCCGGAAAATATGAGGGAGTGTATGAATACTCCGTCAACACAAGCGGTAAGGATGGCAACCCTGTCACCGACCACTACACCACTATCCTTCAGATTTCTGACGATTGCGCGAAATTCGGTGACTATGCCGCATATCTCACCGACTCGCTCGCTGCCTCGGGAGCAGACGGTGACGCCATCACTGAGGCGCAGATGCGCGAATATCGCACGGAGTTTTATTTCGTGCCAGAGATACTGCTCAATAATCCCGACGGCCAGACCACGGTAAAAGATGTTTCAGGCATAACCACTGCCATCTATACCGAACCCTTCGCCGGGATGGAATGGAGCCTCACCGACGAGACCGACAGCATATCCGGTTACCTCTGCGCGAAAGCCACATCACGCTATGCCGGCAGAGACTGGGAGGCATGGTACACTGACGAGATTCCCTCTCCTTTCGGCCCATGGAAGCTGTCGGGACTCCCCGGTCTCATCATAAAGGCCAATGACAGCGAAGGAATCCATAGCTTTACGCTCATAAGTTTCCGCCCCACTGAGATTCCTGTGATGAAGACCAATGATTCGCGTGCCATAAAGGTGGACCGCAACAAATTCATCGCTCAGCGCAATAAGTTTGCAAATACCCCTATGGGAAGCATTGATCCCGCTTCAATCACTGAAATCAGCGTGCGCAAGGATATCGGTGGAGATTTCGGTGCAGTGTGGGTCAACGGTGTGCAGGTGAGAATGCCGTCAAACAAGCTCATCCCTCTCGAACTCGAATAATCCCCCCTTCTGCCTGATGAGAATAATCCTCTCGCTGATTATAATGNTTACCGCCTCTCTGAGTGTATGGGGTACAGCGCCCCGTACGCTCAGAGGAAAAGTGTCCGATCCTGATGGCAATCCTCTTGGAGGTGCTATGGTGAAACTGGTTGTGGACAATCGCACTAAAAGTTTTGCGCGCAGTGCGTCTGACGGAGCTTGGAGTCTTAAAATACCTGCTCTACCCGACACTGTTACCCCGGTACTGACTGTGGAGCATCTGTCTTATGCCTCGCTCACATTGCCTCTCCCCGACTCGGATACACCGATGGAGGTGAATATGAGCCAGGGACGCACTCTGCGCGAGGTCACTGTGACAGCTCCGTCGCTCACGGTGAGAGGAGATACTCTCAGTTTCAATCTGGCCTCATTTATGAGTCAGGGCGACGTGACCCTCGAGGATGCCCTGCGCAAAGTACCGGGTATCACGGTGGGAAGCACCGGTGCCATCAGTTATCTGGGCAAAGACATAAGCAATTTCTACATTGAGGGGCTGGAAATGCTTGGCGGACGATATTCGCTTGCCACCCGCAATATTCCCGCCGAGTATGTGAGCAACGTGGAAGTGCTCTCCAACCATCAGGATCTGAAGAAAGACAAAGGCAAGCTCTCCGACAAGGTGGCTCTCAACATCAGGCTGAAAAGCAAAGTGAAATTCAAGCCGGTAGGCACTCTCGAGGCCAACTTGGGCTACGGCAACAATAAACCGCTCCACTACTGGGGAGCCTCGCTCATGATGTTTAATCCGGGCTTCCAGGCAATGCTTTCCGCCAAATACGGTAATCTCCATGAGATATCCCGGTTTGAAAATACCGTGCATTTCACAGTCTATGGCGATATGAACCGGTCGGCTTCTCTGGCCGAAAGTGTTATCGGGAGCCTGAGCGGAAATACTCCTCCTCTCCCTTCCAAGCGCTATCTGCATCCTCATGACCTCAACACGTCTCTCAATGCCGTGAAGAAACTGGGCGAGGACGGCACATTTACTGCCAACGCCATCTACTCATTCACAAAATCACACTACGACTATTCCTCGTCGGCTACTTATTTCACCGGGGAGACTCCCATTACCGTGTATCAGCGTATGACTCCTCACTCAAGCGTCCATAAGCCTTCGCTGTCGCTTGAATATAAGCTCAACTCACCCACGGCCTACCGCCGTAACCGGTTGACTGCCGAGGCTGAAATCTCCGACCGCGATATCGTCACCCTTCTCCCCGAAGCGTCCATGACCCAGCGGCGCAAGGCCCACACGGTGAGGCTCAGCAATGTGTTTGACAACACGGTGAGAAATGAGACTCATGAGTGGCACCTATCGTCTGGAGTGAGCTATACCATGACACCTTCGGCATGGGTGGGAGCCACGGGCGATGAGGCAGCCGATTTTCACCAGACGGCCGAAAGCCGCACCTTCAACATCCGCCAGAATGCCCACACATCATTTATCCGGCGCAACACAGAGATCTACCTTCCCATCACAGTGAGATATCTTTATTCTGATCTGCGCACCTCGCTTACCTCACCTATTGTGACCGAACATTTCAAATCCGGCTTAAACAGGGCATACTACAATGATTTCGCTGCCTCAGTGTCACCCAGTGTGGAGTATAAATCAAAAGACGGACGCTACAGCCTGCGTTTTAACCTCCCGGTATCGCTCAGACTCCTCACGGGTCATAACGCTGTGACCTCAAACTCATTCAGGTCTCTTCGCCCATATGCAGACCCCGCCGTATCGCTCATCTACAACCTCAATCCGAAATCCACACTCACATTCAACGCCTCCATATCCACTTCGGCAGGCGATGCGCTCGACCTGCTCGACTCTCCTGTGCAGACCACATGGCGCACGGTCGAGACACGTTCAGGACTTATAGCCCGCTCTACAATCAGATCTGCCCGGTTGAGATATGACTTCAAACTGCCGTTTGACTACCTCTTTTTCAATGCGTCGGCGGGTTATATGTCAACATCCTCAAACCTTATGACAGACCAGACAGTCACTCCGGAATACAATATCCTCACCACCATCATCTCTCCCCTTGAGTCCAGATCTTTCAATGGCGACTTCAAGCTAACCAAGACGGTTGGTGCGATAGCGTCCAAGTTTACGCTTGGAGGCACTCTGAGCCACTCCTCCTCCAGGATGATACAGCAGCAGATACCGGTGGCATACCACACCCTCACATGGTCGCTCACTCCCACCCTGCAACTACGCCCGTGGCGTCCGATGGAGACCAATCTTTCCGCCACATACTCCGCATCGCGCAGCTCGTATCTGGGGGCTTCATCCACCATGTCGTCGATAAACTGCAACGGCACATTCACATTCTACATCACACCTCGTCTCCACATCATCCCCTCCGCAGAATACACACGCCGCCGGCTGCCCGATTCATCATACAAGAATATGACGATATTTGACACTGCCGTGAGGTTGAAATTAAGAAACATAGCTCTCACCCTGTCGCTCGACAACCTGCTCAACACCCGCTCCTACACCTACACCATATTCAGCGGGCTCGATACCTATACATATTCTTATGCCCTCCGCGGACGCAGTATAAGCATAGGTGTGCGTTTGACCCGCTGAACCTGTTATGCCCCCATAATGGGGGATGCCTCGCAGTGCCACCAAATATTCATGCGTAGTCTATACCTCTCATTTACCTCACACAATATAATCGGAAGGAAAAGAAATTTGATGCATTAGCACGGGAAGCGGTATAATTTTCATTAACTTTGCAACGTTTTTTGTGCGGAATATGAAAGAAGAGAAGGCTATATGCATCTACGGCGCTTCGAGCAGCCATATCGACCCTTTGTATGTGGACCGGGCTTATGAGACCGGTCGCCTCATAGCTGAAGCCGGCTACACTCTTGTGAGTGGCGGTGGACGCGGCGGTCTGATGGCTGCCGCTATCGAGGGGGCGCTCGATGCCGGAGGCCGGACTATCGGTGTGCTTCCGCAGTTTATGATAGAGAGAGAGTGGCAGCATCCGAGGCTGAGCCGCATCATCTCCACACCCTCAATGCATGTGCGCAAAGAAACAATGGCTTCGCTCTCAGACGCGGTGATAGCGCTCCCCGGCGGAATTGGCACTCTTGAAGAGCTTTTAGAGATAATCACATGGCGACAGCTCAAGCTCTATGACGGCAATGTGGTGGTGCTCAACACCGGAGGCTACTATAATCCGCTGCTTGATATGCTGGATAAATGCGCTGCCGAAGGGTTCATGCGTCCGGGAAGCCATAGATTGTATGAAACGGCATCGGAGCCCTCAGAAGCAATAACCTACGCTACCGGAAATGCCTGACGAAGCTTCGGCACTATTCATGGCGCCCTCGCGCCCTATGTATCATAGGGAGGAGACGGCTCAGGACACCGCTACAGCTGTGTCGAAGATTCCTGTGGCTTTTGACACAACTCACTGCAGGGAGACAGATGCACCCACAGACCGGATGGCGGCTTATACAACCGGCCGCCCGGGATATGCGGTGGGAATGATACCGGTGCCCCGTCCTACGCTGCCCGGACATGACACGGGGGTGCTGGCTCTTCTGATGGCACTGTTTCTGTTGCTCACACTTAACTGCCGGCACTATACCACTTTTCTAAAGACNTTCGCACAGGATTTGCTGAAGGTGCGTGAGCGCGACAATGCATTCGACGACCACACGGTGAGCGAAAGCAGGATCATAGTGTCGCTGGTGATATCACTGTGTGTGTGTGANGGGGTGCTTNTCAATGCGGCATTTCCATGGATCACTCTGNTGCCGGACCCGACACTCTTTACAAGGATAGTGATACTCTGCGGTGTGGCCGCCGGCTACTATATATGGCAATTTGTGGCCTATGCCACGGTAGGCTATCTGTTTACCCAGCCTGGACTCTCCTCACAGTGGATGCGAGGATTCAATGCTTCGCAGGCACTTTTAGGTCTGTGNCTGGTGATTCCCACTCTGGGCGTGCTCTTCCGTCCGGAGATAGCCGAGGTATCGCTAATGCTTGCTGTTTTGCTGTATATAGCTGCAAGAATTATATTTATCTGTAAGGGGTTTAAAATTTTTTACCATAATTATTTCTCGCTAATCTACTTTATTTTGTACCTTTGCACCCTTGAAATCGTGCCGCTCCTGCTTCTGTATCGTGCGGCACGAATCATTAGTCAATTTTGATTGTCAAAACGTAGCAAAGCGTGAAAATAAAAAAGATTCTCGTATCCCAGCCGCGCCCCACTTCTGAAAAGTCACCATACTATGATATTGCCGAAAAGTATGGAGTTGATATTGTGTTCCGTCCGTTTATCAAAGTGGAGGGACTCACTGCAAAGGAATTCCGTCAGCAGAAAATCAATATNTCAGACTTTACAGCAATCATTTTTACTGCCCGCACCGCCATTGACCATTTCTTCCGTCTATGCGAAGAGATGCGCATCACTATTCCCGACACTATGAAATATTTCTGCACCACTGAGTCGATAGCTCTCTATCTGCAGAAATACACAGTGTATCGCAAGCGCAAGATTTTCCATGGCAAGACCGGTAAACTCGACGACCTCCTGCCATTTCTCACCAAGCACAACAAAGANAAATATCTCTATGCCGTGAGCGATGTGCATAAGGATGATACAAATATCCTTGACAATAATAAAATCAACTATACAAAGGCCGTGATGTATAAGACGGTGAGCAACGACTTCGCAAAAGACGAGCCGTTTGACTACGATATGCTCATCTTCTTCAGCCCGGCCGGTATAGCCTCGCTGCTCAAGAATTTCCCGGATTTCGAACAGGGAGATATAAAAATCGGCTGCTTCGGATCAACTACGGCTCAGGCTGTGCGCGATGCCGGTCTGCGGCTCGACATCGAGGCTCCGTCGCCCCAGTCGCCTTCAATGACAGCCGCTCTTGAGAATTTCCTCAAGGAGGAGTCGGAAAAAGAGGCATAATACTTTTCCTCATCAAACAATAGTGGAGTGAGTGTGTCTCTGAAACTTTACAAAAAAGAGAAGCTCTGCTCTCTCACAGCGATAGGTCTTTTATTCTCACCATCATCTGATGGTGGGAATAATTATACTATATCGTATCCNTGGAGAGCTGTGTGGAGACCACGCACTGACTCTGAGGGGCCGTCGAGATTTCTCATCTCTGTGCCCAAAAAGAGACTGAAGCATGCAGTGGATCGCGTGACTATGCGACGTCGATGCCGCGAGGCTTACCGTCTGAACCGTAATCTTCTGCCAGACACAGGAGCTGCGGATATAGCTTTCGTCTATGTGGGAAGCTCGCTTTCAGACTATCGCCACACGGAGCGGGCCATAAAGAAGATACTGGCACGCATCACAGCCTCGCTCACTCCCCATACTGACAATGAAAACTCTCTCTGAGATAACTGCCCGAATCCTGATATTGCCCATAAGATTCTATCAGGGAGCCATATCGCCTATGCTGCCACCTGCCTGCCGTTTCACCCCAACTTGCAGCCAGTATGCAATAGAGGCTCTGCGCAAGCATGGACCCTTGAAGGGTTTATGGCTTGCCGTTAGGCGTATATGCAGGTGCCATCCGTGGGGAGGGTCGGGATATGATCCGGTGCCATGATAGTCGATGTCCACACCCACAACACCGAAGCCCGTGATGCCATAATCAATGTGGAGCCCGGATTTAAGGCCTATAGACCTGATGCGCTGTATTCAATCGGTATACATCCATGGAACACTCCTGACGCCACACCTCAACTCATTTCGCGTCTCGAACAAGAGGCGTCAAACTCACAGATTGTCGCAATAGGAGAAACCGGGCTCGACCGACTGAAAGGTGGCCCGCTATGCAAGCAGACTGAGCTTTTTGAAACCCATGTGACACTGTCGGAGCGACTGGAGAAACCATTGATAATCCATTGTGTGAGAGCGTGGAGCGAAATGCTTGCAGTGCGTAAGCGGCTTAAACCAAAACAGCCATGGATAATCCACGGTTTCAGAGGCAACGTCCGGCTACTGCAACAGCTCATTGATGCCGGTGTCTACATTTCATTTCCTTTTCCTATTCCATCCACTCGACAGGCATTGTGTGAGATGGTTCCGAAAGAGCGGCTTCTATTCGAAACTGACGACGCTCCGCTATCGATTCCATCCCACTTTTCCGCCTCGGCCGTAGAGATTGCTGAGCGGTTGTTCAGTTTGCCGGAACAGCAAACCTCACACACACCGGACGCGACACGGATATAGTGCGCCCTGTAGGAGAAAGCTGTCCGGAAGAGAGATCGCGAGCATAGATTTCAATAGCATCCGAATCGCGGCAGGCGGCAAGAAGCCACTTCCCATTAGGAGTGATGGCAAAATTGCGGGGATGAATGCCCGTGGTCTGATAGCCCGCTTCGGTGAGTTTACCTGAGACAGAGTCTACGGAAAATATAGCAATACCGTCATTTTTCAGACGATTGGAGGCATAAAGATAACGGCCGTCGGGCGACAGATGAATATCGGCAGAGCCGTGTCCACCCACCGTGTCGGCCTGAATATATTGCTTCACGCAATTGTCTGCAAGCGACAACACGGCAATTTCGCCAGACAATTCGCCAAGCACATATGCAAAACGGCCGTCGGCAGAAAAATCCATATGGCGCGGTCCCATGCCGGAATGCATCTCAAGCCGGGTTACGTCTGCAGGATTGACAAGACTGTCAGCACCGGCTATCAACGGAAATATGTGGAGGCGGTCTGTGCCGAGGTCAGCCGCTATCAGGCGTGAACCGTCGGGAGTGAAATTTACGGAGTGCAACCGCGGCTCTCCTCCGGTCTCAGTGGGGTGTGATGCAGGGGGAAATGAGATAACCACAGGATTGGCCTGCAGTGTTCCTGAAGTGTCGCGTCGACCAATAGTGATGTTACCGCCGAAATAATTTGCCGTAAGCACGAAACGGCCGTCGGGCGAGACATTTATAAAACATGGAGCGCCTCCTCCGGTGGGTAGGCTCTCACAAAGATTCAACATTCCTGTGGAATCTGCCGGAGCAAAAGTCAGATGATTGAGTGTGGACGTCTGACCCTCATCTTCGCCCACTGAATAGATATCCTTGCCATAGGGAATAAGATAGGAGGGATTGCTCACTCCGCTCATACCTCCGAGTCTATGATAGGAAGCGTCATCCTGATTGAATATGTAGACTCCGATTCCTTCCTTGTCTGCCTCACTATAGCTGCCCGTAAACATGTAGAGCATAGAGTCGGCATGGTTGGATTGAGCCACGTGAGCTGATTTGTCTGACACATTATTGCCGCACGAAACAAGAGAAGCAGCTATGGCAGCGCCTGACAACAAAATTTTCAATTCGTTCATATCACACTAATTTCAGGCGGAACGCCTTTGAGGGTGTATTACAGTAAGAGTATTCGTCTATAAGCTCAAAACCACATTTCTCAGCCACGCGGTGAGAGCCGGTGTTGGTGCTGTCGGCTGTGATGAGCAGCGATGAAACCTCACCGCTCTCACGCATATATCCCACCAAAGCATCCAGAGCCTCGGAGGTTAAGCCTTTACGCCAATAGGGATAGCCCACCCAGTAGCCCACCTCCCGCTCGTTGAATCCAACGGTATAATGTTCGTCGCCAGCCGGAACGAGACCTATGCATCCGATGGCCTCTCCGGTAGACTTAAGCACAATGGCAAATGATCTCGGATTAGGAAGGAAAACTGTCTCTATCACCCATCGGCTCATATCTACAGAGCTATGGCTCGGCCATAGAGCCAGCTCGCTTACTTTTGGATCGGAAGCATATTTATAGAGTGCGTCTGCATCATCCATTCGCCACTGGCGCAGAATAAGCCGGCGGGTCTCTATAACAGGAATATCGTAAACAGCATTCATAGGATTTCTATCTGATAAACGGCAACCGTTGGCCGGATGATGATTGAGCNCCCCACGACGACCGGTCAAGCGCACGATATCCCACAGCCTCATTCATATGTCGGGGTTCTATGTCGGCCGACGAATCGAGATCGGCTATCGTGCGGGCCACTTTTAAGATACGGTCATAGGCGCGGCCGCTCATGTCAAACCTCACCATGCGGTCGCGGAGTATTGCCATGGCCTGCGGAGATATGGAGGCATAGGTGTTGAGCTGGCGGGCGTTCATCTGCGCGTTGCAATACACTCCCGGTTCGTTGGCAAACCTCTTCTCCTGAATTTTGCGCGCAGCCACTACTCTTTCTCTTATTGACGCACTACTCTCTCCGGGACTACCCGCCGACATTTCGTCGAAAGACACAGGCATAATCTCTACCTGGATATCGATACGGTCGAGCAACGGCCCTGAAATACGGCTCATGTATTTCTGCACAGCTCCCTGCGGACACACACATTCGCGTGTGGGATGATTATAGTAGCCGCACGGACAAGGATTCATACTCGCCACGAGCATGAATCCAGCCGGATAGTCTATGGCATATTTGGCACGGGAGATGCTTATGCATCTGTCTTCAAGCGGCTGACGCATGACTTCGAGCACCGTGCGCGAAAACTCCGGAAATTCATCGAGAAAGAGAATTCCGTTGTGGGCCAGAGATATTTCACCCGGCACAGGATTAGAACCTCCTCCCACCAGGGCTACCGGCGAGATGGTGTGGTGCGGCGAACGGAATGGGCGGCGTGTCATGAGCCGCGAGCCCCCCTTGAGCTTGCCGGCCACAGAATGAATTTTGGTGGTTTCAAGAGCCTCAGACAGCGACAGCGGCGGCAAGATGGAGGGGAGCCTCTTGGCCATCATAGATTTGCCCGAACCGGGAGGACCCACAAGAAGAATATTATGCCCTCCGGCACACGCCACTTCGAAAGCACGCTTCACATTCTCCTGTCCTCTCACTTCTGAAAAGTCTACATCAAACAGTCCGGCTTCAGCGGCAAACTCCGCACGCGTATCCACTACCGTCGGAGCTATATCCGCACTCCCCTGCAGAAACTCTATTACCTCGCGCAGGGTAGAGGCACCATACACATTCAGATTGTTGACCACAGCTGCTTCAGTGGCATTGCGGTGCGGCACAATCATACCCTCAAATCCCAGTTCTCTCGCCTTGATAGCCATAGGAAGCACTCCTTTTATGGGAAGCAACGAGCCGTCAAGCGACAATTCACCCATAATCATCAGCGAACCCAGACGGTCAGACGGGAGTTTCTCGGCCGCAGCCAGAGCGCTTATGGCTATAGGAAGATCGTAGGCCGCACCCTCCTTCTTCACATCGGCCGGCGACAGATTTATCATAACCTTCCGTCTGGGCCATTCGGCTCCACTCTGCACCATAGCGGCCTGCACACGCTGATAGCTTTCCTTGACTGCCGTGTCGGGCAAGCCCACCATACAGAATCCGAAACCCTGATCCACCACGGTCTCTATAGTAACTATTATGGCATCTATGCCTTGAACGGCTGCCCCGAAAGTCTTTACCAGCATAGGAAGAATATCAATGGGTGAGTATGAAGTTTTCGGCTGTGTTCACAGCATCAGATATCTCAGAACCTCTGAACAACTGCCGTCCAAGTGAATCGGCAACAATGAAAAACGGACTGCGGCTCACAGCAAATCGCCTGAAGGTGGATGATGCAACAGTGCCGGGCGCCCAGGCCTGAATCCATGTGGCCGAGTCGCGTCTCACCGACCTTTTCCATCCGCTGCTGTCTTGTGCGAGAGATATCTCTATCACCCTACATCTTTTTTCAGGCCATTTGCTTGAGAGCTCACGCAAGCGCGGCACTACCGAATCGCGCATGCTGCGGTCAGGGCCCACGAAAGCAAGCAGCGACACAGTCTGCCGGGAGGGAGCATAGCGTATGGTGGTGTCACGCCGGTCAAACAGAGCCATAGATGCCACATTGGCTCTTGCCTCGGCCGTGAGCTGATTTGAGATAGTGGCCATGAAATTCTGCATTATTCCGGGAGTGCGCACATCCGCATCAAGCATACCTGAGAGTGAGTCGGCCTGAAACTCATTGCCTCTGGCATAGAAACGGCTCACGAGAAGAGCGGCAGAACCAATATCACGGGGATGCGCCCGCACATATTCGGCCACCCGACGATTGATTTCCTTATAATTTCCGGCAGAAATAATATCGGAATTCTCTGAAGAAAAACGAGCCAGCAATTCAGAAGGTTTGTTGCCCTCCGCTTTCCAAGCCACCCCGCCCGGAGAAACCTCACACTCTATATGGTCGCCGTCGGCCACCACCAGGGCTGCCACCGGATTTCCTCCCGATAGGGTGAGAAAACCGAGAGATGGAGTTGCCGACACCCCTTCGATACGGAATTTTCCCTCTACAGCACCGGTAGTCAACCGTCTCACCGAGCCATCGCTATAGTAGGTAAACTCCACTGTGGCCGATCCTCCGCCGGAAATCCGCCCGTCTATGATAAAACTGTCGGACGAACCACAACCGGCAGCTATAACAGCCATGAGTGCCACTGCGAGCACCACAGCCCATTTGATCGATGGAAATAATAATGACTTTAATGACATGACTACAAAATTATACAAATAAAATGCCACCACAAAGAGCTTCTGTCAAAAAAACACCGTATATTTGCACACCATATATCCCGGTCATGATCAACAAGTGCATCACATTATTTATCACCATTATCGCCATGCTTTCCACGGGGTCAGTGAATGGACAGATTGTCAGCACTGAGACCATATCTTCCGACAGCATACGCGAGGCTATGGATCGCGGTCCATACTTCGGTCTATATAAAGACAACTACTTTATATTCGGCACGGCTCTCGGACAGAAACCCACCAAGGAAAATTCAAACATTAANTTTCAGATTTCTTTCGCNCAGAGGCTCACAAAGGCCACAATGCCCTGGAACACATATCTATTTCTCTTCTATTCTCAGAAATGTTTCTGGAATGTGCTTGAAAACTCCATGCCNATGACCGACCTCAATTTTAANCCCGGCATCGGTCTGGCCAAGCCACTTTTTGTGAAAAACCGCTTCATCGGCAAGCTCCAGCTCGTGGCCGAACATGAGAGTAATGGCCGCGATGGCACCGCATCGCGCTCATGGAACAAGATTTCANTCGGNGGAAGCATACTTATCGACCCCACCTTCATGGTTCATGCAAAATTCTGGATTCCGATTGTTGATGGAGTTGAAAATAAAGATATCCTCAACTATTGCGGCATATATCAGATGGGCACGTCGTTCAACACTGCCAACCGTCGGTTTGGTGTGTCGGTGATTCTGACCAAGCGCAAGGGTTGGAAACTCAACTACAACACAATCATTGAGCTTAACTACAGACTTTTCAAGCGCGACAACCAGTATCTTTTTCTNCAATATTACAACGGATATGGCGAAGGGCTCCTCGCCTACAAGGAATTTCATTCGCAGATAAGAGCGGGCATCGTGATTAAGCCCACACTTTTCAGCGACTACTGATTGAATCTGCNCATTGTGGAGGGAAAGCGGGCCATAATTATGCAAAAGATTACCGGAATGATATAAGAGACGGAGCGGAAAGAGTGTGTAATTTTGTAGTGCTGATNAATGCATATCAAAAATAACACTCTGCATATGAACCTAACTCATTTCATAAATTCACTTTGGGCGATTATCTGCGAAATGTCGCCCTACATACTTCTCGGCTTCCTGATAGCCGGACTGCTCCACGAATTCGTGCGTCCGCAGACCATGAGCCGTCATCTCTCTGGCAGCGGCTGGCGCCCTGTGGTCAAGGCCGCCCTGCTTGGTATTCCGCTGCCTCTCTGCTCATGCGGAGTGCTCCCTACCGCAGTGTCGTTGCGTCGCCGCGGTGCATCGCGCGGAGCCTCCACATCATTTCTCATTGCCACTCCACAGACCGGAGTAGACTCCATAGCCGCAACCTACTCTCTGCTNGGACTCCCCTTTGCAATAATCCGCCCCATTGCCGCNCTTGCGGGAGCTGTGGGAGGAGGCATGGCTGTGAGCCGCTGGGGCGAAAAAGATGAAGAGAAATCCTTGGCTGCCGACGAGACCGCTTTCGACACTGACGAGCCAACATCAGGAGGAATTTTCCGCCGGCTCATCGCCGCAGTGCGCTATGGACTTGTCGATATGGTGGCCTCCGTAGGGAAATGGCTTGTGATTGGTCTCTTCGTCGCAGCACTCATCACTGTGTTCGTGCCCGACTCACTTTTCGTCAGCCTTAACCGCTATCCTCTTCTGGCCATGCTTGCTGTTGTNGCTGTGGCGGTGCCGATGTATGTGTGTGCCACAGGTTCCATACCCATCGCTCTCTCCCTTATGCTCAAAGGTCTAAGCCCCGGCATAGCNTTCGTGTTGCTCATGGCCGGTCCGGCCGCCAATTTCGCCTCAGTGATGATTCTGTCGAAGACTCAGGGCACACGTGCCACCATCATCTATGTAGCCTCGGTAGTGGTCACCGCCATACTCTTCGGTCTGATGATAGACTACTTCCTGCCAGCCTCATGGTTTGTGCCTTCGGGTGCAGTGGGGGGAGTGACCGATGCCTGCCATTTCCACGCATCCATGTTTACGATGCTNTGCTCCATCCTTCTCGCCGGACTTCTCATCTTCTCACTCATCCGTTCACGATTCAGCAATAAACNCCAACATTTACATTTATCAGATATGAATACCCGCGAATACAAAATCAATGGNATGGCTTGCGCACACTGCAAAGCTACCGTAGAAAAAGCGATTTCCGCTCTCGAAGGCACCAAAAACGTGAGNGTAGACCTCTCAAAAGGCACAGCCACNGTGGAGGGCGAANTAAGTCCCGAAGCTNTAGCCGAAGCCGTGACCCGCGCCGGATTTGAAATGGCCTGAATATATTTCAGACAGNATACCTTCTTACACGTCACCGCCCGGCTCTTNAGTAGAGTCGGGCGGTGTCGAAGTGTGTGTGTTTTAAGCAATAAAGGTTTGGTGTGTATTAGTTGATAACGTGATGATAAATTTCTTTAGGCTGTAACATTTCATCTTTTTGAGGAGTGAGGGGNAGGNAAGTGATTGNTCACTTATAGTCTGAGAAGCGCTCCTGGAGCTGCTGACGGGCGAAGAAGATGCGGCTTTTCACAGTGCCGAGGGGNAGNCCCATCTCGTCGGCGATTTCGTTGTACTTGTAGCCGGCCACGTGCATGGAGAAGGGCACGCGGTATTTTTCGGGAAACTCGTTGATGGCGGCTGTGATTTCCTGAGCGGCAAACGAGCC
>JAAVDA010000008.1 GCA_014802045.1 Bacteroides sp.
ACCGCCACAGAATCAGCGACCGCCACAGAATCAGCGACCGCCACAGAATCAGCGACCGCCACAGGCCATGCGCCCCTCAAAGCCACGCCCGCCTATGGTTGCTCCCCCTCATCGCCCCGCCCGGCCACCGATGAGACCCTACCACCGCCCTGTGCCGCCACCATCATGGCGTCCGGCTCATCATGGGCCAAGTTTCGCCGGCATCCTCGGACTCACCTTTGGTACAGCGATAGGATTGTCTCTCGACTATCTCACCGGCAATGGATATGCTGTAGACGGCTACGACCAGAATATCGTGTATCTGCGCAACGTGAATCAGTTTGATCTTCTCTGGCCCGACGCCACCTTATATTATGGACCCAACGGACTCACCGGCTCACAGTTTATCTACTCCACCTCTGCCTACGACCCCTATCGCTACAATCTCATCTATCGCAGGCTCGTGAATCTATATGGAGCGCCGGTGTCCACCTTCCGTCCCTCCGGCGGATTCGGAGCCACATGGTTCGGACCCTCCTCAGCCTATATTCAGCTCGAATTCAAACCCATGGTGGCCAATTCAGGAGTAACCCGGTTCTATACCACGCTACAGTTTGGCAACTGAATGACGCCCCCCATACAACACAAACCATCCCTGCGGAATCTGCCAAGAGGCAATCCGCAGGGATGATTGTTTGAAACGGCTATTAAGAGTGTTGCTCAGAAGCGTATGCCCAGACGCACACACGCCATATGGAGCCCGTTGATGTCATAATAGCGTTCGCCATCCTCATACGGCCGCATGCCATTATACACATAGCTCACTATCACATAGCTGCTGAAAGTGGATCCCCCGGCAAGATTCACCCCCACTCCGGGCGACAGGTAAAGCTGACTGCGTGTGGTGGAAGACCCTATGTTGTTAAACACCAGGCCTCCTCTCAGATCCAGAAAACACAGCGACGGACGCTTGCGAAAACTCGTCCTCACCACCGCATAGACCGGAAACGAGCGGGTGGAATTGCTCACCATCATGTTTATGCCCGCTCCTATACCCACTATATCGAGAGCAGGAGCACGATAGCCGAAATAAGCATCGAGATTTATAGTCGACATATCATTGCCCGACATATCTATGCCGCCGCCAAGATCCGCCCCCCACGCAAATCCCGCCGGAGCCGGAGTGCGTGCCGACAGACCCACGGCCGCCAGCAGAGCCCATACAAGCATAATCCTACGGAGTTTCATCTCTTTCGGGTGAAGGCCGCGCAGGCCCAGTCCTGCCGCGAGGTTGACGACTCAAATTCCATTCCGGCAGCCTCGGCCGCCTCTCTCACCATCGCAAGGTCGGCTGTATAGAAACCGCTCAGCAGCAGAGTGCCGCCGATTTTCAGAGCCGCAGCATAGGACGGCATATCAGCAATCACTATATTGCGATTGATGTTTGCCAGCAGCATGTCCGCACCTTCCACCGATTTAAGCTGCGACGCGTCTCCCAGACGCAGTTCCGTCACCCCGTCGGCTCCATTTATGCGCAGATTTTCGGCAGCATTCACATGGGCCACCGGATCTATCTCAACAGCCACCACCCGCGAAGCTCCCCTCATCGAAGCCAGAATTGCAAGGATTCCGGTGCCGGTGCCCATATCTACCACGGTCTTTCCATCGACTTCTCTGTCAAGAAGCTGCTCCACCATCTGAGATGTAGTGGCATGATGCCCCGTGCCAAACGCCATCTTGGGGTCTATGGCGATATCGTAGTCACACACCGGCACATCAGTATGGAAAGAACTGTGCACCACACACCTCGACCCTATCACGATTGGCTGAAAATAATTCTTCTCCCATTCGCTGTTCCAGTCGCGGCCCTCTATTTCATTGGTCATCAGGGTAATTTCCGCATCTATCGGCACATTATTCACGGCCTCTTCCACCGCATCGGCCGAATAAAGCTCCTTGCGCACATAAGCAGTGAGCCCCTTATCGTCGGGCACAAAGCTTTCAAAGCCTGCCTCGGCAAGATAAGCGGCAAGAATATCAGTGAGGGCTTCGGAGCAGGGGGTCGCATCCAGACGCACCTCGATATAATCGTTCATATGTTGAATTTATAAGATTGGTTTATCAAAGAAGAGAGGAAGCAGTCGGCAAACACCGCTACTTCTATCGGCGCAGCGAACGGAAGAGCGAAAACACCCGTTTGCCCAACCTATAGGCCAGCACTCCGTAGTCTATATAATTCAGACTCCCGAGCACCTTGCTCATTATACCAGTTTGAGTCTGACGCATAGTGCCTCCATAGAGATTGCGGGCAGCCACACTCATGCGCTCCTTCTCAATCTCCATACGAGCCATCACAAACGCGCGTCGATAGCGCAGCTCATCCATGTCATAGCCCTTCCAGGCAGGGTCTGAATGTGGAACAGGGGCAGATGATTTCATAAGTAATTCGTGTAGGTTAGTTTATAAATATGTGTAAGTATATGTGCGATGCTGTAATAGTCCGGGGGGAGCCACTTGCACACACGGCGCTATGGCGCCATAAATAAAGGTGTGCGCTCCACCCTCCCACGGTTCATACACCGTCAGACCATCATGACAGAAACAGCCGCGACACAAATTTAGACACAGGATTAAGTATGAGCGGTTTCCGCAGAATAATCAGCAGAGCTATCAGCAGCAGATAGACGAAACTCATCAGAGCATACGCCCAGGCCAGAGGAATCACAGCCGAAAGCCAGTAGGCAATCGCAAGCGACATGAAGAAAAAGAAAATCACCCCGAGCACAAAAGCCCCGATGGCCACAGCGGCGGCGGTGAGCAGCACGGTCACCTTTTCAGCCGCCGTCAGGCGGGCATACTCGATATTGAGCTTGGCATAGTCGGTAAACTGCTGCCAGAGGCGTGAATATGGTTGTTGGCTATCAGTCATATTGAAGAGTAGATGACAATGATTCTTAATTGTCAGTAATGTTGTTGGATAATGTGGGTTGAACCCGTGATTGCCTTTGATTGCACCGGCAGATATACCCGTCACAGCCTATCAGAAAGGCATTGCATTGTCTGCCTTGGCCACCCACAAAGATAATGCGCAAAAATCCCTGCCGCCCATCTGAAACCAATCGGTTGCCACCTGCACGCCTATGGTGCCCCGGCATCGCCGTCAATCCTTGCGGATCACAGGCTTTGACGGCGGCACCGTATTATTTATTAGAGGCGTGGCTCTGTCGGCTTCCGACAGACAATCAGTCGTCTATTTCAGTTGTAAGCTGCTCCACCAGAGCATCGATTTCATTATCGGAGCAGAGTATGCCCTTCTGCTGAAGAAGCTCCTTGATGCGACGGCGGGTAGTCTCGCCCTTTTCAGGCGCCAGAAGCATGGCAGCTCCGGCTCCTACAATAGCTCCGCCAAGAAAAGCGTAAAGAATATTGAGATTGCTCATTGTTTCAGTCTTTTTTTATACGTTTGTAAGATGGTAGATACCTCTATCAGCCCTTGATTTCTTCAGCGATTTCGTCGGCAAGTTCTTCAATCTTGCTTCTTTTGAGCTTGATACCTTTTGACTTGAGATATTTGATAATCTCATCACGGGTGTTCTCACCCTTTTCAGGAGCGAAGAGAAGACCGACAGTTGCGCCGGCGATAGCGCCGCTGATCACGGCAAGGACAATGTGGAGTGGTTTCATTGTTTGATATCTTATTGAAGTTATTATAAAAATGTCTTTTCGGTAGTATAACATCCCGAGAGGGGGAAATTGTTCACTACGGATGCAAAAATAACAACTTCACCCGTACATTCCAAAAAATTTTGGAGTATTGGGTCGGATAGATTAATTTTGCAACCGTAAGCTCTCTGCTTCGGGTCGGACGACAAAATATCCGGCTCGCCACCGCAGCCTCACATCCCTTCTTTGAAATCACGATCTGTCCCCTCCCCAAATAAAATCTCATTCATTTCACATGAAAAAAACATTATTTCTTGCGATAGCCGGACTCACTGCTCTTGCCGCCGGACTCGTTTCAGCCACACCGGCTCAGAAAAACGGATGCACCTCATCGGCAGCCCCATCCGACACCATAACCCTCAGCGGAGGCAATCTTCTGAAAGACGATATGAAAATCACAGTGGCTGTGCCCGCATCCTACCGCTGCGACGGCGACACCGCCCACTACCCCACTCTCTATCTGCTCAACGGCCACGGAGGCCACTACCGCACATGGCCAAACCTGCTTGATATAGACAAAGCCGCCACAGACTACGGTATGATCATCGTCTGCCCCTCCGGAATGAACAGCTGGTATTGGGATTCTCCTATCGACCCCGGCATGCAGATGGAAAGCTTCTTCGTAGAAAAACTAATCCCCGCAATCGACTCTCTCTATCGCACACGCCCCGTGAGAGAGCAGCGTGCCATCACCGGCCTCAGCATGGGCGGCCACGGAGCTCTCTGGCTCGCCATGCGCCACCCCGACCTCTTTGCCAATGCAGGGTCTACCAGCGGAGGAGTCAATATCATCCCCTTTCCCAACAACTGGAACATGCCTGACCGTCTCGGCAAATATGCCGACAACAAAGAGCGCTGGGAACAGCACACCGTGGTCAACCTCGTCGACTCGCTTCAGCCCGGCACACTCAACCTCATCTTCGACTGCGGCACAGAAGATTTCTTCTACAACGTCAACTGCCAGCTCGACAGCATCCTCAACTCACGCAAAATTCACCACACCTACATCACATATCCCGGAGCACACAACGGAGCCTACTGGAGCAAATCCATTCATCCTCAGATTCAGTATTTCCACCGCATGATGAACAAATAAATCAACCGTCATACCTGACAACGACACCGAATCCTCCGGGGGAATTCGGTGTCGTTCTTTTTTCCCTTGAAAACGGTGCGGTCAGAATGCGTTTTCCTCTCCCCGCAGTATATTGAGCGCAGTGCGCAAGATTATCTTGAGGTCGAGCATCAGCGACCAATGCTCGATATACCACACATCATGTTCCACTCTCCGCTCCATTTTCCAGAGGCGGTCGGTGGTGCCCCTGAATCCGTTCACCTGAGCCCACCCGGTCAGACCCGGACGCACACTGTGGCGCACCATATACCTGTCTATCAATCGCGAATACTCCTCCGTCTGCGATATCATGTGAGGACGTGGTCCCACCACCGACATATCTCCCGCAAGGATATTAAACACCTGTGGCAGTTCGTCAAGACTCGTATGGCGCAGAAAGCGTCCCACCGAAGTAACCCGAGGGTCATTTTTTCCACACTGAGCCGAATCAGACGCCCCGCAGTGCATGGTCCGGAATTTCAGACATGAAAACTCCTTGCCCATATATCCGGTGCGCCGCTGCCGGTAAAACACCGGCCCGCGAGATGACAGCTTTATCGCTATTGCCACCGGCACCCATACTATAGGAAAAAGCACCGCGCCCACTCCGGCTATCATTATATCGCACCCTCGCTTCAGTCCGCGCCCCACAACCGACTCCAGCGGCGACTCTCTCGGAGCGAACACCACCATGTGGCCCAACTCGCGCATCTCAAGCCCCGAACCTGCATATCTCGACAATCGGGGCACGAAATAGCAACGGGTCATATTTTTCTCGGCCGCTGTCACCGCAAGCCTCAGACCGGGGTCTGTCTCGTCGGCCACAGTGCAATATATCTCGTCGACACCCTGCCTGCCCACATACTCCTCAAGCTCATCATAGCTCCCTCTATACACTCCTCCCCACACCGATTCATCAATCTCCTTGTCAGAAAATACCCCCACAACCTTATAGCCGAAACCTTCGTCGGAAGAAAACGTGCCGGCAAGACGCTCCGCCGTCTCGTCGGCTCCCACCACAACCACACGGCTTATCCCCTTGCCCCGCCGTCTGAAATACTTTGTCACACTCCTCACACCCACACACAGCGTGGGCAGCAGAAGAAGCAGCGCCGCATAAAACACCGCCAGCGACGACACCGCCAGATTGTCAATATCCAACAGGTAGAGCAAGGTCACAAACACCAACGCATGCTGCCCCGCCGCATTCACCGCCCCCCTGGCCAGACTCTCCATCTTGACGGCCCTGAACGACGAATACCGCTCCAGGCGCCAAGCCGCAGGTAGCCATGCTGCGAGGGTGGCCATAACCACTCCGCTCCCGGACCACACAGCCCGTTGCTCCTCGTCGGCCCACCCGAAAGTCACCCCATAGGCTGCAGCGACCGCAAGCAGGCTCACGACCACCATTGCCACCCGAGGCATCAGATTGCTCCTATGGTTTCTCTTCATCAGTTTTATTGCGGGTTGGAAGAGAAAAAGACCCTCCCCACACCGTATATATTATATATACGCGCGCGGGGAGGGTTTTATTATCACAGTTCGCCGGATTTTCTCAGCAGACCGCTCAGGCTTTTGAATCTATGATTGCAATCTTGCGTGCAAGCTCCTCGATATCAGATTTTATACGCTGAATCTTGCGCTCCATCTCCTTAAGCATCGAGTCACCGCTTTTTGATTTGGAGCTGAAAAATCCGAGATTATTCTCATAAGTGGCAAGCTCCTGCTTGCGCTGTTCGTAAGCGCGAAGCAGTCTGTCGCGTTCGCGCGACAAGCGTGCCGAGTCGCCTCCGGCCGCCTCGATATCGGCCTCAAACGATTCCATTCTCGAACGTGTCTCCCGGATGTCGAGCTTATCAAACAGGTCGCCCACAACCTCGCGATAAGCCTCCTGCAGCTTATCCTTCTCCTTAAAGGGCACATGACCGGTGGCCTGCCACTGTTTGCGGAGATCGTTGAGGGTTTCTATCGCCTCCTTGCGCGGAGTGGCCGACGGATCTGCTGCCATGGCCTGCAGGCGAGCGACGATGTCGCGCTTGGCAGACAGATTGGCAAGCTCGGTCTTGCGCGATGCCGAAAGAGCCGCCTTCTTGCGGTCGAAGAATGTGTCGCATGCCTTAAGGAAGCGCTGCCACACCGCATCGCTCTGCTTGCGTCCTACAGGGCCGAGAGTCTTCCACTCTTTCTGCAGCTGCTGGATGAGATCGGTTGTCTTGCGCCAGTCTGTGCTCTCTGCCAGCGCCTCGGCTTTCTCACACAGAGCGGTCTTGGCGGCGAGATTGGCGGCATGAGTCTCTCTCATCTCTTTGAAAAATTCGGCCTTGCGGGTGAAAAATTCATCACACCGTGCTCTGAATCTTGCAAACAGAGCTGCATTCGTCTTGCGCGATGCCTGTCCGATAGCTTTCCATTCCTTCTGGGCCTCGATCACCTTTTCAGTGGTTTCATCCCAAGCGCGGTTTGATTTGAGCGAGTCAAGATCTATAGCCTCTATCCGTTCACACAGAGCTGTCTTGGCCTCTTCATTCGCTCTCTCCTGCTGCTTGCGGGCTTCGAAATGAGCCTGATAACGCTTGCTCACTTCGGCCGATGCGTCCTTAAAACGGGTCCACACCTCATCTCGTATCTCCTTAGCCACCGGGCCTATGTCGCGCCATTTGTCATGCAACTCCTGCAGACGGCGGAATGCCGTGATCACATCCGGCTCTTCGCTGAGTTTCACAGCCTCATCAATCAGAAGCTGCTTCTCACCGAGGTTTTTCTTGAAATCATAGTCGCGGAGCTCCTTGTTCACCTTCCACTGGTCATAGAATTTCTCCACAGCCTCCTGATATGCTTTCCAAATCTCGGTGGCCTGCTGAGCCGGCACCTCGCCAATAGCCTTGAAGTCGGCCTGAAGTTCTTTCACGCGCTGATAGTGGATATTCACGGTGTCGGCATCGTCGCCCATTCGTGAGAGCTCGTCGATTATTGCGCGCTTACGGTCGAGATTAGCCTCCTGGAGAGCTTCCACTTCGGCTCTGTAGGCGGCTTTCTTCTCCTTCACTTCAGAAAGAAGAGCCTTAAACTCCTCTTCTATCGCGTCGGGCTGAGGAGTGAAGGCTTCCGGCGCATTGCCGGCCTCTATGAATGCCGCACGCTCGGCACGCACAGCCTCGTTATGGAGCGAATAGAACTGCTGCTTTATCCGGGCCACTTCTTCGGCCGATATTGCGGCCGGTTCAGTCTCTTTGGCCATGACGGTCACAGAGGCCAGAAGCCCCTCGCGGGTGATAGGTTCGTCTTTCACAATCTCCGACTGCTGCTCCTGGGCGGCAGTCTCATTCAAGGTGGTTTCGGATGAAGCGTCGGTTGCTGGCGCGTCGGTCCGTTCGAGCAGTTCCATAATCGTTAATGATTGGGTTAGTACATTCTGGGGATATAGCCTCTTTCACACATTTGTGGCTATACCGCCTCAAAATTAGGACTTTTTTTCAAAACAGCCGCTCCTTTCCTATTATTTTTTTCTTTTCAAGCCCCTCACTGGGGCAAAAACGCCTCTTTTCGGGAATATTTTATGTAATTTTGCAGTAATATGCACAAAGACCCGAAGATTTTACACATTATTGTCGCCGCCGGAAGCGGGGCGCGTTTCGGATCCGCTCTGCCAAAGCAGTTCTGCCTCATGGCCGGACGCCCGGTGCTGATGGAAACCATAGACCGTATCCGCAGTTACGGCCATGGCCGGATTGTGGTGGTTGTGAGCGAATCGATGATGAGCTTCTGGGCCGAACTCTGCCAGCGTCATTCTTTCACATCTCCCTGTGTGGTGGTAGGGGGCTCCACCCGCTATGATTCCGTGCGCAATGCCATCATGGCTTATGGAGACGATGCGGAAATTATCACTGTCCACGACGGCGCGCGCCCGCTTGCCGGTCCAGACATTATGGAGCGGGTGGTCGATGCGGTGCGGTCTGGATGCAAGGGTGTTGTCCCCGCCGTAGCTGTCACCGACTCGCTGCGCATCATCTCTCCGTCCGGAAGTTCCGAAGCAGTTGACCGCTCCGCGTTTCGCGCCGTCCAGACCCCACAGGCTTTCTGCGGGCAGGTGCTCAGAGAGGCTTACTCGCTCCCCTACCGCCCGGAGTTCACCGATGATGCTTCTGTGGCCGAAGCCGCCGGAGCCGAAATAGCCATTGTGGAGGGAAGCCCGCGAAATATAAAGATTACCCATCCTGCCGATATTATCCTTGCCGAAACCTACATGAAATGGAACGGCTGAGACACACCGACATAAAATATCTTAAAGGGGTTGGCCCGCAGCGAGGGGAGCTTCTTGCCAAGGAGCTCGGCATCCGCACATGTGCCGACCTTCTTCGCCATTACCCCTCTCACTATGTGGACCGAAGCACCACCTACCGCATTGCCGACTTCAGCGGCGATATGCCCATGGTGCAGGTGAGGGGGCGCTTCATCTCCTTTACCATTCAGGGCGAGGGTGCCAAGCGGCGCCTCACAGGTCTGTTTTCTGACGGCACCCGTGCAATGGAGATTGTATGGTTCCGTAAGATTCAGCAGATTCAGAAAGCTTATCAGACCTCGGTGGAATATGTGGTGTTTGGCAAGCCCACTCTTTTCGGCAGCCGGTGGAGCATGGCTCACCCCGAAATAGATGTGGCGGGAGCACCCACCGCTTCCGACGGACTGCGCGGGGTCTATCCACTCACTGAAAAGCTCCGCGCAAAAGGATTCACCTCAAAGACTTTCCACACGCTCATCACCTCGCTTCTTTCTGGTCTTGCGGCCAATGTCAGCGATCCGCTCCCTCGCTCAGTCACCGCCCCGCTCCGCCTCATGAGCCTTCAGGAGGCGCTGGCCGCCATCCATTCGCCATCAGACAGAGACCGCCTGCAGAAAGCCCGCCTCCGCCTTAAGTTTGAAGAACTCTACTATCTTCAGCTCAACATACTCCGCTACACCCGTCAGAGGCAAGCAGCCATAGGCGGATTCCGGTTCGCCCGCATAGGCGACTATTTCAACCGGTTCTATAAGGAGTGTATGCCCTTCGAGCTCACCGGAGCCCAGAAAAGAGTCATCCGCGAGATAAGAGCCGATATGGGTAGCGGCAAGCAGATGAACCGCCTGCTGCAGGGCGATGTCGGTTCCGGCAAGACTCTCGTGGCTCTGCTCTGCATGCTGATAGCCGTCGACAACAATACTCAGGCATGCCTCATGGCTCCCACTGAGATTCTCGCCACCCAACACTATGCCACCATCCGGAGCATGGTCTCGCAAATCGGGGTCAATGTCAGGCTCCTCACCGGCTCCACTCCCGCCAGAGAAAGAGAAGAGATTCACCGGCAGCTCCTCGACGGCTCCCTACATATATTAATAGGCACCCACGCCGTGATTGAAGATGCGGTGCGATTCCGCAATCTCGGCTTTGTGGTTATCGATGAGCAGCATCGCTTCGGAGTGGCACAGCGCGCACGTCTCTGGAAAAAAAACACCACTCCTCCACATGTTCTGGTCATGACGGCCACACCCATACCACGCACTCTCGCTATGACTGTCTACGGCGACCTCGATGTCTCGGTGATCGACGAGCTCCCTCCGGGACGAAAACCCGTACACACCGAGCTCCGCTACGACGAGCGGCGCTTTGAAGTCTATCAGGGCATCGGACGCCGGCTCAAGGAGGGGCGACAGGTCTACATAGTCTATCCCCTCATCAGCGAGAGCGAGAAGACAGACCTCAAGAGCCTTGAGGAGGGATATCAGCTTATATGCGACACTTTCCCACACTACAAGGTGGCCTATGTGCACGGACGCATGAAACCCTCCGAAAAAGACTATCAGATGCAGCTTTTCGCATCTCATAAAGCCGACATACTTGTTGCCACCACCGTGATAGAGGTGGGAGTCAATGTGCCCAACGCCACGACCATGGTGATTGAAAACGCCGAAAGATTCGGCCTCTCGCAGCTCCATCAGCTTCGCGGCCGTGTGGGGCGCGGAGCCGACCAAAGCTACTGCATCCTTATGACTAAAATGAAGCTCGCCAAAGAGACCCGCAAGCGTCTGGAAGTGATGACCTCCACCACCGACGGTTTTCTTGTGGCCGAAGCAGACCTCAAGATGAGAGGCCCGGGCGACCTTGAAGGCACACTGCAGAGCGGCATGGCCATTGACCTCCGCATTGCCAATCTCGCCACCGACGGACAGATTGTGCAGATGGCCCGCGATGCAGCCTCGCGAACTCTCGACACCGACCCAAACCTCTCTTCATATGAGTTTGCCGGTGTCAGAAAAGAGATGGCGCTTCTGTTTGACCATGCCATAGACTGGAGTCGCATTAGTTAATTTTTCACCCTGCTCAATTACAAAATTTCACATATTTTAAGCCCGTAAAAATTCATGAAACAGATGAAATGATTTTTTTATCTATTTTCACAGATGCGCTTATTTTACTAATACACAGTATTTTGCGTAATACAAACCTGTTACAATCCTATCAATCTGCATTTTTGATTAAATAACATTTGGGCGTTTGAGCGGAAATCCCTAACTTTGAAGTGCTTTCAGCAAGGAAAGTAAACAAAATCTAATTCTCAACTCAAAAACAGATGGAAAAAACATTAGTGATTTTCAAGCCCTCAGCGATGCAACGTGGCTTTGTAGGTCAGATTCTCTCCCGCTTTCAGCAAAAAGGCCTCATCATCGCCGGAATGAAAATGATGCAGCTCGACGAAAAAATACTGCGCNAACACTATTCCCATCTCGTTGAGAAAAGCTTTTTCCCACTCCTCCTCCAATCAATGATGGNCTCGCCGGTCATCGTGATGTGCCTCAAAGGAGTCGACGCCATCAATGTGGTTCGCCTCATGACAGGTGCCACCAACGGACGCGACGCTCTCCCCGGCACTATCCGCGGCGACTTCAGCGCCAGCAATCAGGAAAACATCATNCACGCCTCATCTTCACCGGAAGATGCCGAAGCTGAAATCAAACGTTTCTTCGCCCCCGAAGAAATTTTCGACTGGATGCCTGAGAACATCAATTTTGTTTACTCACCCCTCGAAACATCAATCTAACCCGTCAACCCGTTTTTTTTAACCTTATATACCTCTCTGCCAACACAGCCTCCGAAATGTCAATAATCAGAAACATCACCATCATAGCTGCCTCCGTCATGGCAATGGCTCTCTCCACAGCCAGCGCGCAGTATCGCCTTCCCGACACCCACAACAATCAGCATCAAAANCTCCTCGCAGAGCAGAAACCCCTCTCCGCCGACATAGCTGTNACAAACACACTCAAATATCTCAGCGAGCTCAGCCGCGTGGCTCGTCCCGATGAGAGCGAGGTGTATGGCGAATATTGGGAAAGCGCAAGCGTAAACCCTTATGNCAACGCNGTTATCCCCGAAGTGATGGACATTGATGTGAGCGGATATTATCACCCCGTGCCGGGCTACGTGACCTCCAACTACGGCTATCGTCCCCGCTTCGGACGCATCCATAGAGGCATCGACCTCAAGCTTCAGGTGGGCGACACAGTGCGCGCCGCTTTCGACGGCAAAGTGCGCCTCACCAAATATGAGCGCCGTGGCTATGGCTACTATGTGGTGATTCGCCACGACAACGGCATGGAGACTGTCTATGGCCACCTCTCACGATTCCTCGTCTCGCCCGACCAGCGAGTTAAAGCCGGCGACCCCATTGCCCTCGGCGGAAACACAGGCCGCAGCACCGGAGCCCACCTCCANTTCGAAACCCGCTACATGGGCATGGCTATCAACCCCACCGCCATCATNGATTTCGAAAACAAAGTGACCCACAAAGATGTGTTCACTTTCGAAAAATCCACCTACGAAAAGCAGCAGCGCTACACACCTAAAAAGCGCAAGGCAACCAAACGACGCTCCACCGCTTCCGCCAAACGTNGTTCCTCTAAGAAAAAATAAGCGGCTCCAATCTCTCTCCATCCCCGCCGCAGCCACCTCCTCTTCTCCCCCTCCCACACGCAACACTTCGGCTCCTCAAGGCTTCCAAGCCCACGAGGAGCCGATTTAGCGTAAACCCCTATTTTCACCCCACACACATTCCCACGATTATGAAAATCGCCATAATAGTAGCCATGAGCAAGGAGCNGAATCTCCTTCTCCCTCTGTTTGACCACATATCGGAAATCACCGCCGGAGCCTACACCATCCACACCGGCCATATCGGCCNCCATGAAGTGGCCGCCATGCAATGCGGCATCGGCAAAGTCAATGCCGCGATAGCCACCAACCTGCTCATCGACACCTTCGGGCCACAGCTCGTCATCAACACCGGAGTGGCCGGAGGCACAGGCAAAGCCGGAATCCTCGATGTGGTTGTGGGCGAACGCGTGGCCTACCACGATGTGTGGTGCGGTCCCGGCACCCAAGAGGGAGAAGCCTCCGGATGTCCGCGCTTCTTCTGTGGAGCCCCCTCGCTCCTCTCGCTNCCCTGCCTCACACAGCGTCCCGGCATTGTCCGTGGTCTCATCTGCTCCGGCGACCGCTTCATTGCCTCTCCCGCCGANGTCGAACACATNCGCTCCATCTACCCCGAAGTGGCAGCCGTCGATATGGAGAGCGCAGCCATAGCTCATGTGTGTCACCTCCGCGATATTCCCTTCCTGAGCATCCGNGTGATGAGCGACACCCCGGGCGACAACGACAANAACATCTCACAGTATGAAAACTTCTGGTCCGACGCCCCGGCCCACACATTCGCCCTCCTCAAATCAATCCTCTCAGAGATAAACGGATGAAAAAGATAGCAAGCTTCACCATAGACCATCTNCGGCTCAGCCGCGGAATATTTGTGTCGCGCAAAGACACCACACCCTCGGGCGACATAATCACCACTTTCGACATCCGCCTCACNGAGCCCAACCGTCAGCCGGCACTCTCACCGCAGGCACTCCACGCCATGGAGCATCTCGCCGCAACATATCTCCGCAACAGAGACGACTGGGCCGACAGAATAGTCTACTGGGGACCGATGGGATGTTGCACCGGAAACTATCTGCTCCTCTCAGGCAGCTACACCTCCGAAGATATCCTCCCCCTCATCCGCGACACATTTGAATTTATCGCTTCATGGCAAGGGGAGATTCCCGGAGCCACCCCGCGCGACTGCGGCAACTACTCATTTATGGATCTTGATGAAGCCCGCCGTCAGGCCCGCATATATCTCGACGAAGTGCTCGCAGCGCCCACCCATGAGAATCTCACTTATCCNCAGTGAAAGACCTCAAAGCCATNCGCGGAAAATATTATCTCGACCGCATTATTGCCGAAGGCGAACACGAGCGTCAGGATTTCAAGTACTCCATCAGCGACGCCCGCAAGATTGCCCGCACACTCTCCGCCTTTGCCAACCATAGCGGAGGAAGGCTGCTTGTGGGGGTGCGCGACAACGGGTCTATTGCCGGTGTGCGCAACGAAGAAGATATCTTTGTGCTCGAACAGGCCGCCGAGATGTATTGCTTCCCTCCCCAGCAGCTCAATGTCACTGCAATTCTTGCCGAAGGCGGAGCCGTGGTGATTCGCGCTGAGATTGCCCCCGCCGAAAGCAGACCCGTAAGAGTGAAAGAAGAGGGCGGCCGCATGAAGGCCTACTATCGTGTGGCCGACGAAAATATTGCCGCACATCCCCTCATGGTGCGTGCATGGATTGCCACATCAGAATCGCGAAGCCTCACCGTAGGTCCCGACGAGACCCTGCTCATCGAAACCCTTCGCTCGCTCGGCCCTGACACTTCGCCCGAAACTCTCATCTCCACAGTGCGACTTTCACGCCACACCGCCGAACAGGCCATCGTGAGTCTTGCCGCGTCGGGNGTGATCCGCATTGACCACAACGGCTCCCGTTTTGTCCTCACTATCCCCTGAAAATCCCCCCCTCCCCACCGTTTCTTCCCCCCGACTAATCACTTTTAATTACTTCAGCCCTCCAAACCCGCTTAAAATTACCCACTTTAGGGTATGGCACACCAACGCCGCATGAAGTAATTTTGTATCGGATATTTTAGTAATGACACAACAGTTCCGACCCTCTGCTCCAATGCAGAGTAAGGCTGTAATCTATTTGGAGAAACTATCGTTTTTTTCATTTTCATTACATTCGAGCGCGGGCGACCGGGAGGCCTTCCGCGCTCGAATGCTTATATNCNCCAACTATCTTTAGCAAAGTTAATTACCCCCCCCCTGATNGTTAATNATGGTTAATTANTTTTACTATGTGTCACAAACCACATACCTTTACCGTCAATAAAAAAGAAACAAGATATTCTCAACCTTATCATGAATAAAATCCTAATCACATNCACCACCGCAGCCTCGATTCTCTTGCTTGCGGCATGCTCCGGANGCAATCAGCAGACCGACAACACCGTCATAGACATNGCCGGTGCAATATCCTCGCCAAAAGAGCTGAAAGTGTCTGANCTTGGTTCGAAAATCACATATGTGCCGCTCGAAACAAACGACAGCGCCCTCATTCCGCAGACCTGGATGCTCATCCCCACCGAAAATCGCCTCCTCGTGGTCAACTATTCCACCTGGGGCATNGGCCACCAGAATTGTCTTGCCTTTGATTCCAACGGCAAATTTCTCGGTGCTATAGGCCATACCGGTCAGGATCCTGAAGCCTACTCTTCTCCNTTCCCGCTCGTATCGCCCGATGGCAACAGACTCTACTTCCCCGGCTATAGCGGCCAGGGAGCGTTTGAACAGGTCTATTCCATAGATGGCACATATCTCGGACGTGTGTTCCCAAAGATGCCTCCGCTCGGCAACCCCTCTTCGTCAGTGTTGATAGACACCACTATCGTCACTGTCGACGCCCCCTATATTAAAGGCNTGCAATATTTCACNGTCTATTCAGGCGGACTCAACAGCGATTCTGTCACAACCTTTGCTGTCAACCCGATTCCGAGCGACCTCGACCGCANTATGTTTTTTAACGATGTTGNNATNTATAATGTCAAAGGGGTGATGCGAAATCCCGTAGCAAACTACNCCGAATACATTGAAAACGGCGGAGAAAAGCGNCATCTTTTCAATGCCCAGCATACCATGCCGAGAATNTGGCGCACAAACGGCCAGACACACTATAGGATATCACTCACAGACACCATTCTCAACATCACGCCTGAGTCGGTCGAAGTGGCCTACACATTCGACTGCGGTCCCGGCGCAATCACTCCTCAAGAAATGAATTCAAACGGGATTCATGCNTCAAACATCATCGTTTCAGACCTCTGCGAGACNCCCTCGCTGATTGTGTTCGGTGCCTCCAGAGGCTGGATGCGCGACGACAATCACGAACCCTTCGTGGGCTACTTCGACAAAGCCACCGGCAAAACCTTCGCCACATCGGCCAAAGAGGGATTCGTCGACGACCTCACAGGATTCATGCCATTCTACCCCGTGCTCGCCAACGAACGCGGCGACCTCATTGGCATCATCACCATGGACGACATCGCCGCATGGACCGAAGCCCATCCCGATGCCGAAATACCCGAAGCTCTCCGCAACCTTGCCGAAGATGCCAACCCCATCTGCGTAATAGTCAGCAAATAATCCCTAAGTCAATCTCCTTAGCTTCATCAAGAGGGTGTGGGTCTGCTAAGACGACCCGCACCCTCTGTCTGTCAACCGACTATCCACACATAGCATTGTCTCTTCTCCCGCCGATTTTCCCGACCCGAATTTTATTGTTACCTTTGCAGACGTAATAAACCAATCAAGACCTATCTATGGCATTTACCAACAACATCATGATTGTGCGCCACCGGCTGCTCACCGAGCTGGTGAAGCTCTGGAAAGACGAACAACTGATGGATAAGATAGACCGGCTCCCCATCGAGCTGAGCCCGCGTCGCACCAAACACCCCATGCGCTGTTGCGTGCACCACGAAAGAGCCATGTGGAAATACAAATCACTCCCCCTTCTCGGCATGGACATGACAGACGAGACCGACGAAATGGCCCCTCTGTCAGACTACGCAGCCAGAGCGCTCCGACGCGCCACCGAAGGCTCACCCAANCAAAACATCATGTGTGTGATAGACGAGGCTTGCTCAGCATGCGTCCACATCAACTACGAAATCTCCAACCTCTGCCGCGGATGCGTGGCACGCACATGCGTCCACAGTTGCCCGAAAGGAGCTGTCCATGTTGACCACACCACCGGCAAAGCCGCCATCGACCACGACACATGCGTGTCGTGCGGCATCTGCCATAAAAGCTGCCCCTACCATGCCATCGTCTATATTCCCGTGCCCTGCGAGGAAGCATGCCCCGTCAAGGCCATAAGCAAAGACGAGGAGGGTGTGGAGCATATCGACGAAACCAAGTGCATATATTGCGGTAAGTGTCTCAACGCATGCCCGTTCGGAGCCATTTTCGAAATATCCCAGGCATTCGATGTGCTCGAAGGCATCCGTCAGGGCCACGAGACAATCGCCATTGTTGCCCCGTCTATTCTCGGCCAGTTTCAGGCCGATGCCGAGAAAGTCTACGGCGCTCTCCGCACCATCGGCTTCTCCGATGTGATAGAGGTGGCTCAGGGTGCCATGACNACTGTTGAGCATGAGGCTGCCGAGCTNCTTGAGAAGCTCGACGAAGGCCAGCCATTCATGACCACNTCCTGCTGCCCGAGCTATATCGAGCTCGTGAGAAAACACATGCCGGCCATGGAGAAATATGTCAGCTCCACAGGATCGCCAATGTACTACACCGCCCGTATCGTCAAGGCNGCCCGCCCCGATGCAAGAGTCGTATTCATCGGTCCGTGCGTGGCTAAGCGACGTGAGGCCCAGAGAGACGAAGCGGTAGACTATGTTATGTCNTTCGAGGAGATAGCCTCTATTTTCGACGGNTTCGGCATAGACTTCGGCACCGTCGAAACACACCACCCCGCATTTACAGCCGTGCGCGAAGCCCACGCATTCGCCCAGGCCGGAGGAGTGGCCGGAGCCGTCAAGTCATATCTCAAGCTCGATGTTGAACGCCTCCGNCACATTCAGGTGTCCGACCTCAANAAAAAGAACATTGCTCTGCTCACAGGCTATGCCAAGACCGGCAAGGCGCCCGGCAATTTCATTGAAGTGATGGCATGCGAGGGCGGATGCATCACCGGGCCGAGNTCATTTAATTCAGGNCTCCCCGGCAAGAANCGTCTCGCCCAGGAGCTGGCCCGACAGGAGAAAACCTATTGATGTGAGNCCTGTAGAGTCTGTTCTTTCAAACCGTCATCTCACTCCCGACTCACTGCGCAGACTCATCACGGCCTCTCCCGAAGATGCCGCCGTGATAGCCTGCGAGGCGAGACGCCTCACCGAGAAGATTCATGGCCGGGGAGTGCTGCTCCGCGGACTCCTCGAAATCACCAACCGCTGCCGCAACAACTGCTTTTATTGCGGCATCCGTGCCGCCAACACCGGAGTGAGACGCTATCATCTCACTCCCGACGAGATTTTCCGGTCAGCACGCCGGGCCTATGACCTCGGATTTCGCACCATCGTGATGCAGGGAGGCGAAAACCCCGCTTCCGACAGCATGGTGGCCGACGTCGTGGCACGCATTACCGCCGAGATGCCCGATTGCGCCATCACTCTCTCGCTTGGCGAAAGACCGGCAGAAGTCTACGCTTCATGGCGCAGCGCCGGCGCGTCGCGCTATCTCCTGCGCCACGAAACCGCCGACCCCACCCACTACTCCACCCTCCACCCCGCCTCCATGACCCTGTCTGCACGCCTCAAATGCCTCTCCCACCTCCGTNCCCAAGGCTATCAGACCGGTATAGGCATGATGGTGGGCNCCCCCGGTCAGACCGTCGACACCCTCGTGGCCGACCTAATGCTCATTCAGAGCTTCCGTCCGGAGATGGTAGGTATCGGGCCGTTCATACCTCATCCCGCCACTCCCCTCGCTCATGCTCCGGCAGGCAGTGTGGAGCTCACCCTGCGCCTCATCTCGATCATACGCCTCATGCTCCCCGCTGCCAATATCCCCGCCACAACAGCCCTCGCCACTCTTGCGCCCGACGGGCGTGAGCGCGGCATCCTCGCAGGAGCCAATGTGGTGATGCCCAATGTAAGCCCGCTCTGCTTCCGCTCCGACTACTCCCTCTACTCTGGCAAAGCATCCTCGGGAGCCGAATCGGCCGAAGGTCTCGCACTGCTTGCCGCCAATCTCGAAAGAATAGGCCGCTTCGCCGATCTCTCAAGAGGCGATTTCAACCCCCTACTCACCAGACCGTAGACACAAACTATGTATAATCCTCTTTCATCAGACGCCACCGAATTCATAGACCACCACGAGATTCTCTCCTCCATAGACTATGCCCGGGCCAACGCATCAAATCTCCCTCTCCTCCGCTCCATCATAGAAAAGGGCGAAAAAATGCAGGGACTCACCCACCGCGAAGCGCTCACGCTCCTCGAATCTGAAGAGCCCGAAATCATAGCCGCCACGGCCCACCTTGCCCGTCGCATCAAGCAGNGGTTCTACGGCAACCGTATCGTAATGTTTGCTCCGCTCTATCTCTCCAACTACTGNGTGAACGGNTGCGTCTACTGNCCCTANCATCTCAAAAACAANACCATCNCCCGACGCAAGCTCACCCAAGACGANATTCGCCGNGAGGTCATAGCCCTCCAAGACATGGGCCATAAGCGTCTCGCNCTCGAAGCCGGAGAGCANCCGGTGATGAATCCACTTGAATATATCCTGGAGTCGATAGACACCATCTATTCCGTGCGCCATCGCAACGGAGCCATCCGCCGTGTCAATGTCAACATAGCCGCAACTTCAGTCGNCGACTACCGCCGGCTGAAAGATGCGGGTATCGGCACCTACATNCTCTTTCAGGAAACCTACAACAAGGCCAACTACGAACNCCTCCACCCCTCCGGCCCCAAAAGCGACTACCGCTACCACACCGAGGCCATGGACCGCGCNATGGAAGCCGGCATAGACGATGTGGGNCTNGGAGTGCTCTTCGGACTCAACACTTATCGCTANGACTTCACCGGCCTGCTCATGCACGCCGAACACCTCGAAGCTGCCCGCGGAGTAGGCCCCCACACTATAAGCGTGCCACGCATCTGTCCGGCCGACGATATCACCACAGACGACTTTCCGGATNCCGTGTCCGATTCACTTTTCTGCCGCATCATTGCCGTGCTCCGCGTAGCCGTGCCATATACCGGCATGATTGTNTCCACCCGCGAATCGCCGGCCGTGCGCGCTCTTGCTCTCGAAATGGGAGTGTCGCAGCTAAGCGGAGGCAGCCGCACGAGTGTGGGAGGCTACACCGAGACCTCGCGCGACGAAGACAGCGCCCAGTTTGACATCTCCGACCGGCGCACACTCGACGAAGTCACCTCATGGCTCCTCGACTCCGGCCATATACCCAGTTTCTGCACCGCATGCTATCGCGAGGGGCGCACCGGCGACCGCTTCATGNCGCTCGTGAAGTCGGGCAAGATTGCAGACTGCTGCGGGCCTAACGCCCTCCTCACTCTCCGCGAATATCTCGAAGACTATGCCTCTCCAGAGGTCAAAGCCAAAGGGATTGCCGCCATCACACGTGAGCTCGACACTATCAATTCCCCACGCATCCGCGAAATCACCGAGCGCCGTCTGGCCGAAATAGCCTCCGGGCGTCGTGATTTCCGCTTCTGATNATTGGTCATGAACAACACTCCAGCATCCGAACGACTCCACATAGCCCTCGCGGGGCGCTGCAACAGCGGCAAATCATCGCTGCTCAACGCCATCACCGGTCAGGATGTGGCGCTCGTGTCGNCCGCCGCAGGCACCACTACCGACCCCGTGCGTAAAGCAATCGAACTCCCCGGCGCCGGNCCCTGCACGATAGTCGATACCCCCGGACTCGACGACACCGGTTCACTCGGCTCACTCCGCACCGGCCGCACACGCCACGAGCTNTCCCGCGCAGATATGATTATNGCCTTTCTCGATAGCGACGACACACGATGGTCTGCCCGCTTCGTGGCCGAACTCCGCTCTTACGGCAAACCGGTCATAGCCCTCCTCAGCCGCATTGACCTGCTGCCCGGTGCATCGACNGGCATCACCGCTCTCTCGCAGGCTATCGATGCCAAGGTTATCGGCGTGAGCAGCACCACCGGTNGCGGCATTCCNACCCTTCTTCAGNCCATTGCCGAAGCGGCTCGCCGCGACGAAATCACCCTGACAGGTTCTCTCGCNCCCGAAGGATCCACAGTGGTTCTCGTAATGCCGCAAGACCCTCAGGCACCACGCGGACGCATAATTCTGCCCCAGGTGCAGACCCTGCGCGAGCTCCTCGACAAGCACTGCACCGCCATCTGCTGCACTCCAGACCGTCTTCAGGCCACCCTATCAGCCCTCAGCTCACCGCCAGACCTTGTGATAACCGACTCCCAGGTGTTTGGTCCGGTTGCCGCCATCATTCCACCCGAAGTGCCCCTCACCTCATTCTCAGTNCTAATGGCCGGCTACAAAGGCGACCTCCCCCTGTTTGTGAAAGGCTCCGAAGCNCTCGANAATCTCACCCCCGCATCGCGTGTGCTCATAGCAGAAGCCTGCTCCCATACCCCGCAGAACGAAGATATAGGCCGTGTGAAAATTCCCCGNCTGCTTCGCAACCGTGTTGGCGAAGGNNTGCAGATNGACATNGTATCNGGNNCNGANTTTCCNGNNGANCTCACCATCTACGACCTCGTNNTCCANTGCGGAGGATGCATGTTCACCCGCAGCCATGTGATGGNGCGNGTAGNNCGNNTGCGCNAAGCCGGAATCCCCGTCACCAACTATGGCATCCTCCTTGCCCGCGCNGCCGGAATCCTCCCCCGCATCTCACTCCCCGAATAAAAAAGATACCGGCGCGGAACGAACCTCCACGCCGGTAGTTTTATCAATGATTGTACGGTAACTGTGTTCAGTCTGCCACACGCTCCAGNTTGTGGAGGTAATACTCCTTCACGTCGTTCCATTTATAATATGGAGCCTTGCTCTTGTCGGCAACAGGGAGGGAGACCTCACGCTCGTTGAGAAGCACCTTGACCAGCACATCGCTCTTGCCGTCGAGCGGACGGTAGAANATNATCTGCACGTTAGACGCCATCGGGAATATCTCATAATTNTTCCAGCGGTCGGCCACAAGCTCCAGATCGTTGATTTCCTCACCATAATGGTCAAGCTCCATCAGCACCACGAGCGGGAGCACACACACCTCATGGCCGAAACGCAGATTGGCTCCCTTGGAGAGAGATGCTATGGCAGTGTCGGCGCTCTCAATGAAATTGCGCAGCAATCGGCGCTGAGAGAACGGCGCAAGATTATCGGTCAGAGCGCTGTTGCCCATGCTCACAAACCACGATGCATTGTCGTGAAGCCACATGGTGTTGATTTCATCCTCCGTAAAGATGTCGTAGGGTGCCACCATACCGTCGTGGCTCTGGGCATTGGCCGCGAGTTTTTCAAGATACCAACGCAGGCTGCCCACCTTGATGCTGTCGGCGGCAAACTGCGGATCGTTCACCAGCAGATTGATATAGTCATTGCTTATCGGATGAGCTTTTTCAAAGGCTCTGAGCTGAGACGATGCGAGTTTGGCAGCATTCTGAGCCACGGTGTCGGTGTCGGTGAAATTCATGTAATACATGTCGTCACGCGACGCATCAGAGGTGATGCGCAGCCCCGGATTATATTTGGCCAGTTCCTGCANCTCGTTGTCCATCGACAGGATGCAGCGTATCACAACCGTAGAGCGAGCGTCCACCCGTGCCGAATCGGCAAAAATCTCAGGAAAATTCACCGTCATCCTTCGGGCTATGCCACGGTGCTGACGTGCTCCGAGCGGAGTGAGCTCGCCGTCGCGGCCCCTCGAAGCCTCCTCGACTTGTCTCAGCCATGCCATAAGCTCCTTGCCTCTCGGAGTGAGCTTGCCGTTGCGCTCGGCCGGTTCAAGCATCTTTATCGGGTTGGTATACATCCCCGAGCCGATATGCCAGCGGCTGCCGTGGCGACCGTAGTGCTCCATATGAAACGGCACATAACCGGCCGGAGTGGCTGTGAGTTGGGGCGCGGGAGCGTCAGTGTAGGGATATGCATAATAGTTGCTGGCCTTGCGGAGCACATCTTCCGTCGGGGTCACCGCAAAAGCGTTGGAGGCAAACAGCAACCCGGCAGCAATAGCTACGAACGAGAATGGTTTCATGGAGTAATGAATGTTGGTAATAGAAAAAAAGCGTCACACAATCTTTAGAGAGTATGACACTTCAGATAAATGTGGGCGCTGAGGGATTCGAACCCCCGACCCTCTGCTTGTAAGGCAGACGCTCTGAACCAGCTGAGCTAAGCGCCCTTTTCAGGGTTGTGGTGCTTTCGTCTACGACTTTGATTTCACCTCTGTGAAACCGAGACCCGAGGTCTGGTGGGCGCTGAGGGATTCGAACCCCCGACCCTCTGCTTGTAAGGCAGACGCTCTGAACCAGCTGAGCTAAGCGCCCGTCGTTCTCGAAAGCGATGCAAAGTTACGACCTTTTTCTGAATCTGCAAACTTTTCGCGAAAAAAAATCACCAAAAATCGCATTTTTTATTTTTCCACCCCTCCGAGAGCGAAAAAAAGCCCCTATTCTTGGACAAATACAGCTTATTTATTAAATTCGCCGCAAGACTCTATCNCCATGGCTCTACACAACGACATCAATCCNACCTCNGCACCCGGCGCNACCCGGCGCCCGCTCCCGGCGCGCATTTTACGGTTTTATATCGACGGATTCAAGGAAATGACCGTGGGTCGCTATCTCTGGGCGCTGATACTGGTGAAACTCTTCATACTTTTCTTCGTGTTCAAGCTCTTTTTCTTCCCCAACATACTCAGCCGTGACTACGACAACGACTCCGACCGCGCNGCCGCTGTGCGCCACAACATGATAGAGCGTGNTGTCGACTGACCTCACTCCATATATATATTATTATATGTATCTTCTCCCGACACTCCCCCGCAGCATATTTTAATTACTTACATATACAACTCATCAATATGGACGATTTAATTTCAGTAGTAGACTGGTCGAGGTGGCAGTTCGCTCTCACGGCCATGTACCACTGGCTCTTCGTGCCGCTCACTCTCGGTATATCGGTGATTGTGGGCATCATGGAGACCATCTATTACCGCAAGCGCACNGAGAAGTGGCTTGCTATCACTAAATTCTGGATGACCCTCTTCGGCATCAATTTTGCCATAGGTGTGGCCACCGGTATTATTCTCGAATTTGAGTTCGGCACCAACTGGTCCAACTATAGCTGGTTTGTTGGCGACATTTTCGGCGCCCCTCTTGCTATCGAAGGCCTGCTGGCATTTTTCATGGAGTCTACATTTATCGCCGTGATGTTCTTCGGATGGAAGAAGGTGTCGCCCGCCTTCCATCTCACCGCCACATGGCTCACCGCCATNGGNGCCAGCCTTTCGGCTCTCTGGATTCTTATTGCCAACGCATGGATGCAATATCCCGTGGGCATGGANTTTGANCCTGCCCAGATGCGCAATGTGATGGACAATTTCTGGCAGGTGGTGCTCTCCCCCGTAGCCATCCATAAGTTCTTCCATGCCGTGCTCAGCGGCTGGGTGCTTGCAGGAGTGTTTGTGGTGGGAGTNAGCTGCTGGTTCCTGATGAAAAACCGCAACCGTGAGTTTGCCCTCAGCAGCATTAAGGTGGGCGCATGGGTAGGCACCATCGGCATTCTCGGCACACTCTGGACCGGCGACGGCTCCGCAGTCGACGTGGCTNGCGTGCANCCCATGAAACTCGCCGCCATGGAAGGTCTCTACCANGGCAACCGCAANCAGGCCATCACCGCTATCGGACTCCTCAACCCCTCCAAAACNCCCACCAACGATGAGAAGGAGTTCATCGCCGCCATTCAGATTCCCTACGGACTCTCATTTCTCGCCACCCACAATCCCCACTCTTTCGTGCCCGGCATAAGCGANCTTATCGAGGGAATNGAGATTAATGAAAACGGCGACACTGTGAGAGTAGACTCCTATGCCGACCGCATCGCCATCGGCAAGAAGGCCCACGAAGCTCTCCGCGCCTACGATGAAGCCACCACACGCATGNATCAGGCCGCTATGGACAGCGCCAAAGCCGAACTCATGGCCAACTACAAATATTTCGGCTACGGCTACCTCGACTCCCCCTATGAGGCTGTGCCTCCGGTCGGAGTGACATTCTATGCCTTCCATATCATGGTGATTGCCGGAGGCTATCTCCTCCTCTTCATGATTGTGGCCCTATGGATGGTCTATAAGCGCCCGGCTCTCCTGTCGCGCCGCCTTATTCAGTGGCTCGGCATAATCACNATCCCCNTGGTGTGGATATGCTCAGAATGCGGCTGGATCACTGCCGAAGTGGGCCGTCAGCCCTGGATTATCGAAGGCCTTATGCCTACACGCGCCGCCATCTCCGACATTTCGGCCGGCACCGTGCAGACCACCTTCTGGATGTTTGCAATAGTATTCACCGCCCTCCTCGCTGCCGAGATATGCATCATGCTCAAGCAGATNGACAAGGGCCCTAAATCTACCGAAAAATGATTGAACTGGAATATCTTCAGGTCTATTGGTGGCTGCTCATCTCTGTGCTCGGAGCAGTCCTGGTGTTTCTTCTCTTCGTTCAGGGAGGCCAGTCTATGCTCCTGCAGCGCTACAGCGCCGTGGAGCGGGGCATGATGGTGGCCGCGCTTGGCAAGAAATGGGAACTCACCTTCACCACCCTCGTGGTGTTTGGCGGAGCATTCTTCGCATCATTCCCTCTGTTCTACTCNACCAGCTTCGGCGGAGCCTACTGGCTCTGGATGCTCATACTCTTCAGCTTCATAATCCAGGCCGTGAGCTATGAGTTCGGCCACAAACCGGGCAATATCTTCGGCGAGCGCACCTACGATGTGTTTCTCTTCATCAACGGCTGTGTGGGCTGCATACTCCTCGGAGTGGCTGTGAGCATGTTCTTCTTCGGCGGTGAGTTTACCGTGGCAAAAGGCAATATCCTCAATCCCGGCTCNCCCGTAATNTCACAATGGGCGCCCACCCACGGATTCGAGGCGATATTCAACTGGAAGAACCTCGTGCTCGGATTCGCAGTGCTCTTCCTCGCCCGCACCCAGGCATCGCTCTATTTCATCAACAATATCAGCGGCGACCCCGCCTACACNGCACGCAACCGCAGGCAGACNCTCGTCAACGGCGCCATCTTCGTGGTTTTCTTCCTTCTCTTCGTGGGGCTCCTCCTTACGGCACGCGGACAGCAGTCGCTCTCCATGGGNGGAATACCCAACCTGCCAAACTCGTTTGAATGGACCGACTATAAGTATCTCCACAACTTCCTCACCCTCTGGTGGGCTCTCGCCGCATTCCTCATCGGCACAGTGATGGTGCTCTACGCCATCATCCGCTCATCCTTCTCCAAGACCTTCACAAAAGGCATCTGGTTTAGCGGAGCCGGAACCATTCTTGTGGTGCTCAGTCTCTTCTGGGTGGCCGGATTCAACGACACCCCCTACTATCCCTCACTGCTCGACACCTCAAGCTCCCTGAGCATCTACAACAGCTCATCAAGCAAATTCACCCTCACCGTAATGAGCGTCGTGTCTCTGATCATCCCGTTCGTNGCCGGCTACATCGCCTACGTNTGGCACTCTATGGACCGCAAGCCCGTGACCCCAGAAGAGGTGAAACACAACTCCACNTACTGATTCCCCTCCCCCCCAGACATGGGAGATTATAAAAANAAATCGGTGAACCCGAATCTGCCGGGTCCACCGATTTCTTTTTTATTTCCGCATCGCCTTATTCGGCCGCAGCCAGCTCTGCTATCTGTTCGGGAGTAAGACCATTGGCCTTCATCACCTCGCTCAGATCATAGCGGTCCATAAACTCATTCTTCAGTCCGAGGCAGTTTATCTTCATGCCTGTCGGNGCCAGATAAGCAGCCACCTTCTGGCCAAAGCCACCGTTTATTATTCCGTCGTCTATTGTTATCACCCGGCGATAGCCCTTGAGGCTGTCAAGACACTCGGTGTCGATGNCCGACAGAATGCGCGGATTGATTACCGTGGGCTTAATACCGCGTTTTTTCAGTATTTCGGCGGCTTCNAGAGCNTGNGCNAGCATAGCGCCCTCGGCTATGATTGCCACATTCTCTCCCTGCTCCACAACCTCATAGCGCATAAAGTCGGTGTTGACCGGGCGNTCACTGTGGCGCACCCTTCCTCCGGGAGTTCTCACNACNATCGGATGCTCCGTCTGCCCTACAGCCATATCTATCATGGCCTGATACTCTTCGGCCGATGTNGCCGACAGCATCACGATATTAGGGATGTTAGACACCATCGCCACATCAAAAATGCCGAGGTGGGTCACATCGTTCATGCCATACACACCACCNTAGAAATCCACGAACACCGCCGGCAGATTATTGATTGCCACATCGTGGCTCAGCTGGTCGTAGGCTCTCTGAAGGAAAGTAGACACCACACCCATCACNGGGCGGGCACCACCCTTGGCCAGNCCGGCGGCCATAGTCACGCCGTCTTGTTCGGCTATACCGACATCCACAAACCGGTCTCCGGCTGCCTTACGGCGCTCCTCGTCAAATCCTACNGCACCGGGAGTGCCGGCAGTGAGAGTCACCACATCCTTATTGTCGCGCATCAGTTCAAGCATCCGGTTGGCGAAAATATCCGTATAGGCCTCAGACGAAGCATGCGCAGGAGCTCCTGTCTTGGCGTCAAACGGACCGGCGAAATGAAATTTTTCTTTATTGGCTTCCGCCACGGGCAGACCCATACCTTTCATGGTGTTGATATGCACCACAACCGCNCGCTCACTATCTTTCACCTCACTGAAAGCCTTTATGAGCCGGCGCAGGTCATTCCCCTCTCCCACATACACATATTCATAGCCCAGAGCCTTGAATATATTGTTGGANGCCTGGCCGTTGGTCTTGCGCAGCTCGGCGAGGTGATTGTAGAGTTCGCCGTGGTTTTCGGCGATAGACATCTGATTGTCATTAATCACCAGGATGAAATTGCTTCCGAGTGTAGGAGCGAAGTTAAGCCCCTCAAGAGCCATACCGCCGCCAAGAGAAGCNTCGCCTATGAAAGCCACCACATTCTGCTTGCCCCCCTTCATGTCGCGGGCCTTAGCCAGACCGGTGGCGAGGGAGATAGATGTTGANGTGTGGCCAATCTCAAAAAGGTCATATTCGCTTTCGTGAGGCGAAGTGAAGCCTGTCACCTCGTCATATCTTGCCGGGTCTATGAATGCNCCGATTCGNCCGGTGAGCATCTTATGCACATAGCTCTGATGCGACACATCAAACACTATTTCATCTTTAGGAGCGTCAAACACATAGTGGAGAGCCACNGTAGCCTCAACCACACCGAGATTGGGTCCCACATGGCCGCCATGAGCGGCGAGTTTCTTAATCAGAGCGGCGCGAAGCTCTCCGCAGAGCAGTTCGAGCTCACCCATATCCATTCCCTTGATATCGGCGGGCGAATGGATTGCAGACAAGTCTATATTCATAACGAAAGGATTTTTCAGTCAGACAGGATTTAACCCATCTCAAATATAACATTTACAACCCCCATATGGTTGCCCCCGCGGTATGGATAGCTATCTGTCTATGCTCACCCCCGCAATCGCACCGAGTCGTCCGGCCAGACTGTCGGCATGGTCAGACCTGATGCTCAGAGTCACGGCGCAGGTATTGTCGAATTCCTGCGACATCACTTTGGCCTCCGACCCCTTGATGAGCTGCATCACGGAGTTCATAGACTGATAGGGAAACGTAAACGATATGGTGGCCATCTCATGTCCCACCACTATTTCGGCCGCCTCTATGGCCAGCCTGGCCGCCTCGCGATAAGCCACGATAAGCCCCGAGGTGCCGAGCTTTATGCCGCCGAAATATCTCACCACGGCTATCACTATGTTGGTCAGCTCTGCCGAACGTATCTGCCCCAGAATAGGCTTGCCGGCTGTGCCGCTCGGCTCCCCGTTGTCCGACGACAGAAACTCCTTGCAGTCTGCCCCGATCATATAGGCCCAGCAGACATGGCGCGCGTCATGATATTCATTGGCCACGCGCGCTATGACTGCTTTTGCCTCCGCGGCCGACTGCACCGGAAAGGCAAACGCCAGAAACCGGCTCATCTTCTCGCGGTAAATCCCCTCTGACGGGGCTGCTATAGTGCGATATTCACTCGCCATCGCCACCTGTGCGATCAGAGTATCAGCATCGCGTCGCCATAGGCTCCGAAGCGATACTTCTCCTTGATTGCCTCATCATAAGCCTTCATCACGAGCTCATAGCCTCCGAAAGCGGCTGTCATCATGAGCATCACGGAGTAGGGCATATGGAAATTGGTCACGAGGGCGTCTGTGACAGTGAAATCATAGGGGGGGAAGATAAACTTGTTTGACCATCCGGAGAATGTCTTCATATGGCCGCCCATGCTCACGGCGCTCGCAATGCCGCGCAACACAGAGGTGCCCACCGCACACACGCGGTGCTCATTGTCTTTCACACCGTTCACCATATCCACCAGCGCCTGGGTTATCTCCATCTGCTCGGAGTCCATGCGGTGTTTGGTGAGATCTTCCACATCTATCTCGCGGAAATTGCCCAGACCGCTGTGCACAGTCAGAAATGCCTGATTGATACCCTTGATTTCCATGCGCTTGAGCAGCTCACGGCTGAAATGCAGTCCGGCGGCCGGAGCCATCACGGCTCCTTCGTTGGCTGCATAGATGGTCTGATAACGCTCCGCATCCTCAGGCTCCGGCTCGCGGGCGATATAGGCCGGCAGGGGTGTCTGACCGAGCTTGAAGAGTGCCTCCTTAAATTCGTCGTGCGGACCATCGTAGAGAAAGCGCAGTGTGCGTCCTCTCGAAGTGGTATTGTCAATCACCTCAGCCACCATCGACTCATCTTCGCCGAAATAGAGCTTGTTGCCGATACGTATTTTGCGGGCCGGCTCCACGAGCACATCCCAGAGCTTGTTCTCGCTGTTCAGCTCGCGCAGCAGAAACACTTCGATGCGTGCGCCGGTCTTCTCCTTATTGCCGTAGAGACGGGCCGGAAATACCTTTGTGTCATTAAACACGAAGATATCGCCATCCACAAAATAGTTGATGATATCCTTGAATATCCGGTGTTCGATTTCGCCGGTCGAACGGTTGAGCACAAGCAGGCGCGACTCGTCGCGATGGTCGGCAGGATGGCTGGCGATAAGCTCTTCAGGCAACTTGAATTTGAACTGCGAAAGTTTCATATCCTTCAGTGATTGATATTTATTGAGTCATTAAACCGGAGGGGGCTCTTTGGCCTTTACCGCCCGCCTCGCGCGTTTTCTTTTTCTTTATGTTTCTTTACTGTCTGTTAGAATGGTCGGGAGAGTCATTTTGTTCAGGCATGGTGATTTCCACCTCATTGAGCATCGCCACGGCATCATCCACCGACAGGCAATCCTCCACCCTCACATCTCCCACACGGGTGCGCCGCAGAGCGGTCAGATATCCCCCCGAGCCAAGAGCGGCTCCGATATCGCGGGCAAGAGCGCGGATATATGTGCCTTTGCTGCACACCACCCTCACCGTAATCGATTCGGGCGCAAATTCCAGAAGCTCCAGCTCGTCTATCACCAGGGTTTTCGGCTTCAGCTCCACCTCATGCCCTTTGCGCGCCATATTATAGGCACGCCGGCCATCGACCTTGCAGGCCGAGAACGATGGCGGTATCTGCTCTATCTTCCCTATGAAGCGACCCAGCACCTCTTCCACCCCCTCGCGGGTAATATGGTCGGTGGGATAGGTGGCGTCAATCTCCGTCTCAAGGTCAAACGAAGGTGTCGTGGCTCCCAGACGTATAGTGGCCACATATTCCTTCACCCCCGCCTGAAGGGTGTCTATCAGCTTGGTTGACCGTCCGGTCACCACTATCATCACCCCCGTGGCCAGAGGATCAAGCGTTCCGGCATGGCCCACCTTCATCTTTTTCATGTGCATGCGGCGCAGCAGTGTGCCGCGTATGCGCTTCACCACATCAAACGATGTCCACCCCAGAGGCTTGTCTATATATAATGTCTCTCCTGCTATGAAATCCATTTCCGATACTGATTCAGGGGGTCAAGCGGCTGTCTCACCACACCAGGCAGACCACACCCATTATCACACAATACACCGCAAACCACACCAGCTTGCCGCGCTTCACAATCTCAAGCATCCACTTGCAGGCCGCACAGCCCACCAGAAAAGAGGCCAGAAAGCCCACCACGAGGGGCAGAGTGCCCACGGCACCCGCCACCGCACTCTCGCCGGTCACTATATCCTTTATCCCCAGCAGAGCTTCGCCGAGAATCGGGATAATGACCATGAAGAAGCTGAACTGAGCCACCTGCTCACGCCTCGCCCCCAGCGATATGCCCGTGGCTATCGTGGTGCCTGAACGGCTCAGACCCGGCAGTATGGCCACAGCCTGAGCCAATCCCATCACAAAAGCGTCGGTCCAGGAGATTGAGCGTTTCCCCACCCCGGGAGCGGCATCGCCGGCAAGCTCATGACGGGTGCGGAAGAAATAGGCAAACGCCAGCAGAGCCGCCGTCACTATCAGACACACGCCCACTATCGTAAGGCCGCCACCGAAGAAACTCTCCACAAAATCCTTGAAGCAGAGACCCACAATGGCCACCGGGATGCACGATAGAAGTATCTTCCACACATAGCGGGTGTTGTCGTCGTTTCTGAATGTGAAAAACGACACACACAGCGGCACAAACTCTCTCCAGAGCACCACTATGGTGCTCAACACTGTGGCCACATGGAGAGCCACATCAAATTCCAGAGCCTCCGCACCGCTGAGATTCAGTCCCAGAATCTCACGGAATATTTCGAGATGGCCGCTTGAACTAATCGGCAGGTATTCGGCAAGTCCCTGGACTATACCGAGAATCAGGGCGTCTATCCAGCTCATTTTTCTTCTGTTTGCTGTGTTGATTTTTCAGATGAGTTCTTCTTTCCGGGCCACATTATGGCAAAACCCATGAATAGGAAGCCCAGAAAAGCCAGCGTAGGCCCCACCACTATGCGGCGCGCGCTGAAGATATCCGGATTAAATTCCGTGGCTGTGGCCGGAGCTCCCGTCATAAGCAGGAAGCCGACCACTATCATAGCGCCGGCTATACCCATCATCACAAAGTTTTTTTTCACCAGCGGCAGTCTCACGTACGATTCACGCTCTATCGCCTCCGTATTATTGTTTGCAGCCTTGTTATTCACTTCAAAAAACTGTTTTTGTATGTAAGTTTCAATATTTTATTGCGTCGCGCTCAAGATTATGGTCTGTTCAGATGATGCCGGAAAGAGAGAGATTTCAGGATTTGCCCGATGCCGACTCACACTCACCTCCACTCTCCACTCTCTATCTGAACATATTGTCATAGCCGAGCCGCAGATACTTGTTGGCGGCGAAAAAAGCCGCCGTCGCACATATCATCATCCCCGCTATGAAGAGACCAGCGAAAAGCATCGCGGCCGCACGCCAGTCCACCACCCTCGCCACATCCGGGTTTACCGTGCCCAGATAGAAGAGCAGCCCGCCGAGCACCACCATCGCTATCACTCCGGCAACGATTCCGTTGACTATGCTCGACCATATGAACGGCCTGCGGATGAATCCCTCGGTAGCACCCACGAGCTTCATGGTGTGGATTGTGAAGCGTCGGGCATACACAGTGAGACGTACCGTATTGTTGATCAGCACGAAAGATATCAGCAGCAAAGCGCCGGCCACCACAAAGAGCACCAGCGCCAGCGAACGCATTGTATGATTAATCGATTTCACCACCTCGGTGTGGAGGCTCACATCGGTCACCCCGTCCAGCTTCTCCACCTCGGCCGCAACCTTGGCAAGCTTGGCCGGGTCGGAATAGGCCGAAGTCACACCCACCTCGAATTCCGCCACAAAGGGGTTCACCCCCAGCAGTTCAAGATCGTTGTCTTCCTCACCGCCGAACTCCTTCCATCTCTCCAACACATCGTCGGCAGAGGCAAATTGCAGTGTGGCCACATAATCCGCATCCTGCAGCTTCCGCTTCAGTTCGGCTATACGGCTTTCGGGCAGGTTGTCGGCAAGCATCACCTGAAATCCTACCTGCTGCCTGATATCATGGCTCACAGTGCGGGCAGCTATGCCAAAAAGCCCCACTATGCCCAGAATTATGAGCACGAGAGCCACACTTACTACCGCAGTGACCTGCGTAGACAGCACGGGGATTACGTGGGTGCGCGATTTCTTCATCTGATTCAGCTAAGAGAGTACAAAGTTAATACCTTCCTACGCGGTTGTCAAGCATTTTAACCGCTTTTCACACCAAATCGGCCAGAAGTGTGGCCGAAGACGCCTCTCTCACTTTCACCCTCACCGTATCTCCCACTCTGGCGCCACCACGGGGAAACACAACCGTCTTATTGGTCTCGGTGCGACCCACCATCTCCTCTTTGCTTCTCTTTGACACACCCTCCACGAGCACATCGAATTCGCGCCCCACATCCGCACGGTTAGAGGCCAGCGACAGCTCGTTCTGCAGGGCTATCATACGGTTCAGACGCTCAATCTTCACCTCCTCAGCTATATTGTCGGGCAGATAGCGCGAGGCATATGTGCCCGGACGCTCCGAGTATTTGAACATGAACGCCGAGTCAAACCCCACTCTGCGCATCAGATCAAGAGTCTGCTGGAAATCCTCTTCGGTCTCCCCGTGGAAACCGGTGAAAAGATCGGTCGAGATGCCACATCCCGGCAGAATCCTCCTGATGGCCTCCACACGGTCCAGATACCATTCGCGCGTATATTTGCGGTTCATCGCTTTCAGCACCGCATTGCTCCCGCTCTGCACCGGCAGATGGATATGCCGGCATATATTGCCATGCGCGGCTATCACCTCCAGAGTGCGGTCGGTCATATCCTTGGGATGAGAAGTGGTGAATCTCACCCTCATATCCGGAGCTGCCTCGGCCACGAGAGCCAGCAGGTCGGGAAACGAAGTCTCCTCGCCGCTCTCCGGATTCTTATAAGAATAGCTGTTCACATTCTGCCCCAGCAGAGTCACCTCTTTATATCCCTTGGCGCGTAGGTCGGCCACCTCGGCCAGAATGCTCTGCGGCTCCCTCGACCGCTCGCGTCCACGAGTGTAGGGCACGATGCAATAGGAGCAGAAATTATTGCAGCCTCTCATTATGCTCACGAAGCCCGATATGCTCCCGGCCCCGATGCGCACCGGAATGATGTCGCGATAAGTCTCAGTGGTGCTCAGCTCCACATTCACAGCTTTCTCTCCGGCCTCGACTGCGGCAAAAAGGCCCGGAAGGTCAAGATAAGAGTCCGGACCGGCCACAAGGTCTACGCCCTGATTGCTCACAAGCTCATCTTTCACTCGCTCGGCCATACAGCCTATCACACCGATAATAAGCTTTCTGGCTCCGCCTCTCTTGCGGCGCAGCGATCTCAGATATTGCAGACGCGACAATATCTTCTGCTCTGCATTGTCGCGGATAGAGCAGGTGTTGAGCAACACCGCGTCGGCCTCTTCCGGAGATTCCGCAAGCCCGTAGCCTGCCATCTCCATCACCGAAGCCACAACCTCACTGTCAGCCACATTCATCTGACAGCCGTATGTCTCGATAAAAAGTCTCTTATCTTCGCCTTTTCGGCTCATTTCCGCGTTTTTGTCACACATAAATATAAGGAAAACTTTGCGTTTCAGTAGATAAATCCGTAAATTTGCACAAAATTACAAAACAAGTGCACATGGAGCAAGTGATTTCTGTCATTATTATGATAGCGGTCGGCGCTTTCTTCGCATGGATTGAAAAACTCTCCAAGAAAAAAGCCGCTGCCACCGATAGCCGCCTGGCAGCCGAAGCTGCCTCCCGCCGGAGCCGCCGCAAAGCGGTCATGCCCCCTGTGCCCCGGCCACCATCGCCACCATCCTCTCCCGCTCAGCTCCCGGTCATCATTGAAGAAATCGGGCTCCCCGAAGAAGGAGCGAGAGTCACAGCCGACCCTCCTCATCAGCCAGCCGGAGCCACCCCACCCGCTCCCCCGCAATCGTCGGCCAACGCGGCGTGGCGCGACAGATGGCGCAGAGCCATAATCGACTCCGATATTCTCTCCCCACGATTCTGACTATACCTCACCCTACCATTGAAATAATAATACAACCAATCAGATAAACAACAATGGCATTTCCTATTCTTTCGGCTCAGGAAGCAGCCGAACTTATCAAGAACGGTGACACCATAGGTCTCTCCGGCTTCACTGCCTCCGGTTCGCCCAAGGTTATCACCGAAGCCCTTGCTGCCAAAGCGGTTAAGGAACATGAAGAAGGCCGTCCCTTCAAAGTCAGCATCTTTACCGGTGCGTCCACCAACAATCATGCCGACGGAGCGCTCGCACGCGCCAACGCCATCGACCGCCGCTCACCCTACCAGAACACACCCGACCTGCGCACACGCATCAACTCCCACGACTGCCACTACTTCGACCTCCACCTCTCGGAGCTCGCACAGAAGTTCCGCTACGGCACATATGGCAACCTCGACGTGGCCATCATCGAAGTGGCAAAAGTGTTCGACAACGGCGAAGTTGTCCTCGGCACAGGCGTAGGCAATGTGCCCACCTATGCCATCCATGCAAAAAAAATCTTCCTTGAGCTCAACGACAAGCTCCCCGAAGGCCTCTATGGATTCCACGACATCTATCTCCCCCTCGACCCGCCCAACCGTCGCGAGATACCCATCTACAAACCGAGCGACCGAATCGGCCACCCCACCGTGAAGCTCGACCCCGCCAAAATCGCGGGCATCGTGCATAGCGACGCCTACGACGGCATCAAAGGATTCACAGCACTCGACGACACCACCCTCCAGATCGGAGCCAACGTCTGCAACTTCCTCATCGGCGAAGTCCGCGCCGGACGCATCCCCAAGAGCTTCCTCCCCATCCAGTCTGGTGTGGGCAATGTGGCCAACGCCGTGCTCTTCGGCCTCGGCGACGCAAAAGAGCTTCCCCCCTTCGAAATGTACACCGAAGTGATTCAAGACGCCGTTATCGACCTCATGAAGATGGGACGATGCAAATTCGGAAGCACATGCTCCCTCACCCTCTCCGACACCAAAGAAGCAGAAGTGCTCTCCAATCTCGACTTCTTCCGCGATAAGCTCGTGCTCCGTCCCGCAGAAATCTCCAACAGCCCCGAAGTGATCCGCCGACTCGGAGTCATTGCCATGAACACCGCCCTCGAAGCCGACATCTTCGGCCACGTAAACTCCACACACGTTGTGGGCACACGCATGATGAACGGCATCGGCGGCTCGGGCGACTTCACTCGCAACGGCTACATCTCCATATTCAGCTGCCCCTCTGTCACCAAAGGCGGCCTGATAAGCAATATCGTGCCGATGGCATCGCACATCGACCACACCGAACACTCCGTCGACGTTATCATCACCGAGCAGGGAGTGGCCGACCTTCGCGGACTCGACCCCGTGCAGCGCGCCGAACGCATCATCGACAACTGCGCCAACCCCATCTACCGTCCCCTCCTCCACGAATACCTCAAGATGGGCACAGACGGACGTGGCGGACAGACACCCCACTCCCTCAACGCCGCCATGGCATTCCACACAGCCTTCCAGGAAACCGGCGACATGCGCAACGTTGACTGGGCTAAATTCTTCTGATTCACCCTCCACCCTCTCATACAGAGAGCCGCATCTCCCATCTCCGGGATATGCGGCTCTCTCTTTTTCTCTCCAGGCGGCGCATGCGGCTCCCTTTCCTCATTATTCAATCACCTTATACCGGCTCTTGGCCACCGCACGCGAACGCAGATTGAAATGCCACCACTCCGACCGCAGAGGCATAAAGCCCGCGCTCCGCATAGCTCTGCGCAGCAACTCCCGGTTGGCACGCTCAGTCGGCGTAATCACACCCCGCTCCACCAGCTCCCTCTCGCGGTCTATATTCGCTTCAGGGCCGAGATGATCCACCGGAGTGCCCATCGGCAGCTCGCAACCATGCATATCAGCGAGAGTCACATCCACAGCCAATCCATAATTATGCAACCCACCCCCTCTCGCCGGATTGCTCACATAAGGCGCCGCAGCCGTTCCCCTCACCTTGGCATACATCTGCCGCTGCACCGACATTGGCCTTGCCGCATCCTTCACCAGCAACCGCAGGTCGCTCCGCTCACGCCGCAAAGCCTCAGCGGCCTTAAGCAGAGCCTCGGCTGCCTCCGGATGCAGATAAGCTTTCCGAAGCTCCCCATACATATCCTCGCCCACGAAATTATCCTCCGAGGCATACATCAGCCTGACTATTATAGTGGTGTCCATTGCACCCACATCAACCATGCCGGCTCTCCGCATCAGCGAGTCTATATTCTGGGCTCCTGCTATCGCCACCCACCCCAACGCAAGCATCAAAACCACGCTTCTCATCATTGTCACTCTCATAAATAAGTATAAACAACTCCTATAAGTAAGTAAAACGGCCCGGATTACTCCGGGCCGTTTATCCTGCCTATCTAAAGATAGACGATTTTTTTTTGCTTTTTCTTACTCAGCCTCTACGATAGTTACGGCACGATCGAGCTGAACAGCCTTTTCACCGAGGTCGGTGAGGTTGCCATTGTCGATAGTAGCATTGAGCTGGGTAGCGGGAACGCCGAAGCGAACGAGCTGACGCTGTACGCCGTCAACACGAGCCTGACGCAGACGGGTGTTGATAGCGTCGGTGCCGGTGTAGTTGTCGGCCCAGCCGGTAAGAGTGTAGTTCTTGCCGCTTTCCTTCATCACAGAAGCCACAGCGCGGAGCACGTTAACCTCACGCGAAGAGAGGCTTGACTTGCCGATGGGATAGTAGATGGTGGTGAGGGGCATCTTGGGGCATACAGTCTTTTCAACCGGACGGTTGAGGCAGTCCTGAAGCTGACGCTCGAGGTCGGCGATGCGGGCGTTGGCAGCCTGCAGACGAGCTTCGATAGCGCTGCAGTCGGGCACTTCGGGGCAAACAGGAACCACGGGAGCGTTCCAGCTGCGCTTGTTGAAGTTGTAGGTCACACCTACATAAGCCTGAAGGTCGCCTACAGTCTTGTGGTGGTTGGCAACAGTTTCCTGAAGAGCGTCCAGAGTGCTGAAGCGGATATCAAGGAAGAGCTGAACGGCATCAGACACATTGAACGCGTTGATCCAGCCTGCACGCAATGAAGTGTTGAAGTTGTCAGCTTTCTTCCATGCGAGGTTGTCACCCTTCTTCATGCTGTGGGCCACGGTCCAGTATGCGCCGGCACCGAAGTAAACTGAAGAGTTGTAGATACGGCCGGGACGATAGCCACACCACCAGTTGGTGAGGTTGATCATAACGTCGCCTACTGCGCCAAACTCATTCACCTTCTGCTTGTAGTACTTGCCTACGCGGGTGTAGTAAGGGTTGCTGAACACGTTAACCTCTGAGAGGCTCTTAACGCCGAGGTAGTTGGCACCTACACGCACACCGATAATGGGTGAGAACCACTTACCTACATAGAGAGAAGCGGCAGGTGAGAAACGGTTGGCAAGCTTGCGCTCGCTGTCAAACTTGGAGAACATGATGCCAACGCCACCTTCACCGGTGATAAACCAGTTGTCCTGGAAGCGATTCATCAGATAGCCCTGCTCGGGGTCAGGTGTCACCTGAGCGGATGCGGCGGTTCCGAGGAACAGTGCGCATGCCAGGCCAAGGATACATCTTTTGATCATAGCAATCTTGGTTACAAAAAAAATAGTTAAACGTATTTTACAATTCGAGCCACAAAGGTAATCTTTTTTATTTAATTTTAGCTGAATATTCCGCTAAAATTTTTCCGGAAGCATATAATTTCTCCTTCTACGAATCTTCATGACACGCATTTCAGAGCAAAATCAGCTGCTTCGGAAGGCCTTTTTCAGGCGCCGATAAACTCTTTCACCCGCGAAAGCACCGCATCGGGAGTGAATCCAAACTTCTCGTCGAGCACCTTGTAGGGAGCCGAAGCGCCGAAGCGGTCAAGGCCATACACCTTGCCCCACGGCCCTACAACCTCGCGAAGAGTGGAGCTAAGACCGGCGGTGAGACCGAAAGTCGGCACACCCTCCTTTATCACGCTCCGGCGGTAAGCCTCATCCTGATCAAGGAACAGCCCCAGCGAAGGCACCGACACCACTCTCGCGCCGATACCCTCGGCCTTGAGCAGAGCAGCCACATCGCAGAGCAGAGACACCTCCGAACCGTTGCCCACGAGAGTCACAGCCGGATTCTCGCAGTCTGTCACCACGTAGCCACCCTTGCGCATACCCTCGGCGTCGTCATAGCGCGAACCGCTTGCAGAAGGCAGGTCATGCACATCCTGGCGCGTAAGAATCAGAGCCGTCGGAGTCTTCTTATTGTTCATGGCCATCTCCCAGGCTATAGTGGTCTCGGCGCTGTCGGCCGGACGAAGCACCAGCATCGAACGCTCGCCCGAAAGATTCCTTATCTGCTCAAGCAGGCGTATCTGTGCTTCCTGTTCCACCGGCTCATGAGTCGGACCATCCTCACCCACACGGAATGCATCGTGGGTCCACACATATTTCACCGGAAGCTGCATCAGGGCCGCCATACGCACAGCCGGCTTCATATAGTCGGAGAATACAAAGAATGTGCCGCAAGCAGCCATCATAGCCCCGTGGAGCACAATGCCGTTCATTATCGAAGCCATGGTAAGCTCGGCCACGCCCGCATGCAGAAACGCTCCCGAGAAATCGCCCGGCTTCAGAGCGCCGGTCTGCTTCAGAAATGCCTCCGTCTTGTCAGAATTGGCCAGGTCGGCAGACGACACTATCATATTCTTCACCACCTTGCCAAGCTCGGTCAGCACATCGGCCGATGCTGTGCGTGTTGCCACATTGGCCTTATGCACTATAGCGCGGTAGTCTATCTGAGGCAGGTTGCCCTCTATGAAATTGCGCAGCTGCAGAGCCTTGTCGGGATTTGCCTCGGCCCATTTGCGCTCCTCCTCACGGCGAGCGCCTACTATGCGGCGCAGCTCCTCGGTGCGCTCCGCATAAAGCCGGGCCACCTCGGGGCGAATCACCCACGGATTCTCAGGATCGCCACCGAGATTGCGGATGGTGGCGTTCACATCTGCGCCACTCTTGCTCAGAGGCTGACCGTGAGTGCTGCACTGCCCCTCGAAGCATTCGCCCGAAGCAGTCACACAACCCTTGCCCATCACCGTGTTGCCGATTATCAGCACCGGCTTGTGCTTCTCTGCATGCGCCTTGCGCAGAGCCTCGGCGATAGCCTCCGGATCGCATCCGTCTATCTCTATCACATGCCAGTGCCATGCGCGATATTTGGCAGCATAGTCTTCGGTGTCAACCTCATCCACATCCGTAGAGAGCTGCACCTTGTTGCTGTCATAAAACATTATCAGGTTCGACAGACCCAGAAAACCCGCAATGCGCCCTGCGCCCTGCGAAATCTCCTCCTGAATGCCGCCGTCAGAGATAAAAGCGTAAGTCTTGTGGCCTATCCACTCACCGAAACGAGCTGCCAGAAAACGCTCAGCGATTGCAGCCCCTACAGCCATTGTGTGGCCCTGACCGAGCGGACCCGAAGTATTTTCGATGCCGTGAGCCGGGTCAAGCTCCGGATGCCCCGGAGTCACACTCCCCCACTGTCTGAACTGCTGCAGCTCATCGAGAGTGTAGCGACCCGTAAGAGCCAGCACACTGTAGAGCATCGGCGACATATGCCCCGGATCGAGAAAGAAACGGTCGCGGGCAATCCATGTCGGATCATCAGGGTCTGTTACCAAAAACTGCGAATAGAGCACGTTCACAAAATCCGCGCCCCCCATAGCTCCGCCCGGGTGTCCCGACTTGGCTTTCTCAACCATCGAGGCAGCCAGCACACGGATATTGTCGGCAGCCGAATCCAGAATCTTTCTGTCCATATCTGAATATGTGTAATGTTGCGTTAGTATGAGTGAAGTCATTTCACGCTGCAAAAGTACTCAAACCCCGCCACAAATGCAAACAATGTATAAAAAATAACGGCGGCCGCCAACTCCGCAGAGTCTGTGGCAGCCGCCGCATACGTTTGGATTACCCTATGGCAGATTACTCTCCTACAGGAATATCCGTATTCACATTCTTCGAACCGATGAGAGCGTAGTAAAGAATATACACCGCACATCCCAGAGGCACGAAATAGCTTATCAGATAATTGCTTGTCCAGTCGGCCACAAGCGCCTGGATTGCCACCATCACAGCGCAGCCAAACACCATGGTCATAAACGCGCCCGAAGCGATAGCGGTATATTTGCCCAGACCCTCTACAGCCATATTGAAGATACCGCCCCACATCACAGAGGTGCAGAGACCCACCAGGATGAAAGCGAAGATACCCACAGGCACGCTTGCCCAGATCACCGACACATTGGCCCAGTCAACACCGGGAATGCTCACCATCCAGCTCTCGGGAGCAAACATTCCGAAGAGAATCAGCACGATGCTGGCCACCGACACAACGGTGATCATCTGCTTCGACGACACCTTGCCGCCGATAGCACCGCCCACGAAACGGCCCACGAGCATCATCAGCCAGTAGACAGCCACGATCAGACCCACGATACCGGCATCCATGCCCAGACCCGGAGTAGCAGCCGTAGGCTCAGCGGTGAGATACTGCAGGATATAGGTAGGCACACCCACCTCGATACCCATATAGAGGAAAATAGCCAGAATGCCCAGCTTGAAGTGACGGAAAGAGAAAGCGCTATATTTCTTGCCGGTGGTGTTGCGCTTGGCATGCTCTGCCTCCTCGATTTTCTTCTCGGCAGCCTGCTCGGGCTCATCGATCTTGGTGAAGAGAATCACCACGAAAGCTATCACGAAGATAGCCATTGCGATAAATAGCGCCGGAGTGGCATCGGTCACCTTTGCCTTGGCTGCATCACCGATCAGAGCGCCCATCAGGATATACACAGCCACAGCGGCAGCGCTGTTAAACACACCGCCTATCTGAATCAGCTGATTACCCTTATTGCCGCCACCGCCCAGAATATTGAGCATCGGGTTCACCACGGTGTTGAGCATACACATGCAGAAGCCGCCGATAAACGCACCCACCAGATAAACAGCGAAAGCACAGCTCTCCATGCTCTCCCAACCGCTCATCCACTGCACGAAAATGCCCACTATGCCCACTATCAGAGCAAGAAGAGCAGTCTTCTTATAGCCACACTTCTTGATAAGCATACCTGCCGGAATACCCATCACGAGATACGCGATAAAGTTGCCGTAATTGCCGATTTGCGACTCAAGGTTCGAAGCTCCGAACTGGTTTTTCACGATAACTGCCATCGGCGAACAAAGATTGGTCACGAAGGCAATCATTGCAAACAGGGCAATCATCACTATGATTGCACCCCATTGTTTTGATTGGTTACTCATTTTATTTTAGGTATTGATTTGTCCTCAGTTTTTTGCGGGCAAAGACCCCTTGACATCCGGCAGACTCACAATCTTTCCGGCCGCAATGAGCCCATGCAAACCCAAACACCGCGTAAAGTTATACATTTTTTCCGTCCGCACCAAATTATTCTTCCACAACCTCCCCACCGCCGGCCAAAGGCCTGCCCCATCTCGTCAGCCCCATACGCTTGCGTGCGGTGAGCGGAGGGGATATGCCCCCCTCACACCCTCTCCCCGAAGATGTCGCTGCCGATTCTCACCAGCGTAGAGCCACACTCCACAGCCTCGCGCCAGTCATGGCTCATGCCCATGCTCACCACCGCAAACTCCTCACGCCCGCTCATCACCCCCGCCTTCAGAGCATCAAAACAACCCCTTATCTTGCGGAAATCACTCCTCACACGCTCCATATCATCCGTGTTAGAGGCCATCCCCATCACACCCGTCACTCTCACACCCTCCATTCCCGCAGCCTCCACAGCCGCAGCCTCCATCTCCTCAGGCAGAAAGCCAAATTTTGTCTCCTCGCGGGCCACATGCACCTGCAGCAGCACATCCACACGCTTCCCCGCCTTACGAGCCTCAGCATCCACCGCCCTGAGCAGACGCAGAGAGTCAATGCTCTCTATCACCGATGCCCACTCCACCGCCTGCCTCACCTTATTGGTCTGCAGATGCCCGATGAAATGCCACCTTATATCCCCGGGCAACTCCCGGGCCTTAACAGCGAGCTCCTGCACACGGCTCTCGCCAAACAGCCGCTGCCCACCCTCATAGGCATCCTCAATCGCACCCGCAGGATGAAACTTCGACACCGCAAGCAGCGCCACCCCCTCGGGAATGGCGCCGCGCAGTGCCGCTATCCGTTCAGAAGGCCGCTCCATCACTCTCCCTGCGATGCGCCGCCCGAAAGCTTCGCTTTATACACATCCATCAGCGGAGTCTCCGTGATGCTCTGAATCTCAAAATCGGCCATAGTGCCGCTCATACCCTCCATGAAGTTGTCATATGCCTCCTTGAGCGTATTTCCAGCCACAAGAATCAGCGTAGAACTCTTCTTCTCGGCCGCGGTCTTCTCATCGATAGTGATGAAGGCCACCTTCACCAGATACCACTTGTCGGCCGAATCATCCCAGAAAATCTCCGAGATTTTGGTGCGCTTCACCGCGCTCACCGAGAAATCGCCCGATATATACGGGGTCTGCTCCTCGATGATACGGGCCTCAGCCTCCGTAAACGACAGTGCATCCACAAGATAAGGCTCATTCACCTTCTTGACCACACCGTTTTCCATCATCTTGTCATAGTGCACCTTGCACTCAAACCAATTTGCCATAATATTCTGTCTTTTATTTTAGTGTTTCACAATTATTTTCTCTTTCCGGGCAAGTGTTATCACCTTGTCAGCTTCTCACACTCACTCTATCACCACCTTCTCCGTAATCACCAGCCCCGATTTGCCGCGGGCCACGACTATATACACTCCGCGCCCCGCGCCACCGGTCTGAATCACAGCTCCGTCAGCGCCACCCGTGGCCGAAGCCACCGCCGCACCGTTCAGCCCATACAGAGTGGCCGCAACGCTCTCCTCACCGTCCATCATCACGCTCAGCCGGCTTCCGCTCAGTCCGAGCTTCAGGCGCTCCCGGGTGGCATCGTCAAGCACACTCAGAGCCGACGACTTCCCAAGCAGCTCACACATAGCCACAAACGCATCCACCTTGCCGGCGCCCCACTGCTTGGCCTCAGTCTCATTCCGGCCGGTCTCAGCATGAGCCGTGCGCCTCAGCAGATCCTTCACATCGCTCACCCCCAGACTGGGCTTTGCCTGCAGCATCAGCGCAGCAATACCCGCCACATAAGGGCTCGCCATCGATGTGCCCTGCATCACATGCCAGTAATTCTTCCTATCCTTCCCGTTCACACTGCTCTCAGCCTCAGCGCTCATCTGGTCTATGTCGGCATCTTCGATATCCACATAATAAGTGCTGTAGCTGGACACTATCCCCTCGCCGGGCGCACAAAAATCAGGCAGCTTACGCCCCTGAAACGTAGACCCATACGACGTAAACGGACTCACCGTCCCAACCGGATGAGCACTGTTATAGGCCTCGCCATACCACATCTGACCTCCGCCCAACACAGGCCACTTGTCGCGGCTGATATAGCTCCCCACCACAATCACATTCGCGCCACACGCCATACCGTTGATGCTCTCCGACGCATTCCCGTCAGACCAACCCTCCACACCATCGCTCGTAAACTCACCGCCGTCACAGAAATCCCACACATCGATTTCCGTTCCGGCTTTTCCCGAATATATCAGGCCCGGCACCAGATTGACATTCGTGCTCTTATTAGTCAGATCATAATAAGTGTAGATGTTAAACCGGTTATTGTCAGTGCAATTCTCGCAATAAATCTGAACAAACGAATCCTCGAAAGCCTGATCGAAATAAGCATTGTGCTTCCACCCCTTGTCAGTGCGGTTCTCAGTGCCGATTATCACCCACGACCCCGAAGCCTTACCCTCCACCTTCTCGCTATAGACCACCCTCCGGGTATTCTTGTCGAAAAGCACGAAAGTAGCGTCAAACGGAGTCGAATTCTTACCCCACGCATCAGCCACACCGGCCTTACCCGAATACCCCTTCAGGAAAGTCTTCAGCTCACTCGACGCGCCCTCAAACCGATATTGCAGCGACACATTCTGCTCACCCTCATTGCCCGCCGAAATGCAGATCACCGACCGCATCCCCAGCCCGGCCATATACCGGCTGAAAGCATCCGTGCCGTCATGAGGCCCCATCGTAGTGCCCAGCGACAGATTCACCACCGCCGGCTTCCCCACCTCAGCAGCATAATCCACAATCTTCTGCACCCCCAGCACCACCGCCGGTTCAGCCAGAGAGCCCCCGGCCATAGCCAGATCAGCCCCCGTAGCCACCCCATAATAAGGCACACTCCCCTGAGTCTTCACCCAGCCCGAGCTCCCGAGCTCCACGATTTCACCCGCTCCGCTGTAAGAACCGGCCATAATGCCCGCCACATGAGTGCCATGCGTAGCCCCGGCATTGTCCGTAGTGAAGTTCGCAATACTCTCCTCCGTGGCATATTCCACCGCAGTTCCCTTATTATCATCATCCATACCCAGATTCCAGACCCTCTTCACCCTCGACTTCCCCGTGGTCTGATCCATAAAATTCACATTATTCGGGTCCAGACCATGATCCACCAGACCCACAACCACACCCCGGCCGTCGAAAGTCGCCCCAAGCTCCTTCAGCGGATCGGTCTGCACATAGCTCACCATCGACGCCTCCCGCGCCTTATCGAGAGCAAGCCGCAGCACATTGCCGAAACTCAGGCGCTTCACCCCCGGCTGAGCAGCAATAATCTCAGCGTCGCCCAGCGCAAACTCCACCAGAGCCACACCGTTCTCCACGCCATACACCTGCCTCACACCCTCCAGATCCTCGGCAGCCTGACCCTCAGCCAGACTCACGAAGCCCACCACAGAGCGCGCCACATCACCACGCGAAGCCTTCGCCTCGCTCACCACCCGCATACCCGCAGGACTGATCTTAAACTGAGCCCAGGCAGAGCCCGCAAGCAACGCAGCCACAGCCGCCACAAAAAATCTCATCATAATCCGGCAATTTTCCCCAAAGTTACAAAATAAATTCCAAACCCCCACACACAAATCCCCCCCCACGCAAACGCCGGAATTTCCCCATCGCAGATATTACCGGATAGAAGCGCATCATTATCAGGAATAATCGCTATATTTGCATCATGAGCAAAGTCAACGCCTTATACCATATCGTCTTCTGTACCAAACGTCGGGAATCCACTATCCCTGATGAATACCAGACAGACGTTTACCGATTCATCTGGACCCAACTACGGATGTGTAATTGCGCATTATACCGCATTGGCGGCATCGCCAACCATATCCATATGCTTATCCACCTCCATCCCACAGCCAGATTAAGCGATGTGGTCCGCAACATAAAGGCCAACACAAGCCGATGGCTCATGCAAGACTCAAGATTTCCCAACTTCAACGGATGGAGTAAAGAATATTATGCCATGACCGTCTCACCGCGCCATAAAGAAGCCGTAATTCGCTATATCAGCACCCAGCGCGAACATCATGCCGCAACAGAGCTCGAAACCGAGATTATATCACTCTGCGAAGAAAGCCAACTCGAATACGACCCGCGCGACATGACAGACTGACTACCCATCTCCCCACGCTGCAAGCGTGCATAGGATATTGGAGCGCATAGGGACGTTGGGAGGGCGCGCGGGAAGCGCGCCATCTACATATCCACACACCGAGACGCACCGACACACGCCCACCCACACCAAGGCACGCGGGAAGCCACACCCACACACACCGAGGCGTGCAGAGGCGCGCGGGAAGCGCGCCATTCGTTAGAAACCCCACGCTTGCAGCGTGGGGGAAACGGCGAACATCCCTCTCTCATCCGGCGCTTCGGAGATGCGCCATTTGTACACAATCGCCTCTCCGAGGCTCATTTTCACACATATACGCCTCATCTCCCCACGCTGCAAGCGTGGGGTTTCCAACAATCTGCGCTTCTCCGAAGCGCAGGACGCACCGACACATACCCACAGACACCCACCGAGGGGCACGGGGCGCGCCGACACATACCCACACACACCGAGGCACGCGGGAAGACACACCCACACACACGAGCACACACCGAGGCGTGCAGAGGCGCGCGGGAAGCGCGCCATTCGTTAGAAGAACATCTCTCCCTCATCCGGCGCTTCGGAGATGCGCCGAGGCAGGGAGGGGGGGGAAAACAAAAAATAGGCGGGCCTCACGGTCCGCCTATTCGAGAACTATCTTTCAGTATGAAATATAGTGAATATTACTGAGTCAGTAATAACGTTAAGTCAGTTGGGATTACTGGGGTTTAACAGACTGCCAGTTAGAATTCTGCTCTACACCGAAACCAGTGTTGATCTCACCTTCGGGAATCGGGAAGAGGAAGTCGGCGAGCTGGCAATTGTTAAACTTAAACTTGATGTTGGGGAAATCATAAGCTGCCAGACCTGCGGGCTTGTTCCAGCGACGGAGATCCCAGAGACGGTGACCCTCCTGGAAGAGCTCACGGCCGCGTTCGTCCTGAATGAAAGTCATCAGAGCGCTGCCAGAGGGGAGGTCGCTTACAGAAGTGATAGCGGTGTTACGCTTAGCCACCACGAGAAGAGCGTTCTTTGCAGAAGCCTCATCGTTGTTCTTCAGATAAGCCTCAGCCTGAATGAGGAACATCTCGGGAGCGTTGATCAGATAGTTGGTAGCGTTGGCAGGGTTGCCTGTGCCATAAGCACCAAACTTACCGCCGTCATAGTAGGGCACTGAACCCTCTTCTGCGAAAGTCATGATAGACTTACGGATGTCGTCCTCACCATAGAGCGCGAGGCAGTAGGGGGTGGGAGTGATACCGTAGGTAGACCAGAGAGTACCGCAAGAGTTAGCGCTCCAGTTGTTTGTAGTGGTGATAGCGAGTGCAAAGATGCTCTCGGTGTTTGAAGCACCACCGTTATAGAGAGCCTTGTAAGCCTTGGCGTCGTAGGTCAGAGTTGTGATACCGCTGAGAGAGATAGCCTTCTGAGCGGCAGTGATTGCCTCTGAATAGTTCTCCATATAGAGATAGGTGCGGGCAAGCAGACCATAAGCGGCAGCCTCGCCAAACACGAAGAGGTCTTCGCGGTCGCCAACGGCTTCGAAGCCGGCGATAGCATCCTTGAGGTCGTTGACCACTGCGGTGTAGCACTCACCCACAGTGTTGCGCTTCACTTCTTCATAAGCCTGAACCGGTTCGTCGACAACGACCACACCCAGAGAAGAAGAGAAGTCCTGACCGTTCACCTTGATCTGATGACCGTAGACGTTGGTCATGGTCAGAGTGGCATAAGCACGCAGAGCCTTGGCCTCGGCCTTATAGAGAGTGAGCTCCTCCTTATCGCTTGCAGAAGCGTCGGCATAGAGAGCGTCGCAAGCCTTGATCACACGCGAAGAGTTGTCAACCACCTTATAGCCGTAGTTCCAGATATATGAGATATAAGTATCTGTGGGCTGATAGGTAAACTGGTTGATGGTGTTGAAGTGACCCTTATCACCGTTCCAATAAGCGAGGTCAGAAGCGATATCGCCGATATTGGTGGCATAGTTACCTGCAAAATAGTAGCGGTAGAGGCGGTCATAACAACCATTGAGAGCGCTGCCGATGTTGTTGACACTGTTGAGACCGGTATCAAGGTCGATACCATTATAGATATTTGTCTCGAGGAACTTGTCGCCGCAAGAGGTTGCTCCCACTGTGAGCATCACTCCGGCCAGTGCCTTGATAAATATATTTTTCATAATCTTGTTTTCCTTTTAGTTGAGTTGCTGTCTGATGTTAGAAAGTAACCTGTACGCCGCCGGTGAAGGTGAATGTAGCGGGATACTGCCATGCGATAACGCCGCTTGCATAGGTCTCGGGGTTGTAGCCGATAAAGTCAGAAGCAGTCCAGGTGTGAACGTTGTCGAATGTGGTATACACGCGAACCTTGTTCAGGAATGCCTTGCGGGTCAGCTTGGCGGGGAGAGTGTAGCCGAGAGTGATGTTGCTCAGACGGAGGTAGTTGCCGCTCATCATCCAGCGAGAGGAGTGTCCCATATTGTTGTACGGGTCACCGTAGATATACTGCGGATACTTCGCGTTGGGATTTTCGGGAGTCCAGGAGTTGTCGGCAACAACTTCGAGCGGAGTGCGGAAGGCTGTGTTACCCCAACCGGTGAAAGAGTGACCGGAGTCATACACCTTGTTGCCGATACGATAGTTGAACTGCATTGAGAAGTCGAAACCGTAAGCGTTGCCGTTCACACCGAACGCACCGAACACCTTGGGCTCTGCGCTGCCCACATAGCGCTTGGCAGCCTTGCTCCAGTCGTCGGTCAGCTCGTCGCCCTCAGCGTTGAGGTAGTACATAGCCTTACCGTTTTCGGGGTTTACGCCTGCATATTCCTTCATGAAGAACTGACGGTAGGGACGACCCTCCTCGATGATTGTATATGTGCTTTCGATAGGCTCATCTGTAGCGAGCTTGAGCACACGGTTCTTATTCCAGGTGATGTTGGCGAAGAGGTTGATGGTAACGTCGTTGGTGTAGAACACTGTTCCGTTACCGCCGAACTCTATACCGAGGTTGCGCATCTTACCGATGTTTTTGTAAGACGAACCGAGACCGGTGGTGTAAGAAAGAGGCACGCTATAGAGAGCGTCGTGAGTTTCGTCGTTGTAGAAGTCGAAGGTGAATGTAGCGCGGTTGAAGAGCGACAGGTCAAAACCGAGGTCAAACTTCTTGGCGGTTTCCCATGTGAGGTCGGGGTTGGAAATCTGCGAGGGAACCATACCGGGGATACCGGCGTAGTTGTAGCCGGCTGCATAGTAGCCGCGGGCAGCGTAGAGCGAGGGAAGCGACTGGTTGCCGACAGTACCGTAGCTCACACGGAGAGCAGCGTTGGTGATGGTGGTGTTGTCCTTAAGGAAGCTCTCCTCGGTGATGCGCCATTTGCCGCCCACAGACCAGAAGTTACCCCAGCGATGCTTCGCACCAAACACCGAGCTACCGTCGCGACGGTAAGAAGCCGACAGATAGTAGCGGTTGGCGTAGTCGTAGTGAAGATCCATGAAGTAAGAAGCGAGGCGCGACTCAGACTTGTAGTATTCAGAGCCCATCTCCATATTGCCGGCGGTGGCGAAGTCACGCATGCCGGAGTCGGCGAAGGGGAAGTCGCAGCCGGAGTAGTACTCATACCAGTAATCGTAGCGCTGCATTTCCTGACCGAACAGGAGGGCGATAGAGTGTTCCTTGTTGAAGGTGTAGTCCCAACCTACAGTGTTGGTCCAGGTGAGGGTAGATACGCGGGAGTTGTACTGCTGACCGAGGCCGTTGTAGTCCATACCCTGGGGGTTGTAGACAGCGCTCCAGTAGCTATACTCGCGCTGATCCATGATGTTTGCGCCGAAATTGGTCTTAGCCCAGATGCCCTTGCCGAAATCCACACGCAGCCAGGGGTTGGCAACGATGGTCTGGTTTGTCACCTTGTTGAGGTCGCCGAGTTCGGGATCCTGCACAGCCAGAGGGTTGTAGAGGCTGATGTGAGAATATTCACGCTCGTCGCCCACACCTACATAGGGAGAATAGAACGGAAGCATCGAAGTCACAGCACCTACGAGGGGGTTTGAGTTGGAACCGCCGGTGCTCTGAGAGAAGTTGTTGTTGATAGAGTAGCTGTAAGAGCTGTTAAGACCAACCGAGAGGAACTTATATTTGGTGTCGAGGTTCACACGGCCGGAATAGCGGGTGTTGCTCGAACCGATCACGAGACCGTCGGCATCGTTGTAGCCGAGGTTCACATAATAGTTTGTTGAACCGGTTGTGCCGTTGAAAGCGAGGTTGTAGTCAGCATAGTAACCCTTGCGGCTCACTTCCTTGATCCAGTCTACGTCTGTCACACCGTCCCATTCGAAACGATTTGTAAAATAAGCGGTAGCGTCGGCGATAGTGGGATAGTGTCCGCTGTTAACAACACCGGTAGCCAGAGTTGCCATTGTCTTGGCAGCGTTGGCATACTTCATATTATTGTTGGCGATAGAGGTGAAGCCCTGACGTGTCTCGAAAGTAACGTTGAGCTTGCTCTGACCACCCTTCTTGGTGGTGATCACGATAACGCCGTTGGCAGCACGCGAACCGTAGATAGCGGTGGCGGCAGCGTCCTTAAGCACGGTAACGCTCTCGATATCGGCGGGGTTGTAGGCCGACATAGGGTCAAACATGTTGTTGTTGCCGCTCATTGTATCATAGTCGGAGTTAACGGGCACACCGTCAATCACGTAGAGAGGCTGAGCGGAGCTTGAGAGAGTACCCATGCCACGCACGTAAACCGAACCCCATGTACCGGGAGAGCTGGTGGAGTTGTTATACTGGAAACCGGTAACAGAACCTTCGAGGCTCTTAACGAAGTTTACATCGCTCTTGCGCTCCACAACGTCGCCGTCAACCACTGAGGCAGCACCTGTAAACGCGGCGCGGCGGGTTGTGCCGTAACCGGTCACCACTACTTCGTCGAGCACAGTCTCGTTGCTTTCCATCACAACCTTAACAACGGGCTTAACGTCTACCTCTACTGTGAGCATGCCCACGAAAGAGATGACGAGCTTGTGAACTTCAGCAGGAACTGTAAGCTGGAAGTTGCCGTCGATGTCGGTCTGTGTACCGATTGTTGTGCCTTTTGCCTTGACTGTGGCACCCGCAATAGGCTCATCGTCCTCAGCGGAGATGACGGTTCCGCGCACATTGACCGTCTGGGCCAATGATGTGAGCGTGAACATTGCCACCGTCACAAGTAATAAAAACAGCTTTTTCATACTTAAGAAAATGTGTAAATAAATAATGATAATTTGAACTGTGTTATGACCTCCGGGAACCATGCGACTTCACGTCGGACCCTTGGCCAGAATCATTTCGGCCGTAAAGGTAAGCAATATTTCTTAACAAACATTGATAATTCGCCCGCGAATTAGAAATTTTAACACATTTAACGTGAAAAATAGTTCCCCTCCCCCCGATTTAACAGTCCTCCCCGGCCGCCCCCGCGCGGCTATATCAGCTCGCGCTCAACCATAGGCTATTATATATTCGCCAGCGAGGCGGAGCTTATGCACTCATACATGCACCCGCTCCTGCGGGTGCAAAAATTTTAGCTGATTCAATCCTATGGTTTCGCTCACGCTCAACCATAGGCTATTATACATTCACCGGCACTCCCGGTGAAAAACATTAGCTGATTCAGTCATATGGTTTCGCTCACGCTCAACCATAGGATGATAGCCCCTAAACAAACCGCACCCGCAGAAGCGGTGTGCGAGGATGATGATTACTGAGGCTCCTCCGGAAGATCATATTCCGATATAGCGATTCCAAGCGAACGCAGCCACCCTTCATATTCTTCTCTGAATGTCTTCACGCGATGGGGTTGCCATTGGTTGTCAATATATTCTTTCAGGCGTGGCAACCCGGATGGCGAACAGCTGATACGAGCTCCCCCTCTCTGCCAGCCGAAGCGCCCGAGAGTCAATCGTTTTTCGTTGAGCCAACGGGACGATTCCGTTTTAAGCCGCCGGACAATTTCCGCATCGGGTGTCATGCCACGAGTGCTGTAGAGCACATGTACATGATCCTTATAACCATTAATTTTCAGTGGTCGCACTCCATCTATATCATTCAGAATCTTACCCATCATAGCATAGAGTTCCGGTGCCCACAGGGGATTTATCAAACCTAACCGATATTTCACGGCAAATACGGCCATCACATATTGCTGAGTTATGGTGTTCATAAGGTAAATATAAGGATTTCATGGTTCGCGCTCAACTATCGCACTGTCATCCCTCCATCTGTGCCGTCGGCTGTGGTCAGGCGGCCGGCGGGGGTGAGGGTGAGGCGGCCGGAGTCGAGCAGGGGGCGGGCGGCGGCTATGATGCGGGGGGCGGGCAGGCTGAGCTGGGAGGCGATATAGTCTATGGTGTGGCCGTCGGGTTGTGAGGCTATATATAATATGGTGTCGGCAAGTGTGGGCTCGGGCTTCGCGGGGCGCGCGGGGCGGCCTTCGCGGCAGATGTCGCAGCGGCCGCACTCCCCTGCCTCGGGGTCGCCGAAATAGAGGAGCATGCGCTCCACCCGGCAGGTGTCGGCCCGGAACACGTAGTCTTGCATGGCGCGGATGCGGCGCTCCATCACCCGGCGGCGGTCTTCGTAGATGGTTGTGGGGATGAGCACATGGCGTGTCTCTTCGCGGCGCGTTGTGAAATAGATATAGGGCATGGTGGAGCGGGGCACATAGCTGACCGCCCCGGCGCGCGAGAGGGAGAGCAGGGCCTGATAGACTTCGTCGGCCGAGAGCGAAAGGCGCTGTGAGATAAGCTCTTCAGAGATGGTCACATAGTCGGCGAAGAGGCCGGTGTAGGTGCGCAGCAGGAGTTGAAACACTCTGTCGGCCACAGGGTCGAGCCGCAGGCCGTAGAGCTCCTCGCGGGTGAGAGTGACCATAGCGCGGGAGCGGGAGGCCACTTCGTCTACATATTCGAACCATCCTGACCTCGACAGGAGCATCAGGGCGCTGCGGGTCATGGCGGGCTGGAGGTGGAAGCGGGTGCAGAAGAGCGGAAAATCAAACTGGCGCACAGTGTCGTAGCCTTCGCCCACGGCCACGGATGTGAACACGCAGGCCAGTTCGTAGACACGGCGGATGAAGTCGCGCGGCGGGAAGGCCTCGGTGATGCGGCGCGAGAGGAGCCCTTTGTCTGAGCGGGAGGCTATGAGCAGCGCATAGGCGGCCTGTCCGTCGCGCCCGGCGCGTCCGGCCTCCTGATAGTATTCTTCAAGCGAGGGGGGAAGGTCGTAGTGGACCACGATGCGCACATCGGGCTTGTCTATGCCCATGCCGAAGGCGTTGGTGGCCACTATCACCCTCACCCGTCCGCTCTTCCAGAGCGCCTGACGCTCAGCCTTGACCACGGGGTCGAGTCCGGCATGGTAGGGGGCGGCAGAGATGCCTTCGGCGGTGAGCATTTCGGAGAGCTCGCGGGTGCGCTTGCGGGAGCGCACGTAGACGATAGCGCTTCCGGCCGTGGAGTGCAACGCTTTGAGCAGCAAGCCGTCCTTATGGTCGGCCAGACGCACCACATAGGATATGTTGGGGCGGGCAAAACTGCGGGCAAACACCTTGGGCTCGCGAAATCCGAGCCGATCCATGATGTCGGCCCTCACCTCGGGGGTGGCCGACGCGGTGAGGGCGAGCACCGGCGCTTCGGGAAACAGGGTGCGGAGCTCGGCTATGCGCAGATAGGAGGGGCGGAAATCGTAGCCCCACTGGGAGATACAGTGGGCTTCGTCGACCACGATGAGGCTCACGTCCATCCTACCGAGCTGGTCGAGAAAGGTCTTGGATCGGAGCTTTTCGGGCGAGAGATAGAGCAGGCGGGCTTTGCCCAGACGGCATCGGTCGAGGCCGAGCTTATGCTCGGCGCGGCTCAGGCCGGAGTGGAGACAGACGGCGGTGACGCCACGGTCGCGCAGATTGTCTACCTGGTCTTTCATCAGCGAGATGAGCGGGGTCACTACCACCGTGAGCCCCGGAAGCATGAGCGCGGGCACCTGAAAGGTGACAGATTTGCCTCCTCCGGTGGGGAGCAGCCCGAGAGTGTCGGCGCCGGAGAGCACCGACTCCACTATTTCGAGCTGCATGGGGCGGAATTCCTTATAGCCCCAGTATTTCTCCAGAACTTCCCGTGGGGTCACTTAGCGGGGCGTATTTCCTTGATGAGCAGCTGAATTGAGCCCGAAGCGCCCTGATGCTTATTGTCTTCGAGGGTATAGCAGATGTCGAAGGGCTTGCGGGCGTGGATATAGGGGAAGTGGCGGGCCATATTGAAGGCGATGCCGTTGAACACCTTGCCCGAAGTGTCGTCTACGAGTTCGAGCTTGATGTGCTCCAGGTTCTTGCCCACGAGTTTGCTCGTGCCGAAGTCCATCACTCCTCGGGTGCAGAACACCGGCTTCTGATTGCCGGGGCCGAAGGGGTTGAAGCGGCGCAGGGTGGCCACAAACTCTCCGGTGATCTGGGCGAAGGTGATCACGGCGTCGATGTCGAGCAGCGGGGTGAGCTGAGTCTGGGTGATGTTGGCCGCCACATATTCCTCGAATCGGCGGGTAAACTCCGGGATATTCTCCTCCTTGAGCGAAAGCCCTACGGCATAGGCGTGGCCGCCGAAATTCTCCAGCAGGTCGCGCTGGGCGTCGACAGCCTTGTAGATGTCAAATCCCTGCACCGAGCGCGATGAGCCCGTGGCCAGTCCGTTGGTGAGTGTGAGCACCACCGCGGGCTTATAGTAAAGCTCTGTGAGCCGGGAGGCTACGATGCCTATGATGCCGCGATGCCAGTCTTTGTTGTAGATCACTATAGACTTCTTCGAGGCGAGTTTTTCGCCTCGGGCGTCGATAATCGCGTTGGCCTCTTCAGTGATGCGCTTGTCGAGCTCCTTGCGGTCTTGATTATACTGGTCTATGGCCTTGCCCTTCTCGTGAGCCTCGGCGGCGTCGCGGGCCACGAGCAGGTCTACGGCCTCGCGTCCGCTCTGCATGCGGCCTGAAGCGTTGATGCGGGGGCCGATTTTGAAAATCACGTCGGAGATGGTGATTTCGCGCCCCGACAGGCCGCAGATGCGTATGATGGCTCTCAGGCCGAGGTTGGGGTTGGTGTTGAGGCGGCGCAGGCCGTGATAGGCCATGATGCGGTTTTCGTCGACCATCGGCACGATGTCGGCGGCGATGCTCACGGCCACGAGGTCGAGCATGCATTCGAGCTCGGCGCCCGGAATACCGTTGCTTATCGCAAAGGCCTGCATAAACTTATAGCCCACTCCGCAGCCCGAGAGGTGGGAGCAGGGATATGTGCTCCCCTCCAGCTTGGGGTTGAGTATGGCCACAGCATCGGGCAGCTCGTCGTCGGGCACATGGTGGTCGCAGATTATGAAGTCGATGCCCTTTGAGCGGGCATAGCGAATCTCTTCGATGGCCTTTATGCCGCAGTCGAGTATTATTATCAGCCTCACATCCTGCGAAGCCGCATAGTCGATGCTACGCTTCGATATCCCGTAGCCCTCATCGTAGCGGGTGGGGATATAGTATTCCACATTGGAGTAAAAGTTGAGAAGGTATTTGTAGACGAGCGCCACAGCCGTGGTGCCGTCCACATCGTAGTCGCCGTAGACCATTATGCGTTCCTTGGCTCCCAGAGCCTTGTTGAGCCGCGCCACGGCCTTGTCCATGCCGGGCATCAGAAAGGGGTCGTGGAGGTCTTTGAGCGAGGGGTGGAAGAAGCGCTCGGCCTCTTCCACAGACGTGATGCCGCGCTGCACCAGGAGATGGCTCACCGGCGGACAGGCGGCATAGCGCTTATCTAATTCGTTCTCGTATTTTTGCTCTTCGGTAGAAAGGGGCTGAAGATTCCATTTACTTGTCATTTATGTTGTTTTTTCTATTTTCTCGGCTAAATGCGGACGGCTCTACGCCCTATCTTTCAGGCTCTGACACCGCAAACGGCGCCTGAACCCGGCCTATCGTCCGGAGGCGGGGAAAACAGAGGAGAACATCGGGGAGAGAGCCCCATGGCAAGCGAGGAGAGGCTGAACCGGAAGCGCGCGGACTGTCAACGCATACGCAAAAGTAATGATTTTTTTGCGCGGAAGCAAGCCGCCGCCCCTTTTTTATTGGGAGCCGGCACGACAATAAATGTTAAATGCAGGAAGGCCAATGCCGGGCGAATTTTCCCTATGCCTTTGAGGGAGCGTCGGCGGGCGGAGTCTGCGGCACGATGTGGACATCCATCTGCGGGAAGGGGAAATTGTAGCCTTCCTTGGGCTGAAGGGCATAAATCTGCTGGAGCACATAGTAATAGACCGGCCAGTAGGCTGAGCTTGCCACCCACGCACGCACCACGAGGTTGACGCTCGAATCGGCGAGGCCTGAGATGTTGACCGACGGGCTCTGCGGCGGCCGCTGACGCACGGCGCTGATGGTGGCCGCCTGAGCTCTGTGGCGCTCGGCCACACGGGCTTTGCGGGCGGCAAACCAGCGCCCCATGCGGCTGAACATCGTCTTCTTCTTCGGCTTTGCCTCAGGCTCTGAAGCCGGCTGAGCGGCAGAGGGGGCGGATGGAGCCTGGCGGGGCTGCGAACTGTCTACGTCGCGCTGCTCGTCGAGCACGGTGCCGTTGTTGGCCTCCTTCTCTATCTCCACGGCCGACACTGTGTCGGGTCTGTCGGCTATGATATTGCCATCGGCGTCGAGAAACACTATCTCTTTCACCGAGGCCATGATGCGGTGAATGGCGCGGGCGGCCGAGCGGAAATCGTCGCCGTAGGAGATGCCCACGTCCCACTGTATGCGGCGGTAGTTCTGCTTAGACCAGTTGGTTATCGTGCCGGTAGATAGGCCGCCGTTGGGTATGATGATGGTCTTATTGTCGGAGGTGCATATCCAGGTAGAGAATATCTGGATGTCGGTCACGGTGCCGGTGAATCCCTGCGCTTCGATGAAATCGCCTATGCGGTAGGGCTTCAGCAGCAGGATGAGCACGCCGCCGGCAAAATTCTGGAGGGTGCCGCTCAGAGCCATACCGATGGCCACGCCGACAGAAGCAAAGATGGCCAGGAATGAGCTGGTGTTGATGCCCAGAATGCCGATAACGGTGACTATCAGGATGAAATAGAGCACTATCCTCACCAGCGAGAGGATGAAGCTCGAAAGCGATTCTTCGACTTCGCGCCTCGACAGCACGGCCGACACGAAAGAGTAGAGCTTGTTGATTATGAACCGCCCCACATAAAACACCAGGATGGCTATGGCGAGATGCACGGCAAATTCAACCACGTCGCTCACGAGGCGGTTTATCAGCTCGTCAAACGACAGCGATTTGAGCGATGCAAGTTCCTGCTTGGGGTCTGGGATAGAGTCGGTGGGCAGTTCGGGCATTCCCGGAAACTGAGCCAGAAGGAAGGATAGCTTCATAAGGGGTGAATGATAATCAGTTGAATGACGGGTTCTGACTTACAACGTCTTTCCACCAGCTCTGGTTTCGGTAGCCGAGCAGAGAAGCGTCGGCCTCACTCCTCACTATATAGCATCCCAGACCCGTAAATCCCGTCATGTCAAGCCCGTAAGCCGTCCGGGTGGCGCCGAAATAAGGCAGCGTCTTTTCATAGGTGCTCTTCCAGGCTTCGAGCAGCTGAGCGCTCACCGGCAGAGCCGAGATATAGTGGCCCATGTCGTAGGTGTGGCTGTTGGCGCCTCCGGAGCGGAAGAAAGGCATAGCTCTGTAGGTAGGCTCGGGCAGAGCGCCTGTGGCCATTATGGCGCGGGTGGCGTCGGCAAGAGCCGGAAGAGCCTCAGTAGAGATGAGCGAGATGGTGCAATATTCATAGCTCGCCTCGCCCGAGAGATAATAGGCGAGAGTGTTGGCCGCTATCTGCTTGAGGTCTAGCTCCGGGGCAAACATCGCCGGGATATTCACGCCGTAGGGCATCCCCTCCACCGGCAGCTCCGTGGCGCTGGCTATTATCCAGGGAGTGGCGTGGCGCAGCTCGTAGGCCACCTCAACGGTGGCCATGAAGCAGCAGTCAAAATAGATAAACTCAAAGTTCCATCCCTCAAGCGCCGAGGCCAGGGTGGTCACCTTCATCTCCTTAGATGTGGGATGAAGGTCCTGTCCAAACGATTGAGCAGACGGGCCTACGCCTCCCGAGCGCGATGTTGAGCTCTCTATCCAGCCCGTGCCGTGGCTCCAGAGCACGAGGCCATACTCATCGGCCGGAGCAGCCGCCTTCACGTCGGCGAGCACCCGGCGCATATGCTCCTCCGAAACAGACGATTCGCTCTCGTCGTAGGAGCGGATGCTCACCCTCCCCTGCTGAGTGATTTCGAAAAGCTCGGGAGCGGTGGAGGCACCGTCGTGAAACACCACCAGCCTCCCGCCATCGCCCAACGCTCCGGCTGCCACAGCGGCCTCCATCTGCGAGAGATTGACGGTGTTGGCGTTGAAATACGAATCGAGTGAATTGTCTGCGGCCATATAGACGAGCACCGTGCGGGTAGGGGTCTTCACCGGATCGGGCTCATCGCTCCCGCAGGCGGTCATCACCGCCGCGGCCAAGAGCATCAGCCCAAAGCGGAGAGTTCGGTATATCTGTGTCATTGCAATCTGTTGATGTGTGTGTAGATATGCTTGGTTTAATAAGCGACCACAAATTTACCATTAAAAATCCGATAAAATGACGCTATTTCCCTCACGCCCCACATAAAAATCGAAAAAAAACCTTAAAACCCGCCCTACTTCCGATTTTTGCCCTATCTTTGTGGCTATAAATCAAAATCCTTAAATTAAGAACAATGGTAAACAGCAAACCTTACGTGATCGGAATCGACATGGGCGGCACAAACACCGTTTTCGGTATTGTCGACGCCCGTGGCATCGTGCTTGCCAGTGACTCTATCAAGACACGCAAACACTCCAACATCAACGATTATATCGACGAACTCTATCAGGAGACAATGCGTCTGGTGAAAGCCACCGACACCGAGGGCAAAATCTACGGCATAGGCGTAGGAGCCCCCAACGCCAACTATTTCACCGGCATGATTGAAGACGGCGTTAACCTCCCCTGGCCCACCCCGGTGCCTTTCGCTCAGCTTCTTTCTGACAAGTTCGGCATACCCGTGGCCATAACCAACGACGCCAACGCCGCCGCAATCGGCGAAATGACCTACGGCGCCGCCCGCGGGCTCAAAGACTTCATAATGATCACTCTCGGCACTGGAGTGGGCAGCGGTATCGTCATCAACGGTCAGCTCGTCTATGGCCACGACGGATTTGCCGGCGAGCTCGGCCACGTGATTGTGAAGCGCAACAACGGCCGCCTATGCGGATGCGGACGCGCCGGATGCCTCGAAACCTACTGCTCGGCCACAGGAGTGGCACGCACCGCACGCGAATTTCTCGAAATCCGCAACGAGCCGTCCACTCTCCGCGACATCCCCGTAGATGCCATCACATCCAAAGACGTCTACGACGCGGCCATCAACGGCGACAAGATTGCAAAAGACATCTTCGAATATACCGGCGAAATCCTCGGCGAAGCTCTTGCAGACTTCACCGCTTTCTCATCGCCCGAAGCTTTCGTGCTCTTCGGCGGACTCGCCAAGTCTGGCGAACTCCTCCTGCGTCCTATCCGCAACGCCATGGAGAAAAACATGCTCAGCATCTACAAAGGCAAGGTGAGCGTGCTCCTCTCCGAGCTCAAGGAAGCCGACGCCGCCGTGCTCGGCGCAAGCGCACTCGGCTGGGAAGCCAAACCCCTCACCACATCGCTCGCCGTGCCCGCCACAGCAGCTCCCGCCGCACCCCAGGCCTGACAACCACCCTTAAGCACACACATACCGATTACTCCGCACCCCTCTGCGGAGTAATCTTTTTTTTATACCTTTCCTTCGGCCTGAGGCTGAAAAGCGTGTTATTCTCACCAACAGTTTATTGTCGCAGACATTTATTGAGCCAATCAATGAGTTCTTTATTGTCCACTATTGACCATGAATGAGGATGTCTTTGATTATTAGCTCTACGGAACCCCTTATTTTCGGTGACGATTATTTCTGCATTATCGTTCCCCATGAGCCGAAGATCATTGATAATGCAAGTGGCATCAATTATGTTTAGACCCAGCGCATCGGTCTGTCGATTATTTAGCCACCACTCTTCGGCAGGCTCTATGTAGACTCTGACAGGCACATCTACAAGAGGTTTGATTGCGGAATGCGTGCAATCATCGATTTCATAAGGAGAGTCATCTTTAATTTTATCTATGGCTTTATAGAGCTGCGAGTAAATACTGTCTCGACTATCCTTGTCATACACTTCTATATCACGTTTTGTAGCATAGAGAAACCTTTTATAATCCAATGGGGAATCAATTGCAAACAGTGCCGCGGGTTTATCTGTGGAAGTTTCTGCAAATTTTACCGCAGTTGCACCTCCCATTGAAAAGCCACCTGCAATATACGGCACATTATACAAATCGTATCGTTCCCGGATTGTGTCTACAATTTCCGCAAGAGTTTCCTGACTTTCTTTGCTGAAGCCATACGACATACTCCCGTCTTGAAGCACAGGAATAAACACTGTGATACCGTGACGCGCTAACTCGATAGGTAAATCTGTTGATGCGAGCAAATCGTCCGGCGATTCTCCAAAGCCGGGAAACAGTAATATATATGCCTTAGTGTTGTCAATACTTGGTATTCTGACATATCCTATGGGAGAATCCTGATTAAGAGTCACCTGCTCGGTCAACACCTTTTCGGAACAACTTGAAAGAAGCACCGTTGATAAAATCAATACCGACAAAAAGCTTTTTAAGTAAATTATCATGCCAACAAATTAATTATGAGATTACAATTACTCTCTCCTCAGCCTACGGGCCAATTCTCATATCGGATCTATGTTTTGCAAATTTAATATTAACAGATTATTCTTGAATAGAAAACTCCGTTGATTAACCTATATTAGCAACTACCACTCCGTCCATCACGCGTCTCGCCCTCAGCCTCGCCTCACATTCTCGCCTGAGACTGCGGAAGGGGAAAAATCGCAGCCGCCACAACCCTCCCCCACACTATCTTTGCACCGCTCATCATTCATTTTTCAACTCTCATTTTTCATTTTTCCTCCACTATATAGTAACTTTGCAAAAAAAATCAGCCTATGCAACGCAAAGTAAGAGTAAGATTTGCCCCCTCACCCACCGGCCCCCTCCATATCGGAGGTGTCCGCACGGCCTTATATAACTATCTTTTCGCCCGGCAGAACGGAGGTGATATGCTCCTCCGCATCGAAGACACCGATTCACAGCGCTTTGTTCCCGGCGCAGAGCAGTATATCATCGACTCCCTCGCATGGCTCGGCATCAAGATTGACGAAGGTGTGGGCCACGGCGGCCCCCACGGCCCGTATCGCCAGAGCGAGCGCCGCGACATCTATCGTGAATACACCAGGCGCCTGCTTGACGACGGCAAGGCCTATATTGCTTTCGACACCCCCGAGGAGCTCGAAGCTGCCCGCGCCGCCACACCCAACTTCCAGTATGACGCATCCACACGCATGAATATGCGCAACTCCCTCTCCCTCCCCGCCGAAGAAGTGAAACGTCTGCTCGACGCCGGCGAAAAATATGTGGTGCGCTTCAAGGTGGAGCCCGGACGCGACGTGGTGGTCGACGACCTCATCAGAGGCAAGGTGACCATCAACTCCTCCGTGCTCGACGACAAAGTGCTCTATAAGAGCGCCGACGACCTCCCCACCTACCACCTCGCCAACATTGTCGACGACCATCTGATGGAAATCACCCACGTGATTCGCGGCGAAGAGTGGCTCCCCTCCGCTCCCCTCCATGTGCTCCTTTATGAAGCCTTCGGCTGGACCGACACCGCACCCCGCTTTGTCCACCTCCCCCTCCTGCTCAAGCCCGACGGCAAAGGCAAGCTCAGCAAGCGTGACGGCGACCGCCTCGGATTCCCCGTGTTCCCCCTCGAATGGCACGACCCCAAGACCGGAGCCATCTCCGCCGGCTATCGTGAGAGCGGCTATCTGCCCGAAGCCGTGGTCAATTTCCTCGCCCTGCTCGGCTGGAACCCCGGCGACGACAGCGAAATAATGTCGGTCGACGAGCTTATTTCACGTTTTGACCTCGCCCACTGCTCGAAATCGGGCGCGAAATTCGATTTCGAGAAAGGCAAATGGTTCAACCACAAATATCTTCAGGAGATTTCCGACGAACGCCTCGCCGAGATGTTCAAGCCTGTGATGCGCGAACACGGAGTGAACCCCGACGATTTCTCCGACGAATATATCGCCCGCGCCGTGGGCATGGTAAAAGGACGCATCAACTTCGTGCGCGACCTCTGGGACCACGCCCGCTTCTTCTTCGTGGCTCCCGAAACCTACGACGAAAAAGCCGTCAAGAAGCGTTGGAGCGAGCAGATGCCCGAAATCATGAACGAACTCATAGGTGTGCTTGCCGACCTCCCTTCATGGAAGAGCGCCGAAGCAGAGCCGGTTGTGCTTCAATGGATTGCCGACAAAGGCTACCACCTCGGAAACGTTATGAATGCCTTCCGCCTCACCGTTGTGGGCGAATGCAAAGGCCCCCACATGTTTGACATCACCGAGCTCATGGGACCCGAAGAGACCATCCGCCGCATTAGCCGTGGCATCGAAACCATCAAACCGCAGTGAATCTGATCTACAACACAGGCATAGCCCTCTACGCGGCCGCTATCAAGGCGGCCGCGCCTTTTCATCGCAAGGCCGCACTCATGACCCGCGGACAGGCCCGCACCTTCTCGCTCCTATCATCTCTCTGCAAGCCGGGCGAAAAGCGGGTGTGGGTCCACGCCGCATCGCTCGGAGAGTTTGAGCAGGGGCGCCCGTTCATCGAGCGCCTGCGCCGCGAGATGCCAGATGTGCGCATCGTGCTCACCTTCTTCTCACCCTCCGGCTACGAAGTGCGCAAGAATTTCGCCGGAGCCGACGTGGTGTGCTATCTCCCCTTCGACACCCCCGCCAATGCCCGCCGGTTTGTCAGTATCGTCTCCCCCGTCTGCGCCATCTTCGTGAAATACGAATTCTGGGGCAACTATCTCTCCGCCCTCGCAGCCCGCGGCATTCCGGTGTTTCTCATATCGGCCATCTTCCGCCCCGGTCAGATATTCTTCCGCCCGTGGGGAAGAGCATTCCGCCGCATGCTCGGCAGCTTCACCCGAATCTTCGTGCAAGACGAAGCATCGGCCACGCTACTCGCCTCAGTCACATCCACACCGGTCACCGTGGCCGGCGACACCCGATTCGACCGCGTCACCGATGTGCTCCACACCACCTTCGAAATCCCGGCCATAGAGAGCTTTGCCCGGTGTGCCCCCACCTTCACCCTCATAGCCGGAAGCAGCTGGCCCCAGGATGAAAACCTCTATATCCCATGGGTCAACTCCCGTCCGGACGTGCGGCTCATCATAGCTCCCCACGAGTTTGACTCCCGCCGCATCGCCGACCTACGGGCACGCATCTCAGGCAAGTGTGTCACACTCTCCGAAATCGAAGAGGGAAAGGCCACCGCCAACGACGCACGCTGCATCATCGTCGACTGCTTCGGACGGCTATCGAGCATCTACCGCTATGCCGACGCAGCCTATATCGGCGGCGGATTCGGAACCGGCATCCACAACATCAACGAAGCCGCCGTCTACGGCATTCCGGTGATCTTCGGCCCCCGCCACTCAAAGTTTAAGGAAGCCACAGACCTGCTCGCATGCGGAGGAGCCCTCACATTCTCAACCCGCCAGGAGTTTGAGGCAGCCATGATCCGGGTGTCAGACCCCGCATGGCGCCGGAAAGCAGGCAGCGCCGCGGCAACCTATATAAAGGCCAACCTCGGCGCCACCGATATCGTATGGCAGGAATTCAAGAAAATTCCCTTGCTGTCGGATTCTGCGGTTATTTGAGAAGCAGGGCTGCAGCCTGCGGAGTCAGGAATTCCTCCAGCAGCCAGGGAGCCACCTTCACGTCTATCGCACCCATGCTGTAGGGAGCAATGTCATAAGCATTGTAGTGGAAAGTAACCATACCGTTGGCCACATACACCAGATCGCTCAGCGCAACATCGTTGGTGAAGAATCCCGCAGCCACGAGAGTGCTTGGCTTCACCCCGAACTGTTCGGCCAGAGTGGTGCGCACAATGTCAGTCACCTCTGCCTTGGTGCCTTCGCGGAACATATTGCCGAGATTGAGCACCGTGCCGTTCTTCAGGTCATAGGTAAACGGCACACTCATCGAATTGGGATGCGCGCCACCCATGAAGCTCGACATGCTCACCTGGCAGGTGACCATATTCGTGTTCAGCTCCAGCAGGCGCGAAGTAACGCTCGCATAATAGCTTTTCTCTCCGGCCTTCGACGGAATCGAATCGATTCTCTCAGCCGTGCCCAGCTCATAAAGCTCCGTGTCGGCCACATAGTTGAGCATCGATGCGTCTATGTCATTCGCACGATAGGTGCGGTAGGCCGTAGCCATGATAGTGTCCTGAAGTGAAGCGATGTCGGCATCACCTATCTGCTCGGGCCACTGTACCGTGGTCGAAACCTTCAGCCAACAGGTGTCGGTCTCGCCCACCATACGGTAGGAACGGCTCACCGACTTGATGTTCTCGCGCACGGCAAACGAAGAAATCTCACCCTTCTCGGCAGTGCTTACAGCCGGTACAGAAGATTCCGTTGACTCAGAAGCCCCGCCACACGAGGCCAAAAGCAGCGCCGGAGCTATCAGGCTCCCCGCCAAAGCGATTTTCAGCTTATTCATATTATATATACGTAAATTATGTTATAATTTCATAATCGGGAGGAAGAGAGATATATTACCCTTATAAGGCTCAACGGGCCGAAACTGTTCAGTCAGGAGCGGAAAATATGTTGTAAAACATAAAAAAAGGAAACGAAGCACAACTTTATCCCCTGAAAGTTTGAGTAATCCGATTAAATTTGCTTACTTTGCACCGCAAATTGAATTTACTAATCTAAAAAAGCAAGAAAATGTCTGAAACAGCATCTCGCGTTAAAGCTATCATCGTCGACAAGCTCGGCGTAGACGAGAACGAAGTTACTCCCACCGCTAATTTCACTCAGGACCTCGGCGCTGACAGCCTTGACACTGTTGAACTCATCATGGAGTTCGAGAAGGAATTCAACATCACTATCCCCGACGACAAGGCTCAGGGCATCGCCACCGTTGGTGACGCTATCGCCTATATCGAAGCTGAAGAGGGCAAGTAATACCGGGCGGACCGCTCGGTCCGCTCCCGGCTTTACGCCTGATTGCGCTTCCTGCAAAAAACTCATTCCCAAATCTATCACCCCATACACTTAAGAATGGAATTAAAGAGAGTTGTCGTGACCGGTCTTGGAGCTATCACACCTCTGGGCAACGACGTAGCCACCACCTGGGAGGCTGCCGTAGCCGGAAAAAGTGGTGCCGGACCTATCACCCATTTTGACGCCTCCAAGTTCAAGACTCAGTTTGCATGCGAGGTCAAAGGCTTCAAAGCCGAAGACCATATTGACCGCAAGAAACTCCGTCAGCTTGACCTCTACGCACAATATGCCCTCGTTGCAGCCCGTCAGGCTGTGGCCGACAGTGGTCTTGAGGAGGCACCCAATCTCGACCGCAACCGCGTGGGCGTGATTGTGGCAGCCGGTATCGGCGGCCTTCACACGTTTGAGGAGGAAGCCGGCTACTATGCCGTAAACATAGAGAAAGGGCCCAAATACAACCCCTTCTTCATCCCCAAGATGATTGCCGATATCGCATCGGGTCACGTGTCGATGGAATATAACTACCACGGCCCCAACTATGGTGTCGTTTCGGCGTGTGCGTCGTCGAACAACGCCATTATCGACGCCTTCAATCTCATCCGCCTCGGAAAAGCCGACGCGTTTGTGACCGGAGGAGCAGAAGCCGCGATATTCCCCGCCGGTGTGGGTGGATTTAACGCCATGCATGCCCTCTCGACACGCAACGACAGCCCCGAAACCGCTTCACGTCCCTTCAGCAAAAGCCGCGACGGATTCGTGATGGGCGAAGGCGCTGCGATCCTCATCCTTGAGGAGCTTGAGCATGCCAAAGCACGCGGAGCCAAAATTTATGCCGAAGTTGTGGGCGGAGGCATGTCGGCCGACGCCTACCACCTCACCGCCACTCATCCCGAAGGCCTCGGAGCGAAGCTCGCCATGAAGGCCGCACTCGATGATGCCGGCATGACCACATCTGATATTGACTACATCAATGTCCACGGCACATCAACCCCTGTTGGCGACGTATCGGAAATCAAAGCTATCGTTGATCTCTTCGGCCAAGACGCCTACAAACTCAACATCAGCTCAACCAAGTCGATGACCGGCCACCTGCTTGGTGCCACCGGCGCTATGGAAGCACTCTTCAGTGTGAAGGCTGTGGAAAAAGACATCGTTCCTCCCACAATCAACCACGAAGAGGGCGACGATGACGAAAACATCGACTACAACCTCAACTTCACCTTCAACCGCGCCCAGAAGCGCCCCGTGCGCGCTGCCCTCTCCAACGCCTTCGGCTTCGGAGGACACAACGCCACAGTGATTGTGAAGAAATACACCGAGTAAATTTAGCACAAGCTATATCAACCCATCCGAGGCCGGACTGCCCACGCAGCCCGGCCTCAGTCATATGGTAGGCCCGCTACGCGGCCCCCTTTCCCCGGGCTGAAGCCCAGGGTTTCTGACAATACCGTGTCTCCGGCACGGGCATAGGCATTGCCCTCCATAGGAGAATCCCCATCGCGAGGAAGCGCCATAGACGCACGATATGATAGGCCCGGGTGAGAGAGGGCGACCCTCGGTGCGTCGAAGACGCAGCAAGCTCTGAAGCATACGTCCCGGAGGGGCGTAATTGTCAGAAACTCCGGGCTTCAGCCCGGAGAAAGCAGGCTAATGGAGCCGTGTCCCGGCGGGACACATTGTAAATCAAGCAACTGGACAGATATCATGCGTCTCCTCCGGGACGCCATCCCCCTTTCCCCGAGCTGAAGCCCAGGGTTTCTGACAATACCGTGCCTCCGGCACGCCTCCGTCCGCGTTGTTCAATCCTCAATTCTCAAAAATTTCCCATCCCGCTTGGGCGAATTAGCAGAAAACCCATGGGGGCGCGGCCGTAATTTTGCGGCATGGAGGATTTGATGCTTTCAGCAATACTTACGGAGAACACGCGGCGAAATGCCGCGCTGGCCGCTCTGTCGGCAAACTATTCTCCCGAGACTGGTCTCGGCTGTTGCGGCCACCGCCGCGCTGTGGTGCGCCCCGGCGGCGCTACTCTCTATCTTCCAGAGCCTATGCTCGCCGACCCGGAGTTCTCGCCTTCCATGCCCGAGCTTCAGTTCCAGCGGCTGAGAATCAGGTATGATTTCGAATACTGGGCCTGGCGGTGTGTCCACATCACCCACCGCCTCACAGCCCGCTACATCCCTCTCACTCTCAATCTGCCTCAGCGCAAGCTC
>JAAVDA010000009.1 GCA_014802045.1 Bacteroides sp.
ATCAAGTGATTTTCAGCGTTTTGCGGTGAAAGTTCGGACTTTCTTGTGATCCGCCTGGGGCTCGAACCCAGGACCCCAACATTAAAAGTGTTGTGCTCTACCAGCTGAGCTAGCGAATCAGTGCTTTTCCTTAAAAGCGATGCAAAGTTAGGCACTTTTTTTTATTCGTGCAAGTTTTTGAGCGATTTTTTTCAAAATTAATGCGAATTTGCTTGAATTTTGCCTCGGAGGATCTGAATTGTGCGTATAAGGGCCATGGTCGTGGCGCGATCTATCACGCGACTTCTGTCGCCGGGAAAGTGGAAAAGCTCGGTGTAGACGTGTTCCTTATAGGCTATAGCCATCCACACGGTACCTACCGGCTTTCCTTCGACGGCGCCTCCCGGGCCTGCGATACCGCTCGTGGCCATAGCCACGTCTGCTCCAGTGGCTCTGCATGCTCCGAGAGCCATTTGGGTGACAACCTCACGGCTCACTGCTCCGTGGGCTGATAGAGATTCTTCGGTCACACCAAGAAGTGACTGCTTCACAGAATTACTGTAGCTCACCACGCCCCCGAGCATTGAGGCGGAGCTTCCCGCCTCTGAGGTGATGGTGTGGGCAATATTTCCTCCGGTGCAGCTTTCGGCAGTAGCCACTGTGAGCTTGCGTGCAATCAGTTCGTCGAGCAATATTCTTGCGGGGGTGAGATCGCCGAGAGCAAGGAGATTGTCGCCGCAGAGGGCTGCGAGCTCGTTGACCAGACGGTCCATTTCTTCAGACAGCAATTCAGCATTGGCCATTCTGCCGTCTATGCGTAGCCTGATGATGCCCGGTTTAGGCAGATAGGCAAGATGAGCCCAGGAGGGGAGTGCTGATTCCCATGATTCCAGGCGCGTTGCGAGTAGTGATTCGCTGATGTCGGTGACTATCAATGTGCGGTGAGCCACGGCCATGTCGGAAGGAAACCTCTGCAAAAGCATCGGGAAAACCTCGGTGGCAAACATTTCGCGGGTTTCGAATGGCACTCCGGGCATGGCAACCAGAACTTTACCATCTGATTCAAACCACATGAGCGGGGCTGTGCCCACACGATTCTGAATCACTTTGCATGAGGTGGGCACAATTGCTTGGGCCGCAGTGAGGTCGTTGAGGCGCAATCCGCGTTTCGCAACCACCTCTTTCACGTTGGCAAGCACTGCGGGGTCTTCGCGAAGTTGGCCGCCGAATATGTCGCACATCACCTGTTTGGTGATATCGTCTTTAGTCGGGCCGAGTCCTCCGGTGGTGAGCACCACTTTGCTTCGGCTGAATGCTCTTTCTATTGCTTCCCGGATTGCTTCGGGTTTGTCGGCCACAACCTGAACGTCGGCCACCGTCCATCCTTCCGGAGCGATATGTCTGGCAATGTCGCCGCTATTGGTGTCGACCACCTGACCTATCAGCAGTTCGTCGCCGATAGCTATTATGGAGATGTCCATATCGTAAGTGGGATAGTTTATTATACGTTGTTATATGCTTACGCGCGCGTAGGGCACGCTATCATAGGAGCAGAAATCTCCGTCGAGATATTTGAAATAGCCGGCCATGGCCACCATTGCAGCATTGTCGGTGGTAAATTCTCTTGGAGGGATGAAGGCGCGCAGTCCTTTACGGGCACAGAATTCGGCCACAGCATTGCGCACACCTGAATTGGCCGATACGCCGCCTCCTATAGCCACTGTGCGCACACCGGTCTGCTTCACGGCCTTGGCAAGCTTATCCATCAGTATGTCTATGATGGCTTGCTGGAGCGAAGCCGCGAGGTCGGGAAGGTTGCGCGATATAAATTCGGGATTGGTCTTAAGATGGTCGCGCACGGTGTAGAGAAACGAAGTCTTCAGCCCGCTGAAACTGTAGTCGAGTCCGTCTATGTGCGGGCGGGCAAATCTGAATGCCGCCGGATTGCCCTCGGAGGCAAGGCGGTCTATATGCGGTCCGCCGGGGTAGGGGAGTCCCATCACTTTCGCACACTTATCAAACGCTTCGCCCGCAGCATCGTCTATGGTCTGACCGAGAATCTCCATTTCGGCAGGTGATTTTACGAGGATTATCTGGCTGTTGCCACCTGACACGAGCAGGCACAGGTAGGGAAATTCGGGCACAGCGTCGGTCTCCTCCCTGCGGATGAAATGCGACAGCACATGGCCATGGAGATGATTCACGTCGACAATCGGACATCGGAGCCCTAGCGACATCCCTTTGGCAAACGAGGTGCCCACGAGCAATGAGCCGAGCAGCCCCGGGCCTCGTGTGAAAGCGATTGCCGAGAGCTGAGCCGGGGATATTCCGGCACGCGACAGGGCGGCAGCCACCACCGGCACTATATTTTGCTGATGTGCCCTGGAGGCGAGTTCCGGAACCACTCCGCCATATTCCTCATGCACTTTCTGGCCGGCGATAGCGTTGGATAGCAGGAGTCCGTTGCGCACGACGGCCGCCGACGTATCATCGCACGAAGACTCGATGCCAAGTATGATTACTTCTTTATTCATAATGCTTATTCGCTGCAAAGTTAGCTAATATAGGCAAGTGTTGGAAATTATTGGGAAAAAATGAGTAACTTTGCGCCCGAAATTAAAGACGCATATGCAAAACATACGAAACATAGCCATTATCGCCCACGTGGACCATGGTAAAACCACCCTCGTGGACAAGATGCTCCTTGCCGGCCATCTTTTCAGAGACAACCAGAGCACCGGCGAACTCATTCTCGACAATAATGACCTGGAGCGCGAGCGTGGCATAACCATTCTCTCCAAAAATGTCTCGATCAACTATAAGGACTGTAAGATAAACATCATCGACACTCCGGGCCACGCTGACTTTGGCGGCGAGGTGGAGCGTGTGCTCAACATGGCCGACGGCTGTCTGCTTCTCGTTGACGCTTTCGAGGGACCTATGCCTCAGACCCGCTTTGTGCTCCAGAAGGCTATATCCATGGGGCTGAAACCGGTGGTCGTTATTAATAAGGTAGACAAGCCCAACTGTCGCCCCGACGAGGTGCAGGAGATGGTGTTTGACCTCATGTGCAATCTCGACGCCACCGAAGAACAGCTCGATTTCCCCACAATCTATGGTTCGGCCAAGCAGGGCTGGATGAGCACAGACTGGCAGACACCCGCTGAGGATATCACGGCAGTGCTCGACGCCATAATCAAATATATCCCGGCTCCCGTCACCATAGAGGGCCCGGCCCAGATGCTCATCACCTCGCTCGACTTTTCGAGCTATGTGGGTCGTATAGCCATCGGCCGTGTGCACCGCGGAGAGCTGCGCGAGGGCATGCAGATAGCACTCTGCAAAAAAGACGGCTCTGTCGTGAAACAGCGCATCAAGGAGCTCCACGTGTTTGAAGGAATGGGGCGCAAGAAAGTTGAGAGTGTGAAGAGCGGCGATATCTGTGCGCTCGTGGGTCTGGAAGGATTTGAAATCGGCGACACTGTGGCCGATGCCGATACCCCCGAAGCTTTGCCACGCATTGCCATCGACGAGCCCACCATGTCTATGACCTTCACCATCAACGACAGTCCCTTCTTCGGACGCGACGGCAAGTTTGTGACCTCCCGCCATATCGGCGACCGTCTCACCAAAGAACTTGACCGCAACTTGGCTCTGCGCGTCACCAAGGCCGACCACGAAGATGTCTGGACCGTGTTTGGTCGTGGTGTGCTTCACCTCTCTGTGCTCATCGAGACTATGCGCCGCGAGGGCTACGAGCTCCAGGTGGGTCAGCCCCAAGTAATCATCAAGGAGATAGACGGTGTGAAGTGTGAGCCGGTAGAACTGCTCACCATCAATGTGCCTGAAGAATATTCGAGCAAGATGATCGATATGGTCACCCGCCGTAAGGGCGACCTCGTTTCGATGACCACTCAGAATGACCGCGTGCACATGGAATTCAATATCCCATCGCGCGGCATAATCGGACTGCGCAACAATGTGCTCACCGCATCGGCCGGCGAGGCCATCATGGCCCACCGCTTCCTCGAATTCCAACCCTGGAAAGGCGACATAGAGCGACGCACAAACGGGTCGCTCATAGCCATGGAGGGGGGCACTGCCTATGCCTATGCCATCGATAAGCTGCAAGACCGCGGCCGCTTCTTCATTTTCCCTCAGGAGGAAGTCTATGCCGGGCAGGTAGTGGGCGAAAACGCCAAAGACAATGATATTGTGGTCAACGTGACCAAATCTAAGAAGCTCACCAACATGCGAGCTTCAGGTGCTGACGACAAGGCCAAAATCATTCCGCCCGTAGTGTTCAGCCTTGAGGAAGCACTCGAATATATAAAGGAGGATGAATATGTGGAGGTGACACCACATCACATACGCATCCGCAAGATAATTCTTGACGAACTGGAGCGCAAACGCGCCTCACGATAGCAGTGATTTCAATACGTAAAGCATCCATATCCAACGTGCCCCGCATAATGCAGATTTATGACGGGGCACGGACTTTTATGCGTCGGTCGGGCAATCTTACCCAATGGACCGGCGGCTATCCATCTGTAGAGACCATTCATAAAGACATCGCCGGAGGCTATCTCTACGCAGGATTTGACGATGAAGGCACGATTAAATTCGTGTTCAGCCTTATAGGAGGTGACGATGCCACATATGCCGTGATAGATGGAGCGTGGCCCGACTCATTGCCCTATGCCACGCTTCATAGGGTTGCATCCGACGGCTCTTTGAGAGGGGTGCTTGACCTTTGTGTGGAGTTTGCCTTCAAAACCTACGAGCGACTGCGCATAGACACTCATGCCGACAATCGCCCGATGCTTGCCGCCATAACGCGGTGTGGTTTCGCTCATTGCGGCATCATTTACCTTGCAGACGGCTCTCCCCGTGTGGCATTTGCAAGAGCGAGGTAATGACAAAGCACCTCCAATTCGGTATACTCTTCACTTAAAGTGGAGACTCAGAGGTCGCCGGGGATCCGACCCCACCGACCGCCCCACTCTTTTTTGTGAGAGGGGAGCTGCAGAGTCCTGATATGAGTGGGTTCGGGTGAGGTGAGTAGTCAGGCGAACGTAGGCCGGGGAAATGAAAGAAAAGAATCACGCCCCCCGCAGGGTGGCCGGATATCGGTATTACTGAGTCAATTCTGGCGGGACGAACGAAGAATCGTGCGGCGGTTGTGCATGGTGATGACCCAGCACCCGATAAGGAGCAGGAGAAAGAGGGCGAATGCGACGATGCCTACAATGAGCATCAGAGTTGCAGAAATGTGCATGATGGTGTGAGATTAATCTTCAGGCAAGTTGAGTTTGGTTGCAGTGGCGCGGAGCCTGGGAACGATGCGACCGTCCATATATTTCTGCCATCCGGCGGTGAAAATCACTCCCAGAAGATATATCCATGAGGGATGGTAAAGAAACAAGATGGAAATAGTGATGCAGACGAGGATATTGAGTGCAATCCACCGCCACAATCCGGCCTTGCAGAAGTCGAGTCGGTAGAGCGACAGACCGGCTGCGGCATTGAGAGTACTCAGTACGCTCTCGCAGATATATGCCCCGTAGGCCACAAGTGTGGAGCCTAAAAGAGCCTCTGCCTTATTGAATGAAGGCGCGAGATGGAAGAAGGCCGCAAAACTGAGGGCCGCTACCCACAGAAGCGCATGAATCACGGCTATCATGCGGGCGTGGATAAAATGATTCCGGGCAATAGCCTTGCGTAGGGGAGTGGGACTATAGTTCATCGGGGTGTCATATTCAGGTATGTTTATGGGGCAAAGTTAGTCTACTCGACCGAGAAATGCAAACCGGTGGCGGTTTATGATTTTTTGCCGGAGAGGTTACCGGCAAATTCTCTGAAACACAGCGATAGTAATATAATGGTTAGCGATGCATAATTTTAATGGTGTGTTGATGCAAACCGCTCAGGTTTATCTCTACTACAGCACTCCGACCGGACCGATTTTATCGTAAAAATAGTAAAAATATAACTAAAAATCATGAAACGGGGGGGGGTGAAATTTCTTTTATTAATTTTGTAGACACAACTTCCTACGATAGCCCATATCAATCCCCGGACTGTTAAGTAAGTAGTGTAAGTTAGGTTATATTATAATCCGATGCTGTAATATTCAAGATCTGAACTTGTGGATACGGAGTTCCGGATTTGTTCCATAATAATAGATAAGATTATTTTGATGGCACGTAGTATAAACCGACTTTCATAACTCGCTTAAAACTATAACCTTAAAGATGGAAACTAACTAATCATATAAACTATAAGTATGGAAAAGACCTACTTTTTTAGTCGGGTAGCCGTTGCCGTCGGGGTAGCTGCGTTGACAGCTTGCAGCCACTCAGACAATATCGGTTCCTCTGCAGGAATCATTCATGTGGCCGATGCCATTGAAAATCCTATCGAACTCAAAGTCTCTGATATCGGAAGCAAGATTACCTATGTGCCTCTGGAGACTACAGACTCATCTCTCGTGCCTGAACTGTGGGCGCTTGTGCCGACCGACAACCATATTATCGTGGTGTGCTACTCCTCTTCCGGCATGGAAGACAAAAACGCATTGGCCTTTGACTTGTCCGGCCGCTTCATTTCAGGAGTAGGTCATGTGGGTGAGGATCCCGAGGCCTATAGCTCACCTTTTCCGGTTGTGGCTTCTGCCGACAATCTTTTCTTTCAGAAAGGCTGGGGGAAGAATGTCTCTCAGGTGGAATATAGTATAACCGGCAACTATCTTGGTCGTTTCTTCCCTAAGATGCCGGTATCACCTCAGTCTTCGCGGTTTGTAGACTCTACTCTTGTCACCGTTGTGCCAAATTTCTATCTCGGAGAACTCTACCCCACGATATTTTCGGGGAAAATTACTGGAGAAGCAGACACTACCGTGATACGCACCGCACCTGAAGACGCATTTATCAGACAGCCATATATTGAAGCAAGTATGAATACTTATCAGGGTGTTATGGCAAACTCGGCAGTCACTTTCCGAGAAGTGGACGAACAGGCAGGTGAAAAAAGACATGATTACTCTCTCGACAGAGTTTGCAATACTCTTGCAAAGACAGACGGCCGACTGCATTTCTATATGCCGCTCACCGACACCGTGTATACGGTTACGGAGAACTCGCTTGAACCTCTTTATGTGATGGACTGCGGAAAGGATGCCCTCAAACCATCCCACTTCAACCATCAGGAGTTTCCGGCAGATGTCGTTTTTGTGACCGAAATCTGCGAGACGCCATCACAGCTCATATTCGGAGCGTCGCGCGGATGGCTTGGTCTCGAAGATCATCAACCGTTTGTGGGGTACTACGACAAAACCACAGGAAAGACCTATGCCACTCAAGCCAAAAAAGGTTTTGTAGACGACCTTACCGGTTTCATGCCATTTTATCCTGTGCTTTCAAACAATAGGGGCGACCTCTTCGGCATCATAACGATGGAGGAGCTTGCCGCATGGAGGGAAGAGCATCCCGATGCAGAGCTCCCGGAAGCCCTCCAATCGCTCGACGAAGACTCCAATCCAATCTGTGTGATAGTGAGCAGATAAAACAAACTTTTCATTCTTTTGCCCGGGTAGAAGCGGATTATTCCGCTCCTGCCCTGGCTTTTTGCATGGATGAGTTAGATTATTCGCACTATCGGCGGCCGATAAAGGGAAGACAAGTGGGTTGTAATATACCCAATTCCGATTGACTGGTGTAGTGTTAAGGAGGGTTAAAGTTTGGAATGTAATTTGGTTTATAATATAAACTGGATTACCTTTGCGCTGAAAAAGAGTGGTAATCGCGAGTATCGCTCTTTTTTAAGGCGCGTCAAGTTTATAAAATAAACCATGTTACAAATCTTCAAAATCCAAGAATATATGGAAGAGAAAAAACTGACAGAGAGGGAGAGCATAGAGCTTATCACTTCGATGATATCGCGTACTAAAGAGCGCTATATCGGCGACGGCAATATTCTGCTTATGTGGGGATATCTCGTCGTTATAGTTACAATCACTGTGTGGGTGCTTCAGGCCACTACACTTCGCAGAGAGTGGTTGTGGCTGTGGTTTCTGATTCCGCTGGTGGGAGGGGTGGCGACTCCTCTTATGTCGCGTAAAAGGCATCTGAAGAGCGGTGTGAAAACTTATTCAGACAATGTGACCTCGCGGCTTTGGGCCATTGTGGGAGTCTCGGAGGTTATCCTCACTATAATATGTCTGTGTCTGGCTCAACTGCTAAAGGTGAATGCCTGGAGCTCCATGCTGGTCTATACTCTGCTGGTCGTACCTTTTGCGGAGCTGACACAAGGATTGATAGTTAGGGAGAAGTGTCTGGTGTATGGTGGCCTGACCGGCCTTGCCATCGGAGCGATCTTCATATGCAGTGTGGCCGGACAGATGGTGCTTTACGCCCACTGGTTTCTGCCGCTGTTTATCATCGCTTTCATCGCTATGATGATTGTGCCCGGTCATATACTTAACTATAAGGCAAAGAAAAGATGAGAGAACTCAATCCGCTTCTGCATTCGCAACTCCGGCTTGCGGTAATGTCCATTCTGATGAGTGTGGAGGAAGCAGATTTCGTTTATCTCAAAGAGAAAACAGAATCGACAGCCGGCAATCTCAGTGTGCAGCTCGACAAACTGTCCGGCGCCGGATATATAAGTGTGGAGAAAGGTTTTGCAGGCAAGAAACCACGCACAGTGTGCCGGATCACTTTGATAGGGCGGCAGGCTTTCGAGGAGTATGTTGACGCTCTGAAAGAGTATCTGAATCTGTGATTCTTATGAAGGATAGAATGGTGTGGACTCTATGTTGGGTTCACGCCATTCTTCGGCTATTAATAGATGCGTCCGCTTAACTGTTCGATATGACCGTCACTTTGCTTGAGCCGTTCATGGAAGTTTTGGCCGGATACCAAAAGCATGTTTGCTCTCAACATTTATCAAGCATACAATGTATCAGCCTGACGCTATCACTTCCGAAGGTTGGGATGCTGGTGGATGGAGTTGTACGCGTAGTGGACCGATTTGGGGTCAATATAGAAACGCGGTTGTTAAACGGGTTTGTTTAGCTCATGAAAGCAATGTGTCAGGCCGGGATGGCCTGATATTTTGTTAACCTCGCACATGTTGTGCGGGGTGGATAGTATCACATCTCTCCCACGACCCCGGAGAGGGTCGGACTAGTTGTAAACAAATATGTTCATGAATGTTATGATAAGTCTGTGCGGTACGACCCGCTCCGGGGTCGGAATTTAATCGGGTCTGGCTGTTCCCGGCACGGCACGTACCGGGTTAACAAAATCATGGCCCTCCGGGCCTTTTTAACCTTATAAACTGAGGTTTACCACTGACCCGTATTTTAACAATTCAACCAGGTTTTGCTACTGACCCCCGATTTGGTAGCCGTGAGACGTCCAGCGAACGTGATGAGTCGGGGCAGGACAATTACGGGCCCTCCAAAGTGGCTGGAAATTCAACATAGTTGTATACGAAAAGCCACATCCTGGAGGATGTGGCTTTTTGAAATGGTTGAGTAGTGAATCCGGGAATCGAACCCGGGTCTCCACCGTGAGAGGGTGGCGTGCTAGGCCACTACACTAAATCACCATTTGTTTGTTNTNTTGTGTCANNCTCTCTTGTTTGACGATGCAAAGTTACGCACTTTTTTTTTATCTGCAAACTTTTCGGCGATTTTTTTTGAAAAAAAATTTCCGGGAGGGGAGTTTTATAGGTGAATATAGCCATTATGCCCCNGTCNGGGGACTATAATGGCTATAGGATGGGGAGCGGATTGAGATTAGAGGAGGGTGATATCGCCAAAAAATTCGGGGCGATGGAAATCGGGGTGAGGNGTGTCGATGGGCGACCAGCTGAGGTAGTGGGGCTCNGANGTNGCGTCGGCACANTTATANAAGTTNCCTTTGAGNGTTACNGGTGNGCCNGGNTGNTANTCCACGCCCATGAGGTCGAGGGGTATTGCTACGGCGAGATTCCAGGAGAAGATGCCTTCAAGCTCTTCAAAGGGACGAGTGCCGCAAGAGGGGAGGCGCTTAATGCGGGCAATCTCTTCGTCCGACAGCAGGGTNGCGTTGTGGCGATCCATGCGNCGNCCNACGTGNGTNGTGCCGATGCAGTTGAACTCGAAGTTATAGTAGGGNGCCGTNCCTTCGGGNGCCACGAAAAATTCCACGCAGGAGTCTTTGTAGACGTCGGAATTATTTTTGTCGTTGACGGCGCGGAGNTAGTTGCATCTCACGAAGAAGTCAATATAGATGTGGGTGCCTGAATGAGCGATAGAGAAGGCGGTGAGGGGNTGGTAAGGGAATTCCTCTTTCCAGTTGAGGCAGTCTACGGTGCGCCGNGCGCCTTTTTCGTCGAGAGTGGCGATTACCTGCTCCATATCCATATTGTCGAGCTCAGGAATGTAGGGCACTTCGAGTGATTTTCTTTCTNTAGTCATGGTTTTGATAAATAAAGAGATGTATTTTGGTGGAGAGGAGAAGAATCAGAGCAGTAANCTCCGGATACCGAGAATTATGCCGAGNGTTGCCATTATGAGGAGAATTACGGCGATAATGCGGTTTACGAGCCAGAGGGAGCGGAGATTGAAGTGAGCCCGGACNTTATTGACAAAAAAGGTAACGAGAAACCACCATCCGATAGCTCCTGCTATGATGCAGAGATAGCCCACGATGTAGTGGTAAAACCGGTAGGTGGTGTCGAGAAAGCTAAAGCGGGCAAAAAGACCGATAATGAAGAAGAGTATGAGCGGNTTGGAGAAAGTGAAGAGAAATCCGGTGGCAAAGTCTTTCCAATAGGTATTGGCCGGTTCGGCGGGTGCCGTTAGATTGCGCGATGGATTATTGCGGAAGAGATAGAACCCGAAGATAAGAAGCACGAGACTGCCTATCACCTGAAGCACATTTTGATTCGACTCGATGAAGTCTGTTACAAACGACATGCCCAGACCGGCGAGAAGACAGTAGAGAAAGTCNCTGAGCGAGGCGCCAATGCCTGTGAAGAAAGCNGCGGCACGCCCTTTGTTGAGCGTGCGCTGTATGACCAGCATCCCGATAGGTCCCATCGGCGCAGAGATAAGCGCACCGATAAGGATTCCGGTCAGAACTATGTAGACCATGCTTTCCATATAGTTTGGACAATTAGCGGTAATGCAAAGTTACTAAGAGGCCACGGGAGATGCAACTATTTGAGTGGAAAAATCCGGTTCAATAGGTGTGGTGTCCGCGCCGCGCCGCGTCNATGCGGAGCAAGATGAAGAGGAGAATCGTAAAACTCCATAGCGATGAGCCGCCATAGCTGAAAAAGGGGAGTGGAATCCCTATCACCGGACANAGTCCTATCACCATTCCGATATTGATGGCTATGTGGAAGATGAAATAAGACGCCACACAATAGGCATANACGCGCCCGAACACCGTGGGCTGACGTTCGGCGATATGAATCACTCTCAGGATTAGAATCAGNAATANCGCAAGCACTGCTGCCGAGCCGATGAAGCCTTCCTCTTCGCCGATGGTGCAGAAGATGAAGTCGGTGTGTTGTTCAGGCACATATTTGAGCTTGGTCTGGGTGCCGTTGAGAAATCCTTTGCCCGAGAGACCCCCCGATCCGATGGCGATTTTACTCTGGTTCACATTNTAGCCNGCCGCAAGAAGGTCTTTCTCCATTCCGAGAGTCACCTTGATGCGCTGCTGCTGGTGGGGCTGGAGCACAGAGGTGAATGCATAGTTCACAGAAAAGAGGAAGAGAACCGAGGCAACCGCGGTGGCTACGGTGATAAACACCTTGCGGGCCTCGTTGCGGATAGCATATAGCAACCCATATATGCAGCCTATACCGAGCACGGTGAGAAAAAATGGAAGACCGGGAATATTGACACCGCAGAGACTGAGCAGAAATGCCACCAGACCACACCCTGCAAACCATAGAAAGAGATTGCGGGCGGGCTCAAANTTGCGGCAATAGAATGCGAGCATTCCAACCATCAGGAGCATCACGGCCACAAACACGAGTACCTCGCCGAGGGGAATACCCATGAAAGGAATATCGGAATACTTCACTGCAAGCACGAAGAAGACCACCGCGCATCCGGCGAAGAGAAGCACGAGTCCGCTCATCCCCTCGCGATATAGCACAAAGAAGAGAGCCAGATAAGCCAGAGCCGACCCTGTTTCTTTCTGAGCGAGNATAAGCACGATGGGCANGAAAATAATGGCCAGCGCCCGGAAATAGTTTGAGCGCGATTCGTTGAGCCTGAAGTTGTAGCTGCTGAAGAGTTTGGCAAGCGCAAGAGCCGCGGCAAACTTGCCGAACTCCGCAGGCTGGAACCGTAGCGGNCCAAACACGAGCCATGAGCGTGATCCCTTGATGTCGGGCGCCACAAAGATGGTCACAACCATAATCAGAAGCACCACAAGATAAATCGGGTAGGCATANGTCTCATACATCCTCGAATCTATGAGCANCAGCATCAGGGCGAGAGCGAGAGCAAAACCNATCCATCTCACCTGCTTGCCCGAAAACTCNCTGAAGTCGAGTATGCTCGCATTGTCGAAATCATAGCTTGCGGCGTAGACGCTGAACACCCCGCCGATTATCAGAAGGAGGTAGATGCCGACCGTGAGCCAGTCGACATACCGGAAATATGATGCGTTAGTGTTTCTTGACTCCACTGTAGATGATGGTGTTTGATTCGAGCATACGCTCTTCGAGATATTTACGTGATTCGGATATCTTGCCGGTGAGATATTTTTCGATTATCAGGCTTCCTATAGGCACTCCGTAGGTGGCTCCGAAGCCCGCATTCTCCACATAGACACACACCGCAATCTTAGGGTCATTATAGGGAGCGAAGCCTATAAAAGCGGAGTGGTCTTTTCCGTGGGGATTTTGAGCAGTACCGGTCTTGCCGGCCACCTCTATGTCGGGAAGGTTGGCAAGCCGACAGGTTCCACCGGTCACGGCCATACGCATTCCTTCGGCCACATCGTGGAAATAGCGGGTGTCTATGGTGGGNATGCGTTTTTCCAGAAGTGCGGGGGGCATGATGGTGTCTTCAATCTCTTTCACCACATGGGGAGTGATAAACCATCCGCGGTTGGCCACTGTGGCNCATAGATTGGCAATCTGCAGGGGAGTGGCCAGAATCTCACCCTGACCGATAGACACCGATATGATTGTGTTTGCACTCCAGCGTCCCTCGCCATAGATTTTATTATAGAATTTAGCGTTGGGGATGAATCCTCGGCTCTCTCCCGGAAGGTCAACTCCGAGACGGTAGCCATAGCCGAGCGACACAAGATGGTTTTTCCAAACCTCAAACGCATCGGCCGACGAACCGTATTTCGACCTTCGGTCAATCATATTCTTAAATCCCCAGCAGAAATATGCATTGCACGATGTCTGGAGAGCCGGCTTCAGAGGAATGGGAGATCCGTGGCCGTGGCACCCCACTTTGAGCCCTCCGTTGATAAAACCATGATAGCAAGGATAGGCCGTGGAGAGATTTATGATATCTTCCTGCAGCAGAATCAGGCCATTGGCCGGTTTGAATGTTGAGCCGGGAGGATAGGCACCCATAAGCGCGCGGTCAAAAAGAGGCTTGTATGGATCGTTGACAAGCTCTTTATAGTTGGCTCCTCGCTGACGNCCGACCAGAAGCGAGGGGTCATAGGTGGGGGCGGATACCATGGCAAGAATCTCGCCGGTGGCTGGTTCGATAGCCACTACGGCTCCGATTTTGTTTACCATAAGCGACTCGGCATATTGCTGGAGGTCAATATCGAGGCTTAGCTTGAGATTGCGTCCGGAAATGGCTCCGCGATCGCGGGCGCCGTTTTCAAACCNTCCTTGAATCTGACCCTTGGCGTCGCGGATCAGAATCTCCACTCCCTTCTCGCCACGCAGATATTCCTCATAGCTTTTCTCCACCCCGAGGTCGCCGGTATAGTCGCCGGCGGCATAGTAGGGGTCGCGGTCCACATCAGATTTTGANACCTCGCGGATATTTCCGAGCACATTGGCTGCGGCATTATAGCCATATTCGCGCAAGATGCGCTTCTGGATGAAGAAGCCCGGATAGCGATACATCTTCTCCTGAAGCTTGCCATAGTCTTGGGCGGAGAGATGGGTGAGGAATGTCTGGGGAGAATATGATGAGTAGCCGGGATTCAGACGGCGGTCTTTCATATCGGCTATACGTTTGCGAAANTGCTCGGGGGTTATGCCGAGAGTGCGGCAGAAGTCGAGTGTGTCAAACTCCTGCACGTCGCGCGGTATNAGCATGACATCGTAGGCCGGCTGATTGTAGACCACCACCTTACCGTTGCGGTCGTAGATAATACCTCTGGAGGGGTAGATTGCTTTTTTAAGAAANGCGTTTGAATCGGCATAGTCCTTATATCGTGTGTCCATGACCTGAAGGTCGAAAAGACGCACAAGATAGATGATTACAAGAATCACTATGAAAGCGCCGATCACATATTTTCTTTTCTCAAGATTATAGTCTTTTCTCATTTGGACGGTTGGCGATACTGTCTATGGCAAGTATCACGAGTGAGGTGAGCAGAGTGCTTCCGGCTATTCTGAGACCAAGCCGGAGTATATTGAAAAATGTGAAGGACTCAATGAGGAATATCAGGGTGCAGTAGATAAGCGTAAGGCTCACTGCATATTTGGCAAAGACCGGAAATCCTAACGAACTGACCGACGGAGAGGGNTCGGTGAGGTCTTCCTCACGGTTGAAATAGAGTTTCAGCACCGGGCGGCGCAGAGCGGCCGTAATGGTGCAGGCGAGGGAGTTCATGCCCTGTGTGTCAGAAAAAATATCGACNGTCAGCCCCATAAAAAAAGCTATGGTCAGCACCCAGTTCTGGGAGAGGGTGATNGGAAGATGGAAAATCACATAGATAAAGGCAAAAGCCATAGCCACTCCCCAGAGACACACCCTGTTGAGCACCAGCACCTGAAGCGCCAGCAGCACGATTGCGAGGATAATGAAATGGATTGTTGTCTTACTCATCAGGGTATACGGGGATTTTCGTCAATGTCGCGTTCCACAATGTCGAGCTCATCGCGCATAGAGTCTGCCACAACTCTCACGGTGCCTAAAGTGGTGAAGTCTGTGAAGAGCTTCACCTTTAGGGAGTAGAAATTCTCNTCNTGGTCACGNAGNCCTACAATTACAGTGCCCACTGGCACACCTTCGGGGAAAACGGTCGAGTAACCGCTTGTCACAATAGTGTCACCGGGCTGAAACACCGCATGGCGTGGCAATTCCTCAAGGATTGCTTCCTCCGGATCCCGGCCGTCCCACACGAGCGACCCCACATGGTCGTGACCCTTCACCTTGCACGACAGGCGCAGATGGCTATTGAGCAGCGAAATCACACGTGCCGACCGCGGTCCCACCACATTGACTATACCCACCACTCCATTGCGGTCAATCACCCCCATCTCGGGGCGGATGCCGGCCAGCGAGCCTTTGTCGATGGTGATATAGTTGTGAGGCCGGTTGACAGTATTGTTTATCACATGGGCTATGATAAAGTCGTAGCGGGCGAGCGAACTGTCTACTGGCTGCACGCTCTCTACCGCCGCATCATGGTAGTTGCGGAGGGCTTGCTTGAGGCTGAGCACTTCAAGCTCAAGCTCTATGGTGCGTCGCTGAAGATCTTCATTCACTTCCCTAAGGTGGAAATACTGGTTGAAGTCGCTCACCGAACCATAAACGGCGGCAGACACAGTGTTGGCCGACGTCAGAAACACGTGATGCTGATAAGGATTGCTGCGGAAAAGCAGCACACAGCTTGCCACTGTATAGACAATCAGCAGCAGCCATGCACTATAGCGCAGAAAGAAATTTATCAGATTTCTCACCGTGTCGTAAAATTTCTTCCGTTCCGCCGCCCGGTCGTAAAAGACCGGGCCAGCCGCTTAGGGTCAGCGGATAAGGAAGTTGAACTTGTCGATATTTTTAAGAGCCACACCGGTTCCCTTGGCCACCGCCAGCAGAGGGTCCTCAGCAATATGAAACTGAATGCCGATTTTGTCGGTGAGACGCTTGTCGAGTCCGCGGAGCAGTGCGCCGCCACCGGCAAGATAGATACCGTTTTTCACGATATCCGAATAAAGCTCGGGAGGAGTCTGCTCAAGAGCACTGAGAATAGCGGCCTCAATCTTGGTGACAGACTTTTCGATGCAGTGGGAAATCTCCTGATACGAAACCGCTACCTCCATCGGAAGCGAAGTCATCTGATTCGGACCATGCACAATGTAGTCTTCCGGCGGATTGTCGAGAGTGGTGAGGGCGGAGCCCACGTTCATCTTGATGAGTTCGGCGGTGCGTTCGCCCACCTTCACATTGTGGACTCTGCGCATATGCTCCTTGATATTTTCGGTGAGGTCATCGCCGGCAATCTGGATGCTCTTGTTTGACACGATGCCACCCAGAGAAATGACGGCGATTTCAGTNGTGCCGCCACCTATGTCGACAATCATGTTGCCTTCGGGAGCCACAACGTCGAGACCTATGCCGAGGGCGGCAGCCATCGGCTCATAGATCATATAGACGTCGCGCCCTCCGGCATGCTCCGACGAGTCGCGCACGGCGCGGATTTCCACTTCGGTCGACCCGGAGGGTATGCCCACGACCATACGCATCGACGGGCTGAACCAGCGGCTCTTTGTGCTTGCCTTCTCCACAAAGCCGCGGATCATCATCTCGGCGGCGTTGAAGTCGGCTATCACACCCTGACGAAGCGGGCGGATTGTGCGGATGTTTTCGTTCTCTCTACCCATCATCATCTGGGCCTCCTTGCCCACGGCAAGCAGCTTGCCTGTGCGCACTTCTATGGCCACGATAGAGGGCTCGTCAATGACAATCTTGTCATTGTGAATTATGATGGTATTGGCCGTGCCGAGGTCTATGGCGATCTCTTTGGTCAATGAAAAAAGTCCCATTTCGGAAAAATGTCGATTTTAATATTGTGAATATTAATGCTTGAAGTGACGGAAGCCGGTGATCACCATTGCCATATCGTGGGCATTGCAGTAATCCACAGTCTCCTGGTCGCGGATAGATCCTCCGGGCTGAATCACAGCGTCGATGCCTGCCTCGTGGGCTATTTCCACACAATCGGCAAAGGGGAAGAATGCATCAGAAGCCATAACGGCGCCCTTGAGGTCGAAGCCAAATGACTGAGCCTTGGCAATGGCCTGACGGAGAGCGTCAACGCGTGAGGTCTGACCCACACCGCTTGCCAGAAGCTGACGGTCTTTTGCGAGGACTATGGCATTGCTCTTGCTGTGTTTCACGATCTTGTTGGCAAAAAGCAGGTCATCGACCTGAGCCGGAGTCACGGGGCGCACTGTGGCCTGGGTCAGATCGGCGGGAGTCTCAACCTTGAGGTCGCGCTCCTGTTCGAGAGCACCGTTGAGTATCGACCGATACTGGCGGGTTGTTTCGAGCTTGCCGTGCTGCACGAGCACAATGCGGTTTTTCTTCTTGCAGAGAATTGCAAGCGCATCATCCTCATAGCGGGGAGCTATGATTACCTCAAAGAAAATCTTGTCGATTTCGGCAGCAGCTGCTGCGTCGATGTCACGGTTGCACACAAGCACCCCTCCGAAAGCCGACACCGGGTCGCCCGCAAGAGCGGCAGCCCATGCTTCGGCCACAGTAGGACGTGTGGCCAGACCGCAGGCATTGTTGTGTTTGAGGATGGCAAATGTCGGTTCGGTAAACTCGGCGATAAGGCTTACGGCAGCGTCGATATCCAGCAAGTTGTTNTAGGATATCTCTTTGCCATGCACCTGATTGAAAAGTTTGGAAAAATCGCCGTAGAACACGCCTTTCTGATGCGGATTCTCGCCATATCTCATCACCTTAGCACCGTCTACAGCCACGCGCAGGTAGGCTTCTTCACGGCTCGAAGCAAAATAATTGAAGATATGCGAATCATAGCCCGACGACACAGCAAAAGCTTCGCCGGCAAAGAATAGACGCTCTTCGAGCGAAGATTTGGCACCGTTGCGTCCGAGCATCTCGGCAAGGGGAGTGTACTGCGCTTTTGAAGCCACGATGACCACATCCTTATAGTTTTTCGCACCGGCACGGATGAGTGAGATACCGCCTATGTCGATCTTCTCGATGATATCTTCGTGAGATGCTCCTGAAGCCACNGTNGCCTCGAAAGGATATAAATCCACAATCACGAGGTCGATNTCAGGAATCTCNTAGTCGGCAATCTGCTTGCGGTCGCCTTCGTTNTCACGACGATTGAGAATGCCGCCGAACACCTTGGGGTGCAGGGTCTTCACACGGCCGCCGAGGATAGAGGGATATGAGGTGAGGTCTTCCACTGCATCGCAGGGATAGCCGAGGCTCTCGATAAACGTTTTGGTGCCTCCGGTCGAGAGAAATTTCACGCCGTCGGCGTGGAGCATGGAGAGAATATCGTCAAGCCCTTCTTTGTGATATACAGAGATGAGCGCTGTTTTGATCTGTTTTACGTCAGACATATTGCTACCTTACTTTTACGNTGATTACAATCTTTTTTATTTTGATTTGCAAAGTTACTAAAAATGAGCAACACAATCTCCACGTTGCNATACATTTTTCTTCAAGAATACATATTAAATATTCAAAAAATCTCTCTTTGGAAGATTCAGACACTGATTTGCGAACATAACCNCAGACGGAAACGTTGAATAATAAAACTTAAAAAACAATTCAGAAACTATGTCTAAATACGGAATCTTCTATGGCTCNACCACCGGCACAACTGAAGAGGTGGCTCATAAAATAGGCAGTGCGCTCGGCGTGGCAGAAAGTGATATCAGAAATGTGGCCAAGTCGGCACCATCAGATGTGGCAGACTACGATGTGCTTCTGCTCGGCACCAGCACATGGGGCAGCGGCGAACTTCAGGATGACTGGTATGATTTTTCGGCCGGACTGAGCGAACTTGACCTTCGCGGTAAGAAAATCGCCCTNTTCGGTTGCGGCGACGAGACCATGAGCGACACCTTCTGNAGCGGTGTCGGCGAACTCTACAAACGCCTGAAAGATACCGGTGCTACATTTATNGGCCAATTTGACACCGACGGATATTCCTTCTCCGAATCTGAGGCNGTGGCAGACGGTCGCGCANTNGGTCTGCTCATAGACCAGGTGAATCATGCNGATCTCACCGATGCCCGCGTGGCAAGATGGTGTGAGGAGATAAAAGCATAAGCTGTGTCTTGAAACCGGCGCATCCCCGCATCTATAAAAGAAATTATATCAACCTAAGCGAGTCAGAGACTGCGCAGCCGCCATATCGGTTGACATTCCTGGCATAAAACCAAGACGGCTTCCGGAGATTCCGGAAGCCGTCGATTATTTTTGGCTGATTATATAAGTGTCAGCAAGTGTGTGTTCTTTCGAGACCACACACTCTGTATTATTCCTTCACAGCTGCCACGCCGGGGAGCACCTTGCCCTCGATTGCTTCGAGGAGCGCACCGCCACCGGTAGACACATAGCTCACCTGATCGGCCAGACCAAACTTGTTGACACAAGCCACAGAGTCACCGCCACCCACGAGAGAGAAGGCGCCGTTGTCGGTTGCCTCTACTATAGCGTCGGCGATAGCGCGCGAACCGGCAGTAAAGTTGTCGAATTCAAACACGCCGGCAGGTCCGTTCCAGAGGATAGTCTTTGCGTTGCGGATCACATCGGCAAATGCCTTGCGGGTCTCAGGACCGGCATCGAGACCTTCCCATCCGTCAGGGATATTGTTGGCGGGGCAAATCTGAGTGTTGGCATCGTTGCTAAAGCTGTCGGCAGCCACACAATCTGTGCCGAGCACGAGGTTCACGCCCTTTTCTTTAGCCTTTTTGATGATATCGAGAGCAAGGTCGAGCTTGTCGTTCTCGCAGATAGAATCGCCCACGTTGCCACCCTGAGCTTTGGCAAATGTATAGGTCATGCCGCCGCAGAGAATCAGGTTGTCCACCTTATCCATAAGGTTTTCGATGATGCCGATCTTTGTAGACACTTTCGAGCCACCCATAATAGCGGTGAAAGGACGCTTGATGTCGCTGAGGATATTGTCAACAGCCTTAACCTCTTTCTCCATCAGATAGCCGAGCATCTTGTCCTGCTTGTCGAAATAGTCGGCGATAACGGCGGTTGAAGCATGCTTGCGGTGAGCGGTGCCGAAAGCGTCGTTCACATAAACGTCGGCATAGCTGGCGAGAGTCTTGGCAAACTCTTTCTGGCGAGCTTTCATCTCCTTCTTGGCGTCTTCGTAGCCGGCGTCGGTCTTTTCGATTCCCACGGGTTTGCCCTCTTCTTCAGGATAGAAGCGGAGGTTTTCGAGCAGGAGCACTTCGCCGGGCTGGAGGCTTGCGGCAGCCTCAGCGGCGTTTGCGCAATCGGGAGCAAACTTCACGTCGCGGCCGAGAGCCTTTGCCACATCGTCCTTAATCTGGGCGAGAGAGAATTTAGGGTTCACCTTACCCTTGGGCTTACCCATATGGCTCATGATAATGAGGCTTCCGCCATCTTCAAGNATTTTCTTGAGTGTGGGGAGGGCGCCGCGGATACGGGTGTCGTCAGTGATGTGACCGTTTTCATCGAGGGGCACATTGAAGTCAACACGCACAATGGCTTTCTTGCCGGCGAAATTGTAGTTGTCGATATTCATGTCGGTTATGTTTTAGTTCTGTTGTTTCTATTCAGAGTTGTTATAATTCGGATAGTGTTGCAAATATACTAATTATTTTGCAACATACTCTCATCTGCGGGATTTTAATTTCAGACTATGCCGCGCGATTTGAGCTGTGCGGCCATCTGGTCGCGCAGTTCTCGGGCCGCTTCGCCGGCTTTTTCGGCAAAATCCTCCCCTTTAGAGGCATAGATTATGCCGCGNGATGAGTTGACGAGCAGGCCGCAGTCGTCGGTCATGCCATAGCGGCACACCTCTTCGAGGCTTCCACCCTGTGCACCCACACCGGGCACAAGCAGAAAACTGCGGGGAGCCACGCGGCGTATATCCTCAAACATACGGCCCTGTGTTGCACCGACCACATACATCATCTCGTCTGGTCCGGCCCATTGCGAAGACTTCTCAATCACAGATTCAAAGAGGGGGGTGCCATTTTCGTTCCGTATGAGCTGGAAATCGGCCGATCCCTTGTTAGAAGTAAGCGCAAGGAGAATCACCCATTTACCCTTGTAGCCGAGGAAGGGGGTCACACTGTCTTCACCCATATAGGGCGCTACAGTGATGGCATCCACATCGAGATGTTCGAAAAAGCTGCGGGCATAGAGCTGCGAAGTGTTGCCTATGTCGCCTCGCTTGGCATCGGCTATGATAAACTGGTCGGGATATTTCTCCTTGATATATTTCACTGTCTCTTCAAGAGCAACCCAGCCTTCCACCCCGAGGCTTTCATAGAAAGCGAGATTCGGCTTGTAGGCCACTGCATAGGGGGCGGTGGCGTCGATAATGGCCTTGTTGAAGGCGAGCAGCGGATTCTCCTCACGGAGCAGGTGTTCGGGAATCTTCTTTATATCGGGGTCAAGACCCACGCAGAGCATGGAGCCCTTGCGACGGATGTTTTCGGTGAGTTGTTCTCTGGTCATTGGTCTATATATAAATAAGGTGTTATAATTCTGCTTCTTTAAGCTTCTCGGCGTTTTCAGCCACAATCAAGTGGTCTATGCAATCTTGAATGTCGCCGTCCACGAAAGCCTGAAGATTATAGATTGTATAGTTTATCCGGTGGTCGGTAATGCGGCCCTGCGGATAATTGTAGGTTCGGATTTTTGCAGAACGGTCGCCGGTGGATACGAGCGTCTTGCGTCTCCGGGCTATATCGTCCACATATTTCTGATGCTCCTTGTCATAGATAAACGTGCGCAGGCGGCTCAGGGCTCTCTCCTTGTTCTTTGGCTGGTCGCGGGTCTCCGTACACTCTATTAGTATCTCTTCGGTCTCGCCGGTGTTGGGATTTCTCCACATATAGCGCAGACGCACTCCCGACTCCACCTTGTTTACATTCTGTCCGCCGGCGCCTCCGCTCCTGAATGTGTCCCATTTTATTTCGCCTTCGTTTATCTCCACATCAAATGGCTCGGCCTCGGGGAGCACTGCAACTGTGGCGGCCGAAGTGTGCACTCGGCCTTGAGTCTCGGTGGCGGGCACTCTCTGCACGCGGTGAACACCGCTTTCATATTTCAGAATGCCATAAACCCCTTCGCCGCTCACAGACATCACTATCTCTTTGAATCCGCCGGCAGCCCCTTCGCTGAAAGAAGTCACCGCCACATTCCAGCCCTTTGACTCGCAGTAACGGGTATACATCTTATAAAGGTCGCCCGCAAAGATGGCGGCCTCGTCGCCTCCGGTGCCACCTCTGATTTCTATTATCGCGTTTTTGCCGTCTTCCGGATCGGCCGGAATCAGGAGCAGTTTGATTTCCTCTTCGAGAGAGGGGAGTGTGGCCGTGGCCGCATCAAGCTGTTCGCGCGCCAGAGCTTTCATCTCGGGGTCTTGCTCCGTGTCGAGCATCTCGCGGGCGTCTTTGATATCGGCTATGGCGCTACGGTAGCGCCTTGTGGCGGCTGTGAGCTTCTCCAGGTCCTTATACTCCTTCGTGAGCCGCACATAGCGCTTCATGTCGGCAATCACCGCCGGGTCGGTGATGAGGGTCGACACCTCCTCAAAGCGGCTCTCGATGCCGCTGAGGCGTTCAAGCAATGTTTCGTCTGCCATATTAAGCGCGAAGTTACTCATATTTCATGTAATTTTCAACTCCCGCGCCATCTCCGAAAGTGAAAATTATAAAAAAGGGCGAGGCTTGTTGCTCATCTTACAGCGAATTATTAATTTTGCAACTCAAACGAAAAAATAACGAAAGAAACATCATAGAAATATTATGAACGTAAGCATGACAAAAACCGATGCTGTTGAAGCACGCCTCACAGTGTCGGTTGAAGAAAACGACTACAAGGAAAAGGTGCAGAAAAAGCTCAAGGAAATCGGACGCACCCATCAGATACCCGGTTTCCGCAAGGGACATGTAAGCCTTGGCGACCTTCAGCGTCGTTTCGGCCGCGAGGTGACCAGCGATGTGATCAATCAGGAGGTGTTTGAAGCCGTGATGAAATACATCGAAGAGAATAAGCTCAATGTTCTCGGTCAGCCGGTGCCTGTAGAAGTAAAAGAACTCGATTTCAAGACTCAGAAGGATTTCACCTTCGAATATGACCTCGCCCTCGCTCCCGAGCTCAATGTGGTGCTCGACAAGTCGGAGCATATCCCCTACTATGAGATTGAGGTGACCGACGAGATGATTAATGAGCAGGATCAGGCATTCCGCAAGCGTTTCGGCGCTCAGGTGCCCGGCGAAGAGTTTGAGAAAGATGCCCTCGTGAAGGGTTCTATCTTCGAGCTCAACGAAGATGGCTCAGTGAAGGAAGGCGACGATGCCATCCAGGTTGTGAACGGCATTGTGGCTCCCATGTACTTCAAATCGCCCGAGCAGGCTGCTCTCTTCGAAGGNAAGAAAGTGGGCGACAAGGTGAAGTTCAATCCCTGGGACACCTGCAACGGCGACCCCACCGAACTCTCTTCGATGCTTCAGGTAGACAAAGCTCGTGTGGCCGACCTCCACAACGACTTTGAGCTCACCATCTCAGAGATTATCGTAGTGCGCCCGGCCGAACTCAATCAGGAGTATTTCGACCAGGTATTTGGCAAGGATAAGGTGCACAACGAAGAAGAATACCGTCAGGCCATCAAGGAGATGATTGCAGCAGAGCTTGCCAATAACAGCGAGATTATCTTCCGCATGAGTGCCCGCAACTTCTTCACCGGCAAATACGGCGACATGCAGCTTCCGGCCACAACCCTCAAGAAGTGGCTCATGATGCGCAATGAAGAGCTCAACGAAGAGAACATCGATGCCGAATATGAAAAGATGGTACCCGATCTCAAATGGCAGCTTATCAAGGAGCGCATCGCTGAGATTGCTCAGGTGAAGATTGAAGAAGACGACCTGCTCGGTTTTGCCAAGGCTCTGGCTGNCCGNCAGTTTGCACAGTATGGCATGACCAACATGGACGACGAGACCCTCACCAACTATGCCAAGAATATCCTCGCCGACAAAAACTACCGTCCGCGCCTGATAGAGCAGGTGGGCGATATCAAGCTCTTCACCGCTATCGAAAATGCGGTGACACTCGACCGCGAGACCGTGTCGCTCGACCGCTTCAAAGAGATTGCTTCTACACTCTGATATAGTTACACAGTCTGTAACTCGGCCGCTGCTTCCCTTCCGGAAGCGGCGGCTTNTTTTCTGGCGGCGGCAAAAAATATTCCGNAGGATGAAAAAATTTGCTGAAAAAGTTTTTTTTTCGTAACTTTGANTTAAGAAAAAACTAAAGACATAATGAACAGTATGAAAAATGATTTCAGAGATTATGCGGTGAAGCACCTCGGAATGAACGGGCTCTCCCTCGACCGCTATGCCTCGGCCATCACTTCAAGCTACATTTCTCCCACCATCATAGAAGAGCGTCAGCTCAACGTGGCCCAGATGGACGTGTTCTCGCGTCTGATGATGGACCGCATAATATTTCTCGGCACCGAAGTGAATGACTATACCGCCAATGTTATCCAGGCTCAGCTTCTCTACCTTGACTCGGCCGACCCCGGAAAAGATGTGAGCATCTACATCAATTCTCCCGGCGGCTCTGTCTATGCCGGCCTCGGCATCTACGATACTATGCAGTATATCTCAAGCGACGTTGCCACCATTTGNACCGGCATGGCCGCTTCGATGGCTGCCGTGCTCCTCGTATCAGGCACTCAGGGCAAGCGCTTTGCTCTGCGCCATTCGAGAGTGATGATCCACCAGCCTATGGGCGGCGCCCAGGGTCAGGCTTCTGACATTGAAATCACTGCCCGTGAGATTCAGAAACTCAAGAAAGAACTCTACACCATCATTTCAGACCATTCAGGCATGCCTTTCGAGAAGGTGGAGCACGACTCAGACCGCGACTACTGGATGACTGCCGAAGAAGCAAAGCAATATGGCATGATTGACGAAGTGCTTGTAAAAGCCAAGCACTGATTAACACCCTTATGGCAAAGAAACCTATAATAAAGTGCGCTTTCTGCGGCCGTCCCTCCCATGAATCGGAGGTGATGGTGCCAAGCTCGATTTCAGACACATATATATGTGCTGAATGCGTGGAGCAGATTGATGAAGCACTCAAACAATACAGACTCGACCTCAAGGGCGAAGCCGCCAAAGGCGATGCAAGCGCCCACACCTCGCTCGACAAGGTGCCGAAACCCCGGGAAATCCGGGAGTTTCTGGACACCTATGTCATAGGGCAAGACTCTGCCAAAAAGTATCTCTCTGTGGCTGTCTACAATCACTACAAGCGTCTGGCTCAGGCCAAAGACGACGATGTAGACATCGAAAAGAGCAATATCATAATGGTAGGTCCAACCGGCACCGGCAAAACTCTCCTTGCCAAAACCATAGCCCGNNTGCTTGATGTGCCCTTCACCATTGTCGACGCCACCGTGCTCACCGAAGCCGGCTATGTGGGCGAGGATATCGAGAGTCTCCTCACCCGTCTGCTTCAGGCTGCCGACTATGATGTGGCAAAGGCCGAACGCGGAATAGTCTTTATCGACGAGATTGACAAGATTGCCCGCAAAGGCGATAATCCCTCCATCACTCGCGACGTGAGTGGCGAAGGTGTGCAGCAGGGGCTCCTCAAACTGCTCGAAGGCTCCGTTGTCAATGTTCCCCCGCAGGGTGGTCGCAAACACCCGGAGCAGAAGATGATTCCTGTTGACACCAAAAACATCCTCTTNATCTGCGGCGGTGCTTTCGACGGTATCGAGCGCAAGATAGCCCAGAGACTCAACACCCACGTGGTGGGCTACTCCAACAATAACGCCCGCCATAACATCAAGCGCGACAACTTCCTCCAGTATGTTGCTCCTCAAGACCTCAAGTCCTTCGGGCTCATTCCGGAGATTATCGGCCGTCTGCCTATCCTCACACATCTCGAACCGCTCGACCGCGATGCCCTGCGCCGTGTGCTCACAGAGCCTAAAAACGCCATCATCAAGCAATATCAGAAGATGTTTGAAATGGACGGTGTGAAGCTCACCTTCACCCCCGAGGCTCTCGACCTGATTGTTGACAAAGCTATCGAATATAAGCTCGGTGCCCGAGGATTGCGCTCTATCGTAGAGACCATCATGATTGAGCCGATGTTTGATGTTCCATCAAGCGATGTGAAAGAGTTTACAGTCACCGCCGACTATGCTCTGGAGCGTCTGCGTGACTCTAATTTTGAAACAAGCCAGTTTAACTAAGCATTATCATCACCAACGCAATAAAATCGTCCATCCATGACAGACAATACTCTCCTTGCCGACGCACTGAAGCTCCACTTTGGCTTTGACAAGTTCAAAGGCAATCAGGAAGCGATCATCATCAGCCTGCTTGAAGGCAACGACACATTCGTGCTCATGCCTACAGGTGGCGGCAAATCGCTTTGTTTTCAGTTGCCGTCGCTCCTCATGGAAGGAACAGCGATAGTGATTTCTCCGCTGATNGCCCTGATGAAAAATCAGGTNGATGCCATGCGCAATTTCAGCGAAGAAGACGATGTGGCCCATTTCCTGAACTCTTCGCTCAATAAGGCTGCCATCGACAAAGTGAAAGCCGATGTGATTTCAGGAAAGACCAAACTCCTCTATGTGGCTCCCGAATCGCTCACCAAAGAAGAGAATATCGAATTTCTCAAATCGGTGAAAATCTCNTTCTATGCTGTCGACGAGGCTCATTGCATTTCCGAATGGGGTCATGATTTCAGGCCTGAATATCGGCGCATTCGTCCGATTATCAATGAAATCGGTCCCCGTCCGGTAATAGCTCTCACGGCCACGGCNACCCCGAAGGTGCAACACGACATCCAGAAAAATCTCGGCATGCTCAATGCCAGGGTGTTTAAGTCGTCGTTCAATCGCGAGAATCTATATTATGAGATTCGTCCNAAGACCGCCTCGATAGACAAAGAGATTATCCGATTCATAAAGAACAGCGAAGGTAAGTCGGGCATCATCTANTGTCTCAGCCGCAAGAAAGTNGAGGAGCTTGCAGAGATACTGAAAATCAACGAAATCAAGGCTCTGCCATATCATGCAGGCATGGACAGCGCCACCCGTTCGGCCAATCAGGATGCCTTTCTGCTTGAACAGGTAGATGTGATAGTGGCCACCATAGCTTTCGGCATGGGCATAGACAAGCCCGACGTAAGGTTTGTCATCCACTATGATATGCCCAAATCGCTCGAAGGCTATTATCAGGAGACCGGGCGCGCCGGACGCGACGGCGGCGAGGGACAATGCATCACCTTCTATTCTGCCAAAGACCTGCAGAAGATGGAGAAATTCATGCAAAACAAGCCTGTGGCCGAACAGATAATCGGCAAGCAGCTGCTTGTCGAGACCGCCGCCTATGCCGAGTCGAGCGTGTGCCGTCGCAAATCGCTGCTCAGCTATTTCGGAGAATTCTATGAGCCTGACGATTGCGGAAGTTGTGATAATTGCTTGAATCCTAAGAAAAAAGTGGAAGCTAAAGATGATTTGTGTGCGGCTATTGAAACGATTTCCGCACTTAAAGAAAAGTTTAAGGCCGACCATATTGTAGATATAATGCGTGGCAAAGCCACCGTAGAAGTGAAAAATTACGGCCATGATCAGCTGGAGGTGTTCGGATGCATGGAGAAAAGCTCCGAGCGCCATCTCAATGCCGTGATACGTCAGGCCGTGATTTCCGGATATCTCGACCGCGACGTCGAGAATTATGGCCTGGTGAAAATCACCCCGAAAGGCACAGCGTTTCTCAAAAAACCGGTGTCATTCAAGATTGTGGAAGACAATGATTTCAGCGAGGAAGAAGAGCCCGAGACAATGAAGAGCGGCGCCGGATGTGCGGCCGACCAGGAGCTCTACTCCATCCTGCGCGACCTTCGCAAGAAGCTGGCCCGGCAGCTCTCATTGCCCCCCTACATCATATTCCAGGATCCCTCGCTTGAGGCTATGGCCACCACCTATCCCATCACTATCGAAGAGCTGGCCAATATAGCCGGAGTGGGTGCGGGCAAAGCCAAGCGCTATGGCGAAGAATTCGTGAAGGTGATACGCCGCCATGTGGAGGAAAACGAGATAGACCGTCCCGAAGACCTCGTGGTGCGAAGCGTGGCCAATAAGAGCAAGCAGAAGATAGCCATCATCCATGCCATCGATCGCAAGATTCCCCTCGACGAGATAGCCGAATCAAAAGGGATGGAATTTGGCGAATTGCTTGACGACGTGGAAGGTATCGTCAATTCCGGTACAAAAATCAATCTCAAGTATTTTATTGACGAAATTCTCGACGACGACCAGCAAGAAGAAATTTTCGACTGGTTCAAGCAGTCGGAGACCGGCGACCTCGAAGATGCCTACCGGGAGCTCGGGAGCGAATACACGGAAGATGAAATCCGCCTGATGCGTATTAAATTTCTTGCTGAAATGGGTTTCTGATGGATACGCTCGTAGATTACCGGTCGGTAGAGCTTCACCGCAAGGAGCTTGTGGTGCTCAAAGAAGTAGATTTCCAGCTACGGGAAGGGGAGTTTGTCTATCTCCTCGGCAGAGTTGGCAGCGGCAAAAGCTCTCTGCTGAAATCGATGTATGCTGAAATTCCCGTGGCTTCGGGTCAGGCCGAAGTGCTCGGCTATGACCTCACCCGCCTGCATCGCCGCGATATTCCGATGCTCCGGCGCCAGATAGGCATTGTATTTCAGGATTTTCAGCTTCTCACAGACCGCACAGTCTACGAAAATCTCCGTTTTGTGCTTGATGCCACAGGCTGGAAAGGGCGTGACACTATCGATGCAAGGATAGAAGAAGTGCTTCGCGAGGTGGGCATGCTCACCAAATCCTACAAAATGCCTCATGAACTCTCCGGCGGAGAGCAGCAGCGCATTGTGATAGCAAGAGCGTTGCTCAACAGTCCGAGACTTATCCTCGCTGATGAGCCTACCGGAAATCTCGACCCCGGCACCGGCGAGCAGATTGTCAACCGTCTGCATGAGATTTCGCGCAAAGGCACTGCCGTGATTATGGCCACCCACAATCTTTCCCTTGTAGAGAGATTCCCGGCCAGAGTGGTGAGATGCGAGCGCAAGAGAATAATAGATGGCGAATGATTTCGCCATTTTTTTTGTAACTTTGCAGAAATTTATACATTACATAGACGAATGAAAGTACTGAAGTTTGGCGGCACATCGGTCGGTTCCGCCAGCCGAATGAAAGATGTGACCGAGCTTGTGCGCAAGCGCGGTAAAAACATAGTGGTATTCTCCGCTATGTCGGGTACAACCAACACCCTCGTTGAAATCTCCGATTACCTCTATAAGAAAAATCTCACCGGAGCCAAGGAGACCATCAATGCGCTTGAAGCAAAATATATGCGCACCATCGACGAGCTCTTCTCCACCGAAGAGTATCGCCGGAAAGCACTTGAGGCTATCCGCGAACGGTTTGATTTCATCCGCTCCTTCAATAAGCCCATCTTCACTCTTTTCGAAGAGAAAGAGATTCTGGCACAGGGTGAGCTCATGTCTACCGCACTGATGATAAACTATATGCACGAACAGGGCATCAATGCCGTGATGCTCCCTGCCGTAGAGTTTATGCGCACCGATAAGAATGCCGAGCCAGACACTCAGTATATTCAGGAAAAGCTCACCGCTCTTATCGCCGAAAATCCCGACGCCGACCTCTATATCACTCAGGGCTACATCTGCAAGAATGCCTATGGTGAGACCGACAATCTTCAGCGCGGCGGAAGCGACTACACTGCCTCTCTTATCGGTGCGGCTGTCAATGCCGACGAAATCGAGATTTGGACAGACATAGACGGAATGCACAATAATGATCCCCGCTTTGTTGAAGGCACATCGCCCGTGAGCGAGCTCCACTTCGAGGAAGCCGCCGAGCTGGCCTATTTCGGAGCCAAGATTCTTCATCCCACCTGTGTGCTCCCCGCCAAGCTCAACAATATCCCCGTGCGTCTGCTCAACACTATGCAGCCCGAGGCTCACGGCACTCTCATCTACAACACCCGCTCTTCCAACACCATCAAAGCTGTGGCCGCCAAAGATAATATCACGGCCATCAAAATCAAGAGTTCGAGAATGCTTCTCGCTTACGGCTTTCTCCGCAAAGTTTTCGAGATTTTCGAGACTCACCGCACATCGATAGACATGATTGTCACCTCCGAAGTGGGCGTGTCCGTCACTGTAGACAGCGAGCGCAATCTTCCCGCCATTCTCGAAGACCTTAAGAAATTCGGCACAGTTACAGTAGACCGCGACATGGTGATTATCTGCGTGGTCGGCGACCTCGAATGGCAGAACCGTGGTTTCGAAGCCGAGGTGGTCAATGCACTTAAAGATGTGCCTGTGCGCATGATTTCCTATGGCGGCAGCAACTACAATATCTCTCTTCTTGTGCGCAAGGAAGACAAAGTGCGAGCGCTCAATCTCCTCAGCCAGCGCCTTTTCAAGTAAACGCATGCTTTTCTAAAAGAAAGCGATATTTATGACAACAGACCAACGTTTCCCGGTGGCTCGCTTCAACAGCGAGCCCACCCCTTTCTATTACTACGATCTCGCACTGCTCGACCGCACTCTCGAAGAGATCCGCAACGCGTCCGCCTATCCGGGCTATCATGTGCACTATGCCATGAAAGCCAATGCCAACCCTGCAGTGCTGAGCCGCATAAGTGCAGCCGGATTCGGAGCCGACACCGTGAGTGGTGGTGAGATTGAGGCTGCCCTACGCAACGGATTCCCCGCATCAGGCATCGTTTTTGCCGGTGTGGGAAAGACCGATGCCGAGATTGAACTCGGACTCCGTGCCGGCATCTCATGCTTCAATGTTGAGAGTGCCGCTGAGCTTGAAGTGATAGAGCAGATAGCCCGGCGCCTTGGAGTGAAAGCTCCGGTGGCGCTCCGTGTCAATCCCGAAGTCGATGCCCACACCCACCATTATATCACGACCGGACTCGCCGAAAACAAATTCGGAATAGCCATGACCATGCTTCCGGCCATGATAGAGAAGGCCACATCGTCAGATAGCCTCACATTCCGCGGACTGCATTTCCATATCGGTTCGCAGATCACCGACCAGGCACCCTTCGGCCTACTCTGCGACCGCATAAACGCCCTGCAAGACGAATACAATGCCCGCGGCATACATTTCGACACCATCAACGTGGGTGGAGGCCTCGGAATCGACTATGAGAATCCCGACTCACACCCTGTGCCTGATTTCCGCTCATATTTCGACACTTTCCATCGCCGGCTGCGTCTGCGCCCGGGTCAGCAGCTCCATTTCGAGCTCGGCCGTGCTGTCGTGGCTCAATGTGGCTCCCTGATCACAAGGGTGATTTATGTGAAAGACGGAGTGGCGAGAAAATTCGCTATCGTAGATGCCGGAATGTCCGACCTTATCCGTCCGGCCCTCTATGAAGCTCACCATAAGATTGAAAATCTCACAGGCCACGGCCCTGAAGAGAAATATGACGTGGTTGGGCCGATATGTGAGTCAAGCGACGTGTTTGGCACAGACGAACTCCTGCCCCGGGTTGAACGCGGCGACCTCTTCGCCATCCGTTCAGCCGGAGCCTATGGTGAGGTAATGGCCTCACGCTACAATCTGCGCCGTCTGCCGGCCACAGTTGTCAGTCAATAAATCTCTTCGTTATATCGCCGTAGGCATCTATTCTGCGATCGCGCAGGAATGGCCACCAACGGCGCACCTGCTCCGAGCGGCCGAGGTCTATCTCCACGATGGCCTCGGCCTCTTCGTCTGTCGGCGCTTCGTAGATCATCTCTCCCTGCGGTCCGGCCACAAAGCTCGTGCCCCAGAAAGTGATTCCGTTGGTAGCTCCCGACGGATCCGCCTCATGGCCTGTGCGGTTCACAGTGACCACCGGCAGTCCGTTGGCCACAGCATGGCCGCGTTGCACTGTGACCCATGCATCTCTCTGACGCTTTTTTTCATCAGGAGTGTCAGTAGATTCCCAACCGATTGCGGTGGGATATATTAGCATCTCGGCTCCTTGAAGCGCCATAAGTCTTGCCGCTTCCGGATACCATTGGTCCCAGCACACCAGCACACCCAGACGTCCGAGCGAAGTGTCAATCGGATGAAACCCCAGATCGCCCGGAGTGAAATAAAACTTCTCATAATAAGCCGGATCATCAGGTATATGCATCTTTCTGTAGCGTCCCGCTTCTGAGCCGTCGGTGTCAAACACCACAGCCGTGTTATGATAGAGCCCCGCAGCCCGGCGTTCGAACAGCGACGTCACCAGCACAACTCCCAGCTCTTTGGCCAGATTGCTGTAGAAATCAGTCGTAGCCGAAGGCAGTCCCACAGCCAGAGAGCAGTTGTCCACAACCTCAGTCTGGCAGAAATAGAGCGAATCATGCAGCTCCTGATTCACTATCAGTTGCGCCCCCTCCTCTGCAAGCCGTCGGGCGGCTGCGGCAAGACGGCTGCGGTTGTCGTCGGCATTGTCGGTTTTTCTCTGCTGTATTATTCCTGTCTTTATGATTCGGGTCATGGCTTTTACTTATATCGGCTTTTACTTATATCAATATTGATTCGGGTATCTGCATGGTGGCGCAGTGCAGCGAACCATGCTGTTCGATAAGAGCGAGACAATCAATGCTCACCACCTCTTTTTCAAACACCGCTCCCAGAATACCGGCTGCGGTCATATCTTTGAGCGGATTTCCATATGTGGGCATAAACACAGCCCTTGGGGTCACGAGATAGTTGGCATATGTGGCCGGAAGCCGCTCTCCGTCTGCGCTATACACAGCGTCGGGCATCGGCAGCTCATAGAGATTATAAGGTGTGCCTTCCGGAGTGCGCAGTTCTGCGAGCTCCTCCTTCATTTTCATGAGTTCGGCATAGTGCTCGTCTTCAGGATCCTGACATCCTGCATAAATTATCGTGTTGTGCGGAGCGAGACGAGCCAGAGTGTCGATATGGCTGTCGGTGTCATCACCGGCGAGTGCTCCATGTTCCACCCAAAGGATATGTTGGGCTCCCAGACTCTCGCGCAGCCGGGCTTCTATCTGACCGCGCGTGAGATCACCGTTGCGGTTGGGTGAGAGCAGACACCGTGAGGTGGTCAGCACCGTGCCCTTGCCGTCGCTCTCTATCGACCCACCCTCAAGCACGAATCCGAGATGATTCTCATAGGCGCCACCTATCACACGGCGGTCACACAGATAGGATGTGACAAGATTGTCAAAGCAGGCGGCAAATTTCAGCCCCCAGCCGTTAAACTTGAAGTCACACACTTTCCATGCCTCTCCTTCTCTCACGGTGATAGGCCCGAAATCTCGTGTCCATGTGTCGTTGGTCGCCACATCGACATAGATTATTCTCTCCTGCGGCAGCGCGGCAAGAGCCGCACGCGGGGCAGTGGAGTCGGGAGATATGATTAGCAGTTTTATGCCTTTTTCGCACAAAGCCGTAGCGAGCCTCACATAGCAGTCGGTCACACGGGGGAGCATTTCGGCCCAATCGGTCTCCTCATGAGGCCATGAGAGCAACACTCCTGATTCTTCTTCCCATTCTGCGGGAAACACACGTTTAGTCTCTGTCATCGTCATAATCAGCCAGGGACTGCCATACGTCATCCTGTGATCTCATATACTCCTCGGCATAGTCTGCAAAACCACACTTCTCCGAACTTCCCACAGTCTCACACCAGTCCTTATACATGGCGTGGAGTTCCGGATCTTCATGGAGCATTTTCTTAAACTCCGATTCAGCTATATCCACGCTGCCGTAGTGCTCGAGATAATTGTTGAAAATTACTGTGATATCGTTCATAATGTAGTTAGAAGTAATGATAAGATAATCATGGCGGTTCCTAAGGAATGCCAAAATTAATCTCTTCTCATATATTTAGCAAATAATTTGGCTGTAAACTATTATATACCCTGAGCCGTTTAACATTTATATGAGAAACTTATTAAAAATCGTAATCGCGGCAACCTTTTTTCTGCTGCCGTCGCTATCATTCGGAGCCTCTCCGTGGCTTCCCGACTCTCTCGGTGCGCGATTTGAAAAGCGCTACGTTGACCAAGGCCGTGACTATCATGGTGTCGTCCGGTCCACAATCATCCGGAGTCTCGCATCGCCGGGACAGCGCTCTTCGAGGGCAGTGCTCTATATTCACGGCTTCAACGATTATTTCTTTCAGAAAGAGATGGCCGATAGTTTCACTGCCCACGGCTATGATTTCTATGCCGTAGATCTCCGGCGCTATGGCCGCTCCATCCTTCCGGGTCAGAAACCGTTTGAGGCCAGGAGCCTTAAAGAATATTTTCCCGATATAGATTCAGCCCTCGTTGAGATAACCCGCGGAAACAAGCCGGAAATCACACTGATGGGTCACTCCACCGGCGGACTGATTTCCGCCTACTATATGCAGCAGCATCCCGATGCACCGGTCTGCAACATGGTGCTCAACTCCCCATTTCTCGACTGGAACCTCGGCCGTATCGAGTGGCTCGTGCCTGTAGTGTCGGCCATCGGGGCGGTGTTGCCCGACCTGAAGATTCCGCAGGGAGCCTCCACCGTCTATAGCGAAAGTCTCGACTCCCGATTCAGAGGCGAATGGACCTTCAACCGCGCATGGAAAATGCACCATTCGCCCGACGTCACCGCCGGATGGGTCAGAGCGATAGAAAAAGCTCAGGAAAGCCTCAGAGACCACAAGATGTCTATAAAGATTCCCGTGCTCCTTATGTATTCCGCACAAAGTTTCATGGGTAAGGAGTGGAGTGCGGATGCTTCCCGCGAAGATGCCGTGCTCGATGTGGCCGATATCCACCGCATAGGCATCACTCTCGGCCCGAAAGTCACACCGGTCACTGTCAAAGGCGGCCTCCACGACCTCTTTCTCTCCTCTCCGGGAGTGAGAAAAGCAATTTTTCAGTATGTTTTCCGCTGGCTCGACCGTCACGAGTGAACCTTTTCCTTACCCGGAGCGTTTTATAATCGAAATTCAGACAAACAAACCAACTTAAAATACTATTATGAAGACCCAGACCTATACTCAGCCAAAGCTTCCCTATGCTCCCGACGCTCTCGCTCCCGCAATCTCGCAGGAGACTGTCGACTTCCACTATGGCAAGCACGAGAAAGCATATATCGACAATCTCAACAAACTCATCGAGAATACCGAATATGCCGACATGGAGCTTGAAGAGATTATCCGCACTGCTAAAGGCCCGCTCTTCAACAACGCCTCTCAGGCATGGAACCATATCTTCTATTTCTTCACCTTCTCGCCCGATGGCGGAGGCGAGCCAACCGGAGAACTCCGCAAGGCTATCGACGAACAGTTCGGCTCGTTTGAGAAATTCAAGGAAGACTTCGAGAAAGCCGGTGTGACCCTGTTCGGATCCGGATGGGTATGGCTATCGAAAGACAACGACGGCAAACTCTTTATCACTCAAGGTCCCAATGCAGGCAATCCTCTCACCGACGGCCTTACGCCGCTGCTCACATTCGATGTGTGGGAACATGCCTACTATCTCGACTACCAGAATCGCCGTGCCGACGCGCTCAAGCGCCTCTGGGATATCGTAGACTGGGATGTCGTTGCATCAAGATATTAATCTCAACCAAAATTTCAAGATATAGCACTAATAAGCATAATGTGATGAATGGAGAGAGAGGTGCTCGTGAGAGTAACTCTCTTTTTTCGTATTCTCCCGGCTCCCCGCAAAAAAACAGCAGGGATGACGTGTGCGTCACCCCCACTGATCAGTTATCTGACTCCACAAAAAAGTGTCGGTGCATTCACTCGCTCCGGAGCGACTGCGATGGATTGGCTATGGCTATCCGCCGTGCTATCATCACGGCTACTCCAAAGATTATTGCAACTACCACCAGACCCGTCACACCGATAATCAATATCGGGTTCTCCACAGTAAGCTTAAACTGCTCAAGCCACTCTCTGCTGAATATCCACGCAAGAACTCCGCCGCTGGCCACCCCGGCGGCACAAACTGCCGTAATCTTTCCGGCAAACATAGCTATGATGTCGGCAGCCGTAGCTCCGTTGATGCGTCTCACGGCTATCTCCTTGCGTCGACGTTCCATCTCGTCGGTCACATAGCCTATAAGCCCCGCAAGAGTTATAAACACTATTATTACCGAGGCCACACCGGTGAGAATAGCAAACAGACTCACATCCTTATATGAGTTTCGAATCTCCTGATGCATATTGCGCACCGTGATTTTCTGTCCCTGAAATCTCTCCGATATCTCATTGGCAAGACGGTCGAGATTGGCTTCGAAAGGAGCGGATAGTCTGAGGGTGATTGTGGAGCGCCAGGCATCGTCTGTCAGAGCATAGATTTCGAGCGGCATGATATCCTGAAAGAAGTTCTGGAAGCGGTAGTCGTCAATAACTCCTACCACTGTCTGAGGCTCACTATACCAGCCACCTACTATCTGCTCACCGATCATATCCTCCGGATTGTTGGTGAAATGTGTTGTGAATGTGCGGTTCACCGCCACTTCACCCCTTATCTCCGGCTGCCGGCCGTAGAGTATTTTGATGCCCATCATATCGGCATAACCTTTGCTCCAGTTATCACTTTTGGCTAAAAATGCATCCTCCTGGCCATGCTTCCCTTCGGCACGCACTCCATTATAGCCCCATCCTGGAAAACCTCCCGANGCGGTAACGGTTTCCACATATGGGAGCGATTCGTAGACTTTCATATACGCCTCTCGCTGCGCCACATCGTGTCCGGTTATCATCACAAGCCGTTCGGTATCATAGCCTAAATCGGCATTAGTAAGAGCATGATATTGCGACACTACCAGCATTAGCAGACAGCATGCCAGCCCGGCTCCACAACTCTCGGCCAGAAGCAGCCCGCGTTTCCACACTCCGTTGCCTCCGAGACGCTTCTGAAACAGGTGGGAAGGAGAAATCCGGCTGTAGATGATTGCCGGCACTATTCCCGATAAAGCAAACACCGCTACCGCTACAGCAACCCCCACCCACATGCGGCTCATGCTCACAGCGGAGGTGATCGAAGCATATATGGTGTCTGCAGAAAGCTGCTTAGTGAGCCACCAGCACAGTGCCGTAATCAGAAGTCCTCCACCCACAATCAGGGCCGTCTCGCAGAGAATCATTGCAAATATTTTCCTCTTTCCGGATCCAAGGCACTTGAACACGCCTATCGCTTTGCTGCGCCTGTGGATGGCGGAAATTGAGAGCAGCACATAATTGAGCACCGTTACCACAAGTATCAGCACACCGAGCCACCCGAGCACACGGTTCATCCGCTTCACAGTGGGAATATTCCTGTAAGTGTCGCGGATAGGCTTTGCTATGGCCGTTTGAGATCCGTAATCATTGTCCGGAACATTCTTTTTCACCAGGTCATTGATTCTCTTGTTGAGATCTTCGAGCTTCACTCCCGGGCGCAGACGTGCATAGGTGTTCCACCATGTCGCACCGTGCCACGACATACCGTTTTCCTCACCCCAGTCTACATCGTAAGTTGGCTGTCCGAACACAAACTGCGCCCTCAATGTTGTCTCGTCGCCATAATCCTTGAATATGCCCGCCACTTTCATATTATCGTGATGTGATGCCCTCACCATCTTTCCTACGGCCTCTTCCGGCGACCCGAACATTTCTGTGGCGATTTTGTCGCTGAGATACACCGTGTGGGGGAGGGCGAGGTCTGTCTCCGGATTGCCTGAAATCACCTCCACACCCATTGTCTTGAAGAAAGAAGCGTCGCTGCATACCCCCTCCACATTAAATTCCATCCCGTCATCTCTCACCAGATTCGGGCGTTCTGCAGTCTTGGTTGCGCTCTCTATATACTCGCCCAGATCCTCCTCAAGGGCCCCGGCAAGCATACCCCACCCCATATCGGCCGTATAAGATTCACCATTTGGCATGGTAGAAACGAACCACACCTGCATCAGATGGTCTGTATCACGGAAGCAACTGTCATAAGAGGTGTCTTTAGCCACCTTAATCAGCAGGAATATACCCATTGACATTCCCAGCCCTATGGAGAGCAGTCTAACGAGGGTATTCCACCGATTGTTTATAAGTGAATTGATTATATATCTCATTGTCTCAGGCATTGATTTTCTCGGCCACGATATTACCGTCAAAAAGATTCACGGTGCGCCGTGCATATGACGCGTCATGCTGCGAATGTGTCACCATGATGATTGTAGTGCCTGCGCGGTTAAGCTCCGTGAGCAGATCCATCACCTCGCGCCCGTTGGTCGAGTCGAGATTACCGGTAGGTTCGTCCGCAAGAATCAGGTCGGGCTGTGTCACGACCGCACGGGCTATCGCCACCCTCTGCTGCTGTCCGCCCGAGAGTTGCATCGGCTTATGCTTTGCACGATGGCCCAAGTTCATCCTTTCGAGGGTTTCTTTCACCCTTCTCTTGCGNTCGGCGGCGGGCACACCGAGATAGGTGAGCGGAAGCTCCACNTTCTGAGCCACAGTGAGTTCGTCGATAAGGTTGAAGCTCTGAAACACGAAGCCTATCTTACCCTTGCGCAGCGAAGTGCGNTCCTTCTCCTTCATGTTGGCCACCTCGGTGCCGTTGAGCTTGTAGCTNCCTGATGTCGGATTGTCGAGCAGACCCAGNATNTTGAGCAGGGTAGATTTNCCGCANCCCGACGGNCCCATTATAGCTACAAATTCGCCGGGGGCTATGGAGAGGTTCACACCGTCGAGTGCGAGNGTTTCCACATCTGTGGTGCGGAATGTCTTGTTGAGATTCTTGATTTCAATCATGATTCTAAGTTATTATTCGTTTCTGAGATTATTTACAGGATTTTCGTTGGCCCGCGACCATGTGAGGGAGATTGCTATGGCCACGATGACAAGCAGGGTGATTATGCCCGATAGAGTGAGGCGCAGACCTATATGATCGAGAGTGATTCTGAACTGTTCGAGCCACATTTCTCCCAGATACCATGCGAGGGCAGTGCCGGCGGCTATGGCAGGAATTGCAGTGAGGAGTGTGGAGCGGCATATGAGTTCTATGATGTCNGGTGTGGTGGCACCGTTCACTTTTCTCACGGCTATTTCCCGGCTCCTGCGTCTCATCTCGTCATTGAGATAGCCGGTGAGTCCTATTCCGCATATCAGCAGGATTATCANGGCCGCTATCCCCACCATAGTGCGGAAGAGCTTCACATCCACATATTTCGCATCATTCATAGCCGACATCAGCCTCACAGATATTCTTTCGGAGGGATAAATCTCCTGNACGGCTTCTTTAAGCTTGTCGAAATATTCCATCCCGGGCTCTTTGAGTCTCACGATGATATTGCCGGTGCGTCTGCCGGTCACATAGGCGGCAAACGGCTTTGCTGGTTCATAATAAGAGTCGCAGAGGAAATCTTCTATCATTCCGGTCACTTCATACGTCTCACCGTCGATAGTCACACGATGACCCACCACATTTTTCTCGTCCCAGTTCATATTCTTCGCAAAGGTGCGGTTGACTATCACTTCATCCGCTCCCTCTTTGGGCTCACGCCCTGCAATGAGTTTCATGCCCATTGTCTGCAGATAGCCTTTGCGCCACTCATCATAGCGTGACGAGAAGAGAGGTCTGCCATTTTCAGAGATGAATGCTCCGCTGTAGCCAACTCCCGGATAAAGCCACGAACCGCTCACCGACTCCACAAAAGGAAGCTTCGAATAGGTGTCGACGATTGATTCAAATTCTTCGTCGGTGGAGGCATGGCTGCTGATTGCCACTACCTGATCGGCATCATATCCCACCCCCGTATTAATCAATACCTGATATTGGGCCCAGACTAAGGTGAGTATACCCGCCACGATTCCCGCTCCACAGAATTCCATAGCGAGTAGAGCATGTTTCCACACCTGTCTGTGCTCCGAAAAGCGCCTGAACACTTGAGTGACCGGCACACGGCTGAATATCCTTGCCGGAATCAGCGCCGCAAGCACAAACATCAGCACCACTACGGCGATAATCACCCACAGTCTATCCATCGACACATATTTTACGAAGTAGTCATAGATACTCTCCTGCGCATACACCTTGCTAACCCACAGGCATATCGCCGCAACAACCATCGCCAGCACAATGATTATGCCGGTCTCGGTCATAAACATAGCGAAAATGCTCCCCTTGCCGGCACCGCTGCATTTATAAACTCCAATCGCCTTGGCCCTGCGGCTCATGCCGGAGATTGAGAGCAGCACATAGTTGAGAGCCGTAATCACCAGTATTGCGATAGCGAGAATAGATAGGGTAATGGTTATATGCCTCACACGTGGATAGCCGCGGTAGGTGTCGCGGATAGGTTCGAGAAAAGCATCTCTTCGCTCATCGTCTGTGTCGGGCACATAGTGCTTCACAACCTGACGCAGTCTGTCATTAAGCCTTGAGCGGTCGGCTCCCTTGCGCAGCCGGGCATACTGCGGCCAGCTGTCGCCACCATCCCAGATGGCAAGTCTTTCAAGATTTTGGAAAGTAGATATGGATATTATGGCATCGGCTGTCACTGTCGACTCCTTTCCCCAGTCGCGGAACACCCCTCTCACCTCAAGCTCCTTTATATCTCCCTGCCAATACACGGTCTTACCTATGGGATCTTCGTCACCGAAATATTTATCCGCAATCTTGTCGCTTATATATAATGTGTTTGGGCGTCGAAGGTCGTTGGGAGAACCCTTTAGGAGCTCCACCCCCATGGTCTCAAAAAACAAGGAGTCGGTCAAGGCAAGTTGAGCGTCAAAATCCACTCCGTTGTAGCTGAGTCGTCCTCCGTAGTTTTTCACCGTACACACTGCCTCGATATCTTCCGGCATTTCGGCCAATGCAGCCCCGGCAAGCGGATAAACACAGTGTATCTGTCTATCATGCACATTCCCGCTAATCTCATACTGCATCCAGAATTGATACAGGTTTTCCGTATCCTTAAAACACGTATCTATCATATTATCGTAAGCCACCCTCACCAGCAGAATACTGCTCATTGCAAGCCCCAGACCAATCGAGAGGATTTTCACCGCTGTGGTCAGCTTGGAGTGGAGCATGCTCTGCCTGATATAAGTAAAATTATTCACTGCAAGAAAATTTTTATTGATTTATACCTGTAGAGCTTACACAAACCGTGCCAAACTCACATCTTNCTGTTTGTCANCCTTCTGTGTTTTGGCGCTATGTGGCGCTCTGTCAAAAAAATTTACACTTCTGTCAAAATTTCATCCACCCCGTTTCAATTCTTCCCTTTCCATGCTCCCCNTTAGTATTCAGGGCATAGAAAAATTTCTCCGTTTCTTTTTATAACTTTGCAGCCGATGAAACTCAAACGCCACATACTTGCTGTAGACGACAATGCCGGAGTGCGNACCGCTCTCGAACTCCTTCTCAGCCGTCGTTTTGACCGGGTGACAACCATCGCCGACCCCTCTCAGCTTTCACATATACTCGCTTCTGACCCTCCCGACGTTGTGCTCCTCGACATGAATTTCAANTCNNCNGTCAACAACGGCAATGAAGGTCTCTACTGGCTCTCGGAAATAAAACGCCGCAATGACACAGTTCCGATTATCCTCATGACCGCCTATGCCGACATAGAGCTTGCNGTNNGAGGCATAAAGCAGGGAGCNGCAGATTTNGTTGTGAAGCCGTGGGACAATGANCGCCTTATCTCCACCATAGAGAGTCTGCTCACCTTTCGCCGTCACACTCCGCAAGCCTCCGNAGATGGGATGGACTGGGGAGTGACCGACAGCATGCATGCTCTGAGAGCGTTTGTTGAGAAAGTGGCCCCGACAGATGCCAATATCCTCATCACCGGCGAAAACGGCACCGGNAANGAGGTNCTGGCCAAGGAGATTCACCGNATTTCNAGACGCTCCAGACAGAGTATGCTCACTGTCGACATGGGGTCGCTTTCAGAGTCGCTGTTTGAAAGCGAGCTTTTCGGCCACNTCAGAGGTGCGTTCACCGGAGCTCTCGCCGACCGTCGTGGCAAGCTCGAAGAAGCTTCTCAGGGCACTCTCTTTATGGACGAGATAGCCAATCTGCCCGTTCATCTCCAGTCTAAACTCCTCACAGCCCTGCAGAGCCGCAAAATCACTCCGATAGGCAGCAATAAACTGATTGATATAGACATACGGCTAATTTGCGCCACTAATGCCGATATAGACAGCTATGTGGCCGAAGGACGCTTCCGCGAAGATCTGCTATATCGCATCAACACCATCCGCATCAGCCTTCCTCCTCTCAGAGAGCGTCGTGAAGATATCCCTGTTCTTGCCGGAAGATTCCTTCGCGAATATGCCGCACTCTATAATCGCCCTGTCGAGACCATCTCACCTGAAGCCTTGCAGATTCTCACGGCTCACCCGTGGCCCGGCAACGTGCGCGAACTGCGCCATTCCGTGGAAAAAGCCGTGATAGTGGGCGAGGGGAGTATGCTCCGCCCCGAAGATTTCACGCTCACCCCCTCCAGACCGCAGACTCTCTCGCAATCTCCGGCCGACCTCACTCTGGCAGATATGGAGAAGAATATGATTCGCTCGGCAATCCACGATTGTCAGGGCAATCTTTCGGCCGCCGCCACAAGGCTCGGCATCACCCGCCAGACACTCTACAACAAAATGAAACGCTACGGCATATGATCGAACGCTTTGTCTTGCCGGTTGCTCTTGCCGCCTTTGGTTTTGTTGCCGCATGGTGCTTCTTTTCCGGGCATATTGCATTGGGAGTAGCGGCAGTCCTTGTTATAGCCGGGCTGATAATCCGCTTGAACAAGGCCATGCTGCGCACTGACAGTCAGGTTCGTCTGCTGCTCGAAGCAGTGAAAAACAGCGACACATCCTTGCGCTTCTCAAGCAATGATTCTCGTGTCACCCGCTCGCTCAACGAAATCGCCGCCATACTCCACCGCGTCCGCCGGACCGCTGCCGAAAGCGAACGCACCTACAGCCTGATTCTCTCTGCCGTAAGCGCCGGTGTGATAGTGATTGATTCCAAAGGCTATGTGAGCAGGATAAATGAAGCCGCTCTCTCTCTTCTGGGCTTGGAGGTGCTCACCCATATTGACCGGNTGCAGGCTCTTAATNCCGATTTCCCCGCTATGTTGCGCAATGCCCGCGCAGGTGCCAGACTTCAGCTTTCTTTGCCCGCAGGAATGACCGCCACATCTCGCAATGTGGTGATAATGGCATCTGAGGCCGTGATTGCCGACGAGCACCTTAAGATTTTTGTGATGGATGATATTGCCGGCGAACTCGAATCGCGCGAGATTGAATCGTGGAGCAAGCTCACCCGTGTGCTGGTTCATGAAATCATCAATTCGCTCACGCCGGTCACATCTATTTCGCGCACCATCCTTTCCTCCCCCGAGATAGCCTCGCTCCCTCCCCACATCCACAAAGGGCTCGACACCATAGGCTCCATGAGCGAGGGGCTCACCGACTTCGTCAACAGTTTCAGGGCTCTCACATCGCCCCCNAAGGTNAACCCGTCGCTGATGGAACTGCGCCCTTTTCTTGAAAAAATGGTCATGGCAGCCAGAAGTGCATCCCCCGCCCATATTGAGATAAAGCTTCAGGAATGTGATTCAGACCTTATGGTCTATGCCGACGCGGCGCTCACAGGCAGAGTCGTCACCAACATTCTCTCAAATGCTGTCTCTGCGGTAGACCACACCGACAATCCTTTGATAACTGTCAGCGCTCGCTGTGAGCCTGACGACAGTGTGATTATCGACATTGCCGACAATGGCCCGGCCATTGACCCTGCCACGGCCGAAAGCATCTTCATCCCCTTCTTCACCACCCGCCCCGACGGTCAGGGCATCGGCCTGCCCTTGTGTCGTCAGATCATGAAAGCNCAGGGCGGAAGCGTTACCCTGCGTCCCTATGGTGAGTCATCGCTCACGGTCTTCAGAATCTCTTTCTTTTGATAGCCATCTATACAAAAGCACAAGCAGCAGAGCGGTCACAACAACACTCGCCCCACACATTACCATTCCGGCCGAATGGGCGGGTGTGCCGATATCGTCNAGATTCACACCCCGGCTCTCCTGCAGGCGGAAAGCTACTGTGGCNAGAGCGTTGTTGAGCGCATGGGCTGTCACTGGAAGCCATATGCAGCCGCTCCACGCCGCCAGATAGCCGAAAAACGCTCCTAAGAGCAGTCTGGGCACAAAGCCGAAAAACTGCATATGCACGGCGCTGAAAATAAATGCAGTGACCCACACCGCGCAGTGTATGTTCATCCCCGAGGTAGAGAGCAGTCTCTGCAATCCGCCTCTGAAAAACAGTTCCTCGCTCAGTCCGGCCAGAAGCCCCACAATCAGCAGAGCCATTATCAGGCTCCCCGCACCGCTGCCGCCGAGCAAAGTGTCGGTGAAATTTTTGGCCGCCGCCTCCGAAGTGCGCATCCACTCCTCCAGAGCTCCCATCGAAGAGGGGAGTGTGAGATTCTGGTTCCAGGAGATTATGGCGTTCATTGCCGGGATAGATGCCAGCACTATCGCAATGGTCAGAAGAGTGGGCACTGGCCGCAGACCCTTCAGGGCGAGCAGAAACTCCGCCGGACGCCTGGTNATCATCACAGCCGTGGCCACCGGAGGAATAATAAACATCACCACATCCTGAATCACGGTTGCTATCCTCAGCCTGGGAGCCGACAAGCCCCCATAGGTCACTATTCCCACCGCCACACTTCCTATAATGAAGCACAGCAGAGTCACACACAGAAAAAGCATGAGCCTTCGGCCCGTAGATACTGTAAATTTCATCGGTCGAGATAAAAATCTTTGGTTAGAGCCTTGTAGGCCTCAGAATTTATAATCAGCAGAGTGTCTTCCTCGCGGGCGGAATCCTCCCGNGTGAACACATACATCACTCTCTTCGCAGCTTTGCGCACCGACCCTGTCAGGCGGCATTTCCTTTTGAGCGAAAGCCTGCGGAGAGTTGCCTCCCACTCTATGTCCGCCTCCCGGTCGGTCGGAGCTATCAGAGCCAATCGCCCTCCGGGAGCAAGATGCCTCTCCGCAAGCATCATCAGGGTGGCAAACGACAGAGTTCCCTCATGGCGCGCAGTGGCGCGAGCCTGCTCAGGCGACATCAGTTCTGAAGAAAAATAGGGCGGATTGCTCACAATCAGGTCATATAGCAGGGGAGTGCTCTGCCGGCGGCTCCATTCCGTAGCGTCACCCTCCTCTATTTCTATGCGTCCCGCCCATGGCGAGGCCGCAGCATTCAGTCGCGACTCAGCCACTGCTTCGGGGTCTATCTCCACTCCGGTGATATTATCCACCCCCCTCTGGGCAAGCATGAGAGCGAGCACACCGCAGCCCGAACCTACATCGAGAGCAGTGCGCACACAGTCAACCGGAGCCCATGCCCCGAGGCTCACACTGTCGGTGCCTATCTTCATCGCACTCCGCGCATTGCACACAGCGAACTGCTTGAACCGGAAAATTGTTTCTCTATCAGGATTACGCATCAGATGCAAAATTACTCATTTTTTGTAACTTTGCGTCTAAAAACTCACTTAACTCATTTCAGATGATAATCAACACCGCCAGATTCGAAATAAGCAACAGCGACGTGGCCAAATGTCCGCAGACCACCCGCCACGAATATGCATTCATCGGACGCTCCAATGTGGGCAAATCCTCTCTCATCAATATGCTCACAGGCCGCAAGGGGCTCGCCATGACCTCGGCCACACCCGGCAAGACCATGCTAATCAATCATTTCCTCATCAATGATTCATGGTATATAGTAGACCTTCCCGGCTACGGATACGCCCGCCGTGGAAAAGAAAGCCGCGACCAGCTCCGCGCCATGATTGAGAGCTACATTCTCCACCGCGCCCAGATGACCAACCTATTTGTGCTCGTCGACATCCGCCACGAACCCCAGAAAATCGACCTCGAATTTATGGCTTGGCTCGGCGAAAACGGAGTGCCGTTCAGCATCGTGTTTACCAAAGCCGATAAGCTTGGACCCGAAGCCGGACGCAAGAAAGTGGCCGACTATTGCGCCCGCCTGCTTGAAGACTGGGAAGCCCTCCCCCCTGTCTTTGTCACATCGGGTGAGGACGGACGCGGCCGCGACGAGCTGCTCAACTATATCGAAGAGCTCAACCGCCTTCCCCTCCAGGAATAAAAGCCGGTACGAACCTGCCCATGGTCCAAAACTTTTTTGCTCCTGCAGATGTTAGAGAGATAGAAATCAACTAAAAATTCAAGCATTATGAAAGAAGAAAAAGATTCTCAGCAGGCCACTCCGCAGGAGGCCATGGAATATCCCGGTGTAGCACTCAACACTGCCGACAACGACGCAGTTTCCGAGAAGCTCGAAAAACAGAGCACGAAAGAGCTCAACAATAATCCACGCAACACTGACATGGACAATATGTGATTCAAACGGTCAGACCATAAGAGAGTGTGATAAGGCAAAATGTTTTTATCACACTCTCTCTTTTTTGCATCAGTAAGCGATAAATTTCAGAAACAATGGCTAAATTTGCGGTAATGGAACCCACACAATCACAACCGTTCTTCACCCCCGCCGAGCGCACGGAGATGATTTCGCTCATCCGGGGGCTTGTCAGGAAAGCTTCTGCCGTAGGTCAGCCCGACGATTTCAAGGCTCTCCGTTCGGCCATCAGCGAAGTGGCTCTGGCAGCCGATGTGCAGCGCGACATATTCGGCCTCAATCCGGTCAACCACTCTCTGCGCACAGCATCTCTGCTCTGCGACGGCATCAGTCCCGACCGCAACATGATTGTGGCCATTCTTCTCGACCCATTCGTGAGAAGCGGAGCGCTCGATATCACAAACGTCGAGTCGAGATGGGGCACCGATGTCGGGGTGCTTCTGCGCGGACTGCTCAAGGTGAGCGACCTCTATAGCCGGCGCACCTCCGTAGAGAGCGAGAACTTCCGCAAACTCCTCCTCACCTTTGCCGAAGATATCCGCGTCATTATAATCATGATCGTAGAGCGCACCGTGCTCATGCGTTCAATCAACCACCACCCCGACGAAGACCATGTGAGAGAAGTGGCATATGAAGCCAAATTTCTCTACGCACCCCTTTCCCACCGTCTCGGCCTCTATAAGATAAAAAGCGAGCTCGAAGACCTCTCGCTGAAATACACCAACCGCGAAATCTACTCCCGCATAGCCCGCAAGCTCAACGAAACCAAGGCAAGCCGCGACGCCTATATTGCCGCCTTCATAGCCCCGGTCAAGAAAGAGCTTGAGCGGCAGGGACTGAAATTCGACATCAAGGGGCGCACCAAGTCCATCTCCTCTATCTGGAATAAGATTCAGAAGCAGAACAANGACCTNGANCACATCTACGANCTCTTNGCCATCCGNGTGATTCTCGACGTAGAGCCCGAACGCGAACGCAGCGAATGCTGGCTCGTCTATTCCGTGGTCACAGACATGTATCAGCCCAACCCCGCACGGCTTAAAGACTGGCTCAGCATTCCCAAGAGCAACGGCTACGAATCGCTCCACATCACGGTGCGCGGTCCCGAAAACCGTTGGGTAGAGGTGCAGATCCGNTCNCGNCGCATGGACGANATTGCCGAGAAAGGCGTGGCCGCCCACTGGAAATATAAGGGCATTAAGAGCGAGAATAATCTNGACACGTGGATGAACCACGTCCGCGACATNATCGAAGGAGCCGAAAGCGGACCGATGGAGCTGATGAAAGACTTCAAGATGGACATCTACAACAAAGAGGTGTTTGTCTTCACACCCAAAGGCGACCTCTTCAAGCTCCCTCTCGGAGCCACCGTGCTCGACTTCGCTTTCAATATCCACTCCAAAATCGGTTGCACATGCACCGGCGCCAAAGTCAACGGACGCACACGCCGCATAAACCATAAGCTCCAGAGCGGCGACACCGTCGAAATCATGACCTCGGCCAATCAGGCACCCAAGGCCGACTGGCTCAACTTCGTGGTCACATCCAAGGCCAGAAGCAAGATTCGCCAGAGCATCAACGAGCGCAATTCGCGCGCCGCAGAGCTCGGCAAGGAGNTGCTCCAGCGCCGCTGCAAAAACCGCAAGGTGGAGATAGAAGAGGCCCAGCTCATGAAAGTGATTAAAAAGATGGGCTTCAAGACAGTCACCGACTTCTACAACGAGATTGCTGCCGAGCGCCTCGACCCCGCCGACGTGATTGCCTGCCATGAGGAGCTTGAACGCCGCAGCGAGGCGCAGGCCGAAGTGCGCTCTGCCGAAGAATTCACCCTCCAGCCCGCGGCCGACGAAGAGTCAGCCTCCAACGATGTGCTTGTCATAGGCGACAATATCAAGGGGGTAAACTACCGTATGGCCAAATGCTGCAACCCCATCTATGGCGACAAGGTGTTTGGCTTCGTATCATCCGAAGGCGTCATCAAGATTCACCGCGCCGACTGTCCCAATGCCGCCAACATACGCTCCCGTTATCCCTATCGTGTCATCTCCACCCGCTGGTCAGGCCGCTCCGGCAACCAGTTTGCAGCAACNCTCCATGTGGTGGGCCACGACGACATCGGCATCGTCACCAATATCACATCCATAATCAACAAAGAGAAAGATGCCACCCTGCGCAGCATATCCATCGACTCCAACGACGGTATGTTCAGCGGCCATCTCACCGTTGGAGTGTCCGACACCAACTCGCTCAATAATCTCATCAAGAAAATAAAAACAGTAAAAGGAGTAAAAGATGTTCAACGCAACCTTTAGACTGCTCGTGGCTGCCGCCCTCACCGCCACCCTCACCACAGCCTGCGGCGATAAAGACAAAGACGCAGCNACCGGCCTGCTTGCCGACGCTCAGGCTCAGTTCGAAGCCCGTCAATTCAATAGTGCTCTTGCCACTCTCGACACCCTCGATGCCCGCTATCCCGCCCAGGTCGACATCCGGCGCGACGCCATGCATCTCCGCCCTAAAGTGATAGAAGCAGCCTCGCTTGCTGAGCTCGCCTCAACCGACAGCCTTATCGCAGTTCTCACCATCAGCGGCGATTCGCTCCGCTCCACCCTCACCTATGTGCCCGATTCATTCGAAGGCTACTACACCTCCTCGCGTATCTCCTCACAAAAACCCGCCGACGCCCCCGGACTCTACGCCCGCATGTCGCCCGAAGGAGTCTTCACCCTCATTTCCTCTGCTAAAAAAGGCACCGAAAGCACAGCCGTGACCCTCTCTGCAGCCGGAGCCGAAGCCAGCACCGCCCACGTGGCNTGNGATGGAGAGCGCAATGACCGCAGCCGTGGAGTGGAAATCATCACCTTTATGCCCGCCGAATGCGACACCATAGGCCACTTCGCCCTCATCCACAAAGGCCAGCCCCTCAAGGTGAGCTTCATCGGCTCAAAGACAGCCACTCAACCCCTCTCCACCGACCAAGCCGAAGCCCTNGCCGAAGTATGGTCCGCATCACGCATTCTCGGCTCACTCCGCATGGCTCAGATGCGCAAGACCCANCTCGAACGCACCCTCGATATAGCCCGCAGCCAGATGGCCCGCACCTACCGCGACGACNCNNCCCCAGCCGCCGAATAATCCTCCCTCCNTCCCCTCACACGTAACCCCACAAAAGAGATGTGCAGCCACAGTTGACTCCAACCACGGCTGCACATCTCTTTTCCGTCTTTTCTGCGCTGTTTCCTTAGCGGATGTTGGCGATGCTGATTATGTCGGCAAACACTCCGGCAGCCGTCACGTCGGCTCCTGCACCATAGCCTTTTATTACCATCGGAAACTCCTTATAGCGCTCGGTGGTGATCATGATCACATTGTTGCTCCCTTCGAGATTGTAGAANGGATGTGACACTCCNACCCNCTCNAGTCCNGCCTCGGCACGTCCGTGGTCAAAACGGGCCACATATCTGAAGCGTTCATCATTCTCAGCAGCTTCAAGCCGTTTGTTTTCAAATTCTTCGTCACAGTCTGCCACCGAACTGAGGAAGCTGTCCACATCACCCTCAAAGAAACGCTGGTCTATGAGCGGCCGCTTGGCCACATCGCTCTGCTCAAGAGTATAACCCGCCTCGCGGGCAAGAATCACAAGCTTGCGCACCACATCCGTGCCGCTCAGATCCACTCTCGGGTCCGGTTCGCTGTAGCCTTCGTCGCGGGCTCTCTTCACCGCCTCCGAAAAAGCCACATCCTTGCCCAGCAGATTGAAAATGAAATTGAGNGTGCCCGACACCACCGCCTCGATTCTCAGAATNGTGTCGCCCGAATTGATAAGCGAATTGATAGTATTGATAATCGGAAGGCCGGCGCCCACATTTGTCTCAAACAGATATTTCACATCTTTCGCTCTGGCAAGATTCTTGAGCTGCGAATAGAGTGCATAGCTTCCCGAAGCAGCTATTTTATTGGCCGCCACGATATTGATATTGCGCTTTAAAAGGTGGGGATAGAGCGAGGCAATCTGCTCGCTCGACGTGCAGTCCACAAACACCGAGTTGAAGATATTCATCCCTATCACCTCCTTGCGTATCAGCTCCGGAGAAGAGGGGAGTCCCTCCCGGTCAAGGCGCTCCATGCAGGTGGCTATGTCTATGCCTTCGCGGTCAAAAATCGCTTTTCTGGAATTGGCAATGCCCACTACCTTTAGCTTCAGAGCCTTTTCGCGGAGAAGATTCTCCTGCTGCAGGGCAAGCTGCTGAAGCAGGTGACGCCCAATGTTGCCAATTCCAATTATGAAAAGATTAAGCACTTGGGTGTCAGAGAGAAAAAAACTGTCGTGGATTACGTTGAGAGCCTTTCTCTGNTCCTTTATCCGGATCACAAACGATATATTGGTCTCCGATGCTCCTTGCGCGCACGCAATCACATTGATACCGTTGCGTCCCAGCGTATTAAACAACCGTCCGGCCACACCGGTGGCATGCCTCATATTCTCACCCACAATAGCCACTGTGGCAAGATTGTGTTCGGCATGGATGGGGTTGATTTCGCCCGACTTGAGCTCNGCGTCAAATTCATGGCGCAGCGCATCCACAGCTCTTTCGGCATCCTCGTTTTTCACCGCAAAAGATGTGGTGTTCTCACTCGATGCCTGCGACACCATAAACACGCTCACACCCTCTCTGGCAAGAGCATTGAAGATTCGGGCATTGATACCCACAATACCCACCATACCCAGACCCGACACCGTGATGAGACAGGTGTCTGAGATAGACGAAATCCCCTTTATCGCCTTTCCGTCTATAGGCTTCTCGGTCTCCTCTCTCGTGGCCGAGATGAGAGTGCCGGGAGCTTCCGGATTAAAAGTATTCTTGATGAGAATAGGGATATTTTTATGAAACACCGGATAGATGGTGGGAGGATAAATCACCTTCGCACCGAAGTTGCAGAGCTCCATTGCCTCTACAAAAGTGAGATGGTCAATCACATAAGTGTTGCTTATCACTCTTGGGTCGGCCGTCATAAAGCCATCCACATCAGTCCATATTTCGAGAGCTTCCGCATCGAGGGCAGCCGCGATAATCGCTGCGGTATAGTCGCTTCCTCCACGCCCCAGATTGGTCACATCGCCTGTGTTCACATCAGACGATATGAACCCCGGCACCACAGCCACCTCAAAATCAAAGTCGCCGAATGTATCGATTACTTTCGGATTGGTCACAGCCGCGTCCAGCACATGCTTGCCAAACTGAGTCACCGTATTGATAAACCGACGCGAATCATAGAGACGCGCCCCCTTGATTATCCGGCTTATGATGAGGCTCGACAGACGCTCGCCATAGCTCACGATAGTGTCGAGCGAACGGGCCGACAGGTCATTGAGAAGCGAAACCCCCTTGAATATATTGCCGAGTTCGTCGAGCATCACGTCTACTTCACCACGCGTCTGCTCCTTCATTTGCTCTGGCACCATACCCTCTATCACATCGTGATGACGCTCGGCGATAGTAGCATATGTGGCGAGATATTGTTCCGTCTGTCCGGCAGCGGCAGAGCGAGCAGTGGCGATAAGGAGGTCAGTCACTCCGCCCAGCGCAGACACCACTATTATGGTTGGAGTTTCACGCTGCTCCACTATTGACTTCACTGACTGCAGGCTGCGAACGGTGCCCACAGATGTGCCGCCAAATTTAAGTACTCTCATTTTCTATACAGATGTCGTAAATATATATGTATGTAGTTTCAATCAAAATTCGCTCGAAAAATGGAAGCGAATTTTCGGGAAATCGTTCTGGGCCATCTGAAGCACATAGCCCGAATCGGCGAGAAACACATCGCGCCCCTCGCGGTCGGTGGCCATAAACTGATGTTTGCGCTTCTTGAAGGCCTCAAGCGCCGCCGAATCATCGCTCTCTATCCAGCAAGCCTTGTAGAGCGATATAGGCTCCCATCTGCACTGTGCGCCATATTCGTGGAGCAGACGATACTGAATCACCTCAAACTGAAGCTGTCCGACCGTACCGATTATCTTGCGTCCATTGAACTGATTGGTGAATAGCTGAGCCACACCTTCGTCCATAAGCTGCTGTATTCCCTTTTCGAGCTGCTTCGATTTCATCGGATCAGTGTTCTCGATATATTTGAACATCTCTGGCGAGAAGCTCGGCAGACCCTTGAAATGCAGTGTCTCTCCCGAAGTGAGCGTATCGCCTATTTTGAAGTTGCCCGTGTCGGGAATACCCACGATATCACCGGGATACGCCTCGTCTACGATGTTCTTTTTCTGAGCCATAAACGCTGTCGGGGCGGCAAACTTCAGCGTTTTCCCCGAACGGATATGGCGGTAGGGAGCATTGCGCTCGAAACGTCCCGAGCACACCTTCACAAAAGCTATACACGAACGGTGGTTCGGATCCATATTTGCATGAATCTTAAACACGAAGCCGGAGAATGCCTCCTCTTCAGGAGCCACCCGGCGCTCTTCAGCCTCTACGGGGCGAGGAGCCGGAGCAATCTTCACAAAGCAATCCAGAAGCTCCTTCACACCGAAAGTGTTGAGAGCCGAACCGAAAAACACCGGAGCCACCTTTCCCTCCAGATAATCTTGCGCGGAAAATTCAGGATACACACCCTCTATCAGCTCAAGATCTTCGCGCAGCTTGGCCGCATCAGTCTCCCCGACGGCTTCATCTATCCGCGGGTCGGCAACCGATTCGATTTCCACACGCTCAGTCACCTTCTGCTTGTCGGGGGTGAAGAGGTCAAGGGAGTTTTCAAATATATTGTATACCCCCTTAAATTTCGCACCTATATTTATAGGCCAGCTAAGCGGCCTCACGGCTATGTGCAGCTCCTGCTCCAGCTCGTCGAGAATGTCAAACGGGTCGCGCCCCTCGCGGTCGAGCTTGTTCACGAAGATTATCACCGGAGTATTGCGCATTCGGCACACCTCCATCAGTTTCCTCGTCTGCTGCTCCACGCCTTTGGCCACATCGACCACGATTATCACACTGTCCACCGCAGTGAGAGTGCGGTAAGTGTCTTCGGCAAAATCCTGGTGTCCGGGAGTGTCGAGAATATTTATCTTGTAGCCGTCATATTCAAAACCCATCACAGAAGTGGCCACCGAAATACCGCGCTGTTTTTCGATTTCCATCCAGTCGCTCGTGGCCGTCTTCTTGATTTTGTTTGATTTTACAGCACCGGCTATATGGATTGCTCCACCAAACAGAAGCAGTTTCTCCGTGAGGGTGGTCTTGCCGGCATCAGGGTGCGAGATTATGGCAAATGTGCGCCGACGTTCTATTTCATCAGTGAGCTGTGACATTATCCACTCGTTTTTGCTTGATATGTGAAAAAGCGAAAAAATCTCCTCGGGAGAGACACCGGAGATAAATTCATCATGCAAAGTTACACAGTTTTCTTGAATTCTGACTAATTTTGCAGTCGTAAGTATGGCTCATAACTGATTTGTGACACCTGCTTATGGTTATAGCAAGTTTCAAAACTAAAATTAAATTCCGTATCTCAGATTTCGGATAGGATTTTTCGCAGTAGATAGGATAATCTGCATCACNGAGACAAAGCATAACACTCACCCGAGAGCTGACATGCAGATNCTTGCCCTACACTCACTGGCAGTATTGAAACGAGCTGTTTTTTTATTNAGANATATGCAACTCACTAATTCCCTCAGAAAAACCATAGCGTCGCTCGATGATGCCCGCACCCGCCGCCTCACNGGCCTCTTCAAGGCCGAGGGCACTAAATGCGTGGCCGACACGATTGATGCCTTCACCCTTCAGCATCTTTTTGCAACAGCAGCATGGGCCGATGCCCATCCCGATATCATAGCCGGAGCGGCCGATGCCCTTATCAGGGTTCCGGCCAAAGATCTGATGAGAATGTCGTCGCTCTCCACCGCTCCCGAAGTGATAGCCGTCTACCGCATGCCGGAGTTTGACCCGTCCTCACCCATCCCCTCCCATAGCCTCGTGCTGGCTCTTGACGGAGTACAGGATCCCGGCAATCTCGGCACCATAATCCGCACGGCCGACTGGTATGGCGTCACAGACATAATCTGTTCGGCCGACTGCGCCGACCCATTCTCGCCCAAAGTTGTTATGGCCACAATGGGAGCCATATCAAGAGTCAGAGTGAGGCGTTGCGANCTTGCCGCAGCTTTATCANGCTATCAGGGTCAGGTGATTGGCACAGCCCTCAGCGGCGACAATCTTTTTTCGGCCGAACTCCCCGATGCCGGAGTTATAGTGATGGGAAGCGAAGGCCANGGCATGTCGTCCCAAGTCAGCGCACTTCTCACCCGCACCCTCCGCATCCCCTCCTATCCCCCCTCAAGAGCATGCGTCGAATCGCTCAATGTGGGCATAGCCACCGCCGTGGTGCTCTCTGAGTTTCGTCGCCGGCAGATGTGATTTTCACCGTTTTTTCATTAGTTTTGAATCACCCTCTTAGAGTATGTTTACTTTTAAATGATTTTATCACAAAGAGAGATTTTGGAGGGCTTTTTTAAGTTGAAGAGGAAGCGATGCGGGCATCGTGACCGATGAAATCTTTGAAAAAGTACCCGAAAGATCCATTGGGATGAAATCAAAAATTAATCAAACATACTCAAATGTTTAATTTGGTTTAAAAGTAAACATACTCTTAATGGCTAAAAGTAAAAGCATGTGGGTCTGCACCTCCTGTGGCGCCGACTCTCCGAAATGGGAAGGGCGCTGCCCGGCTTGCGGCGCTTGGAACACCATGGTCGAAGAAAAAATTCCCACCGCTTCCCGCTCCAAATCCCGCAAGGGAGCGCTGGTTGCCAAGACCAGACCTCAGAAAGTGTCGGAAATCGAGACGGCCGACCTGCCACGCATCAAGATGCCAAGCAAAGAGCTCAACAGGGTGCTCGGCGGAGGGCTTGTGCCCGGATCCATGGTGCTTATTGGAGGTGAACCAGGCATCGGAAAGTCAACCCTCGTGTTGCAGAACACCCTCTCCATCAAGTCGCGCAAGATTCTCTATGTGTCGGGCGAGGAGAGTGCAGCCCAGCTCCGTATGCGTGCCGACCGTCTCGGCCGTGTGAGCGACAATGTGTATATTGTCTGCGAGACCTCACTCGACAATATCTTCGACCATATCGACGAAGTTGCCCCCGGACTCCTTATAGTCGACTCTATCCAGACCATAGCCTCCGACGACCTCGAATCGCCCGCCGGAAGCGTGGGGCAGGTAAGGGAGTGTGCGGCCCGATTGCTCCGCTATGCCAAAGAGAGCGGAGTTCCCGTGCTCCTCATCGGCCATATAAACAAAGAGGGGAGCATCGCCGGCCCGAAAGTGCTCGAACATATCGTCGATGCTGTGCTCCAGTTCGAAGGCGACCGCCACTACATGTACCGCATACTCCGNTCCATTAAAAACCGCTTCGGAAGCACCTCCGAGCTCGGCATCTATGAGATGGTGCGCACCGGCCTCCGCGAGGTGAGCAATCCCTCCGAGATGCTCCTCACCCGCGGCGAGGAAGACCTTTCAGGCACAACCATCGGCATCACACTCGAAGGCATCCGCCCCTTTCTCATCGAGGTCCAGGCCCTTGTGAGCACCGCCGCCTATGGCACCCCGCAGCGTTCTGTCACCGGATTCGACGCCAAGCGCATGAACATGCTTCTGGCCGTGCTCGAAAAGCGTGTGGGATTCAAGCTCGCCCAGAAAGACGTGTTTCTCAACATTGCCGGCGGACTCAAAGTGAGCGATCCCGCTCTTGATCTCGCGGTGATTTGTGCCATTCTCTCAAGCAATGTCGACATGGTTGTGGGGCGCCGCATCTGCATGGCCGGCGAAGTGGGCCTTACAGGCGAAATCCGTCCCGTCACCCGTCTGGAGCAGCGTGTCATGGAAGCCGAAAAACTCGGCATGGAGCGCATCCTCGTGCCAAAAGGCAACCTCAAAGGATTTGATGCCTCCACAGTGAATATCGAAATCACAGAAGTGTCAAAGGTAGAAGAAGCTTTCCGCGCATTGTTTAGCTAAAAATAGTCCGCGAATCCCAAAAAATAAGTAACTTTGCAGTTGCTTTTCAAAAAAACACTGACTCACTTTTAACAACACACTAACTAACATTTAACCAATCAGACTCATATGAAAAAAGTGTTGGCATCATTGATGCTCGCAGCTGTGGCTGCTATCGCAACAGTGCCTGCTTCCGCTCAGTTCAATCTTAAGAAAGCGGTAGGCGGTGCTACAAAAGCCGCACAGGCTCTCACCCTCACCGACGAACAGATGCGCCAGTATGTAAAGGAGTATATTGACTGGATGGACACACACAACAAGGTGTGCGACGCCGAAAGCCCCTACACCCAGCGCCTCAACCGTCTCACTGAGGGTCTCACCGATGTTGAAGGAATACCCTTGAACTTCAAGGTCTACTATGTCATAGACGTCAACGCCTTCGCTTGTGCCGACGGCAGCGTACGCGTATTCTCCTCGCTCATGGACATCATGACCGACGAAGAACTCCTCGGCGTCATTGGCCACGAGATTGGCCACGTAGCCCACAAAGACTCCAAGAAAGCATTCCGCACAGCCCTGCTCACCTCAGCCCTCAAAGACGGTATCTCTGCCAAGGGCGGTGTGGCCGCAGCGCTCACCGAATCTCAGCTCGGCGACCTCAGCGAAGCCCTCGTCAATGCTAAATACTCACAGAAGCAGGAGAGCGAAGCAGACGACTATGGCTACGACTTCCTCAAAAAGAACGGCAAAAACCCCTGGTCAATGTCGCTCTCTTTCCGTCGCCTGAAAGCTCTTGAAGAGGAGCAGGGAGTTGGCAAGACAAGCAAAATCAACCAGCTCTTCTCGTCTCACCCCGATCTCGACAAGCGCATCGTCCGCATGGAGCAGCGCGCCGAGAAAGAAGGCTTCGAGAAGCCCGAAAACAAGATGCCCGACGACGCTGTGAAGCAGTAAATTTGCACCCGCACACATATCTCTCACCTCCCCATCAAAAAATCGGCAAGCTCCCCGCCTGCCGATTTTTTTATATCCCGTATTAGCCACAGACTTAAAATATAATCGTATCTTTGTAGAATCATCCACAAACAGTTGAAATAAAATGCCTGGTAAATCCCGCACTGATAGAGCCAAATACAATAGAACCCTTTCTGTATCGGAAGAAGAATATCCTCAGCTCGACAATCTCATCTCCCCCTCGAAAGATATTAAAGACTGCTATCATGACAATATCGTGATTAATAGCGATATAATGGATTGTATCGACTTTATCCCCGACGGATATTTCAATCTCATAATAATCGACCCGCCCTACAATCTTGGAAAGGATTTTCATGGCATGAAATTCTCCGCTATGGATTCCGGTCAATACGAAGATTATCTCAGGAGCTGGTTCTATAAAGTGTGCGACAAACTTCGTCCCNACGGCTCGCTTTATATGTGTGGNGANTGGAAATGCACCTCCTCCATGCAGAAGGTTATCAGCGAACGCCTTACTGTTATCAACCGCATCACATGGCAGCGTGAGAAAGGACGCGGTGCCATGACCAACTGGAAAAACGGNATGGAAGANATATGGTTTGCAGTGAAAAATCCAAAGGATTATTACTTTAATGTAGAGGCCGTGAAGNTCCGCAGAAANGTNNTNGCNCCNTANAANGTAAATGGCCNGCCNAAAGANTGGGAGGAGACNNNCGNNGGNAATTTNCGTNNTACNTATCCNTCNAANTTCTGGGATGATATCAGTATCCCTTTCTGGTCTATGCCTGAAAATACCGATCACCCCACCCAGAAATCCGAAAAACTATATGCCAAGTTGATCCTTGCCTCTTCCAGGCCGGGTGATAAGGTNTTTGANCCATTTCTCGGAAGTGGTACATCTGCNGTGGTCGCAAAAAAATTAGGTCGTNACTTCTGTGGAGTGGAAATCAACCGTGAGTATTGCCGATGGGCTGTNAAACGCCTCATTCAAGCATCNGCNAANCCNTCNATNCANGGNTATCAGGATGGTATTTTCTGGGANAGAAACTCCGGNCCACAGCAAAAGACCNCCCCAAAAACAACTCCCCCCAAGAAAACTCCTCAACTTCCAGATTCATCCGATATTAATCTCTCACTTTTCTGACCATGAACTCTCAATGTAAAGAATTCATCGANTATATCCTCAACGATGCGCCTAAACATAATAAGGAAAGAGTGGAGCAGGCGGTCTACGAGAAATTCAAATTGATTAAAGACCGTAAAGTTTTCCACAACAATAACTTCGCTGNAAGATTCTGCTATTCNAAAAAATCTTCNGAATCGTTCAGCAACACAGTCCTGTCTCTTTCTGCGCTCGAAAAATACGANGATATNCCATTTTTNGTNGTNTTGGTGAGAAGAGATGCCGACAATTTGGTCCTTTTGGCCAACACCTCTTTTATCCATAAATTAAGTCATAGCTCTCGTGGATTCTCCGCCACAAACATCAAGGGAAGCTTCAATGGGTCTGATATAATCCGTCAGTACAACGGCATTGATAATCGACCTGCAAATTTTGACAATCTCTTTGATATTCATTCCGGCCTTGACTGGGAGGACAATCTGATTCGTTTGGTCGACACTACTTCCAAAATTAAACCACAGTCCACTAAATTTATTCCCACCGAAAATGAGATGCAACTTATTTTCGGTTCTGTCAATAGAGCTCTCTCATTCATCACCTCCGAATCATACATGGAACTATACGACGATCTCAACTCTCGGTGCGAGAGATGCAAGAATGAGATAACGGTAGCTTCACTCATAGAGAACACCAATATTCGCGGTAGACTGATTGAAAGCCTCATCACCGCCGATGAAACAACTCTGCAGTTCCTGCGCAAAAGTATTAAAGATCTGCAACACGAACTGCCGGTCTATGACACACGCAACGGTTTAGGAGACTACTCCAGAAGTTTTGATAATGCCGACACCTTTACCGATATAAAGACAAAAGTGGTCTATCTCAGTTCCAATCCAAAAGCTTTCAATATAGACAAATTCCTGCGCCACATGGCCATGGATAAAAGTGTCTTTCTCTTCTTCTTCATAGGCATTGATGAGGATGGTATTTTTAATACGGCTTTGTGTTCGGTCTATCACACTACTTTGATTGACAATATGATTACCCAAGACCACTGGAGTGGCTGCTCTACAAGGGGAGTCGTGCAGCTGAAAGGTGCTGCTATCGATGAAATCCTCTATGACAAGGATTTCAAGAATACAATCGACCCGACACGGAGCGAGACCTACCTCCGCTACCTGCTCTCTCTGTAAAACCAGGTAACGAACTATTCAGCGTGTCCGCTGAATCGTCCTTATCTTTTTTTGCTGTAGGTCTGCACATCCTCAGGCGTAAGGCTTCCGGTGATTATTATATAGGAAGCTTCGTTGGGCTCATTCACCACAAGCACATATTCATACAGCTCCTGGCCTATACTCTTGTAGACGATTCTCATTTTCGAGTCGCTCTCAGTCACTTTCATCAGCAGTTCGTAGCCTTTCGCTGTCGAATAATTATCACCGGCCAGAGCCTCCACCTTTCTCGCCGCCTCGGGAGTCTCCCCGTTCACAATCACCAGCGAATCAATCTTGCGTGCCATCCCTGAAAGATTTATCGGGCTGTTCACCCCTGACAATGACCCTGACACCATCTTCATCATAGCCTGGCTCACATACACGGTGGTGACATTCGGGATGTTCTCACACTCTTCAAAAAACTTGCCCTGGGCAAAACCTGAAAAACAGCACGAAAGCGTAAGCAGCAAAAAAATAATCTTTTTCATTTTCTGAGAATTATCTGTCTGTTAATTTGACATTTCGTTATCGGTAGATTTCTCACAACACAATGCCGTCTCTGCGTGCCACACACTCTCACGGCTGCGGTTCACCGCGTTGGCAAACAGTGTGAGTGCCCTCCGGGTATGCTCCGTAGCCTCAGCCACGGTCATTTCCGGCTCAGACTCCACAGCCGGGGGAGTGTGGATCCACATGGCTGTGACACCCGCTCCGGCAATAAGCGCCACCGATGCGGCCACCCGCCATCTCTTCGTTCTCGTCCACAGCGAAGCTTTCCGCTCCTCCATCGGCGGATTCTCTTCAGAGGCCTTTTCGGCCATGGCTCCGAAGTCCGGACAATCTCCGAGAGCATTAAACACCATTTCGTCCGCCGCCATCTCCTCATCATCTGCGTTTAGACTTTCTGGAGGTATAGATCTATTGAAATATTCCCGCAGCCTCTTCTCCTCCTCAAGAGAGGTGAGTCCGGCATAATATCTGTCAATGAGTCTCTTTATATCGTTCATAAGTTTTGGCTGAAATATTGTCTCACACTTTTGCGTGCCCGGCTCAGGAGCACCTTTACGTTTCCAACGGTTATTCCCAGACGCTCTGCAATCTCTTCCATCTCCAATCCTTCGATGTCGCGCATCCCTATCACCAGACGCTGTCTTTCAGGAAGTGAAGAGATTATTCTCATCACATGGCTCAGCCTGTCGCGCCACTCCACATCGCGCTGCGATTTCTCGTCTATGCTGTCACTTTCGCGCAGCTCGGCCGCCACGTGGCGACGCGTCATCAGGGTTCGCGCACAGTTCACGGCCGTCTGCACCGCATATGCCTCTCTGTTGTCGGCCGAATCATACCATTGCTGATGTCTCCACAGCCTGCACATGGCATCTTGCACCGCGTCAGAAGCATCCGCCTCACAGTGGCATATGCTTATCGCGCCGGCAAGCATCCGCGCACCGAATGCACGCATTGCGAGAGTGAATTGATTGCGTGTCACCTCAGTCTGCTGTATTCTTGTTCTCGAAGTGTAAATTACCGCTCAGTTCCACAAGAGCGCAGCCTCCTGTAGCATCCTGCGAATAGATATATAGTTTCTTGATTTTATTTCCTGCGGTCTTTATCCATATTCGGGTCTTATCTTTTCCACCGGTGCGCATGATTTCGTCGAGATTATCCACCTTGCAGCCGGTCACAGCCTGTTGGAAAGCAGATTTGTCCTCACTGTCGCATCCCGACATATCAAGCACACGGCAGCCACTTATTGAGCCTTTCAGTCCGAGATTGTCAAAGCTATCGCTCATATCCTCAAACATAGATGCAAACCGCATCAGCAATGATGGAATTTTCACATATTCAGCATGCTCCGCATGGCGAAACTGCTCAAACACCGAGTCGAAATTTCCGGCATGGACCGATGTTGCCGAAAGGATTATAGCCATCAGAATGGTCAGAAATCTTGTCTTCATATCTAAACTCTAAGGGTCACTGTTTATGATTTTACATTATGCAGACTCGCCGACCACCGAAAAGGTTACAGAAAAAGCTCTGAAAACCGCTTTTTCTTCGGTCTTCAGAGCCTTGATAGCTGTGTCCCTATTCAGCGGGGCAGCACGTTGACCTTCAGTTTCGAATAAGCTCTCTCGGCCTTGGCGCGGGCCTCCTCGAGAGTTTCGGCTGTGGCAAGAATCACACCCATACGGCGATGACCCTTCACCTCCGGCTTGCCGAATATGCGCATCTGCACTCCCGGTTCGGCAAGCACCTCCTCAAGATTGTCCATCTCTATCTTATCGGTGTCGCCCTCCACCACAACAGCGCGTGAGGCCGACGGACCATAAAAGCGGATTGCAGGCACAGGCAGTCCGAGCAGAGCGCGTGCATGCAGTCCGAATTCGCTCAGATCCTGCGAAATCATCGTCACCATACCGGTGTCGTGCGGTCGTGGCGACACTTCGCTGAATATCACCTCGTCGCCCTTTATGAATAGCTCCACTCCGAATATTCCGTAGCCTCCCAGAGCGTCCGTGACCTTGCGTGCAATCTCCTGAGCCTTCTCTATGGCCGACGCCGACATTGGCTGCGGCTGCCATGAATAGCGGTAATCGCCGTCAACCTGAATGTGGCCCACAGGCTCACAGTAGCATGTGCCGGAGCAGCTTCTCACAGTGAGCAGCGTAATCTCATAGTCGAAATCCACAAAACCTTCCACAATCACACGTCCGGCGCCTGCACGACCACCCTCCTGAGCTATTTTCCAGCTCCGTTCGATATCATCGGCCGATTTAATCACGCTCTGTCCGTGGCCCGACGAGCTCATGATGGGTTTCACCACACAGGGAATACCGATTTCTTCTACAGCCTTGCGGAATTCATCGAAATCCGATGCGAAACGATAGGGCGACGTGGGCAGTCCGAGCTGCTCGGCAGCCAGACGTCTGATTCCCTCACGATTCATGGTGAGCCATGCGGCGGTTGCGGTAGGAGTCACATTATATCCCTCCTCCTCAAGCTGGCGGAGCACCGGGGTGGCGATAGCCTCAACCTCAGGAATTATATGATCCGGATGTTCGAGCTCTATCACACGGCGCAGTTCTTCGGGGTCGAGCATATTGAACACATAGCTTCTGTGGGCCACCTGCATGGCCGGAGCATTAGGATATTTATCACAGGCTATCACCTCCACGCCGTAGCGCTGCAGTTCGATTGCCACTTCCTTGCCAAGCTCTCCGCTTCCGAGCAGCAGGGCCTTGCGGCCCACAGGGGTCATTACCGATCCGATTTTTGTCATTTGTGGACAGAATTAAATATATGTATGATATGATTTCTTTATTTTATTATTTGGGGGTTGACGGCTAATGGCTGATGCGGGGCCACGCTCACTCTGCGGGGAGGAGGGCCAGGTCTATCACCTGCGAAATATCTCCCACATAGTGCACTGTGAGGCCGCTGAGATACTTCTCAGGTATATCCTCCACATCCTTGCGGTTTGCTTCCGGCAATATCACGTCGGTGATGCCGGCACGCTTCGCAGCCAGGATTTTCTCTTTCACCCCGCCTATGGGGAGCACTTTGCCCCGCAGGGTGAGTTCGCCTGTCATGGCAATCCGTTCGCGCACCTTGCGTCCGGTAAATGCCGACACTATCGAGGTGGCCATAGTGATTCCGGCCGAAGGTCCGTCTTTCGGAATCGCCCCTTCCGGCACATGGATATGGAGCGTACGGTTTTCAAACTCCTCCGGCCTGATGCCCAGAGAGTCTGCATTGGCCCGCGCATACTGAAGAGCTATGGTGGCCGACTCCTTCATCACATCGCCGAGATTGCCTGTAAGCACAAGCTTGTCGCCCTTGCCGGCTGAAAGCGACGACTCCACACTGAGCACACATCCGCCCGCCGCGGTCCATGCAAGCCCGGTCACAACTCCCGCATAATCATTACCCTCATAGCGGTCCTTGATATAAGGTGCAGGGCCGAGCAGAGCGGTCAGACTCTCGGGAGTCACGGTGCCCTCTATAGGCTTGCCGCTCACCTTGCGGAGCACAATCTTGCGCACAATCGCAGCAAGCCGCTTCTCAAGCTGGCGCACACCGCTCTCCGACGTATAAGTGTCTATGAGCGCCTCTATCGTAGCGTCGGGCAGCTCAACCTCTTCGGCGGTAAGACCCGCCTCCTTCACAATTCGGGGCAGCAGATGGCGCCGGGCTATCTCTATTTTCTCTTCAGGCAGATAGCCCGATATGTCTATCACCTCCATGCGGTCGAGCAGCGGAGCCGGCACGGTAGAGAGTGTGTTGGCTGTGGCAATGAAAAGCACCTTCGAAAGGTCGAAATCCACATCCACATAGTTATCGTGGAAGCGGCAGTTCTGCTCCGGGTCGAGCACTTCGAGCAGAGCCGCCGAGGGGTCGCCCTTATAATCGCTGCCGAGCTTGTCTATCTCGTCGAGAAGCATCACAGGGTTGGCCGAGCCGCTGCGGCGCAGCGCATCGATAATCCTTCCCGGCATAGCACCTATGTATGTGCGCCGGTGGCCGCGTATTTCAGCCTCGTCGTGCAGTCCGCCCAGCGCCACTCGTCGGTATTTTCGTCCGAGTGCCCGCGCTATAGACTGACCCAGAGAGGTCTTGCCCACTCCCGGAGCACCCACCAGACACAATATCGGAGCATGCCCGTCGGGCGCATTGATCAGCAGTGCAATCTGCTCGAGGATGCGCTCCTTCACCTTTTCCAGACCGTAATGGTCGGCCTCAAGCACCTCTTCGGCTGCCTTTATATCCGTGTTCAGCGGGTCCATTTTTCCCCAGGGCAAATCCGTGAGAAGTTCGAGATACGACTGAAGCACAGAGTAGTCCGGACTCTGCGGAGCCAGACGCGACAGTTTGGCACATTCGCGCTCAAACAGTTGCTTCACATCATCAGGCAGCGGAAGAGCCGATGCCTTCTCCTTCAGCTTACGCACATCTGCCTCCGGACCCTCGTCGCCGTAGAGCTCCTGGCGTATGGCATCCATCTGATTCTGCAGATACACATTGCGCTGCTGTTCAGACATCATCTTGTGAGTGCGTTCATGAATCTCGCGGCTTATATCGACCATCTGCTCGTTGCGTGCCAGTTCGGTAAGCAGCTTGAAAGCTCTCTCTTTTGGTCTTGGCGCTTCGAGAAGCTGCATCTTGAAAACCGGAGGCAGGGGAGTATGGGTGGCTATGAGATTCACGGTCATCACCGGATCTGTGAGGCCTTCTATGTTGATTGACAGCTCCGTCGGAGCATCAGTGGTCTTCTTCAGTATGCTCAGGGCCGCTTCTTTCACCGCTCCGGCCAGAGCCACCATCTCTTTGTCTGATTTGCGGGGCACCGGTTCGCGGATTGTCTTCACATCGGCTGTGAAAGGCACCCCCGGCATATTCTTGCCCGGACCAAGCACCTTAAACTTATCGCGCGCGCGAACGATAGCCGTCACCGGCGCGTCGGGAAGTTCGAATATCCTTATTATATCGGCCACCACACCGTAGTTCATCATATCCGTGAGCTGCGGCACCTCAGTCGCGGGATTTTCCTGACAGAGCACCCCGATGGCGAGCCCGTGCTGCTCGGCAAACTTTGCCGTGGCTATGGTCGATTCGCGGCCGAGACGAATTGGAAAGGTCACGCCTGGAAAAAGCACAAGGTCGCGGGTGGGGAGAATAGGCAGGGAGTCAGGCATGAATATGCCCTCCTCGCGCGATGGGTCGATATCGATGGGGCCGAATGTCACTACTTTGGAGTTTCCGTTGTTCATTGTCTTATTGTTTCATGAGGCGGAGTAAAGAAATAGAGAAGAGAGAACGAAAGGCCGCCTGCACCAAATGAAATGCAAAGATAATGCCAAACGCCCGAATAGCGAGAAAAAAAGAGCAGAAAACCGAAATATGTTGTGCAACATATTTCAAAAGTGTGCCGGAAGTAAAAAAAATTGCTATATTGCAGCCGCAAATCTGCAAGACGGCATAGGCCGCCGGGCAAATAAGAGTGAATTACAAACATAAACGTCTAATAACATGAAGGTTTACCAAACCAACGAAATCAAAAACATCGCCTTGCTCGGTAGCAAGGGATCGGGTAAAACCACACTCGCTGAGGCTATGCTCTTTGAGTGTGGAGTTATAAAACGTCGCGGCACAGTCGAAGCCAAAAATACAGTAAGCGACTATTTTCCCGTTGAAAAAGAGTATGGCTACTCTGTTTTCTCCACCATATTCTATGCCGAATTTCTCGGCAAGAAGCTCAATGTGATAGACTGCCCCGGAGCCGACGACTTCGTGGGCAATGCCATCACGGCGCTCAACGTCACCGATACCGGCGTCATTCTTGTCGATGCACAGTATGGAGTGGAAGTCGGCACTCAAAACATCTTCCGCACCTGCGCGGCCCTCAAGAAACCTGTGATTTTCGCCCTCAATCAGCTCGACGGCGAGAAAGCCGATTACGACAACGTGATGGAACAGATGCGCGAGGTGTTTGGCAAAAAGATTGTCACCATCCAGTATCCTCTCAACGCCGGCGCCGGATTCAATGCCATGATCGACGTGCTTCTCATGAAGAAATATTCATGGGGTCCTGATGGGGGTGTGCCCACCATCGAAGAGATTCCCGCCGAGGAGATGGAAAAAGCTCATGAGCTCCATCAGCAGCTTGTGGAAGCAGCCGCCGAAAACGACGAAACCCTCATGGAGAAATTCTTCGAGCAGGGTCATCTCACCGAAGACGAGATGCGCGAAGGCATCCGTAAAGGTCTGGTAGACCGCTCTGTGTTCCCNGTGTTCTGCGTCAGCGCTCTCAAAGACATGGGTGTGCGCCGCATGATGGAGTTCCTGGGCAATGTGGTGCCNTTCGTCAACGATATGCCCGCGCCTGAAAACACTGCCGGCGAAGAAGTGAAGCCCGACAGCAACGGCCCCCTGAGCCTCTATATGTTCAAGACCACCGTAGAGCCCCATATCGGCGAGGTGAGCTATTTCAAGGTGATGTCGGGCACTCTCACCCCGGGTGTGGACCTCGACAACGTGAACCGTGGCAGCAAGGAGCGCATCGCCCAGATTTATTGCGTGTGCGGTCAGATNAAGACCCAGGTAGACAAACTTTGNGCCGGCGATATCGGTGCAACCGTCAAGCTCAAGGATGTNCGCACCNGCAACACTCTCGATGCCAAGGGATGCGACTACACCTTCGACTTCATCAAATATCCCGCGCCCAAGTTCCAGCGTGCCATCCGTCCGGTCAATGAGGCCGATGCCGAGAAACTCAGTGCCATCCTCACCCGCATGCACGAGGAAGACCCCACATGGGAAGTTGAGATGTCAAAAGAACTCAAGCAGACCATNCTCTCCGGTCAGGGCGAATTCCATCTGCGCACTCTCAAATGGCGTGTGGAAAACAACGATAAGCTCCCCATCATCTTCGAGGAGCCNAAGATTCCCTATCGNGAGACAATCACCAAGGCTTCGCGNGCCGACTANCGCCACAAGAAGCAGTCGGGCGGTGCCGGTCAGTTTGGCGAAGTCCACATCATCGTGGAGCCCTACACCGAAGGCATGCCCGCTCCCGANACCTANCGTTTNGGCAATCAGGAGTTCAAGATGAACGTCCGCGACACTCAGGAGATACCTCTCGACTGGGGCGGCAAGCTCGTGGTGTGCAACTGTATTGTGGGCGGNGCTATCGACACCCGCTTCGTTCCNGCCATCGTGAAAGGTCTCATGGACCGCATGGAGCAGGGACCCCTCACCGGATCATATGCCCGTGACGTGCGCGTATGCATCTACGACGGCAAGATGCACCCCGTAGACTCCAACGAAATCTCCTTCCGTCTGGCCGGACGCAACGCCTTCAGCGAAGCGTTCCGCAATGCCGGCCCGAAGATTCTTGAGCCCGTCTACGATGTTGAGGTGATGGTGCCCGGCGATGTGATGGGCGACGTGATGAGCGANCTTCAGGGACGCCGTGCCATAATCATGGGNATGGAGAGTGAGAATGGATTTGAGAAAATCCTTGCGAAAGTGCCTCTCAAAGAGATGGCAAGCTATTCCACAGCTCTCAGCTCCATCACCGGCGGCCGCTCGTCGTTCACCATGAAGTTCTCCGGCTACGAGCTCGTGCCCTCCGATGTGCAGGANAANCTCCTNAANGAATACGCCGAGAANNANAGCGAAGAGTAATAACNCCTATTTACTCTNNTNCGCGTCAAACTTATAGACCCCTGTCTACGTTCTAACAACGGAGGCCGGCAAAGGCATTGCCCCGCGCCGGCCTCTGTTATTACTATAGCCCATATCAGCTCATGAAGAGAAAAGCACTTATAATTCCNTCCGCCCTTCTGCTCCTTGCTGCAGCNGCAGCCTGTGGCNGCAACTANAATACTCGGAAAGCCGATGAGATTGTAGACAACGCTCTCACCGACACAGCGCTTACGCAAACGGAATATAAACACATGATTTCGCTGCTCGACGACGGCTATTCCTACGTGCGTGCCCGTATAGCCCGCGCGGCCTTCGAAAGCGACCCTTCGGCCTCGGTCAACGACCTNATCAATTTTCTCGGCGACACCACGCTNCATGCCGTGCAGTCCAACGCCAGAGTGCTCATAGCCGTGCTCGACACCGCCACGCTTAATCCGGCCAACGAGCGNCGCTACAAGGCTATTCTCGCCAAATATCGNGAGCTCGACCTCTCTCTCTACGCCGATTCCGCTTCGCTGTCTGAGGNTCCCACTGCNGGCCGATAAAAAAGGCAGGGGANTGTCTCCTCTGCCTCATGGATTCTCATCTCTCTCGGCTATGGATTCAGTGGCGGGCGTTGCTGATTATGTAGTTCTTCACCTTCTGGAAGAGATCGGTGGCAAACACAAATTCGTTGAGCGCCTCGTTNGAGGTCCGGTAGATTTCCTCCTTGTTGCCAATCCATTCATTNTATCCCTTATTAATGAAGACGATATTCTCGCCTATNCCGAGCACCGAGTTCATATCATGGGTGTTGATGATGGTNGTCATGTTATATTCATGNGTTATGTCGCTCAGCAGNTCGTCGATAAGAATGGATGTCTTCGGGTCGAGTCCTGAATTGGGCTCGTCGCAAAAGAGATATTTCGGATTGAGCGCTATTGCTCTGGCAATGGCCACACGCTTCTGCATGCCGCCCGATATTTCCGACGGATACTTATTGTCGGCTCCTTTCAGATTCACGCGCTCCAGACAAAACCGCGCACGCTCTTTCATCTCGGCCTGAGTCATGGAGGTGAACATCATCAGAGGAAACATCACATTGCCCAGCACAGTCTCGGAGTCAAACAGAGCCGACCCCTGAAAAAGCATGCCTATCTCCTCGCGAAGCTGCTTGGTCTGCTCCACATCCATCTTCAGCAGGTCGCGGCCGTCATAGAGTATTTCTCCCTCTTCAGGGCGCACGAGTCCTACTATCGACTTCATCAGCACAGTCTTGCCCGATCCGCTCTGGCCTATGATGAGATTGGTCTTCCCGGTTTCGAACCTGGCCGACACATTGTGGAGTATAGTCTTACCGTCAAATGACTTGGTGATATTTTTTACTTCGATCATTGGAGCAGAAGTTTGGTGAGAACAACATCGAGAAGAAGAATCAGAATACTGCTTGACACCACGGCATTGGTGCTCGCTTTGCCCACTTCGAGAGCGCCACCCTTCACATAGTAGCCGAAATAGCTCGACACCGACGCGATGACAAACGCAAAGAAGAGCGACTTGATGAAACCATACCACACATACCATTCCTGAAACAGCGCCTGCAGACCATACACATAGCGCGANACCGTGATGATATCCGTGAACACAGCCACCGCAAAACCGCCGAAAAGCGACGTGGCGATACAGAAGGCCACAAGCACCGGCATAAACAGCACGAAGCCAACCACCTTGGGGAGCACCAGAAAATTGCATGAGTTCACACCCATGATTTCCAGAGCGTCTATCTGCTCAGTGACCCTCATNGTGCCGATTTCCGAAGCGATGTTAGAGCCCACCTTGCCGGCGAGTATCAGACAGAGNATNGAGTTGGAAAACTCCAGCAGCACGATATCGCGCGTGGCCAGACCCACCGAATAGCTCGGTATCAGNGGCGAAGAGATGTTGAGCTGCATCTGGATGGCAATCACAGCTCCGATAAAAATTGAAATCACCATCACCAGAGGGATGGAATCCACACCGAGTTTACTGATTTCAAANACCGTGCGGCTGAAAAACACCTTCCACTTGTCGGGCACGGTAAACACCCTCCGCATAAAGAGGCAATATTTGCCGAAAGATGTCAGTGAATTAGATATCACCATATATAAATGATATTTAAGTGAGCGATTGAGATNATAATGTCAGGGTCACAGACCCTAACCGGCTGCAAATTTACGGATTTTTTCTCGGAGTGAGGCTAAAAGTGTTCATTCGGCGATTTTTTTGTAACTTTGCTCCAATAAATCATATATCCTACCCCCGCATGGCTATCAGCTTCCCGCATAAAGACCGATTCGCCCACCCCCACGTGGATGCCACGGCTCTTGAGTTTACCGATGTGCCNGAATCTTCCGGCGCCACCGACGCTCCGCGCAGTTATTCCGACGACAAGATGGTGCTCCGCACNAGCAATCTCGTGAAGAAATACCGTCAGCGCACTGTTGTCAACCATGTGTCAATTGATGTGACTCAGGGAGAGATTGTTGGGCTGCTCGGCCCCAACGGNGCCGGCAAGACCACCACGTTCTATATGACCGTGGGNCTCATCACNCCNAACGAAGGCGAAATCTTTCTCAACGACCTTAATATCACAAAATTTCCTGTCTACAAACGCGCCCAGAACGGCATTGGCTATCTCGCNCAGGAGCCATCGGTGTTCCGAAAACTCAGTGTGGAAGACAATATCCGCGCCGTCCTTGAGATGACCGACACCTCCAAAGAGTTTCAGCGCGAAAAGCTCGAAAGCCTCATCAGCGAATTTCGTCTTGAGAAAGTGCGCAAAAACCTTGGCGACCAGCTTTCGGGAGGGGAGCGCCGGCGCACGGAGATAGCCCGCTGTCTCGCCATCAACCCNCGATTCATCATGCTCGATGAGCCCTTTGCAGGCGTAGACCCCATAGCCGTAGAAGATATCCANTATATAGTCTATAAGCTTAAGGANAAAAACATCGGTATCCTNATCACCGACCACAACGCTCCCGAGACCCTCAGCATCACCGACCGTGCCTATCTGCTCTTCGAAGGCAAAATTCTCTATCANGGCACNTCGGAAGAGCTTGCCGAAAACCCCGTAGTGAGAGAAAAATACCTCGGCCGCGGATTCACCTTCAACCGCAAGAAATTCGACTGACCGCCATTCGGGTTGCTTATGTGTGNGATGATTTCTGCAGCAAATGGTTTCCGTACNATCAAAACTCTGTTGCGACGATATCAAGAAATGAGAGTCACATCAGTTTCTCAACTTCTAATTCTGCCGCTTGCCGCCCTCCTCTTCTCATGTGGAGGTGGGCAGCAGGCTGTGCAGGAGCAGGTTGTGCCGATCGCAGTGGCCGACACAGTGGATTTCCCTGAATGTAAGACAGTAAAGATACGTCTGCGCAATGCAGCCAAGCTCTCCACACTTCCGGTTGTTGACTCGGTGATGTTTGATGAGAGCGTAGAAAAATTCATCGGAGAGCCTGCTATTGTTGTAGTAAAGGGAGATACCATATTTGCTGTAGATGTGCGTAAGGCTCCTGGCATCTATGCCTATCGTCGAGATGGGTCGCAGCTCTTTGCCTATACCTCTACGGGGCAAGGCCCTGAGGATTTCATGATTCTCAGCGATCTTCATGTAAGCCCCACTGAGATTTCTGCTTTCGACCGTCCGTCCAACCATCTCTTTGTCATAGACAAGCAGGGCAACTTCAAAGAACGGATCTGGACTCCTACATATACTCTTGCGGCCTTTAAAGGCGACAAAGGGGATATATGGGTAGATTTTTCTAATCTACGCCAAGGAGATGGCGTGCAACTTGCATGGGCACCTCCTGTGGAACGGACTGATTCGATGATTGAAGTTCGTGCAGTGCCGGAAAGTATGCGGGGAATTACATCTACCGATTTGCAGACATTCTTACGGCTTGACACAGACGAAGTGATTTTCCATCCTGCTTTTGAGCGGTATATCTTCACTGTCAAAGATGGAAAGATAGCCAAGAGATATGATATGGATTTCGGTGACCTATGGTGGGACGATGAGAAGATGGCAAGTGTGGCAAGTTCCAATGCCTGGGCACGTATTCTTCCCGATTTCCCGATTCAGCCATTTTATGTTCAGGAAAATCAGAAATGGCTTATATTGAGCTTCAGGGCTAATAGAGAGAAAAGATATTGTTTTATCTATGATAAGACAAATGACCGAAGTCGTATATTTATAGATGACGATGGGAAATATCTCGGAATTAAAGCAATTGTTGACGATGAAATGTATTTTTTCCGTGTCAACGATGGTAACCTTGATATAATATCCATTTCCGATATATTTTAATCCGAATATCCGTGACTCTGATTAGCTACTTATGTGGCTGGTTGTCTTATTATGAGAAATTTTTACTGCTGTATATTACTATCGTGTCTCTGTGTATGTTCCTGTTCTACCGATTCTCCTGAAAAGAGATACCGACAGATTCTTCAGGAGTTTCAGGGAAAACAAATTCAATTTCCCGACGAACTTGGCGGAAATCCTTTAAGCGAAAATTATGATTTCATAATTCTTGCTTATATCGATAGTGCTTCATGCACCACTTGTCGCATGAGATTGTCGCAATGGAATGAATTTCTGGTGAGAATTGAAGATGAAACAGAAAATGACGTAGGATTTGTAATGGTGCTCAATTCATCTGAAGATGATGAACTATTAAGTAATATAAAATTTCACCGCTTTACCCGTCCCATTTTATTTGATTCATTAGATGCATACAATCAATTGAACCATTTCCCCTCTGAATCTTCATGTCAGACATTTCTTTTGAACTCAGATAATCGGATTCTTGCTATTGGTAGTCCGGTAGAAAGCAACTCCATAGAAGCCTTATATATGTCCATTATCGGTGGGGCACATGTGTTTGACCAAAATGGACGGAGAAATCTTGTTGTAGACAATCCAACTCAATATGTAGAGAATGTGATTGTCGGTGACTCTGTTAGAGTGGAGTTCAACATACGGAATGTCACTTCCGATACCCTTAGAATAGATAGGGTCGATGCTTCTTGCGAGTGCGTTACATTGCGTCCATCGGCTACAGAAATACCGCCTCACGAAGATCTGACTGTCAGTATGAAGTATGTTGCTGACATGTCTGGTGAGATTAACCGTCAGGGATATATCTATTTCGAAGATTTGTCATCTCCTGTCATATTAAATCTCGTCTCTACAAAGTAGCAGTGCGTTATCAGTCGCACGCCCCTCAGACCCGCGGTGAGCGGGTCGCTGGATAATTGCGCGGAATCGTCAGACTCCGCGACAAATCGTCCCCTCTACCCCTTTCCCGCAGCGCGAGGAAAATATCGCCATTTCTATCCGGCTCACCTCCACCTCTCATTTCTCATTTCCGCGCCCTCGCTTGGGCGAATTAGCAGAAAACCCATGGGGGCGCGGCCGTAATTTTGCGGCATGGAGGATTTGATGCTTTCTGCAATACTTACGGAGAACACGCGGCGCAATGCCGCGCTGGCCGCTCTGTCGGCAAACTATTCGCCCGAGACTGGTCTCGGCTGTTGCGGCCACCGCCGCGCTGTGGTGCGCCCCGGCTGCGCTACTCTCTATCTTCCCGAGCCTATGCTGGCCGACCCGGAGTTCTCGCCCGCCATGCCCGAGCTTCAGCTCCAGCGGTTGAGACTCAGGTATGATTTCGAATACTGGGCCTGGCGGTGTGTCCACATCACCCACCGCCTCACAGCCCGCTACATCCCTCTCACTCTCAATCTGCCTCAGCGCAAGCTCCTCGCCGTGCTTGAGGCCGATCGCACGGCCGGACGTCCCATCCGAGTAATCCTGCTCAAGGCACGCCAGTGGGGCGGAAGCACCCTCGTGGGCGCCTACTTCGCGTGGATACAGATTGTGCTCGAAAAGCGCCGCAACTCCATCATTGCTGCCCATGTGGCAAACACCGCCGCGGCCCTGCGCTCACAGATGGCCGACATACTCGCCACCTATCCCGAAGAGCTCTGGGAGGAGGATAAGGCGCCGGCGCTCAGGAATGTGAAGGTGACAAACGGGGTGACATGCACCATAGCCGGACGCGAGACCACGGTGACCATCGGGTCGTCGCGCAGCCCCGACTCGGCGCGAGGACTGTGCGTGTCGCTGGCTCATCTGAGCGAGGTGGGATTCTGGCTCGACTCGCGCACACGCTCGCCCGAAGATGTGGTGCGCGCCATATGCTCCGGCATACCGATGGCGCCACTCACAGCAGTGGTGATGGAGTCTACGGCCAACGGCTCGGGGAGCTTCTTCCACGACGAATGGCTACGCGCACGCCAAGGCAAGAGCGACAAGACCCCGGTGTTTGTGGCATGGCACGAGGTGGAGATGTATCGCCACGAGGTGCGCGACCCGCGCGCCTTCTGGGAGAGCATGGACCTCTACGAGCGCCGCCTCTGGGAGCGGGGGCTCACACTGGAGATGATAGCGTGGTATCACGCCAAGCGGCGCGGCCACGCCACCCACGACGAGATGAAGGCCGAATTTCCCACCGACGATGTGGAGGCTTTTGTCCACTCCGGCTGCTCGGTGTTTCCATCGGAGCAGGTGGCCCGCATGTGCGACAGCTGCACCGACCCGCCCCTCACCGGCGAGCTCGTGGGCGCACGCCCCACGGGCCCCGAGGCGCTCGAACGCCTCCGCTTCAT